>CAIVZM010000067.1 GCA_903910385.1 uncultured Armatimonadota bacterium
AGTCTGTATTTTATGCAGAGAACGCTCACAACTATATTATACAACTATATTATACAACTATATTGAACAACTATATTATACAATTTTCCGTGTAACTCACCTGCAACGCGGCTTCGCCGGTAAAGTCCCGCCTCGCGGGACCCGGCTTATATCCCCATTGCTAAAGCAAGGGGTCTTACGCCGAGAATCGATAAGGGTACCGGGCATTCGTCCCTGTAGCGATAAACGCTTTCACGGAGACGCCCGGCACCCTGATTCCAAACCTGATTTGAAGCGGGAGATACTTCGTTACGGTCGCAGATTATTACCGCCGTTACCGCCGCCGCGTCCCCCACGACCTCCACCACCGCCGCCCGGAAACATACCGCCCATTGCCTGGCGCATATTTTGGAAGAACTGTTGTCGTTGTTCCGGTGACATCGATTGCATCAGCGATTGCATTACCTGTCGTTGTTGATCCATAATGGACGCCATCGCCTGTTGTTGCTGTTTCGGATCCATCGCCAGTAGCGCTTGCGCCTGTTTCTGAGCATAGTCCTTCTTCTGCTCGTCGGTCATATTTCCCCAATCATTGACAGCGGTGATACCGGTTGCGCCCGCTGACCGGTTCTGATTCAGGACGATATAGACCGTTCGTAGATTCAGGGCGGTCGAGACTCCCTCCGCTTTATCGCCGCTTACCTTCTGCCCGAGAACTTCGATCGTTCCGGGAGGAGTCGGCAATCCGACGCCGCCAAAGAGATGGGCTTGCGCCACTGCATAGTCGGCAACAGCATCCGCATTGAGTGAACGTCCGGCGGGAAGATATAATTTCGCCCAGGTGGTACCGGGCGGTAAGCGCTTGATCAGTGAGGTCAGACCCGCTTCTAACGTCTCTCCGGTCGCTTCCTCTACGGTGGCGGGCAAGGTGACCATCTGTTTACTGGTAGAAGCATCGACCAGAATCGTCGCTCCGGTATCTTTTGCCCATTTTTCGGTGTAGGAAGTTACGGTTCGTTTCACCGCTCGCGACGAAGAGGTCGCGGCGGGAGGATCAGCAGGGACTTCTTGCGCCTTCGCTACACCGGCGAAGCTCAGCAACGCAAGGGTGGTCACCATTGCAGTATTTATTTTCCCAGACATTTCAAACTCCTCTCACAAGTCAACTTGATAGCTTATACGAAAAAAAGGATCGAAAGTTCGATCCATCTCTATTCCTATGTTCTCCTGCCAGAGCTCACTTCCTGCCTCCGTTTCACTTTTGCGATATACTGCCGGGGGAGCGATTCCCGAAGAAGGCTCCTTCACGACCCTAACCTTATTGCATTGAATGCAATGTTCGAAGGATATTAAAGAGGAATGGCTGAAATAGAGTGGCGCCCCTGGAACGAGGAGACGTTCGCAGACGCGCAAAGGCAGAGCAAGCCGATTGTCCTTTCCCTGACTGCCCCCTGGTGCCAGTTTTGCACGCAGATGGATGAGCAGACATACGGTAACGAGGCGATTGCGCAATATATCAACGAAAACTTTATCCCCGTCCGCGTGGACACAGACCGACGACCCGAAATCAATTCGCGCTATGGTCAGGGGGGGTGGCCCTCGACCTGTCTGCTGACGCCGGAAGGCGACGTTCTTTTCGGAGGCACCTTCC
Organism: uncultured Armatimonadota bacterium; assembly: GCA_903910385.1. GTDB lineage: Bacteria > Armatimonadota > Armatimonadia > Armatimonadales > Armatimonadaceae > CAIVZM01. The sequence goes on from CAIVZM010000067.1 coordinate 1,631, forward strand.
TGCCGCCCGACCAGATGGCGCAATTGCTCCCTCAGGTTAAGAATCAGTTCGACCAAAATAAACCGGGCGTCGCGCAACATGTCGCGCAACTGCGCGAACAACTCAAGCAACAAAACCAGACGCCTCCTCTGGACTCCTCATTGCAAATCACGCATGAACTTGTTCGTGGCATCCTGCTGGGCGTCATGCATAACTTCGATTTTGCGTTTGGCGGATTTGGTCACAATGGACAGAAATTCCCTCATCCGGACGCTCTTGAGTTTATTATTGAGCAATACTCACGGACGGAGCGAGCCGGGGAAGCGAACTCAGATCTGCGTCTTATGATCGAACGTACTCTGCGCGGTCTCGCTGAAGGCGGATTGAATGACCCCGCTTCCGGCGGATTTTTCCGCTACGCTCAGACACCAGACTGGCGCGAGCCGCAGGTAGAAAAACTGCTGGAAGACTCGGCGGCGATGGCGCGGGTTTTCAGCCGCGCGTACCAGCTACTCGATGACGATCAGTGGAAAGCGATAGCCGAAAAGACGCTTCGGTATATGCATGAATCGCTTTACGATAGCGAAACGGGAACCTGGGGCGGGTCGCAGTATGCAGACGCCGAATACTATGCGCAGCCACTGGGCGAACGCATGGAATGGAATCCGCCTGCGGTTGACGATACCCTGCTCACGGGTTCTAACGCGCTTGCCGCTCGCGCCTATGTGGCATGGTGGCAGGCGACGGGCGACACCCCGAGCCTGGATATCGCCCAGAAGGCGATAGATTATCTGCTGGCGAATATTCTTCAAGCGGATGGCGCCATAGATCATTACCTCCCCACAGAAGATTCCGAAGACTGGCAGGGTCGTTCCCCGGTCGGATTGCTGTCGGACGCCGCAGATTTCTGCGGAGCCTGTCTCGATCTGTATGAAGCCGGACGTGGCGCAAAGTATCTGGATACCGCCGCAGAAATCGCGGATTGGGCAAAAAGTCATCTGGAAGACCCCCGTTCCGGCGGTATGTTCGATGCGGTGGTGCGCCCGGATGCGGTCGGCAATCTTCGGATTGCCACCAAGGACGCCCGCGACAACTTCGAAATGGCGGATGCACTCCTGCGACTCTACCTTGCGACCGGAGATGACGAATACGCCAAAGCCGCTCAGCGCATCTTACAGGCGTTCATCCCCCTGTTACCGCAACTCGGATTCTTTGGGGCATCCTTCGCTCTGGCGGCGGAACGCGCCCTGATGCCACCGATCATTATCCATCTGATCGGTTCGCTAAACGATACCCGGACGCAGGCGCTCCTGACCGCTGCGAACAAGCCGTATCGCTTCGATAAGTTTATACAGCCGCTCGATCCGTCGCATGAGGACGATGCAGAGCATATCGAAAACCTCGGCTACGCAAAACCCACCGAGCCAATAGCGTATGTCAGCGTCGGCCCCACCGTACAGGAGCCGACCACCGATCCGGTCAAACTCACCAACCTTATCCTGACCGCCGGGGTGTGACAATAAAAAAAGTCGGGGCGGTCAGCGCCCCGACTTTTTCTTTGCTACTCTGCGAAGCTCAGACCGTCTTTGCGAACGACTCCACTTCCTTCTCATAGGTATCGAAAGGGTTTTTCAGGTCTAGATGACGGTTTTTCGCCAGATAGACCAGATCCCAGTCAATCACGTAATCACGAGACTTCGATGCTAGGAGGCGAGATATCACATGGGCGCGAGCGTGAGCGCGAGTGTTGGACGGAGCTTCGATAGTAGCGCGGGCGATTTCGGCGTCCGTGGTCAACCGTATCATTTCCCCGTTTTGCTCCAGCGCATGGAAAAGGCTCTGGTTCGGGTTTACGTTGTGATATTCCAGGTCTAAGCTTTGCATGATGGGGTCTTGCCAGTTGACCCCTTCGCTTTCGATAAAGTCCAGATACATCTTTCGCTTGGCAACCCAGTCCAGCTTGTTTGCCAGTGTCATCGGGTCTTTTTCCAGAGCGTCCAGAGTCGATTCCCATTCACGAAGAACCCAATCGGTCTGCTCATCGACGCCTGCCAGGCGCTTTTTAGAGGCATACAGATAGATTCGCTGAAGATCGATTGCCGAGATAGTGCCGCCTGCCTTACGCTTGACCACCCACTTGAAGGAGGGGTCGCGGGAGACGGAGCGCAACGTTTCCAGCGGATCTCGAATCTCGACTTCGACGCCGAGCAAGCCTTCTTCTACCAGGGTCAGGACGCATGAGGTCGTACCTACTTTAAGAGCAGTGGCATAATCGCTCATGTTACCCTCGCCGTACAGTATATGAAGACGGTGCAGGTTGGAGAAGTTATAATACGAGTCCCACTTCGGATTGATAATTGCACGATTGAAGCGCACCCGGGACGAAATCGTCTTGACGATATGATCCGCCCGCTGGCTTAATTGGAAATTGACCGTCGGGTCGATCTCGACGCCGTAGAAGTTACTGACCCACTGGTAATCCACATCATAATCGGAAATGGTCATCACCGAATTTTTCATGGAAGAAAAGTTCAGCCTATGCCCTCCGACGCGACCGACACCCGCAAAAATCTGTCGGGTTACCAGAAACGGAAGGAGATAGTTAAAAGAAGCCCGGAAAAAGTCCTCGTCCTGCATCTCGACAAGGTAGTTCTCATGGCAACCAAAGGTATGACCGCCGTAGTGGTCGACACTGTTATTGTGAAAGGAGGCGCTATCAGCGAGGCCAAGTTCGTTGAGAAGGCTCTGTACGATCCACTGTCCGGCACGGTAGTAGCGGCAGGCATCCAGAATGTCGGTACACTCCGGGGTCGCGTACTCTTCATGATCGCCAACCGCGTCGATATAGAGTCGTCCTCCGTTCAGAAGAAAGCCGCCGCTCCGCGCCGGTTCAAAAGAATAATCGCGGGCGTGCAGATCGATCAGTCCCCATTTCTTCTGATAGAAGCAGTGGTTCTTGACCTCTTCTACGACGCGCTCCGGCGTCCCCGCCCGTTCGTCCCTGACGAGACAACCGAACTCCGTCTCGATTCCGAAGATGCGTCGCTCCATACCTGCGTTACCCCTTAATCATCTAAGGCATCACCGTTGAAGGCGGAACGATGCCATCACAATACTCTATTTTACCCGCAACCCTCATTATTGCCATACAATAAGCGCCTCCCAATGTTGTAACTACGTTTGTACCTACGACATCCGCGAAACGAGCTCACGGTACGCAAGAGATCATCGCGCATAAAAGAGACCGGAGGGCGCACGCCCTCCGGTCTCTTACAAAAACGCGCCGTTTCAGGGAGCGCTACCGATATGATTCCCGCTCCGCCCGTCATCGTCTCCTTGTACGCTCTCTGAATTCCCCGCCCCAGATTGTCAAACCGATTCTGAATGCAAGTGTCGCGCTCTGGTTCGAGTTTTTACACTATAGGATGGATATCGACCGACGAAAGTCCATCCCGTGTTCCCTACGGCGTTTGGAACGATACGGGAAGTGTATAAAACGCGTTTTTGTAGATATAGCTGATATTGTCGCCATTCGGAGAAAACTGAACATTGAATGGACCCGAATCAGGATCATCACGAATCGTTTCGAGGTAGCCCAGCGATCTGGTTTCCTGACCCCGGGTGACCCAGAAGCCGGTCTGGTATTTAGCTAATGGACGACTCCCCATATCCAGTAATGCCTGCATAGGAGATTGAAATGCCAGTTGCCAGCCTACCAGCCGATGCACCGGGGCGAAGAAGAGTTCCCCACCTTCATTTTTATGGGGGGCTGGGGTCTGTATATGGCTGTAATTGACCGGGGCAGGGCCGAAACCGGAAACAAAGAGATGCGCATTATCAAAGGCGGAATCACGACTCTTCCACCCCTGCACCATAAATTGCCCCTGCGGCGTCATGATGATGGTTCGCAGGTTTGTGGCATCGTCGGTTGCGGGCATCGGATAGGTCAACACCGTTTTACGCGTAGGGGTCTTGAGATTATTCAGGGAATAAAACCGGACGCCACCGAGAGTGTCGCTGCGTATCTGTAGCGTCAACCAACCGGAACTATCGGACAGCCACACTGCTAAAGAAGGATCTTCTTCGTTGATTACCGCTCGTTTTACCGGATCAAGCAACGAAAAGACAGCCACCGATTTTTTGTCCGTCGAAGTCCAAATCAATCCCGCACCATTGGCGGAGGCGCGAACGGTTTTCAGGTCGCCCGCCGATTGCTTGAAGAAAGCGTCCACTTCGGGCAGCGGCGTCTCAGACTGCGAAGTGATGGAACGCCGTACAAAAGTCGGTTGGGAAGGATTCCGGGCGATCAGGATTTCTGTCGGAGACAGCCACCAGTAATAAGGACAATTACCGGGAAAGTCAAAGAGTCGACGACTCTGGGAAACGGGCGCGACATCCGGACGCAATTGCAGAGCGACCGTATAAATCCCGGCGACAAGCGCCAGCACAGCAGCGCCGATTACCGCTAACCGGAGAGTGAGTACGTTTTTCATCAGGACAGAATACGCTCAGTGTACCGTCTGGTCGCCTTCTTGCAGCGTGACCATACGGTCTACCGTAAGATTTTTAAAAGTATCTATTTTTCCGCTGGGCCATTTTACCGTCAACGAATCTACTTTCGTATCGTTTCCCAGTCCAAAATGCACGCGCTTATCTGAGGCGGAGAAATAAGACCCGCAAGTCTGGCTGGCGCGTAAGAAGGTATGCGCCCCTGCCTTCGCCGTCAGCATGGCGCCGTACCCATTGCGATTGGACTGTTTGCCGATCAATTGCACGGTGAGCCAGTGTCCATTACGCTCACTTTCATTATGAAGCAGCAGCGGATGACCACTGGAATCCACCACCAGAACGTCCATTTTACCGTCGTTGTCATAATCGCCGGTTGCCAGACCGCGACCGATGATCAACTGATTAAAAACAGAAGACGACGGGCTAACATCATCGAAGCCGGGATGAGCGCCACCGGAATTTCGGAACAGTTGAATCGGTTGCTTGAAATCCTGACCGGGGTTGATATCATGGACCGCCGCCTGCACATGCCCGTTTGCGATAATGATATCCAGCCAACCATCGTTATCGAAATCGAAAAACTTACACCCGAACGCGACATACTGTGATCGCATCGGGTCAAAACCGGTCGACATTCCGATGTCACTAAACTGCCCTTCGCCGTTATTGCGGTAAAGGGAACGCGGTTCATTGGCGAATGTGGTAACGAAAATATCTAGTCGTCCGTCGTTATCGTAATCGCCGCAGTCTATTCCCATCCCGGCGTGCGAATTGCCGTCTCTGTCATAGGCGACGCCAGAAAGGACACCGATGTTTTTTGCAGGAGTGGAATTCTTGCTCTGAGACAAATCGAACAGGTCGCCATACATGCGGTCATTTGCCACCAGCAGATACGGTGTCCGAGCGTCTTTGAGATTGGCGAAAAAGACGCCTAATCCCTTCCCGTTAGAAGTGTCCAGACCGCGTTCTTTGGTTTCATCGGTAAAGCGTCCCGTTCCATCGTTTCGGTAAAAGGCGCCTTTTAACGGCGCATAATCTTCTGGCCCACAGGAGACGGAAACGCCTTTACCAGAGGTGCAGAGTTGCGGTGAGACATCCGGACCAAAGACGACATAGTTCGCGATATACAGATCAAGTTTGCCAGAACCCGGCGATGTCTCAGCAAAAGCGCAGGAAGTTCCCCACGGTTGTGGCTTCACACCAGATTGCTCGGTGATATCCCGGAAGTTCTTCCCTGCTTCGTTATGCAGGAGTATCCCCGTCTGATAACCGCTGATGTAGATATCGTCATAGCCATCCCCATCTATATCCCCCACGGCGCAACCCAAAAATTGCCCCTTCAGAGCGGATAGACCGGTAGTCGCCGTAACATCAATGAATTGACCTTTGCCATTGCCCTGATACAGAGCGGGGTGGGTACCGATGAGAAGAATATCGAGATTATTATCGTTGTTGAAATCGAGGAAAGCGCATCCGTTACCTATCGTCTGGAGAATGTTCGGAGTTCGTCCTCCCTCAATCTGCCAGACGTAGTTCAAACCGGCTTCTCTTGCCGTATCGCGGAAGTGGACTCCAGGGTATGGAGCGGGACGATTCAATCGTCGGTTTCCGCCCATAACGATCATTCGGTCTCTGCCCTGCGCTCGTCCCGGAGTGTGAGTTGGACGGCATCCCGAAATGAGCGCAAGGGCTAAGAGATTCACAACAAGGAAGACTATTCCGCCAGTTTTCCGCATAATCGACGCTACCGGAATCAGGGAGTCGCTGCCGGTGCGGGTGCAGGAGAAGCGCCGGGCATGGGCGGAGGAGGAGTCCCTCCCCGGATCGGCGGGACAGGCATGCCACCACCGAATACCTTACCTTCTTGCCATTGCTTATTGTTGTAGGGAAACAGATTAGGATAACCGGGTGGCGGTGGAACGGTATCGCCATCACCGACCAGTTTAGGCTTGCTGGAGCAACCCATTAATGAGCTTACCGTTGCTAAAACAAGAACCAGAACGCCAAAGCGTCTTGAGGAGACAGCCCGGGATCGTCCGTTTTGGTGAAACATACTTTTATGGTTTCCCTTTACAAAATCAGGTATTCGCGTGGCGGAATCCGCCACGCGAATACGATGTTTTCCGAGAGGATTCAGAAGACTATTCGGATGCCGCGGTCCAGTACTTCATGGACGTCTGCTTGAAGTACTTCACATGACCATCGGCGAAGAGGTAGTCCGCGCCGTTGTTGTGCATGCGGTAGACACGGTCGTGGCAGTAGCCGCTGATACCATTACAGTTCGATCCATCTTCGGTCTTGATATCGAAGACAATCGAGCTGATCGGGGATTGTTTTGCCTGCTTGATGTTCTTACGAGCATCGTAACCGGCGGGCAGGCTACCTTCAGCCGGATAAGCCGTGGCTTCCTGTACCAACGGAGAGGTAGAAGATGCATATCCTGCATTGTAGTAGGGACCAAGTCCGATGTTGCCTTCGCCCATGATAATGGTTTCAGACGGATGGGACAGTTTCGCCAGCGGAGAGCCATGCGAACCCTGCTCATCTTCCGGGAAGACCGGGTCGTTGTGCATATAGCCCTGGTTGATGCCATATCCAGTGGTTCCCCAACCGCTCGACCAACCAACACTGATGTCTACCAGAACCGCTTCAACAGACGGGCAGGTAAATACGGCATGGTTACCCTTGCTCTTGTCCAGGTTGCGTCCGCCACCGGTCTTAACATACGGGTAGATGAAGTCAGGCCAGTAGCCACCCCAGGGAGTTCCGGTGTAGATACCGGGAGCGCAACCGGGGACGCTGACATCGCCGACCGTACCCGTTTTGGAGCAGTTCGCCTGGTACATGGGAGGCATGGTCTCGTCATAGTCCTGCGCATACATCATGAAAGCGATACCCAGTTGCTTCATGTTGGACTGGCACATGGCCTGACGAGCCTTTTCACGCGCTTGCGCAAATACCGGGAAAAGAATAGCGGCAAGAATTGCAATGATAGCGATAACGACGAGCAGCTCAATGAGCGTAAACCCACGAAGACGTTTCATAACACCTTCCTTCTCCGACGTTCAGATTGTCGGATTGACACAGGAATGACGACAGGGACGATACCCTCATCGGCATCAACCATAATTAAACATGCGCTCGAGATCAGGGGGAATTTCAGGAAAGTAACCATCAGTCCGGAAGCATTCTCGCGCGGTTAAGAAAACTATACCAGAGTAGACCATGATTGTCAATAGCGTGATTTGGTAAATGGAATAGGGTCGGATGGTATACGTTTGTTATATGAACAGGATTTGTCCATCAAACATAAATAGGGTCAATTCGAAATTTTTTTAGGCGCGAGGGTGGGCAGCGCGATAGACCTCTCGCAAACGATCATCCGCCACATGGGCGTAGATTTGCGTTGTTGTAATCCGAACGTGACCAAGCATCTCCTGAATCGCCCGGATATCGGCGCCGCCGGACAGCAAGTGGGTAGCGAACGAATGACGCAACCAATGCGGTGAAGGAGATTCGGTCAGACCTGCGCTTCGTGCATATTCCTTTACGGAACGCCATACCTCCGCCCGGTGAACGTGCGCTCCTCCAGCGCGGCAGGGGAACAGCAGAGCGCGAGCGGATTGGGGTATTCGCACCCGTACCCGGTACGCAGCGACAATCTCCAGCGCCCGTTTCGCTACCGGGATGACACGTTCTCTGCCACCTTTGCCCCGAATTTTGAGGACGCCCTCCTTCACCAGAACATCGCCGACTCTCAGAGCGATGACTTCGGAAACACGTAGCCCGGAAGCATACATCAATTCCAATAAAGCGGCATCGCGGAGTCCCTTCAGGCTTTTCCGGTCAGGCGCAGCCAGCAGACGTTCCATATCTTCGACGCTCAGTATTCGGGGAAGCTTCTCTGCGCGACGCGCCATCGTCTCTATCCGCGCAACCGGATTTTCCCGTAATATCCCTTCTCCCGCCAGAAATCGGCAGTAAGAAGAGAGCGCCGCCCGCTTTCGCGCAATTGAGGCGGATGCCAGACCTTCCCGACGCAGGGATATCAGGTATCCTTCGATCCCGTCGGGCGTCAGTCCCCTGCCAATCTCAGACCACTGACGCAAATCTCGTGCATAGGCGGACAGGGTATGAGCGCTGGCTCCCCGCTCACCGCGAAGATAATCCAGAAACAGGGTGATGAGGTCATTATCCGATACAGCCATGATATCTGACGACGAACGGCAGGTTATATTTCCCTACCAAATTTCAGGTGAATCAACCTCAGGGTTGAAAAAATCCGATCAAAGCGTTCGCGAAAATCTGATGACCTTCACGGGTCGGATGAGACACACGATTGGAAAGCAGGTCTGCGGGTGATGCGCCCATACGAATCGCTCCCTGATACACCGCATGCACATCCGCAAGCGCAACATTCGTGGTTCTGGCGACCGCACGTATCGCCCGGATGTATTCCGTCAACGTGCCATCATCTTGTAGGGCATCGCCCCGTGTGTTCGGCGTAATCAGGATGATATCTGCATCACTCTCCGCCTGTGTGCGTCGGATAATCTCGGTCAGTCGCTCGGAAAAGCCGGGAATCCCTTCTTTGCCCTTCCGGGCGTCATTGAGTCCGGCGCATATCGTGACCAATTGCGGTCGGTATTGAAGACAATCACTTTCCAACCGCGATAAAATGCCCTCCGTACCATCCCCGCCCAGACCGGAATTGATGACGGAAATCATCGCATGCGGGTATAGGGACGCCAGTCGCTGGCGAAAAAGCGACGGATAAGCGGCATCCGAATCCAGAACGCCATGTTCCAGCCAGCCCGCCGTCACCGAGTCACCCAGAGCGACATATATCACGCTTCTGGAACCTGCCATTCCCGTCGACTTCCGGAGAGCGTCCACGGTTCGGGCGACATTGCCGCTTTTAACCTCGTTCATTGTTGATTCTTCCTGGAGCGCACTGACCCACCAATTCTGGTAGATTGCGTTACCAGACGTCCGCTGATCCCAGCGACTGTAAACGCATCATTCATGAGGTTGATACTTTCATGAGGTTGATACTTTCGCGGGCAAATTTGCCTTTTCAGCGACCTTGTCACCAAAGAGATGCAGAGCAGTCTCCTCACGTTCGCCCATATCATAACGCATGATTTCGGTGAGGTAGTGGCGGGCGCGTTCATAACTTTCGTCGAGGCGTTCATGCTCGGTTCGGGCAATCAACTCCAGATTCGCCTTTCCCCAATTGCGTGCGATCAGCAGGGATTCCCGAAGAGCCGGCGTCAATGATTCTGGGCGACCAATCCAGCAGGCATACACAAAGGGCAGACCGGTGAGGCGTTTCCACCCTTCGCCCAGATCCAGAATATGCAGGGACGAGTCATACTCGCGATAGCCGTTGTCCCCAATGAGCAGGGCGGCATCTGAATCAGCAAGCATGGAATCCAGATCAGGCATAGCTGAAATATAATTCGGCGTTAGATCATATAGTTCACGAAGTAGGATTTTCAGCAATGCCACCGAGGTCAGGGAGGAAGCGTCCAGCGAAACCCGACGGATTTCCGTCAGGGGAACACGAGAGAATAGACGTACGGACTCTACCGGCCCTTCCGCCACAACCGCAATTCCCGGAACATAAGTCAGACCAGGAGCCCGAAACAGTTCCACCGAGGACACTAATGCGGCAGCGATTTCTCCGCTCTCCAGCATACCTGCCAGTTGTGAAGGAACAGCCTCAATAACCGTTACGCCGGAGGCAAGACCGTCAGCCGTATCGGTAAACCACCGCATCAAAGGTTTTCCATTCAGGTAAGGAACGGAACCGATCATTATTTCTTTCACGCTATTTTCAACCACGCAATAAAGCGATAGTTCCGTAAGGGTAAGATACATATATGCAGACGATTGTTGATTTCGTGAGCGCCATTGTGAAAAGCATGTCGCCTCTGGAGATGTTCGGAGCCGTGACCGGGCTACTGGCGGTGTATCTTACTGTCCGAAACAACATCTGGAACTGGTTCTGGGGAACCCTGTCCGTCATCGCGTATGGCTGGATCTTCTGGGAAGCGAAATTATATTCGAATATGGGTCTCCAGTTACTTTACTTCCTGCCGATGCAGGCGTATGGCTGGTGGTCCTGGAAATATGGCGGCAACGCCGCACAGGAAGAGCTTACCATTTCGCGCCTTCCGGTGTCCGGTTGGATAATCGGCCTTGCTTTCTCCGCCGCCTTCGCTCTCGGATGGGGACGCGCCATGGCGGGAATCGGCGCTTCCCTGCCCTATGCGGACGCTCTTGTCACCGGCCTCTCGCTGGTCGGGCAGTATCTCCAGGCGCGTCGTATGGTAGAAAACTGGCATTTCTGGGTGATGGTCAATATCGTATCGACGTTTTACCTTTTCCCCATGCAGAAACTCTATGTCACTACCGGACTGTATGGAATTTTCCTGATTCTTGCCGTCATGGGCCTGGTGGAATGGCGCAAAATCTGGCTAAATCAGCAAGCGGCGCTCACGGATTCATCTGGCTAAATCAGCAAGCGGCGCTCACGGATTCAGCGGAAGCCTCAACGAAACCAGATACCAAGAGCCGTTGAAGCCAGAATCACCAGAGATACCGCGATATTCAGGTTGAAAAATGCCACGTTCAAACGGCGTAAATCGTCGGGGCGAATGAGAATATGCTCCGCCAGAATCAGAACCGCCGCCACAGCGACGCCAACATAATAGCAAACTCCCAATCCTTCGATCATTCCTAACGCGATGAGGCAGAGAATCATCAACGCATGAAAGGCGCGGGCAATCCATAGGGCATTCGTCGCCCCATAGCGGGTGGGTAGTGAATACAGACCTGCCTGACGGTCAAAATCGACATCCTGCAATGCGTAAATCGTATCGAAGCCGATTAGCCAGCAGACGACCGCAGCGCCCAGCGCCAGAGGAGCCAATTCCAGATCGCCGCGCACAGCGATCCAGGCTCCTACCGGAGCGACTGCCAGCGCCAGTCCCAGAAACGCATGCGACCATGCCGTAAACCGCTTGGTGTACGAATAAAAAAAGACAATCGCCAGCGCCAGCGGCGAAAGAATGAGTGTCAGTTGATTCAGTTCAAAGGCGGCAAGTAGAAAAATGCCGGTGGCGGCAATGGTAAAGCCCAGAACGAACGGAACCGATACCAGACCGGCAGGAATCGCCCGTTGCGCGGTACGCGGGTTCTTTGCATCGAAATTACGGTCGATCAGGCGATTGAACGCCATCGCCGCCGAGCGGGCGCCGACCATGGCTACCAGAATCCAGAAGCATTGCCATAGCGTCGGTAAGCCATTCGCCGCCAGAATCGCGCCGGTAAAGGCGAAGGGCAGGGCGAAAAGCGTATGTTCGATTTTGATCATTTCCAGCACGACACGCAATTTTTGTAACGGCGTCTGTGCGGAAGCGGATGGAGAATTCATGGTTCGTGTCGCCATTCCCCTGCCAAATCCTGTTCTACGCCCAGCGTCTGTAGCGTCCGGGCGACAATAAAATCTACCACTTGCTCTACCGTCTGAGGGCGGTCATAAAATCCCGGCGAAGCGGGAAGGATGGTCGCGCCCGCTTCGGTCAGGGCGGTCAAATTTCGTAAATGTATCAAATTCAGCGGCGTTTCTCGCACGACCAGAACCAGTTTGCGCCGCTCTTTGAGGCAAACATCAGCGGCGCGGGTTGTCAAATCGTTCGAGATACCCGATGCAATTCTCCCGACCGTTCCCATAGAGCAGGGAATGATGACCATTCCGGCATGCCGAAAGGAACCGGACGCAGGCGGCGTAAAGTAGTCGGTTGCCTGACAGAAACGAATCTGCGGGGCGTCGAATCCCAGCAGTTCCTTTGCCGTTGGCGTCTCTGACAGATCGATATCCATTTCCTGCCGGAGCACATCCGGGGCGTTCCCCGACAGAATCAGGTAAATCTCATCGAAGTAACGCACGGCGGCGCGCAGGAAACGGACTCCGTAAATCGCGCCGCTTGCGCCGCCAATTCCCACTACCAGCCGCCGATTCGGGTCTGTCTTTACTATTTTTTCTTTCGCGCCCACCGTCGCCGGGTCAACCACAGTCAACCTCCCGCCGACAGGCGATAGCGACTTCCAGCACCCGGCATTCCAGCGGTCCCAGTAATCCTTGCGCTTCGCTGAGGGTGACGATACGACGACCGATTACCCCATCGGCGGGATCATTATGGGGTTCGTCGGAGAGTTCCGACACCTGTGCGGCGACCCATGCGATGTAGGAAGGATGCACCCGGTAAACACGACCGGGAACCCTGTTGAGAAATTCGATCCGTGTGACAGCGACCATCTGATGCACCGGAGCCAGCACGGCGCGGGCTTCTTCCCATACTTCGCGCCGCAACGCCTCATCCAGCGTTTCTCCGCCTTCCAGACGCCCGCCGGGGAAAGTCCAGGTGCGATCCTTGTTCTCTACCAGCAGGACACGCTCCGGATCGGTGAAACCAACGGCGTGGATAGAACGAATATGCTCCTCGGACTCCGCCAGAGACGGCGAACCAGTAATCAGGCGGACGCGTTGCTTCTCGCCCCAGGTTGCATCGGTGGAGCTCCAGGCTCCATGAGGCAATCCGTTGCGTCTCGCTCTGATTTTTCGCGTCGTTCCGGTCGCCATATCCTTTTGATTATAGCCGACAATCACCGGAATCGTTTCCCCGTCTTTCTCGCCGGGCAAGATTTACCTGCCCCTTGTCCTATGCCTGCACTATACCGGCCTCCTGGCAAAAGCGTCCTGTCGCGTTTCACCTTTTCGGTCAAAGCCCCAATTTTGGCCATAATTCGTCCACTCGCTTTTTGATATCCGCGTCCATCGTAATGACGGGCGGCCAGGGACGGGTGAAGCCTTCTTCCGGCATTTTCCGGGTGGCGTCGATTCCCATCTTGGAGCCGAACCCCATGGCGCGGGATGCATGATCCAGAACATCCATCGGCCCCTTGATAAAGGTGGTATCTCGTTCCGGGTCGATATTGTTGGCGGTTACCCACAGTACCTCGCTCAGATCATGGATATTCACCCAATCATCGACCACGATAATGATCTTGGTAAACATCAACTGACCGAGCCCCCAGATGGCGCTCATCACTTTCTGGGCGTGTCCCGGGTAGCGTTTTTTGATCTTTACAATCGCCATGTTATGAAAGACGCCTTCCACCGGCAGGTTGTAATCTAAAATCTCCGGAACGAACAGCCGCACCAGTGGCAGGAACAATCGCTCGGTCGCTTTGCCCAGCCACCCATCTTCCATCGGGGGACGACCAACAATCGTCGCCGGATAAATGGGGTTTTTGCGGTGCGTTATCGCGGTCACGCGGAAGACAGGATACTCATCCTCCAGCGTATAAAATCCGGTATGGTCGCCAAATGGCCCTTCCGTTCGCCTTTCGCCCGCCGGTACAACACCTTCAATCACAATATCCGCATCCGCCGGGACTTCGACATCCACGGTCTTGCACCGGATAAGTTCGACCGGCTTCTTGCGTAAAAATCCCGCGAACGCCATTTCATCGAGGAAATCTGGCAGGGGCGCGGTCGCGGAGTAGGTATAGGCGGGATCACCTCCCAGCACAATAGCGACCGGGATATCCCTACCCTGCCGTTCATATTCGGCATAATGACGCGACCCTACCTTATGGCGTTGCCAGTGCATCCCTGCCGTATAGTCATCATAAATCTGGACACGGTACATTCCCACATTACGCTTACCGTGGACATCTTTGGTAAAGACCAGCGGAAGAGTAATAAAGCGCCCGCCGTCTTCCGGCCAGCAATGGAGAACGGGAAGTTCCGAAAGTCGTGCATCCTTCCCCGTCTTTACCACATCCTGACAGGGAGCGGAGCCGGAGATGATCTTCGGCGCCGTATTGCGCCCGATAACGGCAAGTCCGGGCAAGAGGGTCGCTTTTCCCAGCAGTCCGGGAGGCATATTCGCCGGCAGAGACACCAGCTTTTCGATTTCGCAGGCGATCTCTTCGTAATCCTCTACTCCGAGCGCCAGGCTCATCCGCTTCTTCGTGGCAAACAGACCGATAGCAAGCGGAATCGCGCTTCCTTTAGGATTTTCAAAAAGCAAGGCGGGGCCGCCCGCCTTTACCACCCTATCGGCAATTTCGGTAATTTCGAGTACCGGGTCGACAGGTTCCCGAATGCGGCGCAGTTCGCCCATCCGTTCCAACCGTTCGATAAATTGCCCCATTCCGTTGTACGCCATCAGAAAATCCATCCGGTGTTGACTCCGTGCATAATTTCACAAAGTCAGACTCACTCTATTTCTACAAACAATCGCCTGCCAATCCGGTTCCGTCTTATCTGGTTTTTTCATTACCGGAAGCTTTCTCTGGAACCGGAGTTTCTTTCAGGTTTGCATCGAAGAAAGCGCGGATATATCCCGCTGTGATAGCGATCTGACAGCGACCGTCAAGGCGCACAATATTCAGAGAACGCAATACGCGCATAATGAGCGGGCTTTTCAGCATCGCCCCGTTGTCGCTGAATCCAAAATGGTTTGCGCCTTGAATCTCGATCTCTCCCCTACGGTCAGGCGGTAATCGGTCATAAATAGCGCGAATATTCTCCTTTATCTGGCGCGTTTGTGTATCTGACTCGCCGGAGTGATCGCTCAGGAGAAAAAGAAACGGTTGACGAATGCCCGTTTGCACTACAGTTCCTACCGGAGACCCGTCCACATCCACTCCCGCTTTGCAACGAGAATCATCATGGCAAAATTGCAAGGCAGATGCGCCGCCCAGAGAATGACCGAAAACGCCAACGCGTTGCAAATCCAGTTTTCCCTGAAATCTTCCCGAAGGATCGGAAGCGTTCAGGCGTTCGAGTTGATGGAGCGCAAAATCCATATCGGCGCTCCATTCCTGAACCAGTTTAAGGACAAGACGATCCTGCTCCACTCCGCTGAACAGATCAGCATCATTCCGGGGCGATCTTTCTAATACCGTTCCGTCGGGTAAAACAACGATTCTGCTTCGGTAGGGCGCATCGAATCCTACGACTACATAGCCGTGACTGGCGAGGTCTTCGGCAAGAGATGTGTAATCGGTTGTCAGGGCGGCAAGACCCGCTCGCATCAATGTCACGGGATAGGAGCGTTGACGCGGCGATATGGCAGCGTCCTGCAGGCTATGGGGGCGCACTCGTGATAAATTCCTCGTTAGGAACTGCGTCAATAGCAACCCGTCGTGACGTTCGAGAGCCGTTCTCCAGGACGAAGGAAGGTATTCGGCGACGATAGAGTCGGACTGTCGGGGCGAGGCGGGATACCATATCCAGGCAAATATCCTTCGTCGGCCGCCCTGTTGCGTCGCCAAAGAATCTGTCTTTATCTGATCACTCCAGAGGTAGGTAGTTCGTCCTACCGTAAACGAACCGGTTGGCGTTGGCAGTACAGTTTCTCGGTTATGATCCAGCCAGAGAAGTCCCAACAAGACGAAAACAATCATGACTCCTGAACACGCAAAAATAATAGTTGCTTTCCTCAGACGTCTGAACAGAGACATTTTCGCCTTTACTGTACTCATCTCTTTCTAATTTCCCACGAATCGCTCTGATAGGCAATGCTTATCCTAACCGAATCAGCAAATTCTTCCCTCATGCAGCTGACAGGTCACCAGTATCTGCAGAATCAGACCCACCAGTCAAACGGAGGAATGCCCCGCTTTGTACAGGCAGGAACCGGACAGGGCGAGCGACGAATCATAACGGCGAGAACGCTTACCCTCTCAATGGAGAAACAACGATTATGACAATAAATCCTCCCAAGAACCGATTGCACGGCGGGCTGCCGAAAATTGGGATTCGCCCCACGATCGATGGACGCTATGGCGGCGTCCGCGAGTCGCTGGAAGATATTACGATGAATCTGGCGAAGACGACCGCCGCGCTTATCACCGCAAATATCCAGCATGCCTGCGGACTTCCCGTGGAGTGCGTGATTGCGGATACGTGCATTGGCGGAGCGGCGGAAGCGGCGGACTGCGCTGAGAAATTTCGTCGGGAAGGCGTTGGCGTCGCCATTACGGTGACGCCCTGCTGGTGCTACGGTTCGGAAACCATGGCGCTGGAAGGCGATATTCCAACTGCTGTCTGGGGCTTCAATGGAACGGAGCGTCCCGGCGCGGTCTACCTCGCGGCGGTGTTGGCGGGGCATAACCAGAAGGGCATTCCGGCGTTCGGCATCTACGGGCGCGATGTGCAGGATGCCGGAGACACGTCGATCCCGGACGATGTCGCCGCCAAAATCCTTCAGTTCGCCCGCGCCGGACTTGCCGTAGCCACCATGCGCGGAACTTCCTATCTGGCGATGGGCGGGGTCTCCATGGGAATCGCCGGTTCGGTCGTAGACCCATCGTTCTTCGAGGATTTTCTGGGGATGCGCTCCGAGGCGGTGGATATGACCGAGTTCGTGCGCCGCATGGACAAAGAAATTTATGACAGGGACGAATATACTCGTGCTCTGATATGGGTGAAGGAAAACTGCCCGGAAGGCAAGGATTGGAACGCCCCCGAAAATGTCCGATCGCGCGAGAGTAAGGACAAAGAATGGGAAGACTGCGTCAAGATGGCGCTAATCGCCCGTGATCTGATGATCGGCAATCCTAAACTGGCGGAAATGGGCTACAAAGAGGAAGCCCGTGGTCATAATGCGCTGGCAGGCGGCTTTCAGGGGCAGCGGCAATGGACCGACCACTTCCCGAACGGCGACTTTCTGGAAGCGATTCTCACGTCTTCCTTCGACTGGGACGGCATCCGCCAACCCTACATGGTCGCTACCGAGAATGACGCTTTGAACGGCGCCTCCATGCTCTTCGGGCATCTGCTGACCGGCGGGACAGCGCAGCTTTTCGCCGATGTTCGCACCTACTGGTCGCCGGACGCCGTGCGTCGCGTCACCGGTTATACGCTGGAAGGCGCGGCGGCGGGCGGCATTCTGCACTTGATCAATTCCGGCCCCGCCGCTCTGGACTGGACCGGACAGCAGGAAATCAACGGTAAGCCCGCCCTGAAGCCGTTCAACCATATCACTCCGGAAGAAGCGCAAGCCTGTCTGAAAGCTACCGAGTGGGGAGCCTCTATCGGCGAGTATTTCCCCGGCGGCGGTTGGTCTACCGACTTCACGACACGTGGCGGAATGCCCGTGACTATGTTCCGCGTCAATCTGGTCAAGCATCTGGGGCCGGTTCTACAAATTGCGGAAGGTGTCACCGTGGAACTGCCGGAGCGTGTCCATCAAATTCTCGATGAGCGCACCAACCCGTCCTGGCCCACCACCTGGTTTGTCCCGAATGTCACGGGCGTTGGCGCGTTCACGGACGCCTACTCCGTCATGCTGAACTGGGGCGCGAATCACGGAGCCATCTCCTACGGTCACATCGGCGGCGACCTCATCACCCTCGCCTCTCTCTTGCGTATCCCCGTCGAATTCCACAACGTCCCCGCCTCCCGAATCTTCCGCCCTTCCGCATGGATCAGATTCGGCTCCGGCATGGACGAAGTTGGCGCGGATTATCGGGCGTGCGCGGCATACGGGCCGTTGTATGGGTGATTGGGGTGGATTTGCCCCCCTAACCCCCCATTAATGGGGGGAGGGGGGCAAAACCCTCTGGCGTCGCGGGGACGGCGGCGGAGAGGATTTCTTCGAAGGTGAGGACGGCGAGAGGCACGGCGTGGGCGGAGGGGATCAAAGATTTGCCGGAGGCGGAATCGTTGAAAACTTCTCTGATTTGCGGTCGCACTCGGAGGCGGGCGGCGCGTTGCGGGAAAGGTTAGCCCAAGCGCGGTCAAGGGCGCGTTCGTCCTCTTCCGTCAGTACAGGAGGGCGCTCCACGGGTTTCTTGGCTTCGATTTCGGTAAACGCCGCATTAGTTCCTCGTGCCGCTTACTCATATAACAACCACCTGATTCTCGTCAAGGTAATCCGCTAACAATTGGCTCATCGGTGAGTTAGACGATAAGTCGAATTCGCCCCGAACTTGATAGCCGTTCGCCTTCCACCACACCGCGCCGCCGGGGCGCTGCATCAGCGTATTGGTGTCGATCACGCCCACAAAGCCGTCCGATTCCTCTGCGTTATCCTCGTTCAGAAGAAGCGCGGCGCGATGGGGAAGGTCAGATTCGGCTAAGCGGGCGTCTTCTTCGGCGAACGAGGCGGCATGGGAGCGGATCGCCTCGCTGTCCCAGACAGGTTTGGGTCGTTTGGCGCGAAGGGCGCGGCGCAATAACCGCACTGCCATTTCATTGGCGGGAACGCCTTCCCCGGCGGAAAGTCGGGTCAGTTGGTCGTTGGTGCGCTCGTCAACGGTGAGAGTAAGGGTAGGCATGGATTTTCCTTGTCGTATTGTACCGCTTCGGCTTCCTGACACTCGGTGAGGACGCCCATGAGTGGAGCCTGGAGCGTGGTTTTATTGTCGCTCGTCCGGGAGTCGCCAGAGCAGGACGCGAGATTCAAAAACAGGACCGAAAGGAGTAATACTCTGGACGCTAGCAAAGGTACGACCATCCGACGCGAAGGTGCAACGACGGATCACCGTTCGATGGGGTAGCCGCAACATCTTATTGCAGCCGAGAGACTTGATGCCTTCTTCGTCAACAGGCGTCAGATTCAGGAAGCGACCTCTTGCCCTTGCAACGATGGAACCGCCAGCCAGAAGCGCATCGGTGGTTTCACCGGTATGTTGCGTCGGCAAATCGATATGATCCAGTTCTGCTACCATTTCACCAGAAGCGACATCAAAAATGTTCGTTCGCGCTACTCGCTTCGTCGCTTTCGTATAATAATTGGAAAAACCCCATTGAGACATACTCAGGGAGAGACGGTTACCTTCAGGCGAAAAGGCGGCGACAAGATCATCGCAATTTGAGGTTTTCTCCTGCGGGAGAAGGAATCGTTGGCGCAATTCCCCTGTAGTCACATCCCACAATTGTCCCTCACCGGGGATTCCAACAAGCAAAAAACGCCCGTCTGGAGAGAATAAGAGAGCCGTAATTTTCGATTTTTCGTGAGAGCTACTATTGCTTCTCTTCGATGAATCAATCACATTTTGTGGTAAGTAAGGCGTTATTTCTCGTACAAGAAAACGTTTCGCAGTTGGGTCTTGTTTCTTCATTTCTTCGATTCCTTTAGCCAAATCGTTAATTACCTGGCGAACTTTTTGGCGTTCCGCATCGCCATCGGCAGTAAAATCGTAGCAGTTTCGTCTTCCATCCCCGGAAGTAATCAGGGAATGCTCCGCTTTGACTACCTCTGTGGCGAGGATAGTGAATAATGGGACATCATGGTCGGGCTTATCGGTAAAACCTTCGCCATACACGCTGTTCAGATAGGGATATCCGCTTCGAAAGGCTTGCTTCTTTTGATCGTCTTCCCAATCCAACAATTGATCTTTGAAAACGCGATGCGCAGGGGCAGTAGACCGAATCGCGTTTTTCACATGCTGAAAGAGTTGAGGGACACGTAACCTTCCATGCTGTTTGTATGACACCAGATGGCGGCATTTCTCGGATGCAGGCTTGCCACAATAGGGACAGTGGGCGGTATTACAGCAGACATGCTTGTCGCGTTTTTGATACCATTGTGACTGTTTTGTATCGTCATCTTTCAAGGGACGGTTGCAAACGCTACACTTGAAGGTAGCCAGCGCGCGGAAGGCGTTCTCAATATCCTCATCGGAGATTTCCTGCGCGGTCGTCTTAGATACGGATGATTTTTGATTTTCTTTCATTTGTGGTTCCTCGACACAATTACTGCAATCATCGCATACACTTTAATCAGTGTAATCATTCCGGAAAAGCAATCTTTGCCTTTCTGGATATATCTATCCCTGATCCGGCGTCATTCGTACAGTCCGCGCCCAGGATGGGGTTGGGGGGCAAGCATGATTTCCGTTTGAAGACGTGATCAGGATAATGACCCGATCAACGCCTGACGGCGGCGACTCCGGCCAGGGAGTATAGCCATCGGTGATAACGACCATGATATCTGGGATTGGACGAAGGCTCTCACTCGCACGAAGCGCCACCCCCATATCCGTCCCACCTCCCCCCTTGAGCAGAGGGCGGATCTGACGCGGATCAAAAACCCGCTTGCAGGCATGAACCGATGCATCTACCGTAAATACCGTGACTCCGTCACAGAGTCCCTGCGCTTTGAGAATGCCCGCCGTCTCACTGACCGCCTGTGTCAGATCTTCCTCCCTCATACTTCCGCTGGTGTCGATCGCTACCGCCACCTTTGCTACCGGTTGGACAAGACCGGGAACGACAAAATCGGGCAACGACGCCTGACGGCGCCCCGGCTTGCTATAGCGATAGTTGGTGCGTCCGCTGGTTTCCGCTAACGCACGACGAACGGAGGCTGCCAGTTCCTGACGCCAGTTTACCGTCGGCGGTTTTAGTATTTTGTCCGCCCAACGCTCCCAACCACCAGGGATTGAACCGCGCCCCTGCTTTTTCATCTGCTGATGAATCTCCTGAGCGACAGTGCGATGTATCAGGATCGCTTCGCCATCCGGTAATCCCTTGATTCCGGCAGCGTTTGCGGTTTTTTCAAACGCCTCCGTGTGTCCATGAGCGCACGATCCGCAATTCCCCTCCCCTACTCCCGTTTCGGAAGTTTTCGGCTCATCCCCCGCTTTACAATGCGTTTTCTGTAAATGCAGATAATACTCTTCGGCAGTCAGTTTATCAGGGCATTCGATGGTCGCTGGCAGGACAGGATTACCCGGCAGAGGCTGCCCTTCTGCAATGAGATCATCATTGATTTCCGCATCCGCCGCCAGATTCCAGAGAAAGGCGGAATGTTCATCCCCGTTGACTTCAGCGGGAGCGCGCCCGGCATGGTCACGGAGCAGATGGCAGACCTCATGATAAAGAACGGCGGACGTTTCCGGTACGCTCCAGTGATAGGCAACCTGATCGGGATTGTAGTAAAGACGCCAGCGGGAGTCCACCGCCATTGTCTCCACTTCTTCGGTCGGTATCCGATGCATCGCCCAGAACGCGGCGGTCAGGTAGGGAAATTCCAGAGAGAGTTTCAAAAGAGCGCCGGACAATTGCGTTTCCGCAATGGTATTTCGCGTCGCTACGGACTGTTGATTTTTATACCCGAGGGTTTGTGTCTTTGGAAGAGTGGTTGGCATCATTAATCTCCTGAATCAGCTTTCTAAGCGCCGATCATCCCAGCAGAGCGAAGAACCGGAAGAAAATAGGACAGTTCCTGACGGGGTAGTAGTAAATCTTCACGGTCGCCACGGGCGCTCGCCAGCGATCGCGCCGCCGCCGCTGCAATATCCGCGCCACCTGCTTCCGCCGCTCTGGAAAGGATTTCCCAGGCAGCTTTCCAACGTCCAGCAGTTAATCCCGCGCCGATGGCGCGTTGGACAACGGCGGACAAAATCGCATAGGCTTGATCGGCTCTCTCCGGGTGAACATAAGATTTTGGGTTGGCAAGCAACCCCTCCGGATCCGGAAGATCAAGTTCGCGAACCCACTGACAAAACTCCAATGCGGCGCCTTCCCCCACACAGCCGGAAAGTAATGGGAGAATTCGCGAGATTGAACCTTTCGCGCCGCCCATAATGCGACTCGCATAGTCCCACGAACGTGGCGAAGGCCACGCGCCTCCACGTCGAGATTCCTCCGCCGGGAGAGCGAGCAGAAGTTGCGGTCGGGCGCGAAGGAAGGACGCTACCAGAGAGCGAGCTTCCGCCCAAGCGGCAGCCGACACGCCATTGCCCTGAAACGAAAGGGTCGGAGGAGTTCCCCAGTAGCCGGGAAAAGATTCCACCCAATCCGTCGGAGAAAGAGCGAAGGTATGGTGCAGGAAACGGTTTGCCAATGGTGGCGCAAGATCCCAACCGCCAGCTGCCATTTCCGGCGGGTTTGCGGCGGCGAGGATGGTCACTTTTTCAGGATCCATTTCCAGATCGCCGAAAGCCCGGTCGACAACCGCACGCAACAGCGCCGCCTGGACAGCAGGAGGTGCAGTTGTCAGTTCGTCCAGAAAGATCACCCCACCGTCCCGAGCCGCCTCCTGAGCGAATCGCGGCGGGGCGAATGTGACGCTCGCTTCGCCATCGTTCCCTTTACCGACGATGGGCAGCCCTCCGAAGTCGGCGGGTTCTCGAAGGGAAGCGATGACAGTCCAGCAGGGGAGCTTTCGACGTTTCGCCCAGGCGGTCACCGCCGCGCTCTTACCGACTCCTGGAGGACCCCAGAGCAGGAGAGGGACTCGCGCATACGTCGCGCTATCCAGAATATGGTCCAGAGGATGCCCTGTGGGCGCTCCTTCCGCTGTTGACGATGATTTCGCGGATCGCGTTCGCGGCGTTGTAGAAACGGCGGATCGCTTCGCCCCCTGTTGTCCAATGACTGTTCCAATTGACATATTCCTCACCTCAGCGCCTTTCTTGAATTCACTTTCACCAGTGTAAACAAATCGATTTTTTTAGCCGCCCGAGAGCAGCTACAGCAATATTGTCCTATATTGTAATTCTGGATTCACCAGACTGGAGCGAAAACTTTCTGTCTGCCGCCGCCTTCTACAGACTCCGAGTCCAGCGCCGCCAGCGCTCCAGCTTCCGCGAGCCGGGTCAATCGGTTACTGGCGGCGGCGATGGAGAGTCGGGCGGCAGGCAACTGTTCTATTAATTCTCGTGCGGTCAATTTACCCAATCGCCGTGCCACCTGATACGTCTCACGCATCTCCGGACCGACATCACCAAGAAGGATCGGACTTTCTGTTTGTGACACTACGCTTGCCTGAGCGGAACCGGAAAGCCAGACAGGCACAAAGATTTCACGGATTTCCAACAGCGTCTTGAGATTGGCTTCCAGTTCTTCGCCCACATTCTCAAGGACGAAAAAACGTTCGGGAAACTCACGTGCGGCACGGCGACGCGCCAGGCGAACTAGAGATTCGTCGCCGAACGACACATCCATAATCCGCACCAGGCCGCAATCGACCGGGAGTATGCTACGGGGCGGCATCGCCTCCATCGCGGCAATCAAAACGGGCAAAAGCCGCTTCCCTTCGCTCCTGCCGACCAGAATCAATGGCGATTCCAGAGGGGCATTCCCGCCAGTAATGATTGTCGAACGCCTATCCACTGCATCAAAGTCCTGTGTCAAAACTAGTGGGGAGTCACGGTTCAGGTAGGTTGAGATAGTATCGGTCATCGCTTTCACTGACTCCAGTATATTCGATTTATGAGAGATTGTCAAATGGACATGATTATCAGGTAGGAGGAGGAATACGTTTCCGCAACGTCAGGCAAATCATGACGCCGGGAATGCCAGATGAGGAAGCATAGGCGTTGGTATCGATGCCTCCGGATTCGTTCGCCTTGATGCGAATCCGGGCTGCGCCGGAGCGCATATGTAGCGTCGCCCGATAACGCGGAATTTTATCGACGATGCTCCATAATCCCAGTCCTCGATCCGCATCGCTGACGCCGGAGACGCCGCGTTTGAGCGCCTCGCTTATCGCCTGTGCATCCGTTCCCTGCGCCAGCGCCGGATAGGCTCGGGAAAGACTGGAACGGATTCCTATGCCATCGTCGCCGATGCCTATCATGACGAATGGTTCCTGCTTCGGCTTCCTGATTACCTGAGCGGCGACCAGTCCGAGAGCGTCCGAACCAGCATGGTCGATAATATTGTGGCAAGCCTCCGATAGGATCATGCTCAGATTAGCGACATCGCTATTGTCATACTCGAGGTGACGGTGTAACAATCGGGCGACCTGCCCGGATACTCGCCCGACCGCTCCGGCGACATCTGCGCTGCTGTTCAGCGTAGTGAGGGTCAGCAATGTCTCCGATTGAAGTTTTTGCTCCTCCGTCGGTGGCGTCGGCGGCTTCGCCCAATCGCAGGCTATCGCTTCCCGATCGAAATAATCATACGCCCCCATCCACTTGAGCCAGTAATGAATTCGGACACGTGCGCTCTCCGGCGGGGGCGGGATAACGCGCAAGGAACCGCCCTCACTCCCGCCAGACCGATTCCGATTCCGCTGAATCCCACGTAGAGCGGCGAGGAGCCAGACCATGCCCGAAGGAGTGGCATACGTGACATCGGAAAGATCCACAGTCAGTGGCGAAGGGTCATTCTGCGCCGCCGATAAGGCATCCATGAGGGCATCCATCTCATGGCTATGCAATGTTTTTTTGGTCAGCGTTCCCGCATTCACTAGAGAAGCAGATGACAAAGATTCCGCCATTGGATCAACATTCATGAGGGAACCTTAAGAAATACACGGAAAAGCGTTATCCGACACGATTCCGCCAAAATTTCCGTCCTCTTACTTACTCACCGTGCTGCGCCCCGGTTCGGCGCGGAATGTCGCAAGCGGAGCGCCGGTCACAGAATTCCAGATGTATACGACGCCATCATACGAGCCGACAGCCACACGCTTCGAGACAGGATCATAGTCGATAGAGTAGAGCCACTCACTCCCCGCTTTGTAGCTCCGGATTTCTGCGAGCGATGCGACGTCGAACTGCTTCACAACGCCATCGGCGGAGGCGGCGAAGACCTGCCCGTCTCGTACCGTCAGCGCAAACGTCTCACGGGTGAATCCGGTGGGAATATAGCGCGTTTTGCCTTCTTTAGCGAACCGTTCTTCCATATCACCGGCATCACCGCTTTCCGCTTTTGCCTGAGTAGGGTCCCAGATTTGGACCCATTTCCCTCCGCCCGCACTATAGGCAAGGGGAGAATCAGAAGCGAATTGCACCGCATATACCGGGGCTTGCCCCTGATACTTGCCAATCTGCCGACTGTGACCGTTGTAGGTGGTATATAGCGCTCCAGTAGCAGCTTCGTAGACTTTGACCGTCATATCACGGCTTGCGCTTGCCACGAACTGTCCGTCGGCGCTGAAACTGACCGAGGTCACCCAGTCGGAATGCACTCTGCTCGCCCATCGCGTTTCGCCGGTGCGGGCGTCATAGACCCGCACACTGCCATCGGCGGCTCCTGCGACAATACGATCGCCCTCCGTATTGAATGCCGCCGACAGAGCTATATCAGGGAAGGTATCGAGGACGCCCGCTCTGTTTCCCGTCGAGAGGTCGATGCGAGAAAGCTCGCCGTATTCACCGGGAACGCCACCCGCGACCAGCATGCTTTTGCCGTCCTTACTGTAGGCAATTGCCTGAATGCGTTGTGGCAGTCGCTGAAAACGACGACGTAACGCGCCAGTTCGACAATTCCAGAGGGTCACTTCATTGTAGCCGCCGATAGCGACCTCCTCACCGCCGGGAGCGAACGCCAGAGCCATTATCGGGGTCGCGACACGGTAGACCGTCGGAGCTAGTGGATGTTCACGCGGTCCCATCAGACTTTTGAGCGAAGCGGCAGGGTCTTTACCATCGAATTTCGCGCCCTCTGCAATCCATCGCCGGACCAGACTAACTTGCACAGCAGAAAGCGCGTCGTCGCTTTTTGGCATTCGCAACGATTCCACTTTCGAGATGATGCGCTGGTACAGTTCCGACTCTTCAGGCTTAGCGGGCTTGATGATTGCGGCGCCGGAAGCCCCATTTTTCATCAGATACTGAAAGGTGTGCGCCCGGTAGCCACCCAGATTCGCTTTATCCCCATGGCAACCGACGCATCGTTTCAGCAGAATTGGCGCGATTTCACGCACGAAACTGACCTCGCTACGGGCGGGAGACGCCAGCGTCGCGCACCATAGCGTCACAATCGTCACAACCATCATAGCGGATCTGACACGGACGGCGAAATTTTCTGTCATAGCGAAATACGCTTTCAATGCTGAAATAAAAACTCCGGCGAATTGATGATACTCCAGGCAAGATCAATGCGCCTTTCCGAACTTCCCTTGACCGACGCTTCGGCGCTTTGCAGATAAGACAACGCCGCTGAAGATTCCTGAGAAGTCGGGAACCGACAAAACCCCGACAGATACAACTCCTCCACCATGCGCTTGTCATCGAAAGTTGCATAGCGGGAGACCGCATCCTGCGTCATTTTGCTCACGGTTCCGCCATTCAGCAGTTCCAACGCCTGCAATAAAGTGGGCGCATTTTGCCGTTCGCAGGTACATGCCGTCTGACGCGCCGGTTGTCCGAATGTCGAAGTGAATCGTGACTCCTCGGGATAGGGTCGTTGTGTCGCGTACTGCATTCGGTTTGCGAGCCCATCTTGTTTTTTCACTAGCGACACATAGTCGGCGTCTCCGTTCAGATACAGGTTGTACAGCGTTTTTCGGTGTCGCTCTGTCCGCTTACCGGCGGGAATAGAGAGAACTTCCTGCTCCAGAAGATCATGTAGTTCTGCGGCGTCTTTGGGCGACCGTTGCACGGTGGGAATATTGCTGAGTTCCGTTATCCGCTCGGTCAGTTTTGTCCGTTCTTCCTGCGATTTAGGTTTGGCGGACGAAATCGCTTTTTCTTTTTCCGCCAACCATCCGGCGTAGTTTGCATCACGGGAGGCGATACGCGCGTCTATTTCTTTCTGGATTCGTTCCAGTTCCGGGTTGAGGGTGGAAGGCGGACCGAGAACGCGGGTGGCGACTCCAATCGCGTCCTGAATCTGCTCCGCCGTCAACAGTCGGACTCTGGCATGGGAAAACAATGAGTCGTCGGTCTGGTTGAACCGATTCGTTTTGGAAGAACGCTGATAGGTCTGACTGTTACAGATCAGTCGGAGGATACGCTTACGGTCGTATCCGCTTTTGACAAATTCGTTCGCCAGCATGTTCAGCAAGGGATCGTTTGACGGAGGGTTGGAAGAACGGAAATCATCCACCGGTTCTACAATGCCCCGCCCCATCAGAGCCGCCCACATACGATTTACCGCTACCCGTGCAAAATAGGGATTTGCAGGGTTCGTCAGCCATTGTGAGAACCCGATCCGTCGGTCTGCGGTCACAGGTTGGCGGATATCCTTCGCTCCCCAGGGAGCCATGACTTCTTTCGTGGTCGGAAGCAGCGATTCGCCCTGACCTGCCAGTTTGATTTCGCCACGATTTTCACCAATTCGTGCAAAGACGGCTGCGATACTGTAATAGTCGCGTTGCGTCCAGTTCTCGAAGGGATGATTATGACATTTGGCGCATTCGACACGAGTTCCCATGAAAATCTGCGATGTCATTTCCGTTCGTTCTTCCATAGAAGGAATCGCCAGAAAATAGTTCGCCGCAGGGGTTTCCGTGGTGTCTCCGGTAGCGGTAAGAATATCCCGTACGAAAGCGTCATAGGGGCGATTTTTCCGGAAGGAGTCGACAATCCAGTTGGCGAATCCCTCCGCCCTACCGTCCCGGAGTCGCCCCGGTGTGATTCGCATCAGGTCACCGAGTTTCATCGCCTGGAACCGGGCGTATTCCTCTGTCTCCAGTAGATAGTCCACCAATCGGGCGCGTTTATTCGGGGAGCGATCCTGTAAGAACTGACGCGTATTTTCCGGCGATGGCAACATACCGGTCAAATCCAGCGAGACACGGCGCAAAAACTCCTCATCTCGACAGGTCTCGGAAGGGAGATATTGTAATTGCTTCAGCTTTGCATTTACCAGAGTATCGACAGCATTGTTTTCCGCCGGGCTTTTCCACACGAAGCCGGGTACATTCTCGACTACCGTAAAATGCAGGGACTGGAGTTTGTCCAGATAGCGGACGCTGATCGCCGCCTGCCCACGACTGCGACCCGTTACCAGACCATCCATATCTACGGCAACCACATTCGCGGAGGAAGTGTCATACGTTGCGATTGCTGTAATATCACGCACGGAACCGTCTGAATAGTATGCGAGAACGCTCAACTGTTGCTTGATTCTCGGCTCTTGCAAAACGCGATTTTCGCCGGGCGTCAGAACGATTTTCGTGCATTCCACCTTGGGTAGATCGACGCTCGCGCCATCATAGATCCATTGTTTCAGAATTTTGTAGGAGGCGTCCGTCTTGCGCAGTCGCTTTCCGCCGACATGGGGAATTTCCAGCAACGGTTTCTTCAGCATCAGGCTCTCAGCGGGATCCATCACATTGACCCGGCGGTTGAATCCATCCCGCGTCAGCGATATTCGATCAATATTCGGGTCATAACCGAAGAGGGAAAGAGAAAATCCACCTTTGCCATGCGGCGAACCGTGACAGGAACCCGTCGCGCATCCTTGCTTGGTCAACGTCGCCAGCGTTTCGAACTTGAAACGAACCGGGTCCGGCTTTTTGAAGTTCGCGACAGTGACCGGAATCTTTGCGGTCTTCCCCTCCGCGCTTACCTCCACGATGGTAGCGCCATCGCCGGTCGGGATAATGCGACCGTCTTTGACTGTCGCCACCTTCGGATTGTCCACCCGATAGGTCGCGTTCCGGGTCAGGTCGTAGGGACCCTGCGGAGATTCGCCGGTCACCACCAGTTGCCGGTAGGAACGCTGACTATCGAGCTTGATTTCGCGGGGCGAAACATTCAACGGTTTTGCGACAGGAGCCGCCTCCAGCATTCCCTGACAGAGGGTAAGCGTAACGATTCCCCAAATGAAATGACAAAAACGCATAATCTACTCCAACCCATATTCCTAACGGTAGGCAGGTTTCAGAACAGTTCGGGAATCGGTTTACCCTTGGCAGCGATATACATGGGACGACCGGAAGGCGTTGAAAGCGGCTTACTTCGGTCGATTCCCAGTTTCTCATAAATCGTTGCGGCGTAGTCCTCGATGGTGTACGCCATCGAACTGGTGATATAGCCACCGTCGCGATCCGTACTGCCAACCACCTGCCCCCCCGGAACGCCAGCCCCTGCAAAGGCGAAGCTGAACGCGTTCGTCCAGTGGTCCCTGCCCTGCCGCTCATTGATTTTGGGCGTGCGTCCGAATTCCGTCACGAAGCACACCAGCGTGTCCGCCAGCAGACCACGTTGATCCATATCTTCCAGCAAGGCGGAAAACGCCTGATCGGTAGAGCCCATCATAGGCCAGGTTCCAATACCGTAACGACCGGCGCCGGCGCCACCGTTGGGGATATTGGTATGGCTGGTGGAATAGATAGCATCATGATGATCCCAGTTCATGTTGTTGCCGCCCGCGAAGGTGGTCGCCATACCGTCGCGGAAGGAATGCTCCGGTTCACGGACATCGACCGTGACGAAGCGCACTCCAGACTCGATCAGTTTACGCGCCAGCAGATAGCATTGCCCGCGATGCCCCATACCATACTTTTCCCGTACCCCATCGGGTTCTGTATGGATATCGAACGACTTTCGAGTCAGCGGATTGGTCAACATGTCCGATGCCTGATTCATCAGCGAACTCATCGCCTGAACGTCTCTTGATTGCCCGGCATTGACATAACCGATATTCAGAGAACTGAGTAAATCCCGGCGATCTTTGAAGCGTCGTTCGTCGATCCCGGTAGCGAGGCTTAGATTGGGAACGGTCCAGCGGGGGTCCGCAGGGCTGCCGCCGGTCTTGAAAACGGTATAACCCGGAGGCAGGAACCCGACGGTAGAATTGTATGCCTGCTCACTGGTTCCCGGAAGCAAAATATTGGAAGGCAGGTATAACGCGCTCGTTCCTATCTTGCTGGCGATCACCGAACTGATATCTGGCATCTCTATCGGTCCGCCGGGAGCCTCACCGGAGAAGATGTACTGCGAACCCTTCGGGTGCGAATTACCGATTCCCGGCGTCGGTTGAATCATGCACCGCACCACCGTGAGTTTATGGGCGTATTTCGCCGTCTTGCTCAGGAGTTCCGTAAAGTAGATTCCATCCGCCGATGTCTTGATGGTCTTGAAGGGGCTTCGGTGTTCTAAAGGCGCATCGGGCTTCGGGTCGAACGTATCGATATGCGAGAGTCCGCCCTGTTCAAAGATGACCAGAACGCGCTTAGCCTGCGCTTTCCCCCGCACTACCGGTTCTCCGGCAAAAGCGTCCCGTCCCGTTAGCGCCGAGAGCGCTCCGCCGAGTCCGATTCCGATAAAATTCCGACGCGTAATAGAAAGACTTTTCATGAACGGTTCTCTTTTGCACTCTCATCCTGCGGGGCGTAACTGGTCTCTCGGAGCGGTGCGCCCCGTTATCATCTCATTAATTCGACATTGTACCCGAATTCTCCCTTCCTAACGGGCGAGGGAGTATTTGAAGGTATCATTCTCATATGATTAAGGATGTTTCTACGCCGTCGAAAAAGCGTCACTGTGTGGTTTCCAATTCTCTGGCAGTCTGGAAAATGCACCTGTGAGAGGACGTCGCTGGACAGAGGATGAGCTCATCATGGCTTTAGCCCTCTATCGCGCCCTTCCATTTGGACGCATGGATATGAGGAACGCCGAAGTTATCGCTTTAGCTCAGGCCCTTGGTCGCACGCCAGCATCCGTCGCCCTGAAACTGGTCAATTTCGCCTCTTTCGACCCTGATCTTCAAGAAAGGGGGATCAAGGGCATGGCAAATAGCGGTAGAGGCGACCGCCTTACATGGGACGTTTATGCAAACGACCTTGATAAGTTAGCGTCGGAAAGTGAGCGTATCCTCGCTTCCTGGGAAAGTGAAGCCCCGCAGTTGGCTGCACAAGACCAGGAAACATTGCCGATTCCGGAGGGTCGAGAACGCGAAGCCGTTGTCCGTATACGAATCGGACAGAATATTTTTCGTGACAGCGTTTTGCGAGCGTATGATTTCCGTTGCTGTATCAGCGGTCTGGCGGTCAAAGAATTGTTAAACGCCAGCCATATCATCCCCTGGAGCGTGAATCCCATGGAGCGATTAAACCCACGTAATGGTCTGTGCCTGAACGCAACCTTGGATCGAGCTTTCGACCGAGGACTGATTACCGTCATGACCGACGGCAGAGTGCGCGTCAGCGCTGACTTGACGACGGTTCCAGAGTCGCCCGCTTTACGCGAATCGATACTGCGATACGATGGTGAAAAGATAACGCCTTCCGCCCGGTTCGCTCCAGAGGTCAGATTCCTGAGTTATCACAACAGTGAGAGATTTCGCGGGTAGTCTCATTGAAATCATCCGAACTCATCTCGTTGCGAATCATTTTTTGGCTATCTACCGCCCCGGGAACGGGGTTGAAGAGACATTCAATCGCGATTTCACCTTAGAGTCTCACTTTTATACCTGCTTTCCCCTTGATACTCTCCTGTTCTATCGGTTATCATTTGGTCAAAATGGTTTGGTGCGGTTCTGACAAAAGTAGAAGGGTCGGTGTGATGGTATTAGATCAATATCTCTTTGACGATGAGAAAATGCGCGATTTTATCGTGAACGGATACTGCGTGCTCCGGGTCGATTTCCCGGACGAGTTTCATCAGGGTATTTTCGAGAAAACAAAGAAGATTCTGGCGGAGGAAGGCAATCCAGGCAACAACATCCTCCCACGCATTCCCGAAGCGCAGAAAGTCTTCGACCATCCGGTCGTTCAGGGAGCGTTGACCAGCATTCTGGGGCCGAACCATGTGATGCATGTCCATCGTTTCGCGCATAGCAATGAGCCGGGTGGGAACGGCGGCGGATGGCACAAGGACAGCTACTGGGGACACAGCCGGGTGCGCGACCATCATCCTCGCTGGGTCATGGCGATGTACTACCCACAGGAGACGCCGGTCGAAATCGGTCCGACCGGAACGATTCCCGGTAGCCAGTACTTTGAATCGCGGGTAGCGACCTTACCGCTGGGCGAGGATGCGAAGTATGATCCGGACGGCATCGGTCTTCCCGGCGCCGGAGAAGCTGGCACGGTGATCCTGATCCATTTCGACCTCTGGCATCGGGCGTTCCCGAATCACACAGACAAAGAACGCTATATGTTCAAGTTCCAGTTCACACGACTGGAAGAGCCAACGGCGCCACAGTGGAACCGAACATCGACTGAAATCCCCCTCAACGATCTGGCGAACCATCCACGTAGTCCTATCTGGAACCAGATGTGGAGTTGGCTTTCCGCCGATTCATCCTGGCGGACGACAGGCGATCCGGATGCTTTGAAAAGCGCGATTCGCGATGAGTCAGAGGAAGTCCGTTTACCAGCGGCGTATACCCTCGGCGGTCTTGGCGAAGCGGGCAAATCTGTCCTGGTAGAAGCGTTACATGATGAACGCGAAGAAGTGAAGCGGGCGGCGTGCTATGGTCTCGCCGCAATGGGCGTCTCAGCGATACCGACTCTTGTGGACGCGCTGAAATCTTCCGACGAACGGATTCGCGGATATGCCGTGTACGCCCTCGGCGATATGGGTTCGCGGGCGGCGGAAGTCGTCCCATCACTTGTCACCCTGATCGATGATTCGTCTGAGTTTGTCCGGCGCACACTGGCGGATGCGCTCGGGCAGATTCATGCGCACCCCGCGCTATCGGTTCCGGCGCTGACGCGTCTCCTGACGGATTCTGATGGTCAGACACGCTTTAACTCCGCTTATGGTCTGGCAAAGTTCAATGATGGCGCCACTCCCGCTATACCGACGCTTGCAAAAGCTCTGGAAGACGAGAACCGTTATGTCCGGGGCCATGCGACTATCGCTCTGGAACAGATCGGATCGCCGGAAGCGTTGCGGACTCTGCTTCATCATTATCAGACAACCCGCTGGTGCGCCCTTACCACCCCGGCGAGTTCGTTCTAATCCTGCGTGATTCCGTCTAAATGAGGGTCGGCTTATGCGTTAAAAACGCGGAGGCTGACCCTTTTCGCTTTCACAACGCCAACACACTGATTGACGGGATAGGCGGCAGGAACATCATGATGCGATGAGCGAATTATGGATACCGGCTAATTGACCGGTGATCGTCGACCAATCATAGCTACGGGCGACTTAGAAATGTTATTTATTATTACACTGTCATTATAACAACGAAGTAAAATTTATTTTTGATTACGCCGAAACAACATCAGAAAATTATTATCACGGAACGAAGTTTATATTGAACGAGCAAAATTATATAATAAAAGATATCATGCCCGCTTTCCTGTTGCACTATGCGACGGATAAAGCTCTCATTGAACGCGGATTTGCAGGCAATTTGCCCTCGGTGGCGAAGCGCGCACGGTTAGCCGCGTTTGATTTGGAATGGATCGAAGCCCTGTCGCGTCTGGAAGGTGATAGCCGGTTAACGACATCGGCAGACCGATTGGACGCTTTTTTGTTTCGTCATAAATTGCGTCAGGAGGAAATTTTCCGGCGACGGGAAGCGGAAAAGTTCGAGGAAATGATTCCCCTGCTCCCCTTTGCAACAGACCTGATAACGCTGACCGAAGATCGAAGACGCAGGCGGGACTCGAATCCCAAAGAGGCGGCATCTCGTCTGACAGTGGCATCGAAAACGATAGCGAGTTTGATGCGTAATCTCACACAAGCGCAGGTGCGATCCACTGTCGCAAACCGTGCTTCTGAAACAGTGACCGCCCTTTCAGCTTCGGTAAAGGAGTGGCGCGATTTTTATCACAGCTATGATCCGGTCTTTACCTGGTGGACAGAAATCCCTTACCAGAAATTGGAAAGCGATTTAGCGCAATATGCGGAATTTCTCCGGCACGATATAGCGGGCGCGGAAAATAAGGATATTATTATCGGCGATCCGCTGGGCCGTGACGCCCTTGTTGAAGAAATCAAATTGCATCTCGTTCCTTACTCCCCGGAAGAATTACTGGCGATCGGCGAACGAGAACAGGCATGGTGTCACGAGGAACTGATAAAAGCGTCCCGAGAGATGGGATACGGCGACGATTGGCGGGCGGCGCTGGAAAAAGTCAAGGAAGGTTATGTCGATCCTGGTGAACAACCCCGTCTGGTACGTGAATTGGCGGAAGAAGCGATCCGCTATGTCCGGCATAACGATCTGGTGACGGTTTCTCCTCTGTGTGAGGAGTCTTGGCGCGTCGCTATGATGGGCGCGGAGGAGCAGAAAGTATCTCCGTTTTTCCTGGGCGGAGAAGTTATCAAAGTATCTTTCCCCACTCAGGAAATGTCACATGACTTCAAGTTGATGAGTCTCCGTGGCAACAATCGTAATTTTGCGCGAGCGACGGTGCAACATGAATTGATTCCCGGTCACCACTTACAGATGTTTTCAGAAATGCGTCACCGCCCGTATCGCCGAATGTTCAATACGCCCTTCTGGGTCGAAGGATGGACGCTGCACTGGGAAATGTTGCTCTGGGAACTCGGATTCGGAGTAACGCCGGAAGATAAAATCGGTATGTTGTTCTGGCGTTTACATCGTTGCGCCCGTGTCGTCTTTTCGCTGGGTTTTCATCTGGGGACGATGACCGCAGAGGAATGCGTTCGCCTGCTGGTCGAGGATGTCGGACATGAACCGGAAAACGCCGCTGCTGAAGTGCGTCGCTCCTTCGGTGGTCGGTATAGCGCTCTGTACCAATGCGCCTACCTGATTGGCGGTTTGCAGGTGCATCAGTTATATCAGGAAGTGGTGGAAAGCGGCGCTATGACTCCCTGCGAGTTCAATGATGCTTTCCTCCGTGAAAACCAGATGCCTATCGCCGTACTGAGAAATCATTTCCTCAAAAACGAAGCTTTCGATAATATTGCGGGCGTCGGGTCGGATCAGTCAACGCAGTGATGAAAAGACGCCTGTAAAAACTGCGAGCGCATCGTGGAGATGCGCTCGCAGTAGATCCGGGTAAGACGTCGGTTAAGCGACGATCTTGTTGAGGGCGGCCTTTACCAGCGCGGGAATATCCGCTGTGGTATCTGCGACAGTTGCGCCAGCGGCGGTCAGAGCGTCCACCTTGCCCTGTGCGGAACCGGAGGAACCCGAAACAATGGCTCCGGCATGTCCCATTCGCTTTCCCGGAGGCGCGGAGCGTCCCCCGATAAAGCCGACGACGGGCTTACTCATCGTCTTGATGAATTCCGCCCCCGCTTCTTCATCCGACCCGCCGATTTCGCCGACCATGACGACGACTTTAGTCTCCGGGTCCGCTTCAAATTCCTTGAGGACATCAACAAAGCGCATTCCCAGAACCGGGTCGCCGCCGATACCGACAGCAGTGGTCTGACCAATACCGGCACGGGTCAGCGAGTCGACAATCTCGTAGGTCAATGTCCCGGAACGGGACACTATACCGACAGGCCCCGTCAGGAAAATATCCTGCGGGATAATGCCGATCTTCGCCTTACCGGCCGAGAGTAACCCCGGACAGTTGGAACCGATAAAGCGTGAGACTCCGTTTGTTTTCAGGTAGCGCATGGCAGGAATCATATCCTGCACCGGAATGCCATCGGTGATACAGACAATCAACGGCAGACCTGCCGCCGCACCTTCCAGAATCGAATCTGCGGCGAATTTCGGCGGGACAGAGATGAACTGGGCGTTCGCATCCGTCGCTGCGACCGCTTCAGCGACAGTATCGAAAATCGGGACGCCACGTTCGGTGGTCTGTCCGCCTTTACCGGGAACGACGCCTGCGACGACCTGCGTCCCGTAGTCCATCATCTGTCCGGTATGAAAGGAGCCTTCGCGTCCGGTAATACCGGAAACGACAACTCTGGTGGATTGGTCAATCAATATACTCATCGGATGTTTTTAATAACGGAGCCGGAAGGCGGCTACCGATTTATTATGCCTTTTCTCGCTTCAGATAGTAGGTCACAACCTCTTCGACATACTCTTCGCCTTCGCTGTCTTCGTCATCTTCGCTCTCACCGCTATCCATGAAGGTTACTTCGGACACATGGACACTGACTAGTTCCCAGCCATCGGCTCCCAGATCGTTCAGGGAGGTTTCATCATCTTCGTCCGACTCTGTCGAGGTGACAATTTTGTATTCAAAGATTTTCATTGTTCGTACCAATCTATCCGTCGTTTTTTACAGTTTTCATGCAAATTCAGGTTAATCGTTTCCCACAAGCGAAACGATTTTTTGCGCCGCTTCCTGCATGGTGGCGGCGGGGAGCAAATCGGTGTTGGCGAGAAGTTTCAAGCCTTCTTCCGCATTGGTTCCGGCAAGACGCACAACCAGAGGAACCTGAATATTCAGCGTTTCCGTCGCTTCGATAATGCCTTTAGCAACTTCATCGCCACGGGTAATGCCGCCAAAAATATTAATCAGAATCCCCTTGACTTTGGGGTCGGAGAGGATCAACTCCAGAGCGTTCCGTACCAGCGCCGCCTGTGCGCCGCCGCCGATGTCCAGAAAGTCCGCCGCCTCACCGCCGGCGCGTTTAACTTCGTCCATCGTCGCCATGACGAGTCCGGCTCCGTTACCAATAATGCCGATGTTTCCGTCCAGATGGACATAGTTGTTGATGCCCCGGCGTTTCGCATCCTTCTCAAACTCATCCATTTCTTCGGAATCGCCCACCAGAGCGGCGAAATCAGGATGGCGGAAGAGAGCGTTATCGTCGATAGTCATCTTACAGTCACCCGCAATGAAGGTTCCGTCCTCGGTCACGATCAGCGGGTTGATTTCGGCAAGATTGGCATCGCTCTCCACATACGCTTTGTACAGCGATTTCAGGAATGGGGTGATTTTCGACAGTTCCGCCACCGGAATCCCGCCCTGCGCCGCGACACGGCGCAACTGGAAGTCCCGAACGCCCAGAGCGGGGTCTACGGGCAATCGACCAATCGCCTCCGGATGGGAATGCGCGACTTCTTCGATATCCATGCCACCCTGCGACGAGACAATGAAGACATTGGTCTGGCTGTCACGATCCGTGACGATCCCCAGATAATATTCTCGCGCAATGGGCAGCGCCTCTTCCACATAGAGGCGACCAATGGTCAGTTCCGCTTTCGCCTGCTCGAAGTAAATATCTTTGCCGAGGATGGAGGCGGCGAACTCACTCGCCGCTTCCGGGGTGGATGTCACTTTGACAGCGCCCGCTTTACCGCGACCGCCCGCGAGCACCTGCGCCTTGACGACAGACTTGCCGCCCAGTTCCGCCGCCGCTACCCGAACTTCTTCCGCTGTGGTCGCAACCTTGCCCCGGGGAATGGCAACGCCGTACCTCGCTAATATTTCCTTCGCCTGGTATTCTTGTAACTTCATTTTCGTCTGTTCGTTGTATCCGCTTTTTCCGCGCCAACCCACCTCTAACATGGGTCGGCATTAACGCCAGATGTATTGTAGCAAATGCCGGGAGACAAAACAAGCCGCAGAGCTTTGCATTACGTCTTCCTCCGAGAATACATCCTTCCATTACTGCATTTTCCGATAAAAGTCGTGAGGATTTTTCCACTAATTGCCGATTACTTTTGTAAACCTTTTGGGGTATAGTTTTTCTGCTACCAGAATATGCGTCAGAAGAATGACGCATTCGTTTTTCTATCTTTAGAAAGAGAGCTTAATTCATGAGACTTCACAGACGCAAGAATGCAGGCGCGTCACTGGCAGTCGCGACAATTGCATTGTTGCTGAGCGTACCGCAATCCGCACTGGCAGGCGACAAGACTCTGCTTGTTCTGGGTGATTCCTACGCATACGGGTTCACGACCGATCAGGATGCGATTGCTATTGGCCCCACATTTGGCAATCAGGGATATGTCAAACCCTTTGCTGATTATCTGGGGAGCGTTAATGGCGGCGTCCGCCCTGACCTCGTCAATCTGGCGATTCCGGGCGAATCTTCCACTTCCTTCAAAACAGGCGTCAGCGCGGCGAATTATCCGGATACATACCCCTACACCTCATCGTTGCAGGAAGCTCCTTCACGGTTTCCGTTACTCAATCTCAACTATGCGCCTTCCGCTGCCCCCAATTATGTAACGA
This sequence comes from uncultured Armatimonadota bacterium, assembly GCA_903910385.1. Lineage (GTDB taxonomy): Bacteria > Armatimonadota > Armatimonadia > Armatimonadales > Armatimonadaceae > CAIVZM01. Next base: position 39,853 of record CAIVZM010000067.1, read on the forward strand.
CACCTCAGAAAGATGTGGCGCTCGGCGCTATTGCCACCGCTCATGCGTCCAATAAAAAAGTCGAGAATATTGTCTTACAAATTGGCGGGAACGATATTCTGGGACTGTTAAATCAATCCGCTTTTCTGACGCTTCCCCCCCTACAACAGCAAAATCTGTTTACGGCGCAGTTTGCGGCGTTGCAGAGTAACTATGTGAATATCCTTGGAACCGTTCGCGCCGCCGCCCCGGAAGCGCGTATCTTCACAGTCGGATATGCCAATTCGTTTCGACAAACGCCCAATCTTGGCGAACTGACGGAAACCTTGACGCTCAATGCTAACGCCATCATTTCCGGAGTTTCACAGAATTTTGGCGCGACATATGTTGACATTTATACCCCGTTCAAAAATCATGAACTGGAATTGACCTATGAAGCTCAGGGCAACCCGCACCCGAATGCTACGGGCTACAGCGTCATCGCTGGTCAATTGCAGATAGCGGCATCCGCCCCGGAACCAGCAACGATTGCGCTTTGCATTCTCGCCCTGCCGGTTGCGGCGTTCGCTGTGCGTCGACGCATCACTCGGTAACCACTCTGAATAAAATGAAAAACTCCCGCCGGACTTTGCTCGGGCGGGAGTTTTCTTTCTACGAATAGCGGTCAATCAGAAATCTACGATTCCAGATACTCCCGCAGATACTGGGAGCGGTCTGGACAACGTAATTTCTTCAAAGCTTTCGCTTCGATTTGACGGATACGTTCGCGCGTGACCCGGAAATGGCGTCCTACTTCTTCCAGCGTATGCGGCAGTCCGTCACCTTCGAGTCCGTATCGCATTTTCACGACATCGCGTTCACGGTCTGTTAGCAGGTTGAGGACAGCATTGATTCGTTCGCGGAGTACGGATTGCGCGGCGGCGTCCGATGGAGCGCGGCCATCATCGTCCGGCACGAAATCGGAAAGATGGGAGTCCTCTTCCTCGCCGACAGGCATTTCGAGGGAGAGCGGCTCGGGTGCGATCCGCATAATCTCACTGACACGCTCGACAGTCGTCCCCATTTCCTTTGCCAGTTCTTCCAGCGTGGGTTCTCGCCCCAATTCTTGGAGGAGTTGACTGGAAAGTTTGATCAGGCGGTTAATGGTCTCGACCATGTGAACCGGAATACGGATTGTGCGTCCCTGATCGGCGATAGCGCGGGTGATTGCCTGCCGAATCCACCAGGTGGCGTAAGTGGAGAATTTGAACCCCTTGCGGTAGTCATATTTTTCCACTGCCCGGAGAAGTCCGATATTCCCTTCCTGAATCAAATCAGAGAAAGAAATCCCACGTCCGCTGTAACGCTTGGCTATAGAGACGACTAATCGTAGATTCGCCTGCGTGAGAATGACTTTCGCCTCTTCATCGTTTCGCTCAATGCGTCGCGCAAGACGGATTTCCTGATCCTGCGTGAGCAGTGGCGTCTTACCGATTTCACGCAACCACATTCGGACGGAATCATCGAGAGGGATATTGTCTGGTACGGCGGCATCTTCAGGATCGGGCTTTTCCTCGGCGTCTGCATCGTTTTCCACCGTATCCGCGGAATCGCGCAAAACGAAGGTAAGCGAGTCATCATTCGTCGCCCCAATTAAAGGAGCGGGATCAACAGGAAAAAAGAGCGTGGCTTCCAGGGCGTTCATGGGGTCATTGGTGCGAAGATCAGAATAATCGGCCTCATTTCGAAAGCCGTTTCCGCTTCGCGCCGGATACTTGGGAGTAGGACGAAGGTTGGTAGCGTGTCCGTTGTCGTTTGCGCCGTGTCCGTTTGTCCGAGTCCCTTCGCTCAATATGAGCGTACCCTTACCATGCTTTATGCCCTCCAGGTTATTTATCACGGGAGCCTCATCCATCTGCATTATTGGGGTGTTCCTACCGACGCATCCACGTATAACGTCTGTCCTTCGTCTCGTGCATCGGGCGATAACGGCGGTAGTGCGTTTTCTTCAGTCTGAGGGATCATGCGTCTTCGGCATCCGAATCAACGTGTTTCCCCCGCAGCGCCTTCAAATTCCGCATATACTCTCGCAATTGTTCGTCGTCCATAGCGGCGTATCCTTCTTTTTGCCGCGTTATTTCCCGACGGATTTCGGCATTTTTCTCGCGCAGACCACGTTCCTGTAATTCAAGGGTGGCATCAGTGATGGCTTCCTCGCTTAACGTCGGACCATTTTCCTCGAAAAGGACTTGCTCGGCGTAGCGGATCAATTCGCTGTCCGACAGCTGGGAAAGAGCCTCTCGCGGCGCAATTTTACCCGACAGCAGAGGCCAGAGCGCTTCCATCAACTGCGCTGTCAGGGCATTGGTGAAGACCATTGCGTTCTCCTGGCCGCCGATACGCCGCATCGCTTTGGCGGACCATTCCGTAGAAAGCAAAGCCCGCAACAACGTCCGCTCCGCCCGTTCATCCGCGGATTCGGTTTTAATCGCACGAAAAGGCGCAATCGGACGCTCCGACCCGCGAGGGTTATAGTAAGAGCCGTTTACCGGCCCACCCCGACGCTGGGCAGGGATGTAATGGGTGGGTTCCGTATTCGGAGGCGGTGCATCGAAGTCCGTGAAGGTGTCACCGCTACCGGCGGACGACCGAGCGGTCGCCGCAGTTATCTTCTTCTTTTCCTCGTCTACCGTCTGACGGACGGATTCCTCCGCATGGATACTATTCGTACCGAATGAGGGATGAAATCGAGCGATGCGCCGGATCAGAAGGTCCCGTTCCAGAGGCGAAGGAACAGAAGCGATAATCTCCGCTGCCTCTTTAAGATAAGCGATGCTTCCGGAGTCACTCCCGAGATCAAACTGCGCTTCCAGAGACTTCAAACGAAATTCCGGAACGGTCAGAGCATCATCGATAGCTTTTCGAAACCCCGCCGCGTTTCCGCTACGGATCAGCGAATCAGGGTCTTCCCCCGGCGGCAAGGAAAGAATCCTCAGACTCAGATCCGAAGCGGCGCTGGTGATAGTCTCCGCCGCCCTCAATGCCGCGCTCAGTCCCGCCTTATCCGCATCGAACGAAAGAACGACAGTCTTATTTTCTCCCGCGTAACGGCGTAAGAGTCGGGCATGGTCTCCGGTCAGCGATGTGCCGCACGTTGCGACTACGTTGGCTATTCCCGCCTGATGGGCGGCGATAGCGTCCATGTATCCCTCGACTACTACCGTGACGCCTTTCTCTCCAATGGCTTTTCGGGCACGATTCAATGCATACAGCGTCTTGCTTTTAACATAGACCGGCGTTTCGGGAGAGTTCAGATATTTTGGCGCATCCGGCTTTTCGACGATCAACCGTCCTCCGAAACCGACGACGCGTTCCTGCGTATCGATGATAGGGAAGATCAATCGCCCGCGGAATCGATCCATGTAAGTTCCGTCACCGCGTCGGGACGGAATGATCAGACCTGCCTTGACCGCGTCATCAGGATTCACCTTGCGTTTCAGCAGGTAGTTGGCTAACTGTTCCCAGTCATCGGGAGCGTACCCGACACCAAATTCTTCCAGAGTTTCATGCGTCAGACCACGGGCGACTGCATATTCCTGCGGAAGTCGGAAGCGTTTATAAGAATCGCGGAAGAACTGTAATGCGGCCGCATTGACATTGTAGAGACGGTCACGCTCGCTTCGGAGCCGTTGGGCTTCGATGGCGTCGCCTTTTCCCGTGAGGGTGATTCCGGCGCGTTCCGCAAGACGTTCCGCCGCTTCGATAAAAGTCAGGCTTTCCGCTTTTTCCAGAAATTTAAAGACATCGCCGCCTTCCTGACAGGCGCCGAAGCAACGCCAGCGAGATGTTTCCGGGTCAACGGTGAATGAGGGGGTTTTTTCTTGATGAAACGGACAGAGACCCTTATACCGGCTTCCCGCTTGCTTCAGGGAAGTATAGGAAGAAATGAGTTCTACAATATCCGTCCGGGTGCGAATCAATTCCTTCTCAGCATCGTCCATGACACATTGTACCCGTTTACTCCTATGTTTCCTGTCCCGAAAACCATTACTTCCTCCAATCCGCTTGCGATGAACTAAAGAGCATGAAAAAAAACGGAGGGTAGCGCATTTTATGCGCCACCCTCCGCTTCTCTGATTTTGAATAAACGCTGTCCGATAGAGAATATTTACTCCACTGTCGCGATGGTGATAGCAATCACCTTGTTGCCCGAGTCCAACGGGTTGGTGGCGCTACGCTCATTGAGGAACTGCAGGGAAAGATGAGCTTTGTTCCGATAGGAAGTTACCAGAATCCTGCCAACCTGCTGATGGTCTTCCGGATAACCATATGCTTTAAGCACTGTGCGATAGGTGGAGCCGAGACCAACGCCACGTTTGGTGTAGATATCGCCGCCGCTATAGCCAGAAACGCGAATTTGAGAAACGTTTCCATTAGGACCGATCAGGAATTCATAGGCGACCTGATTATTATTGAACTTGCGATAGTAGATCCAGGTCACTTCCTGCTGAATGGTTCCCGGGGAAACGGTCTGACCGAATGCTCCCCCACCACCGCCGCCACCGGGGAAGCCGCCGCCGCCGAAGCGTCCGCCACCGCCGCCACCCGGAAAGCCACCACCGCCGCCACCCGGAAAGCCACCACCGCCGCCACCCGGAAAGCCACCACCGCCGCCACCCGGAAAGCCACCACCGCCGCCACCCGGAAAGCCGCCACCGCCGCCACCCGGAAAGCCGCCACCGCCGCCACCCGGAAAGCCGCCACCGCCGCCGCCACCTTCATCATCGCCACGGCCGGCAGCGCCGCCAAAGCGTCCGCCGCCACCACCGCCACCCGGAAAGCCGCCGCCGCCACCCGGAAAGCCACCGCCGCCGCCGCCCGGAAAGCCGCCGCCGCCGCCACCGAAAGGACTGCTACTGCTGGGAGCGCCGCCGCCAAAGGGAGCGCCACCGCCAAACGGCGCGCCGCCACGACCACCACCCAGACCGGGAAGGCCGCCACTCTGCTGACCGCCCGCGGCGCCGCTATTGGCAGCCGCCGCAGCCGCAGCGTTGGGCGCGCCTCGAACGCCAATTTCGCCGATGATGACTTCGTTCGGGTTACCAAATTTGGCAAGCACCGCCGAAGCCGGGCTATTCAGGCGGACGCCTGCAAGAACCCGCTCATAATTCTGCGCCGACGCCGGCTGCGCCAGCGCGACAAAGGCCGCCAGCGCCGCCGTAACGCCCAACGCCCGATTCGTAACGCTTTGTATCATCGCACAAAAATCCTCTCTCTATCGGCCCGCTTCTCGGAAATTCCGAACGACGCCTTGTCCTCTGTTGCGGCATTTTCACCGTCGCCGCTTCAATTTCCTGCCTACCTTAGGTTTATTCCACCCATTTTTTCACAAAGAGATTCCCACCTATGGTACGATAGGAATCGTCAGTATCACACTACCTTATTTATTGTTTCGACAGTCGGCGCCAGATGCATCGATTCTGTCCCCCAGATTCTGGTTCTCTACGCAATGCTCGCCCCGGAAATCAATCTCCGCCTCGCTCAACTGAGCCAGGAAAAAGACTTGACCGCGTTCGTTCTCGAACAGCGGCAATTACTTCGTGACCGGTGGACGCCTGAGTATGGCGGACGTTACTGGATGCAGGATCATGCCGCCCTGCTGGATGCCGTTTTACGTCGTCTCTTCGCCCTCAGCCTGGAACGAACCCACCGCCCCGATAACGAAGGCATTACCCTGATCGCTACCGGCGGCTATGGACAACGAACATTAGCGCCAGGCTCCGATCTCGATGTCACTATTATAGCCGCCCGTGATGAAGACCCGCCCGCTTTACGCGCTCTTTTCTCCTTGGTCATGGACGTACTTCTCTCCGGCGTCAAAATGAAAGTCGGGTACGCCTACCGCACGTTCGCCGATATCGAAGGCGGGACTCTGGATCATCAGACCCAGAGCGCACTACTGGACGCCCGCCCTATTGCCGGAGATCTGACGTTGTTCGCCCGTTTCGACCGTCTCTTTCACGAACATCTTCAAATGGCGGACTTTTTGTTTCATAAAGAAGCGGAACGCCATCTCCGACGGGAAAAGCCCGGCGCATCCATTTATGCAACCGAACCGGATGTAAAAAATGGCGTCGGCGGATTGCGCGACCTTCAGACAGCCGGGTGGATGGGCAGAGTCCGGTTCAAACGCCCCGGCGAAGCCTTATGGCGCGACATGGTGCATCGGCGTGCATTGACACGGGAAGACTTGCGCCGCCTGCAAGATGCCAGAGAAACCCTGCTGACCGTCCGTTGCGCGTTGCATCTCGCTGCGGGCGAGCAACGCGACTCCCTGACCCGCTACCGACAGGAACAGGTGGCGGCGCATCTGGGTCTGAAAAACTCTTACGGCGACCCGGATATCGAGACGCTGATGCGTCGTTACTACACCGCTGTAGCGGATATCGACCGTATTAGCGGTAAGGTCGTATCCCGTTGTCTGGATACGCCTATTCCTCTGGGGCGCGACACCGGACTGTCCGCCGCTCGCCGCCGTGTGGCGATTACGAACCCGGCACTGGCGGCGGCGGACTCTCTCTGGCCAATTCGCGCTCTGGATTACGCGCAAACGTATACCTTACGTCTCGAACCCGCTACCGAGGAAGCGATGCAGGAGTTTGCGGCAGGCGATAACTGGTCTGATGATGAATCGAAGGCGATGGCGGGTCTGGGATTTCTACAAATCCTGTTGCGTCCCGGCGATACCGTCGGGACCTTGCGCAGGTTGCATCGTAACGGCCTTCTGGAAAAAATCCTTCCCGAATTCGCCTTCACGATGAACCTTGCGCCTTACGATCCCTCGCATATCTACACCATTGGCGAACATTCCCTGTACGTGTTAGGAAATATCATCGCGTTACGCGATGGAATCGCCGATGAGGAATCGCGCCGGGCTTCGCATCAAAGCATTCTGCGGGCTCTTGACTCCCCGCTACCCCTGTATCTTGCGGCGCTTTTGCATGATATCGGTAAGCAGTGGTCACAGGATAAGGCTGGCAATCGACAGCCGCATGAAATCACCGGAGCGGAACAGGTCACGGAAATCTGTCGGAGGCTGGGTTGCGCTCCTGAGACGACGGCGAATGTCGAGTTTCTGGTGCGTCATCATCTGCTCCTGGCGCAAACCTCACGCTTGCGCGACCTCGGTCAACCGGCGACGATTCGTGAGGTAGCTCGTATCGTAGGAGATGTGGAACGGCTTCGTATGCTGTACCTGTTGACCTATGCCGATACCAAAGCGGTCGGTCCCGGAATCCTGACCGACATGAACGCGCGTCTCCTGCATGAGTTATTCGCTCGCACGGAAGGTTACTTGCTGTACGGCGAAGGTGATGACGCTGCCGATGCGGAATCAGAGCGACTCAACACTGTTCGCGCCCGATTACAAAGGCAATTGGGCCGCGAACCGGCAGTCAACGAAGCGGCGGCCCCGGAGGATATTCGCACTCATATTGAAGCGATGCCCGCCTCCTACCTGCTGAATACGCCGCTGGAAAAGATGGCGCAACATCTCAACATGGTCGCTCGCCTCCGCGCAGGAGAGACGGAAGTGATCGAGATGCACACGATGCCGGACTCTTCCACCACAGAGATCACCGTCGTCACGCACGATGACCCGGAACCCGGTCTGCTGGCGAAACTGACTGGAGCGTTGCTGGTCTGTGATGTTGACCTGTACTCCATTCAGGTCTTTACCCGACCGGCGTTTTTCGAGGATGGCGACCCTCACCCAATTGCCATCGATACGCTCTGGACGACCTTCCATGACCGACCGCTCAGCCGGGAAAAACGCCTGTCCGTCGAGGAATCCATCCGAATCGTTCTGCGCGGGGAAGCGACTATACCCGAATTACTGGAAAAGCGTCGCAAACCCTTCTCCCCACGACAGCCTGTCACCCATCTCCATGTGGACGACACCGTTTCCACAGAATATACGCTTCTGGAAGTGGACGCCCCGGATACGCTCGGTCTGGTCTATCGCTTCGCCGCTCTGATCGGGGGAATCGGATGGAATATTCTCGCCGCACGTTGTACCGTCTGGGGCGGTCATGTCCGTTGCGCGTTCTACATTACCGATAGCGAAGGGGAAGCATTGCCTGCTGAGATAGTCGTCGCCCGTTTGAACGCCTCTTTTGTTGAATAAATCAACAATAAATCTCCTCAGTTTTTGGAATAACCCATTGGTTTACCAGACTTATATCTCCACGCCGGGAGCCTGCGATCTGGGATGGAACCGTGCGGAAAAGCTGGGCAAAACTCTCAAAGAAGCGGGTATTATAAAACCACCGGCGGAGCGGGAAGCCAGAGATAGAGCGCTTGCGCTGACCAGTCTGGCGCTCATTTCGTGAGATTGTTCATAATGCGATCAAGACGGCAAAAAAGTGACTTTGATCGTCGGGGACGATGATCCCCGATTTCCGCCAGATTTCGATCCGACCCTTTCCTCATACGCAGGCATGGAATTAGTGCAACATTTGACCCGGTGGGATCTGCGTGGTGAAATCACCGTCGGATCACGCGCCCTGAAGGCAGGGCGCAGGTGACGATAACATTACTACTGCCGGTCGTAACTCAGGAGGAATGGAAGTGACAAACCACGAAATCGCCGTTCGCTTTCAGCGTATTGCGGATGCCATGGAAGTTCAGGGGGAGAATCAGTTCAAGATCCGCGCTTACCGGAAAGCGGTAGACACGATAGATGAACTGGGCGAACCGCTGGCGGATATCGAAGCGCGGGGCGGACTTTCGGAAATTTCCGGTTTCGGCGAAGCGATTATCGGAAAAACCAGAGATTTTCTTACCAGAGGCTCAACCAAACTCTATGAGGAAATGACTCAGGCAGTTCCGCAGGCCGTTCTTGAAATGGCGGCGATTCCAGGTATCGGTCCAAAGACCGTGAAAGCGCTCTGGCAGTCTCTCGGCATCACTTCCGTTACCGAACTGGAAACGGCGGCGAAGGAGCAAAGAATCCGTAGCGTCACCGGATTCGGCGCGGCGAAGGAACAGAGCATTCTGGAAGCGATTGAACGTGGAAGGCGTCTATCGGAGCGTCTTCCCCTGTTTATCGCGCTACCGTATGCGGAACGATTGGCGAATGACCTTGCCCATCTTCCCGGCGTAACAAAAGCGGAAGCGGCAGGCTCACTACGGCGCAGAAAAGATACTGTCGGCGATCTGGATTTTGTCGTCGCTACCACAGACCCCGCCGCAACGGAAGCCGCAATTCCACAATTGCCTCAACTAACGGAAATTCTGGAATCCGGCCACTCTAAAATCGTAGCGTTGTGCAACTTGAATCTTCGCGTGGATATACGTCTGGGCAAACCGGAGGATTTCGGCGCGTTGCTCCATCACTTTTCTTCCGGTCAGGCGCATAATATCCAGCTTCGGGATTTCGCCGAATCACATGGCAAAAAAATCAACGAGTACGGCGTTTTCGTAACCGAAAGCGGCGTTGAGGAAAGTATCATCGACGGTAACGCCGATGAATCCGCGATCTATGCCGCGCTTGGGCTGCCCTATATCCCGGTGGAATTGCGCGAAGGGCGCGACGAAATTGCGATGGCGGCGCGAGGAGCGCTTCCCCAATTAATAGAGGAATCCGACTTTCGCGGTCAGCTACATGAGCATACGACCTGGTCAGATGGATCCGCGAGCATATGGGAGATGGCTGAGGCGGCGATTGCGCGTGGATACGAATATCTGGCGATTACCGACCACTCGCCCCTCGTGAAGGTCGCTAATGGTCTGGATCGTGACCGCCTTCTGGCGCAACAGGAAGAAATCGCTCAGGTGCGTGATGCCCTTGCGGCGAAATACGGCGATTCCTTTACATTACTGAGCGGAGTAGAGGTCGATATCCTTGCCGATGGTTCTCTGGACGGCGACGAAGATATTCTCTCACGATTAGATATCGTTGTGGCTTCCATTCATATGCGCTATCGAGAAGAGGAAGCGGCGATGACAAAACGTATCCTGAGCGCCATAGAAAATCCCCATGTCGATATCATCGGCCACCCGACCGGGCGCTTACTGGGTCGCAGGGAGCCTTTCCCCGTCGATATGGATGCCATCATTGATGCCGCCGCCCGCACCGGAACTGTTATGGAAATCAATGCATCGCCCGACCGGATGGATATCAATGATATTTACGCACGTCGCGCTTGTGAACGAGGCGTTAAGATTACTGTCAATGCGGATGCGCACTCGATCAAGGGATTATCCCTGCTTCGCTGGGGGCTTTATACGGCGCGTCGCGCCGGTTTGACTCCGGAGGATGTTATCAATACCTACCGTCTTCCGCGTCTGCTCGCTATATTGAAGGATGGCGCAAGGAACTGAAACGCAACCGAGAAGCGAAAAATAATATTCTCAATGAGGAGAAGTCGGAGTCCGTTTCCCCGTCACTCCCGCGCCTTCGGTAATCGTGTAAATGGTATCCGTCGCCAGGTTGGTCAAAGTATCTTTTGTCCCGCTCGGCCATTGCACTTCCACCTTTTCGATCACAGTCGCTTTATTCAAGCCAAAGTAGACGCGACGGTCGCTGGCGGAAAGGTAGCTTGATCCGGCGCGGACAATGTCTGTTTGCGTCACTCCTCCCGACGTCAAAAGGAATCGTGTATGCCTACCCTCACGGTTTGATCGGGTTCCCACGGTTATGAAACTGACCCAGTGGTTGCCATTATGTAACTCGTTATGGAACAGTTCGGGAGAACCATTCTGATTGCTGACCAGAGCATCTACGCGCCCGTCATTGTCAAAATCGCCGATAGCAAGCCCTCGTCCGAGGGTAGGCTTCATCATATCTCCCATTTCCGCCGGGTTGGTCACTTCAACGAAGCGTCCCGTTCCTTCGTTACGGAAAAGTTGCTTGCGTTGCTTATAGGTGATTCCCTCCCATTGTTTTTCCACATGAACCTTGATATGCCCATTGACAACCAGCAGGTCGAGCCAACCGTCCGCATCGTAATCGAGGAACTCCGTTCCAAAGGCAAGGAATTTCATGTGCGGCAGGGCGAGACCGGAAGGGTAGCTTTTATCCTCAAAAGTTCCTCCGCCCAGATTTCTGAACAGCATATTCGGCTTGTCGGAGAAGTTGGAGACAAACAGACCGGGGTGACCGGAGCGGTCATAGTCACCAATAGCGATACCCATTCCCGCCATTACCTGACCTGCGGCGTCATAACCAACCCCGGCGGATAAGGCGGTGTCCGTGAAAGTTCCGTCGCCGTTATTGCGCCAGAGCATGCTGGAAGCCTGATCGTTCGCGACGAAGATATCCTGCTTACCATCTCCATCGAAATCTACAAAGGCGACAGCTAAACCCCAGCCATGTTCGGACAGAATCCCCGACTTCTGGCTGACATCGCGGAAGCGGTTCCCGTCGTTATGCAGCAACAGATGGTAATCAGGTGGATATATGGTCGGTGAGCAGTAATCCAGACCGAAGTTTTCCCGGCAAGGAATATTGGTTTTCCAACTCCAGGGACCATAGCGACAGACATAAAGGTCTAACCTGCCATCATTATCATAGTCGCCGAACGCCGCACTGGTGAAGTAGCCATGCAGATTATCCATGCCCATCTTCCGTGTAACGTCCGTAAACTTCCCGGCGCCCTTCTCGTTGTGAAACAGGGTCAGACGGTCGTAGGCGGTAACTAAAATATCAGGATAGCCATCGTTATCGAAGTCGCCGATGGTGACTCCCTGGCCGTAGCCTATGTCGGCGTCCAGACCGCTTCCGGTCGTAATTTCACGGAAGGTTCCGTCGCCATTATTTTTGTAGAGGGCGCAGGTCGGACGGTTTTTCACCGTCTCGAAGGGGTCAGACGGACCGGATTGAACCAGAAAAATATCTAGCCATCCGTCGCCATCGAAATCCAGAAAGGCGCAACCCGGCGGAGTGTTCTCGATATAGTAGAATTTGCCGGTCGCGCCGGATGTATGAGTGAAACGAATACCTGCTTTCGTCGCCACATCGGTGAAAAGAGCGGTCGACGAGACTCCCTCAGGAAGGGGGAAGCGTTGCGTGACGGTCGATGGAGCGTTGTGGCGAGCGCATCCTGATAAGACCAGAACAGCAAGAAGAGCAAAGGCGACGACGCTTTTCAATGGGCGTTCCCCGATGATTCAGCAATCGAAATCAGACGGCGCGCCAGGGCGCGAGCGCGGACGTCACCGGGTCGCAGGGCAAGTGCGCGACGCAGATAAAGGGACGCCTTCTCAAAATCGCCCTTTTCTATCAGGGTAGTCGCTGCCTGCAATTGAAGATCGAAATCCTGCGGAAAGGCATCGGCGCGCGTGGTCTGAGATACAGCGCGTTGCTCTAACGCTTTGCGTTGACGGAATTCCGCCTCATACTTTGCCGCGCCTGCCTGGTCGCCGAGAGCGCGATGGACACGGGCAAGCTCGAAAAGCGGTTCCATGCTCTGAGGCAATAGTTCCTGCGATTTTTCCAGCGGCGCTTTCGCTTCACTGGTCTGATTACGGCGCAAATAGATCCGCCCCAGATAGAGATAAGCCCAGCCCAGTTTCGGATTACGTTGCACAGACTCGTTCAAATCCGCTTCGGCGGCGGCGAGGGAAGCGGTGTCCGTCGCTTCAAAGAAACGCGCTTTTCCGCGCAGATAGTAAGGAAGGGCTTTCGCAGCGTTTCCACCGTCGCTTTTTTCCGGATGAGACAGGAGAATATCGAGGTGTTCCCGGGCTTCCGCGTAGAAATGGGCGTTCAGCAACTCCTGCGCGAGAGCAAGGCGCAGAGCGTCATCCTGACCGCGTAATTCGACCAGTCGGCGCATCAGGGTGAAACGTTCCTTCTGGTCGTTCGGGTCGGTCAGCGCATTCGAGGCGATAGTGAGGGCGATGACATCGTTTGGATCGCGTTGCAGATCCGCCCGCGCCGCCGCGAGAAAAGACTGCCGGTCAGGAGAACGGAGGACGCATGTTCCCAGCATATTCAGGATATCGGGAGTTTCGGGGCGCAATCGCGCCAGTTCGCGCAGAGGAGCGACTGCACCACTGAAATTTGAGGCTGCCAGTTGCTGTTGCGCCTCCGATTCCGCCTGCGCCGCCGCTTCCTCGTTCTGTGGCGTACGCCCGACTTTATCGCCGGGCGTACAGCCACTGAAACAAATCCCTAGCGACAACGACCAGAGTATCGTCACCAATGGTAAAAAGGTGTGAAAGCGGTGAACTACGAAAGCTCGTAACAGCATAAGCAAGGGGATTTTACTGCCCCGGTCCCGTGCGGGGCGCCAGATACCGGTCTTTTGCGGCGTCCGCGCCAGGTGCGGCGTTTGCCGGAGCGGCAGCGGTCGCCGTCGGTGAAGGAGAAGCTCCCGGCTCTGACGCAGAACATCCGGCAAGCGCCAGTAACACCATAAGGCAAGAAATCGCCAGAGCAAAGGTTAATGGTTTCATTTGTATATTTATCCTTAGATGATGATCAATTATTGTTCCCTACCATCAAGGGAAGAGCAGTTTCCCGCCTTATTTACGTAAACCAGCGGCTTTGAGTCCTCGTTGAGCGACCGGATGCCCCTGCATCAACTTCCATATCAGACCGGAGCGAGCGTTTTCAATCGCCAGAAGCATCATACCAAGATCAAGTCCCAGAACGTCGCTGTCATACCAGTTTTTGTCGACATTGAACGCGTTGGCGAATCCGTACCGTCCCCAGATTTTGCTTTTATAGTCTTTATATAAGGCGACAACCGTTCGACGCGCAATATCGGGAACGAAAAGGATTCCCGCCAGCGCTGCAGTTGGCGCGACTGTCCCTCGGTTTTTACCATCGACAGGCTCATCCGCGCCATACCCATTGCCATCGCCCGGTTTGTCCGGCGGTTGGTCACAGGCGGTAATTCCCCAGATCAGGTCACTGTACGTCTTGAACTTCCCGGCATTCCGAGCGCAATACCGATGATTTGCGCGATGCGTATTCTCAAAGTTCTTCCACCAATCGCGCCCCAATCGATCTTTTTGACCACGTAAATCAAAATAGGCGGGCGTCATCTGGACAAAGAACAGAGGGCCGGGCCTACCCAGAATCGGGAAACCTTCCAGTATCGTTTCTCCGACCTCCCATTTGTCCCAGACACTTGGTGGCAGGGAGTAGCGGGGAGCGCCCATCGCCAGAAGATAGAGATAGGACGCTTCATCGTAGCGAGACCATCGTCCGTCCAGAAAACCCGATTCTGGTTTCCATCCCATCGACAAAAGCGTGTCTTCAGGGTCTCCCAGCTTGCGATTTTGCATCCATCGCCAATCGACACGTTCGAAGATGGCATCCGCCAGACGTGCGGCTTCTCCCCCGAAGTAGCGTCCCGCAACCAGAACGCCCTTGATCAAAAGAGCGGTATCGATAGAGGAAAGTTCGCAGTTCCAGACGCGTTTCCCGTCACGCCAGTCGACAAAGTGATAATGGAAACCGTGCTCGACCGGCAGTTTATCGTGGATAAACCGCAGAGTGAGCAGGGCTCGATTTTCGGCGTCCTTTCGGGGAAGCCATTTACGCTCCGTCCCAATACAAAGCGCGGCAAGCGCGTACCCGGTAGCGGCGATTGAAGCGACCGTGTATTCGTCCTTGATATTGCCCGGATTCTTCGCACGATCTTTGGTCAGACCGGTTGCCGGGTGCGACTCATTGTAGAAAAAGGCGACGGCGCGATGCGCGATGTTATCCAGTAGCGCATCAGGCGTCGTATCTGCAGGTTCCGGTGCGGTGATTCTTTGCATGATTGAGAAAACCCTCCCATCATTGTCTGACGGGAGGGTTCTTATCCTTCTCAGACGATCAGGCTTGACCGACTGAACTCCGGAGCGGATTTAGTTTTCGCCCGGGTAATTCGCCAGGTCAAACTTCAGGTTGGAAATCCAGCCCCAGCCAGCGGCATCCATTTCCTTCTGGTTGTAGCGCCATGCGTTCAGACCGTCGGTTCTTTCTTCGAAAGTGGCTCGAAGGCTGGTATACTTGGCATGACCGTCCATGTAGACGATGTTGCTCTTCTTCTTGTTGTGACCGCTGTTCCACGAAGACGGGCCAGACGTAATGGTTCCGCCATCGAAGTCTCCCTTACAGTCCGGGCCATTTGCCGGTTCGCAATAGCGGAAGTAGGGGCCGGTATCCGCCCAGCGGTAGCTGGTTTCAATGACAACGATCGATTCCGCCGAGGCGGGAATTCCGGCAATTGCCTGAGGATAGCTACAACCGTGTCCTGCATTCGCGCAGATACCCGCATCCGGCAGCCACATGGAATAGCCGCCCGGGAACCAGCCATCAACGTTCGCGGTCCCGTTCCATGACAGACCGCCCTTTTGTGCGGTCGGGTTGCTGGGGCACTTGAAAACCTGCTGATTCTTGATGTAGGGATAGATCATATCCCTCCAGCTCTGCTGGAAACCATTTTTGAATTCACCACTGGCAACATCGCCATTGCCATAGCGCATCGGGAAATACTCATCGTAGTCCTGCGTGTACATCATGAGGCTGGTACCGATTTGCTTCATGTTGGACAAACAAGAAATCTGACGGGCTTTTTCACGGGCTTGCGCGAAAACGGGAAATAGAATCGCAGCAAGTATAGCGATAATCGCTATAACGACGAGTAATTCAATCAGTGTAAAGGCTTTTTGAGCCGACTTGCGGAACATCACTGTGTCCTGCCTTTCAATTTTTATGTAGTTAAAGAAACGGACGACGAATGCAACGGCGCACAAGATTCGCGAATAATTAACTCCGGAGGGAGTAATTTTTGCGTCTCCAGAACGCCCGCATCGCGGATTCGCGCTACGAGTAACTGCAACGCACGCTCCGCGATCGCGTAAATCGGCTGACGGACCGTGGTCAGGCGCGGAACGCTCCGCTCTCCCAACGTCTCACTGCCATCAAAACCGATAATCGAAACATCTTCAGGAACCCGCAGGTTCAACTTATCACGGAGGAAAGCGATCGCTTCCACCGCGACATCATCGCTCCAGACGAATAACGCCGTCGGCGCATTCTTCGCCTTCAACATTTTTTCCAATGGCGCGAAGTCTGCGCCGGCAAAACCGATCTCAGCGCTCCATTGCGGGTTCGGTTCGATATTTTGCTCCAGCAGAACATCAGCAAAACCTTTATAGCGGTCACGGACAGCGGATGACGCCGCCGAGCCGCCAATAAACCCGATACAACGGTGGCCCAGCGAAATAAGGTATTCCGTCGCCAACCGCCCCCCGGTTACATTGTCACAATCGACAAAGTACGCCCCCGGTTCCTCGGAACGAGAGAAAAGGCTCACCCAAGGAAAATTGCGCGTTTGCAATTCTCCGATCAAAGGGTCGCCGAGGTTTCGGAGAACCAGAATTCCATCCGCCCGACCATCTGTCAGCGCTTGCACTTCCTGCAAGGAGTCCGGAATCGTCTTGGTATGCAACAACAAATCATACCCGAGTGCGTTCGCAGCATCCAGCACGCCATGCATCATTTCAAGAACAAAACTTGACCCTCCGGAAAACACCGAGGGAAATTGCATCACCAGAGTAACCGTATCCGTGCAACGGCGGGCAAGAGCGCGGGCAACGGCATTAGGTTGATATCCCAGATCACGCGCTACGGCCATCACTCGTTGTCGCGTCGCATCACTGATCCGCACTCCGGTTTCTCGTCCATTGAGAACATAAGAGACTGTGACTTTGGAAACCCCGGTACGATTGGCTATATCCTGTAATGTAACGCCTTGTTGTCGCATTGCGTAATTGGTAACTTCTTTGTTGCGTTTTCAGTAGCGACCGAACCGTTTGAAGGACGGCGCTTTTGCTTAACCGATAAGCATTAATCGGTTAATGCCACAACACTCCTTATTATCCGACGAATATATTGACCTGTCAAGAGCGACTTTCGAGCGCTACGACGAACTGACACCACTCTTCAACACTACATTATCCACTTAAAACGGAATGTAACGATCATAATAATGTTCCCCAGAACATAAAGTCTTTATAAAACATCATCGGGATAATCGGACTAAATTCGGATACAATAAGGAACTAAGTTTCTAACAGGCGCGGTCAGTTCCCTGAACCGCGTACTGGAAAGCGTCATAATGAACCTTGTTCATTGTCGAACCCTGCTCCCGGTCGCTCTCCTCCTTGCGTTGGCGCAAATCGCCCCCGCAGACAATCCGCGCGCCCCTCTCGCTCTCACGGGCGCAAAGCGTGAGATTGTCCTTGAGAGCCCCTATGCTTCAGAGCGCGTACTGATCGAACAGCATAACGGCTCAAATGTGCGTGATGTCAGTGGCGGCGCCTCCCTGACCATCACGGATGCGACAATCGCATCCGTGACGGATGGTATCGTCCGCCCGCTTCGCGATGGCAAAACGATCCTGACGGCGAAGTTTAAAGACGGTTCGATCCAGATTCCGGTGACGGTACAGGGTATAGCGGGCGCAAAACCGCCGCGATTCACCACCGAAGTGATTCCAGTTCTAACGAAACTCGGATGTAATATGGGAGCCTGTCACGGGGCGGCATCCGGAAAAGGCGGATTCAAACTCTCTTTGCAGGGATATGACCCCGAAGCGGACTACGATGCTATCACCCGTGCAGCGGGAGCACGACGCGTCTCCCCGGCGCAACCGGAAAACAGCCTGATCTTACGCAAGCCCACAGCGGCGGTCAGCCACCGGGGCGGCAAACTGCTGGAGGTCAACTCACCGTCGTATCGTGTGATCGCCGACTGGATCAAAGGCGGAATGCCGGCGCCCCAGGCGACCGAACCCGGTCTCGTTTCTCTGGAAGCGTCTCCCGCCGTTCGTACTGTCGCACCGGGAGGGAAACAGCGCATCCGTGTTGTCGCCAGATTCACGGATGGTTCACGCCGTGATGTCACTCAGGAATCGTTATTCAGCGGCAGTGACGGAGCTATTATCAATGTATCTTCG
The DNA here is from genome assembly GCA_903910385.1 of uncultured Armatimonadota bacterium. Lineage (GTDB taxonomy): Bacteria > Armatimonadota > Armatimonadia > Armatimonadales > Armatimonadaceae > CAIVZM01. The sequence continues at coordinate 57,777 of CAIVZM010000067.1, forward strand.
GATGGCGAAGCGACTGTCACTGGAAAAGGCGAAGCCGCCGTCCTGGTGCGCTACCGTGATCTGGTGACGACTGCTTCTCTCGTCTCTCCCTTTGCTCTGCCCACTCCCGCTCCCAAAACCGCCACAACGCCCACTGATCTGCTGATAAATCAGAAGCTCGCAGCGCTAGGTCTGGAGGCATCCCCGCGTTGCTCGGACTCGGATTTCCTTCGACGCGTTTCACTGGATGTCATCGGCGTCTTACCGTCTCCGGAGGAAACCCGCGCCTTTCTCGCCAATACCGATCCGAGAAAGCGGGTACGTTTGGTCGAGAGTTTGCTCGCCCGTCCGGAGTATGTCGATTACTGGACTCTACAATGGGGCGATATCCTTCGCAGTTCCCGTAACGCCCTCGGTGACCGGGGACTGGTCGCCTATAACCAGTGGATTCGACGGAGCGTAGCGGAAAATAAGCCTTGGGATCGTTTCGCCCGTGAATTGATACTGGCGCAGGGCAGTCTGTACGAAGATGGCGCCGCCAACTACTTCCGCGCTGCCGCGACTCCAGAGACTCTGGCGGAGACGACCGCGCAGGTTTTCATGGGCGTCCGAATGCAATGCGCTCGTTGCCATAACCATCCCTATGAGCGATGGAAACAGACACAGTACTACCAGTTAGCGGCATTCTTTGCCCGTGTGCGCACCAAACCGGGCGAGGCGGAAGATGAGAAAATCGTTTATGCGGTCAACGCCGGCGATGTAAGCCATCCCAAAACCAAAAAAGTCCTGACACCGACCGCTCTGGATGCCCCTCCCCTATCCGCAACTTATGACGGGGATCGCCGCAAGGCGCTGGCGGACTGGCTTACCAATTCGAAAAACCCCTTCTTCGCTCGTATTCTGGTCAATCGTATCTGGAAACACTTTATGGGTCAGGGGTTGGTCGAGCCCGTGGACGATATGCGCGTCACGAACCCGCCAACCAACCCGGCGCTACTGGATTACCTGGCAAAGGATTTTGTCAGCAATGGATACGATATTCAGCGGTTGATCCGGTCTATCGTCTCGACGGACGCTTATCAACGCGCGGCGTTCGCTACGCCGCGAAACGCCGCAGACACGCGCTACTATTCCCGGTTTTTCTTCAAGCGTCTGGCAGCGGAACCGTTACTGGATGCGGTCGGCGCAGCGACGGGCGTACCGGAAAAATTCGCCGGTTACCCGGCGAGCATGCGGGCGACCGAACTGCCGGATACGACGACGGATTCCTACTTCCTCGACCTGTTTGGTCGTCCCGCCCGAAATATCGTCTGCCAGTGTGAGCGTATAGATGCCCCGAACCTCGGACAGACGCTGCACTTTATCAATGGGAAGGGCGTCAATGTACGTTTAGCATCGAAGGACGGTCGTATCGCCCGGATGATCGCCGCCAAAACGCCCGACATCAAAATCATCGAAGAGCTATACCTCGCCACCCTCTCCCGTTATCCTACAGAAGACGAGACGATGGAAACCCTGATGTTCCTGAGTCAATCGAAAGACCGTCAAAAGGGAGCGGAAGATGTCCTGTGGGCGTTGCTCAATTCCAAGGAGTTCCTGTTCAATCACTGATGCAAAGAGGCGTAGGCAGAGCGCCTCTTTATTTCGCTATAGTCAGATTGACTGGTAGGGCGACGTGATCGGTAAAGCGTAGTTCATCCACGATACAACGCGCGACGATGGTCAATGTCGCGCTTCCCGGTTGCGCGGCAGTTTCCGCCTTCAGAACTACTGTAGTCTCGTTTTTGTTTTCTGGTATTTCCGCGCCGGTGACTGTGATATTCGCCGGAAGTCCCTGAATGAGAATCGGGATTTTCGCCGCATAGCCCGCTTTGCGCTCGACGGTTATCTTGCACTCGACGGTCTTACCAATCACCAGCGCCATCGCTTCCGTTGCAGTCCGGATGATGACATCAGACGGCCCGGTGACTGTGGCGAAGGGGAACCGAACCGGGCGCGTCGTTTCTTCGATTCGGTCATCCCTCTTGACATAAGTCCTCAAATTACTCTGCGCGAAGCGCGTCTCGTTTCTTCCGCCTAACGTTGCAGTTCCGCTGATTCGTAAGGGCGATGTCACGGGAACGCTCCCGGCATCCGCCGTTATCAGAAGTGTGACGGCGTTCTGCCCCTTTGCGATTACCGGTTTCCCGATCACTCGCATGCCCGCCGGAAGTCCATTGATCGACAGAGTAATATCACCATCGAAACCATTCTGGCGTTCGGTGGCGATCACCAGTTGCGTACGGTCTCCGGGCGCAACCGCAGGGCAGTCCGGATAAAACCGCAACGTAAAATCAGGCACTGACGGAGCGATTCGAAGCCGATAGCCCGGCGATGTATCGGGACGCTTGCGTAAATCACTAACTCGCGCAATATAATCGCCCGTTTCTGGCACGGTAAAACTCAGCGCCGGGTCTTTTCCTCGAGCATCATCATTGGCGACCAGTTCTTTACCCTTGATGTCCATTACGCTCAAGACAGGATCAAGCGACGACCCGAGACGCGCCGAGAGAACTTCCAGAGAGAATACCTGCCCTTTGGAAGCGGAAAAACGAAAGCAGTCCACATCCGGTCGTGTCGAATAGGCGGAAAAAATACGTCCGTTGACTGTTACCGGCGGTGTGACTCGTCCGGCGTTTTCCGGCGTATCGTTCGGTTCCACTTCGATATATTCGGGGTAGTTTCCGATATCCAGCAGTCGGTTACCGACATCAGGAAGCGGAAGGGATTGGATCAACGGTTCGGATGGTAGCGTGACAAGACGCTCGGAAGGCGGCGGCAGATTGGTTCCCGTTAAAGCGACACGGATAATCTGTCCTGCTCGACCGCCCATCGGAAAAATATCGCTGATTGCCGGAATCCGCCCGGCAGTCAGGCGATAGAAAAATCCCGCGCCGCCCTGATAGCGCAAATCGCGAACGTATAAAAAATAATCGCCGGTCTGTGGCGCCGTGAATGTCAGGGTGGCATCCGGTTGATTGAGCGCCGCTGCGAAAGCGCGTTCTTTTCCCATAACGTCCAGCAAGCGTATCACCGGAGTCATGGCGGAGCCGATACTTCCCGCCGCAACGGAAAAAACCATCGTTTCGCCACGCTGGATCGTCACTTTGTAGATATCAACATCCTCTGCGGAATCACTGCGTCCATTCACCGTCGTTGGAAAAGTCAATGGTTGCGCCTGTTCGCGGAGGTTGTTCGGCTCTTTCTCCGGATTTTCGGGCCACTCTCCGACCACAAAATAGCCGAGTTCCGAAGGGCCGAAGGGAGTCATGACCCGAAAAGGATAACGCCCCGGCGTAGCGTCCGCCGACACTTTGAACTTCACGACGATTTTGCCGTCCGGGTTCTTTGCATTGGCGGGGGGGGCTTCGGGAGCGATGGACTCAACCATCAGTGCGGGATTCTCTGCGACCAACGCCGTCCCGAAGCCGAGGTTAACCCCGGTCAGAGTCACCACAGTCGTTACGCCGCGTTGTCCACCCGGAGGGATAACCTGAGAAATCTGCGGACGCAATGTCTGCGCCTGCGCGATTCCTGATGCGAAGAAGGCGAAGGTGGATAATGCGCCGAGCGTCGCCAGTAGCCGGTGATATTTCCTCAACGTATCATCGTTCCGGGCGCAGGGTCGAGAACGCCCCTTCCAGTTTTCGCGTTTCGATATTCCACAGGTACACCTGACCGTTCCATGTTCCAGCGGCGAGACGCTTACCATCCGGGCTGAAGCGCACGGCATAGACCCAGTCCTTCGCATCCGTGAAGGTAGCCAGATTAGACCCATCGCCGATTTTCCACAGTTTGACGGTATTGTCGGCGGAACCAGTCACCGCAAATTGTCCATCCTGAGACACCGCGACACAGAGAACGGGTTTTTCATGTCCGCCCAGAGTCCTTGAGGAACTGGCGTTGTCGGCGGCGACATTCCATACTTTCGCTACTCTATCAGCGCCGGCGCTGAGCAAGGAATTATCACTATTGAAGGCGAGGGCGGTCACGGGTTCCTCATGCGCTCCGATGGTGTATAGGCGTTTCCAGGTTACGGTATCCCATATTTTGAAGCTTTTGTCCGCTCCACACGACGCCATATACTTTCCATCGGCACGAAACGCAAGACCGAGGACGGAATCGGCGTGGTCACGCAACGTTTGTAACGGCTTGCCTGAAGCGGCATCCCATATCTGCACCGACTTATCGGCGCTGGCGGCGGCAAGAAGCTTGCCATCCGGGGAAAACGCCACTGCATTGACGGCATCGGTCTGACTCGCCAGCGTCTTGCCCGCACGCCGTGCAACCACGTTCCACAGCCGGGCATCGCCGAACGCTCCACTGGTTCCGCCGCCCGCCGCCAGCCATTTTCCATCCGGTGAAAACGCCACCGAGCGAACGGAGTCCGTATGCCCTCCCCAAACCGAGGTTATCTGACGGGTCACCGGGTCACAGAGCAGGACTTTCTGATAGGTTCCGACGGCAAGCATATTGCCATCCGGGCTGAAGGCAAGCGATTGCACCGGGGCGGCGATATTGAGGAGTTTACCCACCGGACGCACCGAAGCAATCGCGGACGACAGCGATGCCGTGACGGCAGCGCTCTTCGAGGATATGCTTCCGGCCTTACCGGGCGTCGATTTCAGGGGGATGGGAAGGTCGTCCTTAGCTCCGGCATCCGCCCAGCGACGGATCACATCCACATCACTGGCTTTCAGGGAGCCGGTGGGCGGCATCTGCGGTTTGACCGTACCTGCCATCATCTGCACCAGACGACTGGAACCGCTCTTTCCCGGTGCAATCGCCGCACCGCTCTTTCCGCCTTTCATCAAGTCCGCGTAGGAAGCAAGGGAAATTCCTCCAGCGGGGGACGGCGCGGCATGACACCCGAGACAGGCGGTACGCAAAATCGGCAGGACTTCACGTTGGAACGACGGCGGCGGCGTTGCGTATGGCATAGCGTAACGATCTATCGCAAGCGAATCGTATCAGACCAGTTCACGAATCGGTTCATGACCAGCGTAAAGATAGTTAGGTCTCCCCGTAATATCGGGTACCGGCGTATTGACGATATCGATGCCCAGATTATGATACAGCGTCACGAAGACATCTTTATAATCAACCGGGCGCTCGTCCGGCTCTTCGCCGAAGCGGTTGGTCGAACCGATGACCTGACCGTGCCGCATACCGCCGCCCGCCAGCAGAGCGAACGACGCCCGTGGCCAGTGTTCCCGCCCGCCATCTTTATTGATACGCGGAGAACGTCCAAATTCGCCCCAGACCACGACGGACACATCCTTGTCCATTCCCCGATCGTGGATGTCCTGTACCAGAGAACTGACAGCGGCATCGAACATGGGAAGATAAGATTTCAGTTGACCGAAGTTGTCGTTATGGTAATCCCAGCGTCCATAGCCGATGGTGACGCACCGGGCGCCCGCTTCCACCAGACGACGCGCCGCCAGAAATTGGTCATTGATCAACGGCAGTCCATCGTCCACCGGTTCCATGCGTCCCTTACCGTAGCGGGCGCGCACTTTGGGGTCTTCACGGGTGACATCCAGAGCGTGCACCAGTTTACTGGACGTCAGGATATCGAATGCGCGTTGATTCAGGGCATCGATTCCCTGCAAAGAATCCGCGCCGCGACGGAATCGATCCAGACTTTTGAGTAACTGGCGGCGATTAGCCAGCCGGTCAAGGCTGATATCGGAAAGCGTCATATCGGAGATGATGTCGCCCTGCGGACGGAGCGCTGCGTGCGCCAGACCGAGGAATCCGGTATCGCCGGGATCCGCCCATTCCATATGACCCGCCTTGCCCTGCAGACCGATGAAGGGCGGTACCGTCCTGTCAGCAGGACCTTCGAGGCGCGATAGAACGGAACCGAGACAGGGAGCATGGTTCTGATTGCTTTCCGCAACGGAATAGCCGCTCATGCAGATGTGGGAATCGTGCTCATCACGGGTTCCGGTCATGGAACGGATGATGGTGAACTTGTCCATCATCGCCGCGATTTTGGGCATATGCTCGCAGATTTCGATACCGGGGACTTTGGTCTTGATCGGTTTGAATTCACCACGAATTTCAGAGGGCGCATCCATCTTTAGATCGAACATATCCTGATGGGAGGGACCTCCCGGCAGGTAGATCATAATGACCGCTTTTTGGGATCGCCCGACGCCCGCTCTGGCTTCCGCCGCCAGCATTTGCGGCAGGGTAAGACCGCCGAGCGCAAGACCGCCGATACGCAAAAATTCACGTCGGGAAACGCCGTCACAGAAGGGATGCTTGTTACCGCGAATCGTCAGCACTGCCTGATTCCTCTCAAAACGTCACTATCTTAGGACTATAATGGGTCTGTTAAATTCAGTATACCCGCAAATATTCTGATTGCCGATAAACGTACAGGCTCAAAAAAATCAAGAGGATATAAGTGATAGCTTTTGCCATCCCTGATATCCCCTTGAAGCGATTTTGAAACGTGAAGCGAACCGTTGCTACCGCAGGGATTCTTCGTCCGCCGAGGCGCGTTCCCATAGTGTGATAGCTTTATCCACTTCCGCCCGAAGCCGTGTGTGTTCGGCAGCGAGCGCGACGAGATCGCCTTTACCCCCGGCAAGCTGTGATTCGACCTCGGCAAGTCGCGCCTCAGTCGTCTGGACGGTTTTTTCGGTCTTTTCCACCATCTCGCGCGCTTTTACCCGCGCTTTGCTCAGGTCACGATGACTCATCGTGGAAGCGATAGAGCTCTGGATCGGCGATTGCGATTGTGGGATAGCGATTTTGGGTTGCGGAACATGAATCGGAGGGGCGGACGGAGCGTCCATTTCCTCACGCCATGCAGCATAGTTTCCTTCGACAAACAGCACATTGCCCTTACCGGTGAATCCGAGCGTCTTGTTAGTGACCGCATTCAGAAGGTATCGGTCATGACTGACCAGAAGCAGGGTGCCATCGTACTGAAGCAACATTTCCGTGAGTGTTTCACAGGATTCGATATCCAGGTGGTTTGTCGGTTCGTCCAGAATGAGAAGATTACAGGGTTCGAGTAACATACAGGCAAGCGCAAGCTTGTTTTTCTCGCCGCCGGAAAGCAGGGCAACCATTTTATGGACATCGTCGCCGGTAAAGATAAAACGCGCAAGATAGTTTCGCGCCTGAGTCTCATTGAAGGCGTTCGCCTTATCCATCAATGTCTCCAGAACAGTACGACTGGTATCCAGAGCGTCGGTGGCGTGCTGAGAGAAATAAGCGGGACGGACATTGTTACCGAAAATGAGGTCGCCTTTCGTCGCTTCTTCTTCCCCGAGCAATATTTTGACCAGGGTCGTTTTACCCGCTCCGTTTGGCCCGACCAGTCCGACACGATCATCTCGCTCTATAACAGCGTTCAGGCGGGAAAATAACGTCCGTGAACCAAAGGTCTTGGACAAATCGGTCATACGCACGACTTCCCGACCGATGCGCCCTGCTCCGGCGGCATCGATTTTCGCGCGGACGGCGCGGGTATCGCGCCGAACGGCTTCCACCTTCTCCATACGCTCGATGCGTCCTTGCGTTTTGTGGCGGATATTGCTGGCGTTGGCATCCGCGCCCATATTTCGCTTGATCAGGTCTTTGAGTCGGTTGATTTCTTTTTGCTGGTTTTCGAACTGATCCTGCTGGTAAAGTAACTTCTCTTCTTTCTGTCGCTTGAAGTGTGAGTAGTTTCCTTTGTAGAAGGTCAGGCGCTGGAATTCCAGTTCCGCCGTTGTGTCTGTGACCGCATCCAGGAAGAAGCGGTCATGACTGACCAGAATCACTGCGCCTTCGTACTCCTTGAGGAACTTTTCCAGCCATTCGGTCGCCGCGATATCGAGGTGGTTTGTCGGTTCGTCCAGTATCAACAGGTCAGGGCGCGTCAGAAACAGTTTCGCCAGAGCGAGTCGCGTCTGCTCGCCGCCTGAGCAGGACCCCACCCGTTTCTGCATCGATTCGGGAGTAAAGCCCAGTCGCGTGAGGACTGCGTCGCGCTCCTCTTCGACCGCATAGCCGCCATAAGCTTCAAACTCTTCGGTGGCAAGGGTATACGCTTCCATCGCCGTTTCCAGCGCAACTTCGTTCGGAGCGTCGCTCATTGCATGTTCGGAATCGGTAATCCGCGCCTGAATGGCGCGAAGCGGCGCTAACGCCTCATCAATTTCCTGCGCGATAGTATGTTCCGGGTGAACCGGCGCCTCTTGACGCAGATATCCCATCCGCCGTCCCGATGCCAGTGTCACTCTGGGATGAGCGATAGCGCCGCCGCCCAGAACGGAAGGTTCCGGGTTCTCCTGTCCCAGCAGGATTTTCAGTAGCGTCGTCTTCCCGCCGCCATTGCGCCCGATAAGCCCTACCTTTTGCCCCGGGGCAAGACTGAAGGAAATTTCGGTAAACAATAACCGGGCGGAATAACTCTTGGCAACATTAGCGACCGTCAGAATACTCATCTCAAAAAGCTCCCGACCATTATCGCCCGAAGCGCGGGTAATGGCAAACTTCCCTTGCGGAAAAGAGACCGGAAATCGATAAATTTGCCAGAAACCGTCATTTCCTACGCAGCTTGCGCTGTCGCCCCTTACGCTCAGGACAGCCAGTCGGCAATAGCTTGCAATCGGTTGCGGTATTCGATCCGGGCTATCCAGTCCTCAGGCCAGGCGGAAACGCCGATATATGCTCCGGCGAATGCCCCGGTAAGGCAAGCAATAGAGTCAGAATCGCCCGAAGAATAAGCGGCGCGGCGAAGAGCGGAAAGAGGTTCATCAATATAAAGCAAGAAACACAGCAGTCCTGTCGCCAGCGCTTCTTCAGCAATCCAGCCTTCTCCCGTAAAAAGGCAGGGATCCGACTCCCGGTCGCTGATTTCCAGAGCGGATTTCAAGCGTATTAGGACATCAATACATTCATCCCAGCCTCGTTGGATGAAAACTTCGGGGGATGTTACGCCGGGGCGTTGCCACAAATCTCCGAGCCAATCTTCATGATAGACGTTCTGCTGAGATCGAGCGTAATCCAGTAAACGGTCAGGCAGTCCTCCCGGGGAGCCTCCCGTCGCAAGGTCAGAAACTGCAAAAGCGGTCAAATCAGATGCCGCCAATGCCGTAGGATGCCCGTGGGTCAAAGCTGCCTGAAACTGCGCCAGAGCGGCGACATTTGTCGTTTCCCGATCCAACAGACCGACAACTTGAACGCGCATATTCGCCCCGCAACCTTTGGAACCGGAGACAGTCGCCTGAACCCAGGGAAACCCCTTTTTCAAGCCACGACAGGCGCTCAGGCAGGTCATACCGGGAGCGCGATTATTCTCCGGACTATCCATCCACTCGACGAACGCCGCTCGAATCGGCCCTTCCACCCGTTGCGCCGTATAAGGAGTTCCGATGCTATCAACGCTTCGGCGACCGCCAGAGCCATCTGCGTATCATCGGTAACAAGCGCTGGGTCACCAATTAACTCGAACTTTTCCCGTGACCCGAAACGCTTTTCCATCGCGTTCAGATCACGTATAAATTCGGTGGGAGCCGCTAATGCGTCGCCAATCGCTGTGCCGAACAAACACCCTTCCGATCTTTCCCTTTTCATACTGACCTCCAAACTTGCATTCAATTCTTCACTATGTTGTCAATCGCCATTATATAACAGGAATAGCCGGAGCTCAATAACTTCGGCGACGTTCCCTCTCGATCACAGACTTGCCAGAACAGCGATCACAGCAAGTAGCAGACACAGGATCAGGTTATAGGTAGCGTGATAGGTCGTTGCGCCGTCCTCGCCTTCCCGAAAGTAGATGAGCGTATACCAGAGACCGGGTAGTGTCAGGGCGAGAGCGGCATAGAGAGGAATCCCCATAATCCAGTGCGCCAGACCGAAGCGGAGGCTGCGCACCGCTCCCTGTTTCCAGTCTTTCGTGCCGCGACGGTACTGTCGTTCCTCGGCGGCGGCGAACATCGGAACATTGAGGGCGAACAGTCCGATGTAGAGCGCCCCGACATAGGGAATCCGCGCCGGTAAGACACCGATATTCGATGCCCCATCAGACCCCGGAATCAGGTAAAGCCACGACCGATCCAGAAAGGGAAACAAGGTGTAAAGACCATACGCCAGACCGATGGTCGCCGCAATCACCACGATATTGGACACTATTGTGACCGGACGGATACGGCGAAAAACGAACCAGTATCGCTGTGATTGTCCCTTGAGCAGAGGTCGCACCAGGAAAATCGTCAACAACCCAGCGACCGCCCAGCCGAACACGCGAAAGCCGAATGAAGACGAATCACCTGATGCAGATGGTTCTTGGGTAACGGAAGCGGGCGGCGGCGTCAACGCCGTCGCAACGATCAGGGCGACATACCCCATGCAGAAGAGGATATAAACGACGAAGCGCACTTTGTCCGCCGCGCTGGAGGTAGGATGTTCGCGCAACCACTCTGCCCACCACGACGACGCCTTTTCACGTAACCCCTGATATCGATCAATGAACGGAGGGTTTTGCATATCCCTCCATTACATCACATCGCATTTCATGGCTACCCGCGATAACAGGATACTGGAAAATCAGCGACGGAATTCGACATAGCCCCAGCGATCCGGCAAATGCATGTCGATAATTCCCTGCGGCGACCAGACCCAGTTGTCCTCCGCTCCCGGTTCCTTATGGTACTGCCCGTCCTCAATTCGGTAACGCCACTGGACACGGGAAAAGTTCACCCGCCAGGCATCGCCATTTTGTGGAGGACAGGACATCTTTCCTGCTTTCTCCGCCAGAGATTTCCACGGAAGCGCGAACTCCACAGACCAGCCCTTATCGGTATCCGATGGGTCGTTTATCGTCCCGTCGAGGCGCACGGCATGTTGCATTCCGGGCAAGAGCCACTCGTGACGCGCCGGGCCGCCGTTGCGGTAGGTCTTTTCCAGTAACAGGTCGAAGATCGTACCGAAGGCGTTCACTTCGATCTCGTAGTACATTTCAGTATCATCATCCGGGTCGATAAATATCTCGAAATCGTTGTCGTGGAAGACAATATCGTCATGATTAGTCAGAGTCGCCGACAGATGCGGTTCTTCCAGATAGGCGGCGATATAGAAATTCGTCTCGTCCCATGCCATTTTCGCCCGTGTACGAAAGCGCGGTCGCGGACGTACATCCCCTTCGATATCCAGAAAAGGTTCGGTCCACGGCGCGGATTGCCAGACCGCTTTAGTAAGATCGCCATCTATAACGAAAGGTTCAGAGACAAAAGGGCAGAGGTAGCGACGAGGCAATTCGGTGGCTGTATCGACAGGATCAATTAAGAAATCGTTGGAAATCAGGGTAGAACCTCTAAGTGTTAAGATACGGTAAGAATACCCCATAACCGTTCTATTCCTGACATTTCCTGACATTTTCCAACTGGTTCTATTCCTCATTTTCCGCTTTCTCATTCTCATCGCCGCATGTTACAATTATCTTACTTCGATCAGGGAAATATATTGAGGAAAGACCTTCGGGGCGGAGGGCGGATACGCAATGGCGAAGCGGGTTAGATTTGGCGTGATGGGGTGCGGTGGGATCGGCCCGACACATTGCGGGGCGATCAATCAAATCGCGGACGCGGAACTCTTTGCGGTGGCGGATATTTTGCCGGGTAAAGCGGAAACCGTCGGGCGCAAGTACGACGCCGAGCGGATTTACGGCAGCGCCGAAGATTTGCTGGCGGATTCGGAGATCGATGTCGTCTGTATCTGCACACCGAGTGGAATGCATGGGGACGGCGCTATCGCGGCGCTGCAGGCGGGGAAACACGTTATTTGCGAGAAACCGATGGAAGTCAGTCTCGACAGATGCGATGCGATGATCCGCGCTGCACAGCACACGGGTAAGAAACTATCCATTATCAGCCAGCACCGCTTCGATGCCGCTTCGCAAATTGTCAAAGAAGCAATTGATTCGGGGAAACTGGGGCGTATCGTCCTTGCGGATGCAACCGTGAAATGGTGGCGCACGCAAGGCTACTACGACTCCGGCGACTGGCGCGGAACCTGGGAAATGGACGGCGGCGGGGCCCTGATGAATCAGGGCGTCCATACGGTCGATGTGTTGCAATGGCTGGTCAGTGGTCAGGGAAAAGTCACCTCCGTGTACGGGCAGACGCGCACCGCCGCCCATGAACGTATCGAAGTCGAGGATGTCGCCGTCCTCAATCTGACCTTTGCGAACGGCGCTATCGGTTCGATCACCGCCACGACAGCGGCATGGGATGGGAAACCTGTACGCATTTCGATCTACGGTACGGAAGGAACAGCGATTATCGAGGGGGATCGCCTGCGCCTGCTTAAGTTCAAAAGCGGCGAGGAATACGCAACAGAAACCGCCGCCGCGCATGCGCTTTCCGTCGCGAAAGGCGGAACCGCCTCCGTCAAAGATGACACCCTGATTCGCGCCGCCGAATCAGACCCCGGCGCCGTCTGGGGCGATGCGCACCGGGCGCAATTCGAGGACTTCCTGAAAGCGATTCATGAAGATACATCACCATTGATCGATGGCCCAGCCGGACGCGCCCCGGTGGAAATCATCCTCGCCGCCTATCGCTCCGCCAACGCCGGAATTTCCGTCAATCTGTCATAAGTCATCGACGCTACCGAATCCGCCGCCGCCCGGCGTCTCCAGAATCAAACGATCGCCGGGCGCCACTTCCGCGCCAGCAGTGGAAGCGAGGGGAACGACAGCGCCATCCGCACGGATCAGCGTCTGACACCCCGGCGCTCCCTCCGTGCCGCCCGCCATTCCGTAGGGAGCGCTCTGACGTCGCTCGGTGAGTAGGGAAAGAGACATCGGGTTCAGGAAGACCGTCTCGCGGAGAATACCGTCGCCGCCAGAATGGACTCCTTGCCCTCCCGAACCGGAGCGCAGGGCGAACCGTTCTATTCGCACCGGATAACGCGCCTCGATAATCTCCACATCGGTGATACGTGTATTGGTCATGTGCGTATGAACGCCGGACGCGCCCGGCGCATTCGCCGTCGCACCCGCGCCGCCGCCGACAGTCTCATAATATCCAAAGGATTCGGCGCCCCACAGGGTATTGTTCATAGTTCCCTGTGAGGCCGCGCAAAGCCCGAGCGCCTCCAGCAATGTATCCACGATGCGCTGGCTCGTCTCGGTATTCCCTCCCACCACGGCGGGGCAACGTTCCGGATCAGCGGGGTCAAATGTCGGATTGACCAGCGTATCTGGGGGCAAAATCAGCGTCACCGGTCGTAATAATCCCTCGTTGAGAGAAACCGGCTCACCGATCAATAATCGTAGGACATAAAGCGTCGCCGACTGTGTCACCGCAGTGGGTGCGTTCCGGTTACCGAAATGAGTAGCGCTGGTTCCGGTGAAATCGATCTGCGCCGTTTCTCCGTTGATCCGGATACGGACAGCGATAATCGCGCCGTCGTCGAGAGTCTGCGTCACGGCGTAAACGCCGTCAGACAATCGGGCGAGCGCCGCCCGCGCCAATCGTTCGCTGCGGGTGGTAAGGGCGTCCATGAATCCGGCGATTGTTCCGGCGCCGTGTTGTCGGGCAAGTTCGATCAATGCCGCCACGCCTCGCTGGTTCGCGGCAATCGCGGCTTCCAGATCGGCGCGATTGTCCGCAATATTCCGCGTCGGATACGGAGCGTCGGTCAGCAAGGCGCAGAACTCGTCGAGGTGAGAGATCCCCCGCTCCTGGATCAGAAACGGCGGAATCACGACCCCTTCTTCAGCAAGCGTTCGTGCGGAAGGCGGCATCGAACCGGGGCGCGTTCCGCCAATTTCCGCATGATGCGCCCGATTCGCGACGAATCCAAGCAAAATTCCTGCTGTATCGAAAGCCGGCGCGATGACGGTCACATCGGGCAGATGCGACCCGCCGAACGCCGGATGGTTCGTAACAATCATGTCCCCCGGTCGGAAACCCTGCGATTCTCTGAAAAGCTTCGCCTTAACGGCGCGAACACACATCCCGAGCGCTCCCAGATGCACCGGAATATGCGCGGCGGAGGCGATCAGTTCCCCCTGCGGATTCAAAACGGCGCAGGAATAATCGAGCCTTTCACGGATATTCGCGGAAAGCGCCGCCCGACGTAGCGCCTCCCCCATTTCTTCCGCAATTCCAGCAAAACGCGCCTCAAAGAGTTCCAACGTCACCGGGTTTACCTCAAGCGAGCGCGTTTCGTTGCCATCATGAGCGGGATCGAATTTACAGGAATATTCCAACGACAGCGCCCTGTTTTCCGGTAAAAGGCGACAATGCCATTTCGCTTCGAGGACAACGACACTATGGCGTTCGACAATCAATGCCGGACCGATAATCCTGTCTTTATCGGTAATCGCCTCCCTTTCGTAAACGGGAAGCTTAGCCGGGTTTTCCCAAAGCAATGGGGTTGGCGACGACGCTTTTTCTAGAAGGGGAGCGGATGTCGTTTTCCGTACCGCCGTGGCAACAATGACTCGAATCGATTCCACTTCAATCGTCTTGCCGGAGGAAGGCGCATGCCCGTAAACCGCTGCATACTGCGCGGCGAAGGCATGAGTCAGCGAAGTGACGCCATCCGGTTCGATATCCAGCGCTGACTCCTGCCCCAGCAGGCGCAAGCGGACGATACAGCGAACCATCGAAGCGGTTGTTTCGCCTTCCGCCTTCAAGGCATTGATCCCCTCGTACGCCAGTTCGTCCCGGAGTGCAAAAATATCCGACTCCTTGAATTCTGATTCACTGAGAACCCGCAGAATTTGCCTTTCGACAAACCGTTCCGGCGATGTGTTCGCTAACCCGTACGCGGATAATAAACTGGCATCCGCAGGAATAAGAATCGTGCGAATACCCAATCGCTCAGCTATCGCGCAGGCATGCTGACCTCCCGCGCCGCCGAACGATACCAGAGCGTATTCCGCCGGGTCGTAGCCACGACGGACGGAGATTTTCCGAATCGCATCCGCCATGCGCTCATTGGCGATATCGAGCATCCCGCGCAACACCGTATCCCGGTCGTGATGGCTTCCTGTCGCTTGCTCCAGATTCCGCAAAAGATCATTGGCAGCCACTTCCGCTGCGTTACGAGACAGCGGGATTTCGAACCTCTCCGGCAAAATACGCCCCAGTAGGAGATTGACATCGGTCACTGTTAGCGGACCGCCCGCACCGTAACAGGCTGGCCCAGGAACAGCGCCCGCGGATTCCGGCCCGACACGCAGACCGAGATGATCTGCGAAACAGATCGAACCGCCGCCCGCCGCAACGGATTCAATCGCCAGCGCCGGGGCGACCAGATGGGCATCCCCCACCGAGTGTTCGAACGAGTATTCATACCCCCCATCATAGCGGGCGACATCGGTGGATGTCCCTCCCATATCGAAAGCGATAATCCGCCGATATCCGCACTGTCGCCCAACCGTCGCCGCGCCCACGATGCCGCCCGCCGGACCGGAGAGCAAACTGTCCTTAGGGCGGAAGTTTTCCGCCGTAACCAGACCGCCCGCGCTTGTCATCAAATGGAGCCGGGAAACGGAATCGATATCGGGATTCTTCACACCCCATTGCGCCGACTCCTGAACGTTCTGTACATAAACATTGAGAATCGGCGCCAGATAAGCATTCACGACAGCGGTCTGTGCGCGAGGCAACGCCTTAATAAACGGCGCTAATTCTGAAGAAAGCGATATTCGAATGAATCCCGCCTCCTGTAACAGTATGGCAAGTCGCTGTTCGTGCGCCGGGTTTCGATAAGAGTGCAACAGGCAAATCGCTGCATCCCGAACCCCTTCCGCGACCAATCGCTTCGCCGTGTCCCGGATAAAGTCTTCGTCCATCGGACGTAAAACGGAACCATCCCCGTTCAATCGTTCCGGGACTTCGATCACCGTTCGATATAGGGGTTCGGGTTTCTGAATATCCAGCGCAAATAGATCGGGGCGTTGCTGGGTTCCGATGGCAATCAGGTCGCCATGTCCGGCGGTAACGAAAAACGCTGGAGGTTCACCCAAACGCGTCAGCAAAGCGTTCGTCCCGCGAGTGGTAGCGAGGCGCAGATCATGCGATGGCAGTGGCTTGTCAATGGACGTTCCTGTCGCCAGTCGGGCGGCAAGTATCGGCGCATCAAAAGAGGCGACTACTTCAAAAGGGATGCTGTCCATTCCGTGCGGCGCGGGCGTTTCCAGAAACAACGTCTTCGTTTCGTGGCGCATCACCCGTGAGACAAACCCGGAACCATCCAGAGCGCGAAAAGTAAAGCCAGTGACAAACGGAATGGGCGCATCCCAGTTCTCGGCAATCGTCATCTGATCGCTTCCCACTACGCCGTTAGCCATGCCGCGTAGTGCGGAGGAGGAGAGGATTTTCGCGCGTTTCCATTCGCCCGATGGCGAAAGAGCGAGACAATCCGTAAAGGTTCCCCCGGTGTCCACACAGATCAGCCATTTCGGCTTCGATTCGTTCATTCCGCGTAGATCCTGAGAGATTCTGCGGCATCCACTCCCCACGCTCTGCAAATCAAAACATCCGAGTTCATAGAAAATACATTCGCTTTCCCCAAATCAACCTCCTTTGCTCGTCTTGAATGGGATTTATAACTATAGACAAAAAAGATATTGACGAATCAAAAATACTCTGGTATCGTGGGGCAATGAGGACAAAGGGAGTCCTCAACAAAAAACGGAGGCAATTATGCGATTCGTCTCTTTCGCGCCAATGTCGGCGTCCGCCATAGCGCTTCTAGTAACTCTTCTGCCACTACCAGCATATGCACAGTGGCAAAAGGATTCGATTATTGAGTTATTTGGAGTGACTTATAGTGTTCCTCCTGTGACCGGACGTACTACAGGAGCAATAAAAATTTGCGACGATGATCCCTCCACTCCCCCTAATCCAACACAAGTCAGTTTTACGAAAACTTATCTGACAATAACTTCCTCTGAAAGTATCGTTGGAAAAAAAGACGCACCTAATTCAGCAGGTTCCGTGTCCGGACAATTTCGTCAGGGTTTTACTTGGCTTAGTGGCGGTACAACTTCCCCCATAAGGGTTGATTTACAGTTTCGACTGTCTGGATCAGGGACGAATAATGCGTCAAAAAACTATTATGTACTTAGTACGTCGAGCGCGACTTACTTTATGAGGGGTCTGTTGGGCAGTGGGCAAACAGGTCAGCCAATTCAAAAACAATTTGTTTTAAAGAATGGTAAAAGCATGGGTTCCCCAGATATACCCAACGGAATTTATGTCGGCATCCCTGAGCAAGTATGCGGAGCCAACGATGTTTATTCCGTTTATAATGACTACTTCACTCGGAAGGTACGATGGGATTTAAGTAGTAATGGTAGTGGAGCGACCAACGGAACCAGTTTGACAGGAGACCCTTTTAGCGTATCCGCTACCGCAACAGGTGAAGCGAGCGTTGGGAATTAGTTATCTTAATTTGTTCAAGGAAGAATGTTATGATACGAACTCAAAACAGCAAATTGAGTCTACTAACGCTTATATTGGCGTTGCTAAATACCGCAGCTTTTGCCCAGAATTCAAAGTTTGTAACTCTCACTCCTGACGAATCCACCTCCTTTGTTAAAGCGGCGACATCCCTCGCAACGCAAGCCCGAATTTGCCTTGTCTTCGAGGATTCGCCTTTTGAAGAGCGCTTCGTTCTTGACGAAAAAAATAATCTAACACAGACCCTCCCGGTCATGGAGGCAGTCCGTAGATTTGCCAGCGCCTATGATTACGAGTTAGTCCCTGCGGAGCAGGGAAAAATATATCCGAACGTCATTTCTCTCCGCAAGCGCTTCACGGATTATCGCGATCTGCCATACATTCCTTTTGAGGAACTTCAGTTTACTCATCAACAAATGGCGCGATTTGTTTCCTCTCAGACGATAGGTCAACCTGTCAAAACGCTCACGAACGCCGCACTCGACATCGCTGACACCTTTGGCAAAGATATGCTCGCTACTATGAGTGAGGGAGGAATAACCTCCGCTTCCCTTACCCCAAGTCAGCGTGAACAGATTTTGCGCCTTACCACGCATCTTTACCTCGACGGTTTCGACACCTTCTTTCGTATCTCCGCTAACTTTTTGGATCAAATTAAAAAGCGAGGGAAGATTCAAAAAGAACAGCGCCAGGATTATCCGGCATACTCCGAATGGAATGGAATGCTTGTTCTGGGAATCGCGTTGCCCGAAGGCGCCTACTCGCCTGATGCTACTGGAATGGCGGATTTCACCCCTTGTTACTCTGTCCATAATGCACCCCCCCTAACTACGGGAATGAAGGACAGGGGAAAACGTAAAGAACAACTCGCTGTTGTTGCACAAACATTGCAGGAGACGCTCGCTCGATTGAATCAGGGTCAATCGGGATATTCCCTTAGCGCTGAACCGGTTTTCGCCCGAAAGCGATTATCACTCTTTGGTGAGCAATACGCCGACCCACTTGTGATCTCACGCGCTATAGCGTCACTTTACGGATTGGGCATTCGAGCGCCCGAGAGAAATACTGTCCGTATCGTGCGTCGAAGTTTTCCGCCCGTGCAAAGCGTCGCCGAATTTCGCGAACGGATGATCCAACTGGCACCGGATCCTCTTGTCCGGTACCTGCGCTTCCACGAGATAGAAGGATGGAAACTGAGCCCGATGCAGATCACGCTCATTAGCGGCGACCCGAACTGGGAAAAACGCCCCCCTTCGGAAAAATATCAGGCGGAAACCTTCCGGCGGTCGTGGCAGGCGGGTAGTGAAGCGCTCTCTCGAATGGAGCCTTCTTTCCAGAGGGCCGAAAAAGAAATGACGAAGCGCTCACAAGAAAAGAACGCTTCTGCCGTCCTTCCCTTTGACGCTCTTCCTGTAGAGACTCAAGATATGTTTGCGCTTTACTGGTTCAATCGCTTCATTACCGCAAAACTTCAAGAATTTCCCGTCGAAGTCCCGGATCATATTGTACGATTCGACACTGCACGAATACAGGCAGGGTGGAAGTGGTCTGAAGCCGATAAGGACAATGTCTTTTTTTGCAAGATTCGAACAAAGCGTAGCGATGGCTTTGAGACGGGAACAGGAATCACAACCAACCGCTCCACACGTTTTCCAGAGCGATAGCAGAACGGACAACACGTTTTCCTTTGATATCTGGGTAGATCGCCCCGGAGGGATTCCCAGCGGGACGGGAGTCAGTACAAATCGTTCCACACGATTTCGCCCAAAACCATAAATCCAATGAGTGCGGAATCGATACTCTCTCTGGCGCCAAACTTCTTAATAGACGCTTAACGTTTTATTAACCTGAGTATGCCATAATAACGGCATGTTCAGAAACCCCCTTTTCGTCGTCTATGGTTGCGCCCTGACATCCGCTGTTGTCGCTATGGGAAGCGTCCTCACGGCGCGGGCGCGACAATCCGCTCCGGATGATGCTCCCGCGATCCCACTTTCCACCGGACGGTTTTTGACGCCGCAGGGAAAGCAGACCGATGTTGGCAGTTTTCCCTGCAACGCGCTACTATCGCCGGACGGAAAGTTCGTCGTTGTCACCTCACTGGGAGCGCGTTCACAGATATCGGTCCTCGATGCCCACGACGGAAACCTGATCTCGAAAGCGGAATTCAACGGAGAGCAAACCGAGAAGCGTAGCCGAAAAGAGGGGCTTTTCTACGGTCTCGCGTTCGGACCCCGGCGAGCGGATGGAAAGACGACGCTCTATGCCGCGCAGGGCGGCGATGATCGTGTCGCGATCCTCACTCTGGCGGAGGATGGAACGATCACACGCAACGATAAAGCCATCATCACTCCGACGGATCGGACCAAACTGGACAACAACAGTGAAAAACCAGACCCGCTCCATATTGCAGGAATCGCGGTATCCGCCGATGGCGGGCGACTTTACTCCGCCAATAACAGCCTGAATCCCAAAGCGAAACTGGGAGGTTCTCTCAGTGTCGTGGATACGGCGAGTGGGCGCGTTCTCAGAATGGTTCCCCTTCCCGGCTATCCCTTTGCGGTAACGGCGATCACTCGTGGCGCGGCGGCGGGCAAGAAAGTTTATGTCAGTAGCGAGCAGGATGGCTCCGTGAGCGTGGTCGATCCGGGTTTGTTCAAAGTAAACCGATCGATACGGACGGGAGAGAACCCGACGGCATTGTTACTCAATCAAGCGCAGGATCGCTTATTTGTCGCCAATAGCGGAAGCGACTCTGTGAGCGTCATCGAAGTCGGAAGCGACCGCGTCGCACAGACCATCGTTCTGCGCCCCTCGGATATGCGTGGCCTCCCGGCAACCACTCCACTGGGAATGGCGCTTTCGCCAGATGAAAAGACGCTCTATGTGGCGCTTGCCGATATTAACGCCATCGCTGTTGTTGATCTCACGAAGCAGGTTGTCGCCGGGTATATTCCCGCAGGATGGTATCCTACCGCCGTTGCGGTATCGGCGGATGGTTCGCGCCTCTTCGTCACCAACGCCAAAGGAATCGCCGAACGCAATCCGAACAAGCCAGCGGTCCCGCCGACTGTCAGCCGCGTTGGGGAGACGGAATATATTGAGAATATAATCAAGGGAACAGTTTCCACCATTCCAGTTCCGGATCCCGCTACATTGGCGACGCTGACTGCGCAATCGCTGAAAAATAACCGTATCACGGCGGATCCCGTAAAGTCAGCGCGGGAAGCCCTGAGCAATCCGGGCATCGAGCATGTCATCTATATTGTTAAAGAGAACCGCACCTACGATCAGGTTCTGGGCGATTTGCCACAGGGCAACGGCGACCCTGCTTTGACCCTTTTCGGGCGTGATGTGACTCCGAACCAGCATGCCCTTGCTGAACGCTTCGTCCTGCTGGACAACTTTTATTGCTCCGGGGAAGTAAGCGGTGACGGTTGGAACTGGTCGACTCAGGGCATGGCGAACGAATTCAATTCCCGCAATGTCACCTACGGCTACACCGGGAAACCTCGCGCCTACGACTATGAAGGCACGAACAACGGCGTCCCTGTCGATTTGCTGGGCGTCACAGACGTTTCCCGTGCGCCGGGCGGTTACATCTGGGACAACTGTGAAAAGAAAAAAGTCTCTTTCCGTAACTACGGCTTTTTCACCGACGACTTCGATTTGCCGCGAGCCACAGCGGAAGAAGGCACGAAAGGGTTAAAGAATGGTCCCACGAAAAAGACGCTCACCGGGAAAAGCAGTCCCGATTATCGACAGTATGACAATAACTACGCCGATAGCGAGGCATGGGTGAAGCATGGGTTGAAACCTTTGCCTACTCAGTTGGCGGCATATAACCGCTTCAATGACCCTTCTCGTATCACCACGTTCCGTCGGGAATATCAGGAATTCGCACGTAAGGGAAATATGCCCCGCTTTATGATGGTGCGATTTGGCAACGATCATACGCAGGGCACAAGGACAGGGGCATACTCGCCACGATCCGCAGTCGCGGACAACGATTACGCTGTCGGACAATTGGCGGAAATTGTCAGTCATAGTCCTTACTGGAAGAAGACAGCGATTTTTGTCATCGAGGATGACGCCCAGAACGGGCATGATCATGTCGATGCGCACCGTTCCATTGCGTTTGTTGTCAGTCCTTTCGTTCGCAAAGGATCAAAAGACAGCCGGTTCTTCAATACCGACTCAGTCCTGCTCACGATGGAAAATCTTTTGGGACTGCCGCCCATGAATTTGTATGATGCCGTCGCTCCCGCAATGGCGGTATTCACCGCAACCCCGGAAAATGACGCCCCGTTCGATGCCATCCTCCCGGCAAAGGATATTGTTGCAGAAATCAACCAGAAGACAGCCTACCGCGCCGCCGACTCCGCCCGTCTGATCTCCGCTCTGGAAGCGGACAAAACGCCGGATGAAGAGTTGAACGATATTCTCTGGCACAGCATCAAAGGCATCCATGTACCTATGCCCCAACCGCGTTATTCCTCCCGATTCGCGGAGAAGATGCGCTCCGCTCAACCCGCTTCAGCACGAAAAGATAACGATTGACTGATTTTCCGCACGGGATCGAATCTGCGGAGTTCGTAATGAAATCCTGTGCGGAATCAGAATCAGGAGTAAGTTATGTCAGTTGCACAATTCAGGGAAGTGAATCCGGTTTTGCCGGTTCGTAGCGTCCGTGACGCAGTTCTGTACTACACCGAAAAACTAGGCTTCCGCCTGCTTTTTCAGAACGACCCGCAGGATCCTCGCTACGCGGCGATTGAGCGAGGTTCCGTTCGTCTTCACTTGCAATGGCACGACCCCGAAAGCTTCCGCGATGGCGTGGATACCGCTTCGTTACGCTTTGTCATTAATGATGTAGATGCCCTGTTCGCAGAATATCAGGACAAAGGCGTCTTCCATCAACGCACCGCTTTAGAGGACACGGAGTGGGGAACCCGTGAGTTCGCGTTTTATGATCCGGATAAAAACGGTCTCTTTTTCTACCGCAGTCGTTGATCGGGGAAAGAGATTTAATCCGCGCTACGCCCCTGCAAATAACTCTGGACGGCATTCCGCATCACATCTGCGGGTGGTTTTACATCTGTCCACCGTTCGAAGGCGATAGCTCCCTGACGCACCAGCATTTCGATGCCGTTTTGAAACCGACACCCCCGCGAACGGGCAAGGAACAGAAGACGCGTCTCATAGGGGTTATAAATCAGGTCGGAAACGAAAAGACCGACATGTAGCGCATCCACCGGAACCGGAGGCATTTCCTCCGGTTTCGGGTGCATGCCGACGCTGGTCGTGTTCACCAGCAGAACGGCGTCTGTCAGAGCGTTTCTCAGTACACTCTCCGTAAGCGAAACAACTGCAATTTTCCCGGATGTTCCGGGCGCAAGTTCCGCCGCGAGAGCCTCCGCCCGCTCTTCGTTTCGGTTCGCGATAACAATATTCGACCCCGCTTCCAGCAACGCACGAACGACCGCCCGCGATGATCCTCCCGCTCCCAGAACGACCACCTTATCGCCAGGCTTAAGAATCAATCCTTCATATGCCAGCGCAGCGATAAAGCCCGGCCCATCGGTGGAATCGCCGATCAACCGTCCCTCACGGTGAATCACAGTGTTCACGGAACCCAAAAGTCGGGCGCGATCCGTCAGTTCATCCATAAACGGTGGAATCAATTCTTTGAGGGGGACGGTGACATTGACTCCCGCCAGATTCAGCGCACGAATTCCCGCCAGCGCCGCACTGATGTTCTCCGGCGCAACCTCGAACGGCACATACGCCCAGTCCATTCCCAGAGTCGCAAATGCCGCATTATGCATCGCCGGACTTGCGGAATGCTTGACCGGGTATCCCATAACCCCGACAATGCGCGTCGTTCCGCGTACCGATATTAATGTCAGACCAGAGTTCATTGCGCCTTCAATTCCGTTTTCGTTTCACGCGCTTCTATTTCACTCACTTCCAGTACCGTGATCCGATAGCGCATCAAATCATTGACAACTTTAACAAAATCTGTAATCTCCCCTTCCGCCAGGGCAATATGCGTCGCATCCGCGAAGGGTTTCCCCCAGGTTGGCTCCAGCGCCGTCCATTGATCTGTTCCCTCAGGATTTGTTCCCGTCCATACTTCGGGCCAGGCATGACCATAGAATCGCCCTTCCGCGTACACCAGACCAAGCCGTTGCCGTGTCGGCAGACCGGCGGCCCGTGCAATTGCGGTAAAGAAGAGGGTATAGTCCCGGCACACTCCCCGAGGATCACGGAGGATATCCTTAGCTGTCCGAACGCTGGTTATTGCGGGATCGGGAGATATCGTTTTGTGGACGTATGCGGCGATCTTTGCCGCCGCACGCGCCGTTTCTTTTTCATCCCCGATCACCGCTTTCGCCAACGCGACAAACTCCGGGGCGTCGGAAGATACCTGCACCGAAGCCTTCAGGAAGGGACGTAAACGCTCCGGTGGCGCGGATTGGCCGGAAGCAGCGGAAAATAGCCGTGCAGTCATCGCCTGAGGCAATGAACTATTCTGAACAGTGATTATTGCCGCCCGCGATGCGCCTTCCCCTTCGAAGGTAACGGTCTGGATACCATCGCCGGAAGGCAAAGCGTGCAGTCCTCCCGTTGAGGACGATTCAGACGGCGATTTCGACACGATTTCCAGTTTATAACGAGCCCTTCGGAGAGAGCGGGGGTTTTCCAGAGAAACTCCCTGCGGCTTAATCGCTGTCAGGTCGAGAAAATCCACTACCGGTCCGCTGGCGGCGGGAGCGAACGCGACCTCTTTCGATTCCTTTCGCAATTGCATACCGAGCGGCAAATCCGCCCTCAGCATTTCCCCGGAATCGCTCAGATACAGCGTTGTGGGCGCAATCGGATTTTTATCCAGAACGCGGTAGGCGGTCACCATACGCCCACCGACATCAACAGGCTCCCGGTTCAAAATTTCGATCTCGGAATCGAGTAACTGCAACGCGGCAGGATCACCCAGAAATACTTTCCCCCGGT
Source organism: uncultured Armatimonadota bacterium (assembly GCA_903910385.1). Lineage (GTDB taxonomy): Bacteria > Armatimonadota > Armatimonadia > Armatimonadales > Armatimonadaceae > CAIVZM01. The sequence continues at coordinate 82,244 of CAIVZM010000067.1, forward strand.
AACGCATTCCCGACCGTGGCATTGCGTTCGCGTTCAGAGCATCCGCCATAAATCGTTCGCCGGGCTTTAAACGAAGAACATCACGGGTCACAGTTCCGGTCACATCGGCGACATAGGAAACACTCTGTGGCGTATACGTCGCGGTAACACGGGTAACGCTTCCCCCGGATTCGGTACGATTCTCGGAGGCAAGAGGAACGCCGGTCGAAGGATCATTCCAGGTAATGTTGCGGGAGATCATTCGGGTGGTTTGCTCAAGCACATTCAGGGAGAGTTCCATGGTCGTCTCCGTTCGAACGGCAGGCTTCCCCTCCCATTGCGATTTGGGGTCGCGCAGAGAAATCATGCGTCCGATTTTGTTGCCCCGGAGATAAACGCCGTAATAGGCAATGGAAGAGGTTTTACTGACCTCGCCGACAGCGGCATGGATCAGAGACAGCGCAACGAGAACGAGCAGGAGAGGTCGCATACGCGCTCATTGTAGCATGATTGGGGTAGATGCGATTCTTACAACCGCCCTGCGCCGAAGTTCCGACTCAGGGCGGTTGTAAAGATAAGATTACTTCACTCTACGACCGAAAGCCCAGTGGCTACGATAGTAGGAGGAATCGAGATCATCGATACGTACCGTAGAACCGGTGCGCGGCGCATGGATGAAGTTGCCATCACCAAGATAGATACCCACATGGGAAATGCCCCGTTTGTAGGTTCCCGCGAAGAAGACCAGATCACCGGAGCGCAGTTCGCTACGGCTCACACGGGTTCCCTCTTCAGCTTGATCTGCGGCGGTGCGGGGCAAAGAAATCCCCTGTCGCGCAAACACCAACTGGGTAAATCCAGAACAATCCACTCCGCTACGACTCGTGCCGCCACGAACATACGGAACGCCACGGAAAGACAGTGCGGAACGTGTGAGACTATCAGTACGACGAGAACGACGATCCACAAGACGAATATAATCCGACGGATCGCGTTTATCAGAGGAATCCCTGTTAATTGCGGAGGACGCCTGAGACCATGGCGTGACACCCACATATTGCGAGGATTCAGGGGTCGAAACAGGCGGTTGAGCCTGTACAACACCCGGAAGAACGATTGAACTAATTAAAGATAGGGAGACGAAACCGGACAGTAGCGTAGCGGTTTGTCTGCCGGAGCGCAGGACAGACGAGGCCCTGCGGACGCGCAGAAACAGCAAGACGATAACTTCCCTTCAGACTCTATTTTTCACTTGGTAGGTTTGGCGCAACGTGTGATTTGAATAGTAATTGAGGTGCAACCGAGGTAACTTGTAACGAATGAGGCTGCGTACGCCAGAGCAATAGTAAAGGTTTTGGGAATCGTTTGTCAACCCCTCTGAGTGATTTTTTTCACAATCTTTTTTCTGAACGCCAAATGCAGGAAGGGAACGCATGGCAGTACGGGGAAGGATAAGGACGTATGAAAACCCTTCGTGATGCGACTTTACGCGCTCTTCCAATTATCGGTCCGGAAACATTTCTCGACGAAGCGATTCAGGAGTTGAAAGAAGAACCGCTTCGGGCGGTCGCTCTTGTCAATGAACAACAGTACATGGGGATGTTCACCGAAGAAGACCTTCTACCGGGATTGATTCCCCAGGATGGGGATTACTCCACCCTCGCCGTCGGTCCCTATATCCATCCCACCAGGGTCGTTGCCGAAATGGACTCGCCCGTGGAAGCGATTCTGAGCGCGGCGTTACGAAAAGGTCAGAATCTTATTCCTGTCTTGAATAATCGCATCTTCTGTGGCGTCGTCACTGTCGCCGATTTGCAGAATCTGTAAGCGCCGGCGGGGGCGGCGAGAGGTACGATAAGTCTTCTCCCTAACCCCCCCCGATCATTTATATTTTGACTTGAACCCTACCAGGCGTACTGACGCATACACAAAATGACGCGTCCTTCAATCTGGGCGTCTTTGGTGATGATAGGACGCATATGCGGGTTTTCCGGTTGCAACTTGATTCCCGCTTCTACTTTGTAGAACGTCTTGACGGTCGCTTCCTCACCGATTCTGGCAACGACGATATCGCCGTTCTTCGCCGTACTCTGTTTCTTGACGACCACCAGATCGTTGTCATGAATACCGGCATTGATCATCGAATCTCCCTTGACGCGCAACATGAAGCAGTCGCCATCACGCGGAATGAAAGATTCCGGCATGGGATAGTTTTCCTCAATGTTTTCGACGGCATCGATCGGCGTGCCTGCGGCGACTCGCCCGACCAGAGGAACCGTCACCGTGCGGCGGCGCGGAATAGGAGCTCCCTCGACTAACAGTTCGATGGAGCGATACTTGTACGGATCACGGCGAATATAGCCAATCTTCTCCAGTTGATTCAGATGCTTCTGTACGGAGCAGGATGAGCGAAGGTTTGTTTCCTTGCCGATTTCTCGCACGGTCGGAGCCTGTCCGTCACGCATCAGCGCCTTACGAATGACCTCAATAATTTCATGCTGCTTACTGGTCAGAAGTCGTAGCATTACGTCCATCGTTCGGGTTCTCCCTGTCCTTTGCCCGTTCACTACCTGGTCAAGGGGATAGGCGAATAGTTGTTTCCATTATACACAGGTTTTCTCGAATAGTAAACTGTTTGCCACATTTCCTTTCACATAATCTCCTGCTGTTTTCTTCGTCTTTCATCTGCGAAAACGAAGTTTCGCTACATAGCCAACGCTTCGGATCATGTGATTTTTATCCCCTCCGACAGAAGCGACCATAACGGCATCTTCTTGAGGGCTTATGTGTCGTAAGGTTATGATGTTCACTATAAGCGAAATCAAAATCACTCCCCGTTGGCTCACCTCACGTGAAGCGAATCAACTAGAGACGGAATTGAAGTCGACGCCGAATATTCTGGGCTACACTGCCGGGGAGTTACAGCATTTTCCGAATGTTCTGGTAGCGGAAACGCCCAGTGGAGAATTTGCCGGAGCATGTATCAGTAAGGATTTGCTGTTCAACTGGACAGACATTGCCATGTTGTATGTTCTTCCGAAGTTCCGGGGTTACGGTATCGGGGGGAAGTTATTTCGGGAAGCGTTCGCACGAGCGCAGGCACGACGGCGGCATATATATGTCCTCAGTCGGAATCCATCCGTCATTCGCCTGATGGAACAATCCGAAATGAAAATCGCCCGCGCCGCATGGCAAGCGCCCCTGGCGCTCCACCTGTACAACCAGTATCACATGAGCAGCTTGTACCGTCTCTCCGAAGCAATTCGTAAATCCAGAATGCGAAGGGATGATGGTCAGCGCTTCGTCGCCGCGACGAAGCGCTATGAACCATGAGTTTCGAAATAGTCAAAGCTATTGACCGATACAGATGACTTCTTTCATACTCCGGTGATACAGACGACCATTCGCGGCGGAGACAGTATTCAGACTCCAGACTTGCCCTGCCGTACCAAGATCATTGACAGAAAGAAGTGCGGCGGCGTCCAGAGTTCGGGCTTTACCGTCAAGTACATAGGTAACCCCAAGCATGGACGTGAAGTAGATTTTGCCGTCAAGGGAGACAGGGGCGGGCAAGAAGTTCCATGTCCACCCATCCCGGCGCGAACGCTCATCGCCAGCAGCATCTATGCCACGAGCATTGACGGTCGAAGTCGTTTGCGGCGTCCCCCAGATAAAGCGGTCGGGACGATTTGGTTCACGGATAACCTGTACCGGTAATTCCAGATATTCCACTTTGCCGGATTCGATACCGACGCGCCCGACGCAATAGTATGGTCCCCATTTTTGAGCAGTATCGGTGAAACAGAGAAAGTAGTGCCAACCGCCGACCGGAATATTGGTAAACCAGGCGGGGAAGACCTTGAACGATGGAAGACGTTTCGCTAGATCGATTCCCGCTTCCAGCACATATTTTCCCTGTGCGGGATCGTAGCGACGGTAGTCTACATTCTGCGTCAGCGATTGCGTACGGAGCAATTTGCCCGTTTCGCTGTCCAAAACGAGATGACGTGCATTATCCAGGTCGATCCAGTAGGCGTAACGGTTGTCCCAGTGCATGGTATATAGCGCTTTCCCGGTCGTTTCGAAGCGCCAGAGCGTCTTCCCCTCCTGACCGGGTGCAAGACTGGTCAGCGTAAGTCCTATAGGCGATTCGGGCACATCATGATAACCGCCTCGTCCCTGCAGGACAGCCATTGCCCCATTCCTGCATCGGCCGGGAAGGGGCGTATTGTAGTGCGTGAGGGAGTCTTCGGCGACCCAGAGCGTTTTGCCCGTATTTTTATCCAGTCCCCGGAGATAGTTCCAGGGGTCTTTCTCACGTTTTGGATCACCCTCATCACGGGGTTCCATATTCACCAGCGTATCGCCCGCTAAAAAGGGCTTGAATTGCTTGTTGAATGGTCTCCCGGCGGTCGGTTTCCATACCCGTCGCCAGAGTAATTTCCCGGAGAAATCGTAGCGCCCTAACGAGCCGCTGGCGTTGAAGAAATAGACGCTCTTGCCGTCTGTCACCGGCGAAGGCGTCGTGGAATCGCTGAATCCGTAGGCATAGGTAGCGGGTTCGCTCCCCGGCAAATCAACCGTCCAGAGAATTTTGCCGGTTGCGGCGTCCAGACAGTATCCCACTGCATCCGCGCCTTCCTTCGGGGCGCTCGCATCCGGTAATGGCTTCATGATGGTCAGAAAAACGCGGTTCTCCCAGACAGTGATGCCACCCTGACCCACTTCCGGTAGTGTGGTGCGCCATACGACATGCTCATTGCGTGCGACGCTCCAGCGGATTGGCGCTTTTTTTGTCGATGTCCCGTTACCCTCCGGCCCAAACGCCTGAGGCCATGCGCTTGAAGGAGGTTTCGCTCCCGTCATCGTTTCCCCTGCCAGCAAAGAAGCTACGACAAGGCAAGCGATTACACCCGACGCCCGATGATTCCAGATTGACCGTCCGACAGACGGTCGGCATCCAATCTCACGTTTATTCATGCTGGACAATATACGCCATGAGTAAGCTCCTTACCTTTCACTCACACGCTTTTGAGCGCTGGCAGAGCGTATCAAGAAGCGACGACAGTCCTTTTCAAGGGGCGCTTCGGGGGCAAAGTCGGATATACTGCCCGGTTGGATATGAAAATTTCAGAAGAAGATATGGAAGTTTGCTTGCGCGTACTGCAAACGATTGCGGATTCACGCGGGACGATTCGTCGCACCGACCACTTCAATGCCTTGGTCGCACGGGTGCATAAAGAGGGACGGAAATACGAGCAGCAGGCGGAACGCCAACGGCAGGCGGAGGAAGACCGCAAAACTCTCGCCGCAACCGCAATGGTCAAAATACAGCGGGACGCGCTTCCTGCCGTGACCGCGTTACTGTCTGGCGGATCCTCCGGAGATTCATCGGCGTACAATCGGAAATTGAATCTTCCAGAAACCTGTTATATCTGCAAAGCGGAGTTTACCGATGTCCATTTCTTCTATCATCTCCTTTGTCCGAAGTGCGCCGAATTCAATTACCGGATGCGGGAGTTGCATTCCGATCTGACAGGTCGCACCGCACTTGTTACCGGAGGGCGCGTGAAAATCGGGCATCAAACCGTTCTCAGGCTCTTGCGTGACGGCGCAAATGTGATGGTTACCACCCGTTTCCCGAATGCCGCCGCACGGCGCCTTCATGCGGAGCCGGATTCCACCCAGTGGCTGGATCGCGTTCGGGTATATGGTCTGGATTTACGCAATATTCCGGCGGTTGAGGCTTTCGCACGCCATTTACTGGATACCGAGCCTGCGATTGATATCCTGATTCACAATGCGGCGCAGACGATTCGCCGACCTCATGGCTTTTACTCCGAGCTTGTCGCCATGGAACGACGCCCGGAAGAATTTCTGTCGATGGAAGCCCGCCACCTTGTCCTACAGGAAGCGCCGTCAACTTTCGATATCACGGACAGTTCAGCGCTTTTACCTGCTGTGATGCCGACGGTCAAGGACGTCCTTCCTGCCGATGCGCTGGAGGACAACGAAGAGCTTGCCGACTCCCGAAATGTCAATAGCTGGCTGTTGAAACTGGACGAAGTCAGCGCTCCGGAAATGCTGGAAGTGCAACTGGTCAATTCTGTCGCGCCTTTCCTCATCAATAGCCGTCTGAAAGCGTTGATGGCACGTTCGCCATTTGAGCGCCGGTTTATCGTCAATGTGTCCGCGATGGAAGGACAGTTCTCGCGCCATAAGACCATCTACCACCCGCACACCAATATGGCGAAAGCGGCGCTGAACATGATGACGCGCACGTCCGGCGATGACTACGCCCGTGACAGGATTTACATGACCAGCGTCGATACCGGATGGGTCACCGATGAGAATCCGACGGAGAAGCGCAACCGCAAGCAGGAAGAGGACGGGTTCTTCGCGCCGCTCGACATCATTGATGGCATGGCGCGAATCTACCACCCCATCGCGGAAGGAGTCAACGAGGAGAAGACGCCTTATTTCGGCGTCTTTCTCAAAGACTATGCTCCTTGCCTGTGGTGATGGGCGTCAACCTTTACATGACGATTAGCGACATCCGACATCTAAACAGTGGTACACTAATTTTGTGTTAAAAAGCGGCATTTTCAAGAATCTCTGGCGCAATGTAGATGCGCTCGTTACCGGGCGTGGGCGTATCGATGATGAGCTTTTCGAGGAGTTCGAGGCGGCCTTGCTGGCGGCGGACGTTTCTGTAACGACGACAGACAAAATCCTTGACGATTTGCGTGAAGCGGTGCGTCTGGAGAGGTTACCGGACGCCAAAGCAGTTCGCGAACGGTTACGTCAGTCTCTCACGGAAGCGTTAGGCGAAGCGGGCGATACCCGGCTCAAAGTGGCTCCGAGCGGACCTTCCCTTTATTTGATGGTCGGCGTCAATGGCGTCGGAAAGACGACGACGCTGGGAAAAATGGCGTATCGCGCCACCCACACCGACGGCAAGAAAGTCATGCTCGTCGCAGGAGATACCTTTCGCGCCGCCGCCGCCGATCAGTTGGCGATCTGGGCGCAACGCGCCGGATGCGATTTTATTCGCCAGCAAGAGCGCAGTGATCCCGCCGCCGTCGTTTTCGATGCCATTCAGGCAGCGAAGGCGCGAGACATCGACCTCATTCTGGTGGATACCGCAGGCCGCCTGCACAATAAGGCGAACCTGATGGAAGAACTGCGAAAAATAGGCAGGGTCTGCGAACGGGAACTGGGACGCAAGCCTGACGAAGTCTTGCTGGCTCTGGATGCCACGACCGGACAGAATGCGGTTCGTCAGGCGCAGGAATTCATCGGTGCAGTGGGCGTCACCGGTATTGCCCTGGCGAAACTCGATGGCACGGCGCGTGGTGGTATCGTTATCACGCTTCGCGAAGAACTGGGCGTTCCTGTCAAGATCGTCGGCGTCGGCGAGCAACCGGCAGACATCCGTCCTTTTGTCCCTCAGGTCTTTATCGAAGCGCTTCTGGACACCGAATAGTTCGTATTTTCATCTCAAGGTATTGCCAGATGAACGGATATTTCCCGTTTTTAGGTGTATAATTTCGTATTCCGTTGTACCAGCGTCGGGCGGGAACTTGAAGACCGGCACGCATAGTAAAGACGATTAGAACTCCCCTGGAAGGTGACGCATCGTTGAAACGCAGTCGAAGAAGCGCCCTCGTTTATTTTTCATTCGCCGCATTGAGCGCCGCCGCTTTTGCAGGTGGTTCCTATTTGCGAGACAGTGGCGATCCCTTCCATTTGAAATCTCCTGCAGGGCAAACGCGTCTGGCGCAGCGCGGTTCGGGACGCGAGAGCGGTCATGAGGGGTATGCCTTTCGCGGACCCCTCTCTTCTTCGTCCGTGGCGCCGGGCGGCGAGGACGATGCCGGTAATGCACGTCGAACCTTCGAAACTATTTACAGTCTGGTCCAGCAATATTATGTCGACAAAATTCCTGCCGACACGCAACTGAGTCGCGGCGCGATCCGGGGAATGCTGGCATCGCTAAACGATCCCAACTGTTATTTCCTCGAACCTGACCAGTTTGCGCTGATTGAGGCGGAACAAGCGGGCAAATATTCAGGAATCGGCGCCTCACTGGCAATCAGAGCGCAACCTCGTGATGGATACACCGAGTATAAAATCGTGATCGCCGCGCCCATTCCCGGTTCGCCCGCCGAAAAAGCGGGATTGAAGCCCGGCGATGTCGTCACCTATCTCAATGGTCGATGGGTCCTCGGATACGACCCATTCCTCCGCGCCAACCGTATGGCGGACAAGTTGGAGCGCAGGGCGAATGATGCGCAAACGGAAGAAGTTCGGAAAGAGTTCACAGCGGCCCGGCAACGAGCGCAGGGTGGATTCGGTCTATTCGGCGCACAGATGGCGTTACGCGGCGATACAGCTACCCTGAAACGATTGAATCTGCCTTCGGATAAGATTTCGGTCACTATTGAGAGGCCCGGCGCGAAAAATCCCATTACGGTGGAAATGACACACGCTCAAACCGAAGTCCCGCCTGTATCCGGACGCGTCTTGCCAGATGGTTCCGGCTACATTCATATTCCCGCCTTTACTACCAAAACGACCGAGCAATTCAAAACCGTCTTTGCTTCACTGCCTCGCAATAAAGGTCTGGTGCTGGATTTGCGGGGAAACCCCGGAGGGTTGAGCGAATCCGCCGTCGCCATCGAAGGTTTGTTGTCTTCAAGCGGAGTTTTTGGTTATGAAGTGCGCCCCGGAGGAAAATCCGTATCGGTCAAACCGGTATCTTATACCGGCGTGAACCAACCACTGGCAGTCCTGACCGATCAAGGCACCGCATCAGTAGCGGAGGCGTTAGCCGCTGCGCTGACCGATAAAGGGACAACGGCGCTGATTGGCAGAGAGACTTTCGGCGATTCGCTGTTACAGACCGCATACTCTCTGCCGGATGGTTCGGCGTTCGTTCTTGCCACTGGCAAAATGCTGGGGCCTCGCCGCACCGACTGGGCGGGAGTCGGCCTCACACCCAAAGCGATTATCACGCAGAATGCCACCGATGAACAGTGGATGCGCCGCGCATCAGAAGAGTTACGCCAGCATACGCATGTCGCAGACAACGTGCGATAAACATCGGTTGAGAAGTCATTGTGAGAAGTCATTGTGAGGAGCAGGGTCGCCCGTCAGGTCGACAACATTTTTGGTCGAGAGCAGTCTGTACTCAGACAAACTCGGTGAGGTAATCTATGGTGCGAACCGTATTGAAAATCTTTGTTGCGTTTTCCATACTGACCGTGGCGTTTGTCTGCGGTTTCTCCTGGGATACCCTCCAGGACGCCCCGAAGAACTGGAGCGCCGCCCGCTGGAAACTGGGGACAGTCCCCCCTGCGGCGTTGGCTTCCATCCTGCGGTCAGCGACGGCGCAAGCGCAATCAAGCGATCTGCCACCGACCGAAACGTATGTCGCAGCAATGAACGCGATTCGTACACAATACTATGCCCCCGCTGTCGACCGGGAGCGGATGGGCGTCACTCCCCTGACCTACTCGGCGATAGAGGGAATGCTTGCGACGTTGAAAGACCCTTACACCGTCTTCTATACCCCGAAGAAGTACCGGGATATGCTTCAGGAGCAGAGCGGCAATCCGTTTGTGGGTATCGGGGCGCGACTGGATACCGGTAAAGACCGTCGTGTCTTTATTGTGGAACCGATGGACAACTCGCCCGCATTAAAAGCCGGTCTGATTTCTGGAGATGTGATCACCGCGATTGATGACAAGAGCGTTGTTGGCGTCAAGATGGAAGATGTCATTTCCCGAATCAAAGGACTAGAAAACTCCTATGTGCGCCTGACAATCGAGCGAAAAAACAAACTGATCAACTTCCGTATCAAACGGGCGATGGTCAATCAACCCGTCGTCACTTACCGCATGGAGGATGAAGCGGCGAAGATCGGCTACATTGCGCTGGACATGTTCAATGAACAAGCGGATACAGAATTCGATCGCGCCCTGAGCAAACTCGAAAAACAGGGAATGAAGTCGCTCATTTTCGATCTCCGTGACAACCCCGGCGGTCTGCTCAACATTGCGCAGGATATCGCTTCCCGCTTCCTGAAAAGCGGCCCGGTGGTATGGGTCAAAGAGAAAAGCGGGCGCGTTTCCTCGCTGGATGTCGAAGCCGACAAGCATCGCGGCGGTTTGAGCGCAGGAGCGTATCCGGTCGTGACACTGGTCAATGGAAATTCGGCGTCGGCTTCCGAGATTGTCGCGGGATCGATTCAGGACGGTAAAGCCGGCATCCTTGTGGGCACGCGTACCTATGGCAAAGGATTGGTGCAGACTATCATTCCTCTGACCGGGGAAGAAGCCGTCAAAATTACGACGCAACATTATTTTACCCGCGACAAACGCGATATCAATGTCCGTCATGATGAATTCGGCCACGCTGTCGGTGGAACCGGGGGTATTGTTCCGGATATAACCGTAGAATTCACCGACAAGGATTCCGAAGCGCAACGCGAAGCTGCAAGACGTAATAGCGATGATCGCGCCGCGATTCGCCGGCTTGATCCTCAACTACAAAAAGCGCTGGAAATACTGCGAAAATAAAACGGAAGGGCGTAGTATCCTGCGTCCCTCCCGATTGATGATATGGCCTACTCGGAACTGTACGTCTGCGATACCTGCGACTATGATGCAACTCTCGTTCATGCGGAAGAATGGCAAGCGGGTCGCAATGGCGAAATTTCGCCCTATCCCGGCTATGGCGCTTTTGGCGGGTTGGTCAACCGTCTCTGGTGCCCTGAATGTCAGACAGTACGACCTTATGTTTTCCTGCGTCTCTCGCCCCCGGCGGATCATGCTGTCGTCGCTTATGCCGAAGCGCAACGTCTCGGTTGCGATGGTCGCGAAACTGGTCCCTGTCCCGCATGTCAGACAGAATTGACCTGGCAGGCCGATACTGTTCCCTGCCCTTCCTGCAAAACCGGGACTCTGCGATACACCGGCGGTTGGGAATAACGCTCACGGATGGTATGCACTTCGTCAGCAGACCCCGTAAGGTTTGGCTACGAAGTCGGTTTAACCCGGTCATCCTTCAGAAATCCGTTCAAGTGTTGGCGCGAAATCCCCCCGACAACATTGTATCGGAGGGGCGTTTCCGAAAGAACGAATATCAGGAAGTTAATGCCGGGGCGGTCGGGGCTTCCAGAGCGGGCAGTGGCGGAAGTTCGGCATCGGCGTCGATATCATCTAACCGGACATAGACCTGCCGCATCACATCATCCACGGAAGTCAGACCGGCGCGGATTTTGTTCAGGGCGTCCTCACGAATAGGGATCATCCCGATACTTTCCGCCGCCTGACGCAGTTGCGAAGCGGTTGCCCCGTGCATGATCAGTCGCTCGAATTTCTCATCGGCGCGGACAACCTCGTGTACGGCGAGACGGCCTTTGTAACCAGTCCCTTCACAACGCTGGCAACCGACCGGATGCCAGATAAGGTCTGTCGGGGCAATATTCAACAATTCAGCCTGTCGCGGCGTTGGCGGAGCCTGCCGTCGGCATGAGGTACAGAGGCGCCGCACTAATCGCTGGGCGACCATACCGATCAAACCGGAAGAAATCAGAAATGGCGGAACGCCCATATCCACCAGACGCGTCACGGACGTTGCGGCGTCATTAGAGTGGAGGGTAGAAAGCACCAGATGGCCCGTCATGGCTGCGCGGAAGGCGATTTCAGCGGTTTCGGCATCGCGGATTTCTCCGACGAGAATAATATCGGGGTCCTGTCGCAAAATGGAGCGGAGCTGACGTGCGAACGTCAGACCGACTTTATCAAAGACTTGACTCTGGTTGATGCCGTCCATGTCATATTCAATCGGGTCTTCGCAGGTGACGATATTGACCGTTTTGCTCTTCAAGGTGTTCAGGGCGGCATACAGTGTCGTCGTCTTGCCAGAACCGGTCGGACCTGTCACCAGAATCAGTCCCAGTGGTCGATGGATCAAATCATCGAAGGCTGATTTGTTGTAAGGAGAAAAATCCAGTTGTTCCAGACCGCGCACCGACAACTCACGATCCAGAAGACGCATAACGATTTTCTCGCCATACAGCACCGGTAAAATAGAGATACGCAGGTCAATCGTGCGACCGGGAACGTTAATCGTCACGCGACCATCCTGGGGCAGACGCTTCTCGTTGATATCCAGATCAGACATGACCTTCACACGCGCCGTACAGATATCCTGCATATCTTTGGGAAGGTTTTTCCAGACATGCATCACGCCATCAACACGAAAGCGGATTTCGACAACCGTTTTACGCGGCTCGATATGGATGTCCGACGCTCCGACACGCACCGCTTCGCTGATCATTGCGTTGATCATCTGCACAGCGGGACCTTGCGCTGAGCGCGCGCCGACAGAGTCAATACGATTCAGGTCTTGCACATTAAACCTCCGTGGGGAATGGAGCCAGAAGTCAGGAACCAGAAGCCCGAAGAAAAGCGCTGCCGGATGCCCTCTGAACCAGTCAGTCCCTTTCGTTACGAAGTGAATCGGAGGAAAGTTTCCGCTGCATCCGGTCGCTTTGACATGGATACTGGTGAATTTTTGCCATTTGATCGCTTGCACCGTACTATAGGGCATCCTGTTGTATGGGAGTAGCCCCTTATGTCTTCGGAATCAGTGGAAGATGAACTCTCCGCACCGTCGGATTTTCTTTCGCGTATGCGTCATACCACCACCCACGTGATGGCGCAGGCAGTGAACGAAATATTCCCCGACGCTAAACTGGGTATCGGCCCGGTCATCGAAAACGGTTTTTACTATGACTTCGATTTGCCTCGCTCATTAACTCCGGATGATCTGGAAGAAATCGAGCGCAGGATGACGCGTATCGTCAAGGAAGACCTGAAACTCAACCGATTTGTGGAACCCAGAGAAGTCGCCCGGCAGCGATGTGAGAACATGGGCCAATCGTATAAAGTCCAACTCATCGACGATTTGCCGGAGGGCGAAGAAATCTCGTTTTTCCAGCAAGGAGATTTTATCGACCTCTGCCGGGGACCGCATATCGAATCCACCGGGCGCATCGGCGCATTCAAATTGATGAGTGTCGCCGGAGCATACTGGCGCGGCAGTGAAAAGAACCCAATGCTTCAACGCATTTACGGGACGGCTTTCCAGAAGAAATCGCAACTGGAATCCTATCTGGAAATGCTGGAGGAAGCTAAAAAGCGAGACCATAAGGTGCTGGGCAAGCAACTCGGTCTTTTCATGAACTCGTCTCTGATCGGGCCAGGACTACCACTCTGGCTTCCGAACGGCGCTATCGTGCGACGCACTCTGGAACGATTTATTCAGGATGTAGAAATCGAACGGGGATATGAGCATGTCTATACTCCAGTACTGGCGCACAAGAATCTCTACGAGGTATCCGGTCACTGGGAACATTATAAAGATGGCATGTTTCCCGTGATGGAGATTGACGGCGAAGAGTTCGTTCTTCGCCCGATGAACTGTCCGCATCACATCCAGATTTTCAAAAACGAACTTCGCTCCTACCGTGAACTACCGGTGCGATACGCCGAACTCGGCACGATGTATCGCTGGGAAAAGTCCGGGGAATTGTCCGGTCTATCACGCGTTCGTGCGATGACTCTTTCGGACGCCCATATCTTCTGCTCGGAAGATCAGGTCAAGGACGAAGTAAAGGCGGCGATCCTGATGATTGAGGACGCCTACCGACGCCTTGGCATCACGGAGTACCGCTATCGCCTGTCGTTACACGATCCAAAGAATACCGAAAAGTATGTTGACAATCCGGAACTCTGGAGTAAGGCGGAAGGCGAACTACGGGAAGTGTTCGCAGAGTTGGATATGCCCTATTACGAAGGAGTTGGCGAGGCGGCATTCTATGGGCCGAAGATCGACATACAACTAAAGAACGTTCTGGGACGTGAAGAAACAGTTTCAACCGTTCAGGTTGACCGACACCTTCCCAACCAGTTCGAACTGGAGTTTATCGGCGAGGATGGTAAGAGGCATCGTCCCGTCATGATCCATCGCGGCTATCTCTCGACAATGGAACGTATGATCTCTTTCCTGATCGAACACTATGCCGGGGCATTCCCGGTGTGGCTCGCTCCAGAGCAGGTGCGTATCCTCTCCATCGCCGACCGCCACAACGAGTGGTGCGAAGCGCTGGCGAAGCGAATGAACGCGCTCGGACTGCGGGTAAAGGTGGACGCCCGAAGCGAAAAGACCGGTAAGAAAATCGCTGAAGCCCAGATTCGAAAAATTCCCTACATGCTGATTGTAGGTGACCGGGATATCGAAAATGGCACAGTTTCGGTACGAGTCCGCGAGAAAGGCGATATTGGGCCACGTCCAGTGGATGAATTTATCGCCGATCTGAAAGCCGAAGCGGATGCAAGAGGATTGCCCGATCATCCTATCGCCTCCGTCTAAATCGCTTTTTGAGCATAGCCCTCCGCTGCATTCAGACGGAGGGCTAGCTTTTTCTCCTGTATAGCCCGTTCGATACAATTTATTCGCAACAATATTGTTATATTATAAATAATATTGTTATAATATTTGCAAAATATCTGCTCTGTACCAGCAACCATACTGACAATTACTGAAGTGTAAGAGAGAAAACCTCGCCGGTGAATACAACAGGAATCTATCATCTCCGAGAAGTTTCTGATTTTCAATAAGTATCTTTTAAAATTCCGAAGGGGGGAATTGACATTAGACTATTGACATGCTCAGAAAAAGCATAATATGCCTTAAATTACAACATATGCCATGGAAATTAAGTTAATACAGATACAATATATTTATCCTTCCTATATAATCTGTTGTTAGATGTTTAACTGATATCCAATTCCGCTTGAATTCCTTCCAGAGTGATATCTACTAATCGAAACAAACCTTACCGAATCTGATAAACGTGATATTATAAGTGAGAATAAGCGAATGCGATGTTATAGGATCGCTCTTGAAAAACGTAATGTTATAGGATCGTTTCTATATTCTGTCATATTGTGTTATTTGACGCGGGAGAAACATGTTGTTATACTATAGGTAGGGTTCTGTTGCAGGCATATCGAAGTAGTCGGTATCCCTTACCTATATAGTATTACCCAATAATACCTGCACAAAATTCAACGAATAAAGAGGTAATTGACCGTGATCCGGTCACCGGCGCAAGGTGTCTGCGCCGTTGTTCCTTATATGGATAATAAAGAGCGTCGGCTCAAGTTCGGTTCGTGGCTACGCATGCGCCGAGAACAACTGGGTCTTACATCCAAACAGGTAGCCTCCGTAGTAGGAGTGTCCCAAGAAGCGATTACTTACTACGAGAATGGTCGCAATATGCCGCGACGTTCTCGCATGTTTGCACTTGCGGATGCCCTCCGGGTTCCGCTGAGTCTCGCGTTGGAACGTGGCGGGTTCGCGCATATCGATGCAGACCAGCAGGAAGCGGAGCGCGA
Organism: uncultured Armatimonadota bacterium; assembly: GCA_903910385.1. Classification (GTDB taxonomy): domain Bacteria; phylum Armatimonadota; class Armatimonadia; order Armatimonadales; family Armatimonadaceae; genus CAIVZM01. Next base: position 97,696 of record CAIVZM010000067.1, read on the forward strand.
GACGATTCTGGAAGCGTTACGCCGACTTCCAGCAGATCGACAGAAGTGGTACCTTCAAATGATCCAGCAGGATGTGGCGTTTCTAACGCAGTTCCAGCCAGATAGCGCTCCAGAGGAATCGGACGATTGAATCACGGATGTTTTCTCACGGCATGAGATTACGATACGATATCATTCGGGAAATTCCGGACAAAGGTATTACGGGGACGTTACGTTTGGAATATGGTATTCGATAAAAATCCTTCCGCAGACGCGCATGATGTCCCCTCGGGTAGCATCTGCCGGTAGACTTCAGATGCATTGCGAACAAAGTCTGAAACCGCTATCGATTCTATAACGTTAAGACGGTAGTTATACCGGAACCATTAACGTGTTTAGGGTATAGTTGTTTCAGAGAGCGACACGGGCAATGCTCCGTTGTTGGCGGCTCACACCATTTGGAGGGATTTGAATACTATGGCCGAGCATACTTTACCACCGCTGCCTTACGCTTACGATGCGCTGGCGCCTGCTGTCAGCAAGGAAACGATGGAGTTCCATCATGACAAGCATCATGCGACTTATGTCACCAATCTCAACAACGCCTTGAAGGATTACCCGGACCTGCAGGGTAAGAGCGCGGAAGACCTGATCAAAGATTTGAACGCCATTCCCGAAGCGATTCGTATGGCGGTGCGTAATAATGGCGGCGGTCATGTCAACCACACCTTCTTCTGGGAGATTATGACTCCCGGCGGAGCCAAGGCTCCATCCGGTCCTCTGGCGGATGCGATCAACTCCGCTTTTGGCTCCCTTGATGGTCTAAAGGAAAAAGTCAACGATGCCGGAGCGAAACGATTCGGTTCCGGTTGGTCGTGGCTGGTGGTCAGTGGCGGCAATCTGGAAGTCGTTTCCACCCCGAATCAGGACTCCCCTCTGATGGAAGGCAAAACGCCGCTTCTGGGTGTGGATGTCTGGGAACACGCTTACTATATCGATTATCGCAACCGTCGCCCTGACTATCTCAAAGCGTGGTGGGAGACGGTGAACTGGGACAAGATTGCGGAGCTTTACGCCGCCGCGAAGTAATCGTCTCGGAGAAGTTCTCAAACGGGCGGATGTTTGACATCCGCCCGCTTTCGTTTTTATCGACCGCCGCCGGAGAAGCGCACATTCTGCAAGACGCGCAACTGGTAAAGCGTGAGACCGATCAGCAAAAGCCCCATCAATAAAGCGGCGGCGGCGGCGTAGCCGAATTTCAGGTACATGAAAGCGTTGTAGAAGACTTCCAGTCCAATCGTGTAAGTAGCATTATCCGGACCGCCACCGGTCTGTACCAGCACCGGTTCCATGATTTTGAAAGCGCCGATTGTGGCGCCGACCAAATTGATGATGATCAACGGCATTAAAGTGGGAAGGGTTAGACGAAAGATTTTCGTAAAGAATCCCGCGCCATCCAGGTCAGACGCTTCGTACATCTCATCCGGAATTCCCTGCAGCGCCGCCAGATAGATAATGCTTCCCGGCCCCGCCGCCGCCCAGATGAGGGGAACCACCACAGCGAACATCGCCTGACTCGGGTCTTCCAACCAACCCTGCGGTGCAAAATGAAAAAATCCCAGTAATTGATTGGCGAGACCGTTCTTGTCCCAGAACTGCTTGAAGAGCATGGCGACAACGACGCTGGTCGTAACGGCAGGCAGATAATACAGCATCCGAAAGATAACCTTACCCTTCGGAATTTCGTTGAGCAGTAGCGCCAGCGCTATCGGCAACAAAAAGCCCAGGCCCAGTAGCCACAATGTGAAATAGAACGCATTGAGCATTCCTCGCCGGAAAGTTTCCTGACCGACCGCCTCGATGAAATTATCCAGACCGATCCATTGCGACCCACCCAGTATACGATAATCCTGAAACGCCATCAATGTCCCACGAAACAGCGGATAATAAGCCCAGAGAGCTATCGAAAGTAACGCCGGAGCCATGAACGCCCACGCGGTAAGATGCACACGCATCGGTATCTTTGGCGCGGTGGACGGCGCCGTAATTTCAGACTGAAGGCGACGGGCACGAAACAGATTCACCATCCCTCGCGTGAGGAAAAAGGCGATTACGCCAAAGATAAGAGCGGCAATGGCATACGCGATCTTCCGCTTACGCCCCATCTCCTCCGGCGGCGTGTAGTTGAGCAGTTTCGCGTTGATCGTCTGGGCGGCGGCGGCGAGTATTTCCGCAGAAGGGCGATTGGGATAAAGCCGCGCCTGATCCAGCGGATCGTTCATCAGTTTGTAGATAAACGCCATATTGGGGCCGTTCGGCTCCGGCTTTCCGGTGGTGAAGAGTTCCTGATTGGTCTTTAGCCACGGTTCCTGCGCTGGCGTAATATACTCATCATAACCCCATTTTTTCAGTTCGACGGGGTTGACCATTTGACCGAGACCGTTCTCGACATAAGCGACCGTGCGTATATGCGCCGCTTCTTCCGACCCCATGAAGCGCAGAAACTCCCAGCAGGCGGCAAGTTTCGCCGGGTCTTTCACCGCCGCATTGATTCCCCACATGGCGGCGTTGATCTCGTTGGCGGTCTTCCCGGTCGGCCCTTTAGGCATCGGCGCAATACCGATCAGGGAAGGGTTCAACTCATACTGGTTCATGTTGGCGATATCGTCGCTCTGGTAGGCGAACCACATGCCGACCTTCCCTGCCTGTATATCCTGCTTTCGCGTCGTGGAGCGGGTAGCGACTCCCTTCCACTCTTTGCCATTGCTATCTTTCCAGGGAGCCAGCATCAGGCGACGATAAAAATCCAGCGCCGCAATTCCTCCGGGGCTGTTCAGTCCGCAGATATAGGAACCATCCGCCTGATGGATAATCGCCTCACCGCCTGCCGCCCAGAGAAAATTGATCCAGAAATACGACTCCTCGCCGCTCTCGAAGGAGAAACCATACTGTCCTTTTGGCTGATCGGTCAGTTTCTGACAGTATGAATAGAATTCGTCCCAGTTTTGCGGAGGGCGATTCGGGTCCAGTCCAGCGGCGCGAAAAAGGTCTTTCCGGTAGTACAACGCCTGAACGAACTGCGCGGAAGGAATGGAGTAGAGCTTTCCATCGATGAAAATTTCTTTTTTAACGGCAGGTTGCACGCGCTCCAGTGCGTTCAGGTCCTTCTCATACAAATCATTCAGCGGTCGGAGGAATCCCTGCCCGGCATATTGACGCAGGAGTCGAAAATTGACATAGATGACATCCGGCGCGGTTCCCCCGGCATACGCCATCAGAATGCCCGATTCCGCCGCCGGTCCCTGAATTGACAGAGACGAATACCGCTCTAATTTAATATTCGGATGCTTCTTCGTGAAAGCGTCGAAGATAGAGCGTTTCGCTCGTTCGAACGGCGCGGTCGCATTCCTGTCGGGAATCCCCCATCCAGAATAAGCCCCCCCGACCCGTATGGTCACCGTCGCGCCGTCATTATTCGATGCAGGCTTCGGTTCTTGCGCCAGCGCGAATGAAACGCCCATCAACAAAAGGAGAAGGAATAGGAGACGGGCGATACGGGGACACATACGAGGATTGTACGGTGAGACCACAGGGGAGTCAAGCGTATTTGCCCCATTGACCATTCACCTCAGGTTCCCGTCGCCACATATTGCCTTGCCCATTCAGACATTACTGTAGTCGCTCGATCCTGCGTCAGCGGAACGGGACGCCATCCTGTGGGGCGCAGCGAAGGCATTACGCGCCGCCTTCATGGCTGCAAGGTCTACGTTCTATGAGAGTAGATGATACCTCTGAGCGTCAGGAGGTGGATGAGACGGCGTTTTCGTTTGTTCTGGCTACCGATCTTGCTATGTCGCTTGTAGAAATTGCCGTATTCATAGCGAACTAACTCAAGATGGAGCCCGTAATTAAAGGCAGTTTCGTATCAAGGAGCGGCCGGAGTGAAATCACCAATTATCCCTTTAGTTACCTTTCTTGCGGGAGGAACGCTTTTCGGAATCGGTTGCGGGTTGGGTCAGCGGTTGACAGCGACGGATGTAACGGCGACTTCTACCGCCTATGCGCAGTCGACACCCGGAACGATTGCGACTCCCGGCGCTAACGATGCCAGAGGACGTACAGCGGAAGAGACAAATGTTATCGGAATCGTGCAGCAGGTTTCACCGTCAGTCGTCAAGGTACTGAATGAGCAAGCTGGCGGTCTGGGCACAGGCGTTGTCATCGATGGTAAAAACGGCATCATTCTTACCAATGCACATGTAGTAAAAGGCGCCGAGCAGACAGTGGACATACAACTCAAAAACGCCCGGATTTTGAAGGCTCAGATTCTGGGGGTCGATGCCACCGTCGATATTGCCGTCCTAAAAGCGAGTTCCGGTAATCTACCGCAGGCAGCGCTCGGTAACTCCGATAAAATCGAAATCGGTCAGACCGCCATCGCTATCGGTAACCCGCTGGGTCTGGAGCAAACGGCCACTAAAGGCGTCATTTCTGGATTGAACCGTCGTATCAGTCAGGACGATGTGGAAGGCTTCATACAGACCGACGCCGCTATCAATCCGGGTAACTCCGGCGGCCCCTTGCTGGACTCACAGGGACGTGTCATCGCAATCAATACGGCGGTCGTGCGGGCGAACGCCGCTGAGGGCCTGGGATTCGCAGTCCCGATCAATTTAGCCCGCGATGTCGCCACACAAGTTCTGACTACCGGGCGGGTGGCACGCGCTGTCATGGGTTTCCAGATGGAAAACGTGACTCCGCGTATTGCCACCGCCTATGGTCTGCCGGTGGATTCCGGCGTCATCATTATGGCGGTCTCGCCGGGCGGTCCCGCCGCACGTGCGGGTATCCGCCGCGGCGATATCGTTGTCAAAGTGAACGGTAAACCTATCGATGGTCGCGGCGCTCTGTTACGAGAAGTGCGGTCCAAGCGTCCCGGCGATATGGTCAGTCTCACCGTATTGCGCCCGAACCGTGAGGGAACGGCGGTGGCGGAAACCACCATCCCCGTTCGTCTCGCCGTCCCACGACAATAACCGCTCCAACCAGCAAAAGCTGATATATAACAAAAGCTGATATATAATCGGAATACAATTGAGGAATGCACGGAATCGGTCATAGTGGACTGATTCCCCGTTCCCGTTTTTCGGGATCGCCTGTTTCACCGTGGAGAGGATTTAAAGAGATTGCGCGCCTTTGCCCGTACATTACCCATTGTGATGCCTTTGATGGCTATCGCCTTGCTGGCATTCTTCGGACATCGTATCGCGACATTCTACACGGATTGGCTCTGGTACAATGCGGTTGGTTATTCCGTCGTGTTCAAACGCCTGTATGGGGCGCGCATTTTCCTGTTCTGGGTGTTCGGCGGGGCGTCCTTTTTCCTTGCCTATATCAATCTTGTCCTCGCGGATCGAATTTCTCCACCGACTCCGGTCGCTGCAGGTCCTGCTCTTGTCCTGTACCCGACGCATTCGAACAAGCCACTGGGGCGTTTCTGGCGCTTTCTGCTTTCCTTCCGCCGAGCGCTGGATCTGCTGTTTGTTCTGGGAGCGCTGATATTTGCGGCGCTGGCAGGGTATACGGCGCAGAACCAGTGGGATAGTTTCCTGCGATTCGCAAATCCTGTCTCTTTCGGAAAAATCGACCCTGTTTTCGGGACGGATATCGGGTGGTATGTCTTCACTCTTCCCTTCCTGCGCTATGTACAGGGATGGCTATTAACAATATTAATTATCATTACCATTGGCATCGCCCTGCTCTATCTGTATCAGGAAGGGTTGAACTCCGCTTCCGGACTGCCGGTAGTTTTGCCCCATATCCGAGGGCATATCTCGGCGTTGCTCGCTCTGATCCTGCTGGTCAAGGCATGGGGCTACTGGTTCGACCGTTACGACCTGATGTACCGCAATATCGGCTTTCCTGGCGCCGGGTATACCGATATTCATGTGCGGTTGCCCATGCTGTATATCCTTCTGCCCCTTGCGATACTGGCGGCGGTTGTTACCAGCCTGAATATCTGGCGTCGTGCATTGACTCCTGCCGTCCTCGCACTGGGTCTATGGCTTGTAGTATCGGCATTAGGCGTACTGATCCCCGCCACTGTGCAAAGATTAGGGGCGCAACCCAATGAAGCGACACGCGAATCACCCTATATCTCACGAGCGCTTGCCGCTACCCGATCCGCCTATGAACTGGACACGATCGAGGTGAAAAATTTTCCCGATTCAGGGAAAAATCCGCTGGCGGAATTACGTCGCGATGCAGACCTTCTGTTGCGAACGCGAGTGTGGGATGATGCGCCATTAGCCGCCGCTTTCACGCAGGAACAGGGACTGAGACAATATTACGTTTTCCCGCGCCTCGAATTTGACCGATACGCTCTCAACGGATCACTCCGGCAGGTTTATCTGGCGACCCGCGAGATCGATATCGAACATCTGGAAGGCAGGGCGCAAACCTGGCCGAATCGTTATCTGCGATTTACCCATGGCTATGGAATGGCGATCAGTGCAGCGGAAAGCGTCCGAACCGGAGGAACGCCCCAGTTCCTGCTATACGATGCGCCACCGGTCACCTCGTTCCCAGAACTGAAACTGAAACAACCCCGTATCTACTTTGGCATGGGCCCGGCGATGATGCAGTATACCGTCGTTCGAACGCGTCAACGAGAATTCGATCTTCCTCAGGAAAGTGCGTCCGGTTTTCAGGAAAACAATTACGATGGCAAGGGGGGAATTCCCCTGACACCGCTGGCGAAAGCGGCATTTGCGGTGCGATTCACCACATGGAGCCTGCTGCTCTCTCAGGAAATCACCAAGGAATCTCGTATGATTCTGGTACGAAATATTGCCGAAAGAGTCAAGCGGATCGCTCCGTTTCTCCTGCTGGATAATAATGCCTATCCGGTCATTGCCGGAGGACACATTTTCTGGATTGTGGATTGCTACACGACATCAGCGGATTATCCTTACTCCGCTCCCACATTCGGCGGTGACAATTTCGCTCCCGCACTCCGCTTCAATTACATCCGGGGTTCAGTAAAAGCGACAGTGGACGCCTATAACGGCGATATCGCCCTGTATGCAACGGACAATAATGACCCGATTCTGAGATGTTATCAGCGGGCGATGCCTGGATTATTTCTTCCTCCATCCGCCATGCCCGATTATCTTCGCGAACATCGTCGTTATCCCAGAGATCTGTTCGCTGTACAGCGTCGCCTTTTGATGGACTACCATGTCACCGATGCCGACCTTTTCTACAATCGCGCCGATGCCTGGCAAATCGCACGTTTGCGTGCGGGCAGTAATGATACGTCCCCCAGCGTTGCCACCACCCCGTTGGGTGATTCGCGAGATAGTCCTTCCTCTTACGCTCTGGCTCGCCTTCCGGGGAGTGCACAGGAAGAGTTTGTCTTGACGACAACATTTACTCCCCATTCGCGCGATAATCTGTCTGCACTGTTCGTCGCTCGGTGCGATGGATCACAGTACGGACAACGCATCCTCTATCGCTTCTCGGCTTCGGGTTCCGCCGATGGCCCGGAACGGATTCGGAAAAAGATTCGTGCTGACAATCAGGTTCAGACCTATTTTTCCGCTCCCGACAAAGCGGGAATTCGGTTTCAGCCGGGGGTAATGCAGATTCTGCCCGTAGGAAATCAACTCGTCTATTTTCAGTCGATGTTCGCCCGGACAGATCAAGGTGGCGATGTTAGCGACCGTAGTCCCGGTATCCTGAAAGCGATTGTGGCGGTTCATCAAGATCGTGTCGTCATGGACGCGGACTTACCGCAAATGGTTCGCGCTTTACTCGGGAACGAAACCGGGACAGGGGCAGATCCAACTACGCGACCATCACTATCCCCTACCCGGGCTGTTCTGATAGAGGAAGCGAACGACGCTTATGAACAGGGACAAAACGCCCTGCGCGCCGGAGACTTCGCTACTTACGGGAAACTAAATAAACGACTCGGCGAACTGTTGCGACAACTTCGCGAGATGCGGTAAAAGATTGTAACTGGAATCTACCACCTGGAAATCAGGCTTCCAGCGCCGCCTGTTCCGTATCATGGATCGGAAAAGCGCGGGTCAGGTTGGTGATGTGAAAAAGACGGTAGACATCCTTGTTCGGACAGATCAGCTTGATTCCCCCACCCGCTTCGCTTGCCTGCTTCAATCCGCCGACCAGCATACCGATGCCGGTGCTGTCAATATAGTCAACCTTGCTCAGATTGATAATCAACTGGGATTCGCCTTCTGCGATCAATCGCTCCATACGGTCACGCAATTTAGGCGCATTGTATGAATCCACTTCTCCCGTTAAATCCAGGATCGTCGCGCCACTGACTCGACGCATTTCAATCTGTAAATCCGCCATAATCCGGACTCCCCTCCGCCTTCTTCAAACTCTGTTAGGCGATCAGGCGTCGCTGACATTCGGCTCTCTACCGAAAGTTGCGCTGCCGCTCTTCCCTGTCAGCAGTATATCGCAGAAGCGTGGATTCCTGACATCGTTGCCTGCCGACATTGAACGGATGTCCACCTCTCGCTACGAAGCGATAGGAACAGGGTGTGACGGATAATATTGCTGGATTTCCGGTTCCGCACCCGGCGCAAGGAGGGCCTTTCCCCAGGCGTAGCCGGTAGACCAGAACACCGATGTTGGCTTATCGACGGCAGCAAAAGTCATCTTTCCACTATGTCCGTCGAAATGGAACCCCGTCAGCGCAAGGTGATGCGCCCAGGCGGTCATCGCGCGAGCGTAATGGTGTCCGCACTCCGCCTCATTGAACGGATTCCGCTTCGCGCCATCATATCGGGAACGGATAGCGGAAATTACTTTCAACGCGTCATCCGTCTTACCTTCGTACAGCATATGCGCGGCGGCGGTATGCTCAAAACCAGTCATGACCTCGTTGAAGTAGGGAAACGGTCGTTCGGGACGTCGCCCTCTCGGATAAGACGCCATCAGCATCGCTGCTTCTTCCTGTAATGCGTAGGTGCGCAGATGATTGAAATGCCCTCGCATACTGTCCCGAAAGTTGTATCGCATCAGGCTATCGAGCGTCCGACGGACATTTTCCGGTTTGAGAAGATAGCCAAGTCCGCAGACATGCGCCATGTATTGCCCCACTAGCTGGTCGATAAGGCATCCTGCGCCCAGTTGCAGTTCCGGTTCTGTCAGGCTTTGCGTTCCCATGCTATCGTGTCGCAATCCGGGGGCGATAGCCGATTCCGTCAGTGCGGGAACGATGTGATGCTCATAGTACTCACCGTTGAAAAGGACTTCATCCAGATAGACCGATCCCCTATCGAACAAACGGCGGCACTCTTCCGCGAAGGAAACCTCTCCCAGATAACGCGCCATTTCTTCGCAGGCGCGTAACGCACCCAGATACCATGTTCCCATTTGTGGGTTCGGGCCATAATACTCCACATCCATCGTATTATGCTGACATCCTTCCATCACCCCATCCTTATCGGCATCCCATCCGCCGGGTATCCAGCAGAATTCCAGCGATTTCTTCGCACGGGGCCAGAGACGGCGCAGGAAAGCGTCATCGCCGGAGAGTTTCCAATCCCGGTAGAACTTCATCAGACACCCCATCTGCCCATCGGCGGCGGCGAGACCGGGGGCAGCGATAGGATCCGTCAACGGCAGGAGCGCCCGGAATGTCATGTGCCCGGTCGCCGGAACGGTGGAAAATTGCAATTCCACTTCGCGCATGGTCTGGGATAATTCGCCAAAGAGGAATGGCGTTGTCACCTCATAGTTCCAGACATGGGTGCATGTCCCTTCGCAACATCCGCTTTTGTCATGACAACCCTCCCAGCCCATCAGTGCGCCATCCGCCGTCCGAAAGGTAGTCTGTGTCCGTAGCGTGCTGACATTATAGAGCGCAGCTTCCTTGACCACTTCCGGCAAATCCGTTTCGCAAAAGGCGCGAACGAACGCGACGGTATCCGCTTCCAACTCAGCCAGTTGCGCTGCGGTTTTCGTTGCGACTTCCCAGGCATCGGCGTATTGTGTGGCGTACCAGTTTCCGATAATCGTGCCGGGATCGCGTCGCCAGGTTAGGCGATTCGGAAAGCGCCAGGTAAAGAGGAAGGTAATGGCGCGGCTTTCCCCGGCAGGTACGATGACCGAAGCGGCGAGGGAAGCCATCGGCGTTTCCGTCCCGGTGCGTTCACGTTCCTCCAAACGCCCATCCCCGGTGAAATCATCCCAGAAATCCAGCAGGGAATCCCCCCAGGAACGCGCCGCCCAGGCGGTTCGGTGCGTCACACACTCTGAAGAAACACCGACAAGACACAGAGCCATAGTTCCGAACGTTTCCGCATCGGCGGGAACGCCCTCGGAGGAGAAAAAGACACCCTGAACTTCGCCGTCCTCACGAAAAGCGTTGACATTCCCTTTTGCCAGACTAACGGAGCCATCGTCCCCGATAAAGTTTTTCAAGGAGCCGCAAACGGTTGCGCTCAGATCGTCGCTCGTCGGGTTTGTCAGGACGTAGCGTAAAACGGCGACCGGAATGCCGCTTCGTTCGGCGTCACAGGGAATGAGAGGATTGAATGCCTCGAGGCGCACTTGTAGCGGAACCTCCGGGTCGGAGAGTGAGATCTGCGCCAGTGGGTACGCCGTCTCGAAGGTCGCCTTCTGAAAACGTGGCAATCCATGATTCCTCGCCGTTGATCCGGATGCGCCTTCGTAGAGCATACGATCCAGCGGCCCTTCCAGACAACGGGTAACGAGATGTTCGCCGGTAGCGTCGCCGACACGAAGCGCGAAAAAAGTCTGATCCGGCGTAAAAGTTTTGGCGGGCCGGTTGACGATTTCGAAATCTCGCAAGTCGCCCCGACCGCCGAGACTGACCGTTCCGGTTCCAATACCGCCCAACGGCAATGCGATTCGCGCCAGATGATCGTCCTCGTAGCGCGTCAAAATCGGCCATGCAGATACATCACTCATACTTTAATCTTAAGCAAAAGAGAATTATTATCCTCTGGGGAACAACGTGTTCCTTCAGGGAGCGTCCGTCCACTCCTCCGTCTTCGGCGGATCGTTTCTGCCATAGATGCTAGTCTGCGGAAAGTAAGCGACCCAGCCGTACCACTGACTCAAGTGGTTCGGGACTGCGGAAAGCGTTTTGCCTTTTAGTTTGCCCTCTTCCGCGACGCCATCTATATCCCACAGGCTGCCCGTCTCACGATCATAGTAACCGACCTTCCCATCGGCGGCGCGTAGTTCAAAAGTGAGCGGTTTGTTGTCCACCACCGGGGAATAGGCGGCGGCGGTCACCGTACGAGAATCCAGAAACACCACCACGGGCGTTTCGCCCATTTTGTCGGTTACCACTCCCCCGGCATCCCGAAGCGCAGCGATAGGATACGCTCGCGCCAGAGGCGCAGCGTTGGGTACCGGGAGCGCGATTGCCAGCGTCTTTTCAAAGCGTGGTAGCCTTTTGTCCTGCCGGGTCATGCTCTGGGAGAAAAAGCGCAGGGGGAACTTATCGTAGCCTCGCGGTTCCGGGTCGCCTTTGGCGCGATAGCCGCGACTGTAGGGCGTATCCGGCGACATGACAAGCGTATCGGGATGGCGCGTTTTCCACTCTTTCCAGGTGGTATCCAGTAACGGCCCTGTCTTGAGTGATTTACCCTTCAACGATCCGGTCACAAATTGCCCACTCACCTGCAATAACACACTTTGCGACTCACGTTCCGCGAAACAGGCGACGCCATTATACAGACCGAAGAAGTCGATCATCACCGGTTTGCCATCGACGACGTTATCGAAACGGATTCCAGTATTACACACACTGCAATAGGTTACAGCGTAACGGACTTCTGGCTTTCCCGCTTTATCATTAATGACATGATGAAACCAGGCGAACCGGGTGGGATACGCGCGACTTTCCCCGTTGACCGACACTCCCAGAATATAATCGTCATCGCTCAGAAAGGTCGCTTCGGACGCCTTGACCATCTTCGGGTCATCCAGCGCCTTGAACGGCACGACTTTTCGTCCGTCCCACAAACCTTTGGGATCGAAGTCCATCGTATCACTCTGGGCAAAAGCGGCGGAACCCGATAGCATCAACGCCATGCCCGATATCAGAACGAGTAAGAATTGTGATCTACGATTCATACATTTATTTCCTTGTTAAAAGCTACACGATTCTTTGTGGCTCTATTCCGATAAGAGACGCTACAAACCTTCATTGAAGAAGACATAAAGGCCGTCCTTACCGGGCGCGACGATATCCAGACGGTTCGTTCCCCGTAAATCTGCGACAGCAAAGTGAATGCCACAGCCAGAACCGACGCCGGGAGGACCATAAGAGATCACCTGCTTGGCGAAGCTTTCGCCCGTCCACTTGAAGTAATAGATACCGATATCGTCATCGCCACCCGGATCTTCCTGATTCGGATGCGCGTGGTAGCGCTTACCGGTCACCAGTTCATTTTCGCCGTCGCCATCGATATCCAGCCACATCAGATCATGGTACTCGGAGTTGAAGGGATCGATAGGATGTCGCGTCCAGATGCGGGCACCGGATGCATCCCGCCCCTGCTCCCACCAATCCAACCCATAACTGTGCGATTTGCCGACGATCAGGTCATTCAAGCCATCGCCGTTGACATCCACGACCAGTATTGGAATACTGGCGTCCCTGCCGAGATCGAATTCAGGATGAAAAATCCATTCCCCCTCCAGAGGGTTACCTGTCGCAGGAGCCTGCAACCAGCCATTATTGAGGATAAAATCGCCACGCCCGTCACCATCGATATCTCCGAAACCCAGACCATGTCCCTGATGGGAGGAGAAGAGCGGATAAGCGTCAAACTCGCCCATTCCCCGCCCCTCGCTATCGCGCCGCAATTTATAGACGACAAGAGGGCCGCCCGGCGTGTTAGGAACGATCTCTATATAACCGTCGCCGTCCACATCCCAGGCGCGAGTGGTCTCGACATTTCCTACTTCCGCGATGATATGCTCTTTCCATCCACTCGGCAGGTTCTCCCGCCAGCGCAAGGTATTGCCCCACCATCCGCCGGTGATCATATCCATCCGACCATCGCCATTGACATCCAGCGGGATTGAGGAGAAATCATCGTAGTATTCGCCGAACCGTGCGACATCACCCAGCGTGTGGCGCGTCTTGAACGAGGGACCTTCGTACCAGAACGCTCCCGAAACGATATCCGGATGACCGTCGCCGTTGACATCGAAGATTCCTGCGGATTCATAGGCTTCGGCGGCGATCAATCGCTTTGTCCACTTTACTGGCATGGTTGATTTTCCTGATGCTTCATCGCCCGTTCAAAGGGCGCACCGCCTGTTTTCAGGCATTGATTAAGTTAAGATACTGCCGGGCTATTTTGAGGTCTTCCAGCGCTTCCGTGGCGTCGCACATCGGTTCACGCTCTCCCTTGATAGCGGCGATAAAATTGCTCGCTTGCTGACGCATCGCATGGATCCACGGTAACTGTGGATGAATCGTCTGCGGCGTTTTGCCATCTCCGGGATCAGAAAAGATTTCCAGTTGCCCCGGTCGGTTGTGTACAACAGGGGCGGGCAGAGAGAGCAACAGATACCCCCGCTCGAAGGCGATCAATGCCGTCTCTTTCCAATCCAGAGTCGTTCGGAAGGGGGTCATTTCAATGACTCCGGCAATTCCGCTTGCGCTACGGACCGACAACAAGACGCCGGAAGGCTCGGCATAAGTTACCTGATACGATTCCCCGAGCAGGTGTCGCATCAGATTCACCTGATGAATATAGTAGTTTACGAAACTGATATACGCTTCATCGCCGGTCGTGTCCGCAGGGATGCTCGGGTATGGTTCGTCTGAGGAGACATTTTCATTGAATCCGCCAGCGATCCAGTCCCCGGAAGGCATGGTAATGCGAACATACCGCAATCGTCCCAGTTCACCGGTTGACTTCAGGCGCTCTATCTCCGCTTTCGCTGCCATGGTCGCCGGGTCGCTACGCTTATGGTAGCCGACCATATGCCAGGAACCGCCCTGCGTCAGAGCGTCCAGCATTCGCTTCCCCACCTCGATGGAAGACGCGAGCGGCTTTTCGGTAAACACCGGAATTCCCGCCTGATACAGCGGTGGGATGATACTTCCGTGACGGTCGAAGGGCTGAGATGCGACGATGCCATCCAGTTTTTCGTTCTCCAGTAATGCGGCGGCGTCCGGATAAACCCGGGGGATGTTCCATTTTCGGGCAACGGCTTCCCCCAATTTTGGACGTAATTCCGCCAGCGCCACGACTTCGCATTCCGGCAGGGTAGCATAATTTCGCAAATGCGCCGCCTGCCCCATGCCGCCAACACCGACGAATCCGATGCGTATTTTACGATCCATATTACTCCGTCTTTTGATTGATAAGCGTCCCAAAGCGTTTCCCGATAGCGAGCGCCGGGTCAAGCGGAACATCTATCGGGGTAACATCCGCCGGGATAAAGATCGTGGGGGTCGGGCGAACGGACTTCCCGGCAAACTGGGGAAGATAGGGTCGCAACGCCTCCAGCATCTCAGCGGTCATTTCCCGGATTTCTTTCAGGGTAAGGACAGCGGAGGTCAGCGGGTCTAATGCCATTGCGTGGACGAGGTGTTCGACATCACCCTTCAATGCCGCTTCCGCGCACAGGGTCTGCACATTGATGTTGGTCTGGCAGAGCGCCGCACATTGTAGCGGAAGGGCGCCGACCACGGTGGGACGCAGACCAGTATCGTCTGCGAATGTCGTGACTTCAACGCAACAACCATCAGGCAGGTTGGTGATATAGCCATCGTTGCGAACGTTACCCATGAACCGGAACGGCTTCCCCGTCGTCACCGCTTCGAGGATATACGAACAGTACTCGACGCTACGCGACTCGATCGCCGAACTTTCAAACTGGAGGGGGTCAACTGCGGCATATTTTTCCGCCATCGTTTTTCCCCATTTATAGTATGCCCCGGATTCACCGCCGAACGCCGGTTCGTCGCAATAGAGGTCTAACTCCTTGCGGTTTTTGCGGAAATAGGGCACATATTCCGAGAGATGACCTGTCGACTCTGTCATGAAGTAGCCGAAATGCCGAAAAACTTCGCCCCGCACCTTTTCGTTTTTGTAGTATTCCGGTCGCTCAAAGAGTTCGCGCAACTGCGGATAAAGATCGCGCCCTTGATGCTCCAGACGAAGAAACCAGTCCATATGGTTCACGCCGCCGCAGATATAGGTAATTTCCTCTTTGGGCACATTGCAATAACCGGCGATCAGATCGAGTGTGGTCTGAACGCCGTGACAGAGGCCGACAAAGGGAACGTTAGACACTTTGCCCAGCGCAAGGCAGTTTGCCGCCATCGGGTTTGCATACTGCAACATGATGGCTCCCGGCTTTGCCAGCGCCTCCATGTCTTTCGCAATGTCTACCAGAACCGGAATATGCCGTTGCCCCCGGAATATGCCTCCCGGCCCCAGTGTGTCGCCGATACACTGATCGACGCCATACTTGAGAGGAATTTCATAGTCCGCGCCGTAGGCTTCGAAGCCCCCCACCTGGATCATGACGACCACGAAGTCGGCGTCCCGGATCGCTTCCTGTCGATTGGTGGTCGCCCATACCTTGCCGGGCAAATCGTTGTCCGCGAGCATCCGGTTACCGAACGCTTCCATGCGTCGCAGTTTGGATTCTGTGGGACTCATCAAAGCGAATTCGCTGTCGGCAAGCGCAGGGGTCGCCAGAATGTCACTCATCAGAGTCTTGCAAAAAACGACGCTACCCGCGCCGATCATGGCAATCTTTTTGCTCATTATTTCTTCCTCGAAAAATCGCTTTTGGTACCTCAGTATAAGAAAATGAGAGGGATAAATCAAGTGCATGCAACTGCCTTATCTTATGAATCGCATGGAGCCAGCGATCCTCGCGTTGATGCCACCTAGCAAAAACGAACGGGAACGGAAAGCGCAACGGTAGCGATACAATGTACTGTAATGAAACTCGTCCGTCGCTCTGCCCCCGCCCCACGCGCCTGGTATCTGGATGCGATTGCAGCGCTCGCCTTTATCGCTCTGACGCTTTTTTGCGGTAAGTCTGTTGCCCGTGCGCTTGGCCCATTCGGCGGTATCATCTTCCTTGCATTTACCGGAGGTTTCGGTTACCTGTTCGGGCGAGCGGCATGGAACGGTCTAATGGACAAGAAAAGCCAATAAAAACGACGGCGATCTATATAGAATCTATATAGACAGAATGACGCTCCGCTACCATATCGCCTCAGAAGACCGCACACACTTTCCAGAAGAAAAAGTGTTTAGAATTTATAACCAAAAAAAGGAAGCGAGGGCGGACATATTATCCGCCCTCGCTTCCTTTTTACCGGCTTTGGTCGAAAGCTACTTCTTATGCCACTGATCCCAGTTAAAGATCAAGCCTTCGCGCGTTTTCGTATCGGCAGGGTCGGCTACTTTAGGGGTAGCGACAACTCCAACCCCCTGTTTCGCCGTCACCATTTCGGTAACTTTAGCGGAGAGCGTCGGGTTGGCGGGGCGATAGCCCGCCTTGATCGCTTGTTCCTGAACGGCGTCCGTCATCAAATAATCGACGAACTTTGCACCCAGCGCCTCTTGCTCCGGACTCACCCATTCGGCTTTGACCACCGATGCGGGAACCGTGATCGCAACTGTCGGGGATGGGTAAACGATGCGCATGCCCTGCGCTCCGTTGTCAATCGCTCGAACAGCATCGCTTTCATAGACGATCGCGGTATCCGCCGAACCCGGATTGCTTACAAAGGTTTCGATTTGCTTGCTGGTCGCCGCCGGGAACTCGGCGACGGCGGATTGGATTTCACCCATCCACTGCAAGAAGCCTTTATCATTGATACTTTTGCCCGGATTATCCTTGACCCACTCCTGATACATCAATATCAACGCAGACATACCAGAGTTGGATTTGGTCGGATCTGTTTGCGCCAGTTTCAGCTTTCCGGTGTCAGCGCCGCCAATGGAAGACCATCCCTTCGTCGCCAGTTCATGGATCAATTTCCAGGACTTACCAGCATATTCCGGCTTTGCGGACGCCGCTTCAAACAATTTCGCCTTATCTTCCGGCATCAAGAAGACAACATATGTATTGAGTAACCGCTTCGGATCGTTGACCGAGGCGCCGCTTTTTGCGGTTACCGCCGGGTCGTTCGCATCCGATTGCAGTTTTCCGATCCAGTAAATATCACCCGGTGACCAGACCGCCGGATGAACCTTCTCTTTGTTGTAGAGAACATGGTCTCGACCTTCACGCGAACCCATCGTCGCAAGAACGATTTTCCCGTCCGACTGCATCTTGTTGAAGGCGTCTGCGGCAGGCTCGATCCAGGATTTCGTACCGCCATCAAATAGCGTCAAAACATCCTTCACGCCAACCGCCGGAAGCGCAGTAGCCACCTCAGCTGCAGCAGGCGTCGCTGTAGAAATAGGGGTAGAGATAGCGACCGGCGATTCCACAGGCGCCGGTTTACTGCCACCATTATTGTAAAGGAACAGACCCAGCGCGCCCAATCCTAAGAGTCCCACAATGGGCCAGAGCATATTCATTCCATTCGGCGCATCCGGAACCGGAGCGGCGGCAGGAGCCACATAGGGCGTCGCTACCGGAGCCGGTTTACGCTCCGTAACGGGAGCGACTACAGATTGTTCCTTTTTAGCTTCGACTTTTTCTTCGATACGGGTGGCCACCAGAGGAGCGGTCAATGCGGCGGCAACCGGAATAGCGGCGGCGACAGGGATTGCGGTAACCTTTTCCGTCTCAACTTTGTCCACCACAACCACTTCAGGAGAAACGGGGACAGGAGTTGTCACATCCGGCGTGGCGACGGCATTACCGACAAGAGCGGCGCCAGCGACGCCCGCCGCCAGCGCTGTCGCAGTTCCCACCGTCGAGGAATCTACAGAAGCGACTGCGATAACGGCATCGTCGGTAGCAAGCTTGCGCGTTCGACCTTCATACCAGACCGCTCGCGGCAACGCTTTTGCCTGATTGATCCAGTCGGTGACTTCCTTTTCCGTCGGGAGGCGGCGCACGACATCCGTTTTCCCATCGGTCTCAGCAAGCTTTGCCGTCAAATTTTGCGGATTCCGCTGTGCGAGTTCCACAACGGTATCGACGCCTGCAATCTCTAGCAAGTCCGAGTATTCGGAAGCGACCCCCTTTATGCGGAACAGATCCGCACGGTTCACCCATTCCAGAATCTGGTGATAGGTCAGCCCGGACTGCTCAGCGATATCCTCACGACCTGCCGTATGCGCGCCTTTTTCCAGCAACTCTTCGACAGAACCAATACCGACCGCCTGCAGCCGGGCTTTATATTCCGGACCGATGCCTTCGATTTCCAGAAGATCCGTCGAGGAGAGGGTAACGGACTTCGAGTCGGTGTTTGAATCTTTGCGCGATTCGTACCAGACCATACGGGGCAGTTCAGCTGCCTGTACGATCCAATTCGCCACTTCATTTTCGGAAGGTAACTGCCGGACTAATTCTTTTTCCGCATTGACTTGCGTCAGTCGCGCCGTCAGGTTGGCGGCATTCCGCTGAGCAAGTTCAGGAACGGTATCCACTCCGGACGCTTCCAGCAAGTCAGAGTATTCGGAGCCGACGCCCTTTATTCGGAATAGGTCTGCACGATTCACCCACTCCAGAATTTTCTCGTAGGGAATGCCCGTCTTTTCGGCAAGACTTTCACGCTCTGCGGTATGACCGCCTTTTTCCAGCAGTTCTTCTACAGAATTTATTCCTATCGACTCCAATAGGGAGGCGAACTCTGGGCCGATACCTTCTACTTCTATTATTTTTGTCATCAAATCCTGCCTTTCATGTTGAGGCCATTGAGCGAAGCTTATAACGATTCGCTTCTAAGAGACTAACAGTATTACGAGAATTATAGCGGATTCGTGAATAACTAACCCCAAATCACTGAAAGTGATACAGTGGCGACTTTCACCACAAGATCACGGAGGGAATCAACCCAGACACCTGCGTCGTGATGCTATAGAGCGATTTCGACGAATGGGGTATGCTATCCGCTCGCTTTTCAGAGATATTTAACGTGAGTTCGGGATAAGACGGGCTTTCGGATAGAGTGTAGTTACCACACCGCACTCCAAAGAAAGCCCGCCCCATGTCCAGTTTACTGCATCTGTTCTGCAAAGTAGACGATTTCTGTCAACAATTCTTGCCC
>CAIVZM010000068.1 GCA_903910385.1 uncultured Armatimonadota bacterium
AAAAACTCAACGTCAAGAATATGTCCTCTTCTCCCAAACCAAAACAGGATGAAGAGACAGGCGAGTATCTCCCTAATGGAGCCAGCCGTAAGGGGGGCTTGAACAAAAGTATTTTAGACGCCTCCTGGTCGCAGTTTCGTACTGTTCTTACGCAAAAGGCTGCAAGCGCCGTTCGTAAGATAGTAGAAGTCAATCCTGCCTATACCAGTCAAATTTGTTGCCGTTGTGGCAATATCGCTAAAAAACCATTGAAGCAGCGCTGGCATTTCTGTCCAATATGTTCGTTGTCGTTAGATAGAGACACCAACGCCGCTTTCAATATTCTTGCTCTGGGACTACAGAGCGTTGCAGATTAATCTGCAAAGAAGCCGCCGAATTTATTCGTGCGGAGTAGTCACTATGAAAATCAGTCACGCACTTGCGCTTACCTTGTTTTTGTGCAGTCTTTCTCTGGGATCCCAGAGTCATGCGCAGTCGGAAGCGAGTACATCGTCAGGAGGCGAGTATAAACCTGCAGATCGAAAGGCGAGTCGACAGGTCAAAGCTGTACTGAACTACCTTCTCAACCAGAGAGGCAAAGGGTTTATCAGCGGTCAGACGGATCTGGCGGATGCGGAATGGATAAAGGCGAACACCGGAAAGTATCCCGCTATTCTGGGTATGGACTTTATGCATGTTCCCAAACGCATGGGCGGAGATGTCAAAGACACCGCAACAGCAATCGACTGGTATCGCCAGAAGCGGGGGTTGGTCACTTTCCAGTGGCACTGGTCTTCGCCGTCCGGAGCGGAGAACCCCGGTAGCGGTTTCAATACCAGAAACACCACATTCGATCTCGCCGCTGCGCTCAGCGACCCGAACTCATCGGACTACAAGGGACTGATTGAGGACATCGACGATGTCGCCGCAGAAATGAAAAAGATGTCGGACGCTCACGTTCCTATCCTGTTCCGACCTTTACATGAGGCGCAGGGGCGATGGTTCTGGTGGGGCGCCAAGGGTTCGGAGAACTGCGTCAAACTCTATAAAATCATTTTCGACAGGATGACCCGGCATCATCGGCTTCATAACCTTATCTGGGTATGGACGGCTTATCCCGCCTCACAGGGCAAGGGCGACCCCGCTGTCTGGTATCCGGGGGACGATTTTGTGGACATTATCGCAAGCGACTACAACGAAAAGAAGCAGGACTACGATGATCTCGTCCGCCTGACGGCAGGAAAAAAGATGGTCGCTCTGGCGGAAACGATGAACGCACCGGATCCCAGCAAGGTACTGAACTCCACACCGTGGGTCTACTGGGTAACATGGGCTCGGCGCGACTGGAACAAGCGTAGCCCGGATGATATGAAGCAGGCTATAGCGCATCCACTCACCATCACGCTCGATCGCCTTCCCGATGTCAGTAAATGGTAAACGGCAAACGGCAAAGAACCGGGACGGGGCGTCATTGATGCTCTCTCGATAGGGCGCTCTATCCTACTCGTCCCACTCTTTCAGATGTAAAGCCTGACTCCCAGGAATGCTTCGGACCAGTTCATGCGCTTTCCGTGCATCGTAAAACCCCTCCTCCTGAAAAAGATGAGCGAACTTACCATCCCGATCCAGGTTCAGTTCACGCATTTTCATCAGGAGTTCCCGCCACTGGGAAATTCCATACGACGGCCAGAGAACGCCTGCCTGACAATAGGAAGCATCGGCGAAATAACGGGGATTACCCTCGCCGCCCGGCATGGCTCGACGCGCATGCCACAGAGCGGAGTGAACGAGAACAGCGGAACCGGGCGGCAAATCGTTCACTACCACCGTTCCCGGTAGCGTCTCCGTCTTCAGGAAGCTCAATGCTCCATTATTGACGACTGTCCGTTGCGTTCCAGGAATGAACATCAGGTCTCCGATAGTTCCATTCAGACCGTTGAAGTAATAGAAAAAGTGAACCATTGTGTGGGCGCGGTTGGTCTGGGGAATCTGCTCATAGTCCTGATGCCAGTTGGCAGGTCCCGCACCCTCCCCCTGACGCACGGCATGAAGATGATGGAACAGGAAATCCGGCCCCATGATATCTTCCGTGATTTCCATGATGCGCGGATGGCTGATAAGGGAACCGAGATGGGGATATTCGCAAATGAAGGGAACGTTCCCGCCACTGGCGCGCGCCGACTCTAACTCATCGATATCGCTCTTCAGAGCGGCGCATTCCGCCTCATCGAAAAACCGTTCAAAAACGAGATAACCATCCTGAAGAAAGGCGCTTTTCTGAGCATCCGTTAGCATTGTCTGTCACTTTCTCTCTTAAACGAATCCGATCCTGAAACATCAGTTACGAAAACGTCTTTCGACAATAGCGGAATCTTTTCCTTTTGCGCTGAATATGATTGACCATAAAGGATATCGCACGGTCTACGTTCAAACAAAACAATCCAGGAAGAGAAGAATCTCAGCGCAGTAAAGATTCAATCCATCATAAGGAACCGTCATGAAGATCGTCGCGGTGGAATCCCATGTTTGTAATGCACGCATGCGAAACTGGATTTTTGTCAAAGTAGTCACCGACCAACCTGGTCTATGGGGATGGGGAGAAGCGACACTAGAATGGCACACTCGCTCTGTCATCGGAGCGATCGAAGACCTCACACCACTCTTGATCGGGCAGGATCCCACACGAATTGAATACCTCTGGCAACGGATGTACCGCCAGCACTTCTGGCATGGCAACGGCATCGTGCGCGGCACGGCGATTTCAGGAATCGATATCGCCTTATGGGATATTCTGGGGAAATCGCTTGGGGTTCCCTGCCATAAACTCTGGGGCGGTCCAGTCCGCGATTATATCCGCCTCTATTCCCACCTGGGCGGCGGAAAGATGGAAGATTTCTATCAAACAGACCCGACGGACTCTTCCCGATTCGCAGAACTGGCATTGGCGACCGTAGCGGAAGGCTTTACTGCGTTTAAGACAATGGCGGTTCCGGAAACTATGCCGCTGGAAGGACTGCGCCCGATACACTACGCAGAAAAGTGCGTTGCCGCAATGCGCGAAGCGGTTGGGAACGATATCGACATTATGGTAGATTGCCATGCCCGTCCATCGCCCCGTATGGGACACCTCTTCGCGACGGCGCTGGAACCTTATGGTCTTTACTGGTTTGAAGAACCGTGCTGGCCGGAAACCCTCGATGATATTGCAGCAATTCAACGAGCGGTTCGAACCCCTATAGCCACCGGCGAGCGGATGGTGGGAATCTGGGCTTTTCGTGAGCTTCTGGAAAAGCGCGCCTGCTCGGTCATCCAGCCGGATATCACTCACTGCGGCGGCCTTTCCGAAGTACGTCGGATCGCCGCGCTTGCGGAGGCTTACCGGGTCTCTCTCGCCCCACATAACCCACAGGGACCGGTCAGTACGGCGGCATCTCTGGAATTCGGCTTCTCCGCCCCTTCCTATATTATATGTGAGAGCGTCCATCGGGATGTACCGTGGCGTCAGGACGTTTGTACGGAATCGTATGTCGTCGAAGCTCAGGGACGAATTGTCCGTCCCGGTGATGCGCCGGGTCTCGGAGTCGAGATCAATGTGGCGGAAGTAGCGAAATACCCCTTCCAGCAAGAAGCCCCGATGGAGAGCTTTTATGCGGACGGCGCTGTGGGAGACTGGTAGCGCTTCAATGCGGACGAAAGGATTGCCCCTGTTCGTCAGTGCGATACGGAGAAAACTAAAACCTGCGAGTATGGTCATCTCTGTGCGTAAATAAAATAGTTTAGTAAGCAAAATTATGACAAAAGATAGCGTATATCTCTTTAAATCGACACGTCCAGCGCTCGTAAGCATCTGGGCTGGCGTCGATCGCCCTGATCGATTCCGCCGTCTTGAATGAGTGTCGTTTCATCACTCGCGAGAATGGAACGGCATGGAATCGTATCGCTCCTGCCAAATATCCCGCCTCAAATGTCGCACAGGAGAACAGGAAGCATTGCTCGTAGAGGCAGGATTTTTGCGATGGAAGCATCAATCAATCAATCAGAATTTAACTATAACGATGACGGGATAAATAGTGAGAACGATGGCGGAAAAGAATCTGATGGGCGAAGTCGCCCTGATTACCGGGTCGGGGCGAGGGTTGGGGCGAGCGATCGCCGAAAGACTCGCCGAGGCGGGTGCGGCGGTGGCGATCCATGATGTGTCCGAAAACGCTCCGGCGGAATTCGGAGAAGCGGAAAATTTAGAGGCGGTGCATCAGCGATTTGCTGAGTATGGCGTCCCCACTATCGCTGTCACCGGCGATATCGCCGATCCAAACTCGGTAAGCGCCATGAAGGATCAGATAGAAGCGAAACTCGGACCATTATCGATACTGGTCAACTGCGCGGGAGGCGATATTGCGGCGAAAGGCGGCAAACCCAAACCCAACGATGCATTGGGCATTCCGTTAGAGGATACGCGGGCGATTTTTGATCGTAATCTGATTGGAACCATACTGGTCTGCCAGATTTTTTGCCCCGGCATGCAGGAACGACGACGCGGGAGCGTGATCAATATCGGTTCGACCGCCGCGCATGCCGGTTTCGAAGATGGCGTCATCTATGCTGTCGCGAAAGCGGGAGTTGTACATTACACCCGATGCCTCGCCAAAGCGTTGCGCCCTCATAATGTCCGGGTGAACGCCGTCAGCCCCGGTCCCACAGCGACCGCCCGTTTTAAGGCGACTCGCCCCACCGATCCCGCAATGTTCAATGAGGAAAATCTGATTCGCTACGGCGCGCCCCGGGATATCGCAGATGCCGTCGCCTTTCTGGCAAGCGATTCCGCACGATGGATCGATGGTCAGGTGATCTGCGTGGACGGCGGTTCCAGTTTGTATCCAATCTGAAACTTCCTTTCCATGAATGTAAAGCGAGCAGGAAAACGGGCGAGCGCAGTTAACTGCTCTCGCCCTCTTTTGCAATAACTTTCGTTATTTTTCCGGCGATGTTGCGGATGCCGGAACGACATCGCGCCAGCTTCGCGTCGGTTGCCAGTCCAGAACTCTTTTCGCTTGCGTGGTATCCATCAGAGCGCGATCCGGGTTTTCGGCGAACCATTCCTGCATTGGGACACGCCAGGGAATATCCGGATAATGCTCCTCGATCAGGGACGCAGTAGGGCCGGTACGCGAAATATCGTCGGCGCAAAGCAGGAACGCATGATAACCGGTCACTGGCTTTGTGAGAGAGAGATAAACGGCATCCGCGACATCGTCTATATCTACATACCCCCAAAAATCTCCGATAGCGCCCGGAGAGTTTTGCATCCGGTCCCAACGCTCGTAATAGCTACGCTCCGAAACAAACATAGGGCGAAGGCTGATGATTTCCATTCCCCAGCGATCAACAAAAGCGCGGCAAGTCTCCTCACTGATATGCTTTGCGATCTGGTACGGGGTTAACGGATGATGCGGATAATCATCCCCGACCGGGAAGTACAGCGGTGGGCGATGCCCACCGACAGCGCCAAGCGCATTCACGCTGGAAAAGTGGACAACACGCTTGATGCCTTCCTCAAGAGCGGAAAGCAGGATATTCCAGGTTCCCTGCGCATTACTGGCGAAAACCGCTTCTTCATGGCCTTTTCGGTCAGAGGGAATCGCTCCGGCGTGTACAATCGCATCGACTCCGCGTACCGCGTCGCGCACCTGCGCGAAATCGCGCAGATCAAAACCATTGATCGTGTCGAATCCTCGCGTTTCATGCCCATGCGAATGCAGAAGGGCGACGACGCGCTTACCAATGCGTCCGGCATCGCCGGTAACCAGAATCGTCATATTTCCTCTAACTTCGAGTCCGGCGCGTTCCCGGACGTTTCCATCATCATTTCTTATCCTATAGGAAACTCCTTCATAATACCCTTAGAATCGTTATTTCTATCGACAGCAGGAAACAGATACAAAAAGACACAATCTGCCTACAGGGAAAAAATTCAACGACGAGGATAAATCATGCAAACGGTGGCATTATTTGGCGCAGGCGGAAAAATGGGAATGCGTCTGACCCGTAATCTGGCGAAGAATCCGGCGTATCAAATGCTTTATGTGGAGGTCAGCGATACAGGCAATGAAAGCCTCGCGGAGTTCGGTCTTGCCCCGACGCCACAGAGTGACGCATTGCAATCGGCGGATATTGTGATCCTCGCGCTGCCAGATCGAATAATTGGAAAGGTGGCGCACGAAATCGTCCCAATCATTCGAGCGGGAGTAATGGTAATGACGCTGGATCCCGCTGCGCCCTACGCTGGGGATTTACCAGATCGTGGAGACATTTCGTATTTTGTGACCCACCCCTGCCACCCCTCCGTTTTTAACTATGATGCGACGCCGGACGAACGTCGAGACTTTTTCGGGGGTGTCAAAGCGCCGCAGGCAATCGTTTGCGCTCTCATGCAAGGGCCGGAGGAGGACTATGCACGCGGAGAAGCCCTCGCAAGCGCCATGTACGCTCCGGTGACACGCTCCCACAGGGTGACAGTCGAGCAAATGGCGATATTAGAACCGGCGATGGCGGAAACGGTCGCCGCGTGTTGTATCACTATCATTCGGGAAGCAATGGATGAAGCGATAAAGAGGGGCGTCCCGGAAGAAGCGGCGCGTGACTTTCTTTATGGTCATGTCAATATTCCGCTCGCCATCGTTTTTGGCGAAATCGGCTCTCCTTTCTCGGACGGTGCGAAACTGATTATCGAACACGGCAAGCGGTATCTGTTCAAATCTGACTGGAAACGCGTCTTCGAACCGGAGGAAGTCAAAGCGCAGGTAACGGCAATCGTGCGAGGGACGCCACCGCTCGATTGAATCGGTTTGTCGTAGCAGGTGGGGTGCAGTCATGGCATCAAAGCCCTGCCCCCTTGTCGCAGGTCACTGCCTGATATAATCTAGGGTCTTATGTCCGTCTCATTCCCTGTCGCTGATCACTACGGATTGAACCGTATTTTGCTGGTAAAGCTATCCTCCCTCGGGGATATCGTGCATGCTTTGCCTTTACTGGAGGCGCTACGGGCAGGGTTGGGCAAGCAGGCGCACATTGCCTGGGCGATTCGCGGAAAATTCGCGGAATTGCTGGAGGGAAATCCGTTTCTGGATGCGGTGTACCCCCTCGAAGACAGCAGTCCTGAGTCCATTCTACGCTTTGGCAAGACCCTGCGTAACCAGCGGTTCGACGTCACTCTCGATACACAGGGGCTTTTGGTTTCCGGATTCATCACCCGCCTTTCCGGCGCCCCCTTACGCATCGGCATGGATGCGAACCGTGAGGGTAACGCCTTTTTCCTGACCCATCCTGTGGTTGGCGCAAAACAGCGAATTCACATGGTGGATAAACTGATGGGGTTCTGTAACGCGGTCGGGATTCCCCCTCTCCCGGTAGCGCCGCAAATATATCTGGTGGAG
The DNA here is from genome assembly GCA_903910385.1 of uncultured Armatimonadota bacterium. Lineage (GTDB taxonomy): Bacteria > Armatimonadota > Armatimonadia > Armatimonadales > Armatimonadaceae > CAIVZM01. The sequence goes on from CAIVZM010000068.1 coordinate 7,413, forward strand.
GGCGAGAAACGTACCGCCTCAGCATTACTCGCCGATGCGAAGCGAAAGGGGCCGGTCATCGGTTGTATTGTGGGGGCGTCCACACCGGAAAAAACGTATCCGGCGACGCAATGGGTGGAGGTAGCGCTACAGTTGGCGAATCAGGGAGCGCAGGTCGTTCTACTTGGAGGAACAAAAGAAGCGGAAGCGGCGGCGGAAATCACCGCACAATCGAAGGGAGCTATAACAGTAAATCTGGTGGGGAAGACGCCGGTGCGAACGCTGGCTTCGACGCTCGCTCTCTGCAATATTATTGTCGGCGGGGATTCCGGGCCAACCCACCTTGCAGTAAGCGTCGGAACGCCCGTCGTAGGTTTGTATGGCGTTACGGATCCCGTGCGAACCGGGCCGCAATGGGGGTCTGCTATCTCCCTGGTTCTGGATTATGCCGAAAAGGATGCTCCGTCCGAAACGCGTCGTCCCCGTCATTCGTCGCTGACGGACGCACTGTCCCGCATCCCGTCAAAAGCGGTTTCCGATGCCGCTATGGAACTTCTGCGTCGCGCATCTGTCGAGAAGGCGTCATGAATCACGAGCGTACTCGACGCCTGCTGGCGGTAAATCTGAATTATATGGGGGACGGACTGTTCACCACTCCCGCTCTTGCTGCATTACGCGCACGTTTTCCCGATACTACTATCGATGTTCTGGCAGGAGAACGCGCTGCGGCGATCCTTCGCGACAACCCGCATATCGACCGGTTGATTACCCGGCCGCCACGTGGCGGAGCCGGACGATCCGCCAACCTCTGGAAGACGCTACGAGAAGGCGAATATGACGGCGTCATTCTGTTCCAGAGCACAATTGTCAATGCAGCGTTGGCGGCGCTCGCTCAGATACGGGTGCGTGTCGGCTTCGATCAGGATGGTTGCGGTTCCTTTTTGACGCATCGTGTCAAGGAACGGTCAGCAGGCGAGCATGTCGTGGATGCCTACTTACGATTGGCGGAAGCCATCGGCGACCCTCCCTCGAATGAGATATCCTATCCGCTGACGATTGCAGTTTCCGCTCAGGATACGGCGTTCGCGGATGATTTTTTCCGGAAGTGGTCGGAAAAGCCGACGGTGGGTATGGTCATCGGTGCGACACGGGCGCAAAAGCGTTGGCCAGAAACCTACTTCGCGAGACTTGCCGATAAACTCTGGAACGCCGATGGAATCGGATGCGTTCTGCTGGGCGGTTCTGAGGAGACGGAAGCCGCCAGGCGCATTCAGTTAGAAGCGACTTCCCCTCTGGTGTCCGCAGTCGGGAAAACGACGGAAAAAGAGCTTGCCTCAATCGTCGCACAATTGCAGGTAGTCATTTCTGGCGATAGCGGCCCCCTTCATATCGCCGCCGCCATGAAGACGCCGGTTGTCGCGCTTTTCGGTTCTACTGACCCGGCGGAAACCGGCCCCTGGCCTCTCAAGGCTCCGTCTTTGGCGGCGGTCACGCCGCGCCGGCGACAGTTCTTTACGATGCCCTGCACTGCGCTCCCTGTCGCAAGCGCCCCACCTGTGATGACCGGTTCGATTGTATGAACGTTCTGACACCGGAACGTGTCTACGATGCAACCTGCGATTTCCTGAATATCGAACGGAAGCGATTACGACTGCCCATTGCTCCGATACGACAGACTCAGGAGACGAACGCTATACAGTCAAAGCCTCTTCTCGTCCCTTCCGTCATGCGATCTGGCGAACCCCAAATCCGTCGTGTCTGCGTGATTCGTTTCGGCGCAATGGGCGATATTTTGATGACGACACCCGCCATCCGGGCGCTGCATGAGCAACTCCAACCGGAATTCATCGACTATATCGTCGGACGGAACAATATCGATGCGATATCAGGAATACCCTACCTGCGACGGATCATTCCCTATGGGCCACGTGGCGAAGATATGCGCCCGCATAATCTTGCCTCATTCCTGAAATCGTTGCGGGAGGAAAAATACGATCTCTGTATCAATTTCCAACCCAGCCTGAAGACATTCATCATGCTCCATGGCACAGGAGCCGCACGACGTATCACATACAATAAAGATACGTCAGTGCAACCGGAGACAGGCAAAGTACGTCATTTCATTCAGGACTTCGCCTGCGAACTTCGGAGCATCGGCGTCACCCTGCACGATCCGACAATGAATTTTTTCGTCCCGGAAGAAGCGCGATCCACAGTCTCAGACCTTCTGGCGGCGGAAGGTATCGCCCCGGAAACTCCCTTTCTGGCGGCGAATCCGGGAGGAACCCGCATTATTAACCGCTGGCCGCCGGAGCGTTACGTCGAATTTCTTGATCGTATCGCTCAGGAGATGCCGAACCTCAGGTTGGTGCTCACGGGCGGACCGGACGACAAAACACGGGCGGATTTCATCGCAGCGACCGTCCGACCGGAAACACGGTTGGTCAATCTGGCAAACCGTCTTAAAATCAAGGAAATGGGCGCCTTGCTCTGCTTTGCAAAGGTTTTTGTCACGCCGGATACCGGGCCGATGCACATCGCTTCCGCTCTGGGAACTCCTATGGTCGTATTGTCCGGTGCGGCGGACCCAAATCGCTCCGGCCCGATGTCACGGCGCGATCTGGTCGTTATCAACCGGGAATTGCCCTGTGTTCCCTGCCGGGAAAGGTACTGCAAACGGGGTGATATCGCCTGCATGACCCAGATGCCTGTGGAGTGGGTAATGAACGCAGTGCGACGAAGGCTGATTATCGAAACGACGGACGAATTACAGAGAAACAGGCACGGGGAGGCGTTAACGCATTGATTCTGGATCGGGAAGCGATAGGAAGACGTTCGGCGGAGTTGCAGGCGGAAGGCAAGCGTGTCGTCTTTACGAATGGCGTTTTTGATTTGTTGCATGTCGGGCATGTCCGCTATTTGCAGGCGGCTCGCGCTCTGGGCGATGCCCTACTGATAGGAGTAAACAGCGATGACTCAGTACGCCGCCTGAAAGGGCCGACACGTCCTTTGAATCTGGATCAGGAACGCGCCGAAGTGCTGGATGCCTTGCATTGCGTGGACTCGGTGTGTATTTTCGAAGAAGATACCCCGTTGAATCTAATAGAAATCATTCGCCCGAATGTTCATGCGAAAGGAGGCGATTACGCATCGCCAGACGCGCTTCCCGAAACGCCTCTTGTCCGTTTTCTGGGCGGCGAAGTCGTTATCCTTCCTATAGTAGAGGGTCGTTCCACCACAAGGTTGATTGGCATCATGCAGGAAGGGAAAGAATCGCGATGATGAGCGGGCGACGCCTGTTGAATATCCTGCAGGTAGGTTCGGGCTTCCCCGGTTGGGGCGGTACGGAACTGCATTTGCTGAATCTCGCCCAGCAGTTGGCGGAACGTGGACATCGGGTGACAGTAACCGCTCGTCCCGAAAAATTCGTAGAGCAGGAAGCGCTCAAGCGTGGTCTGACAACCTTTCCTATCACAGTCCGACGACAATGGGATTTTAAAGAAGCCAGGCGCATTCGCGAGTTGATACGCCGTGAATCGTTTGATGTCGTCCATGTGCACTGGAGCACTGATTATGTTGTCACGCCGCTGATTGCGCGTCAATTGGGCGTCCCGGCGGTAGTCATGAGCCGACATTCCCCCTATGCCCTGAAATCGTCTCTGGGTAAATTTCTATATGAGAAGGTTCTGTTCGACCGCATCATCGCGCTATCTGGGTCAGTGCGTCGAACGCTGGTCGGGCAGGGAATCCATCAGGATCGGGTAGTCACTATCCACCATGGGACGGACACCCATGCATTCCGCCATCTGACCCTCTCACCCGAATCGGTGCGGGAGGAATGGGGCATTCCTCCCGGCGCCTTCGTCGTGGGATTGGCGGGACGAATCGCTGAAGAAAAAGGCTGGAGGACTTTCCTGCAGGCAGTCGCCCGGGAACACTCTCGCTTGAGCAAAAGTAGTGTCGTGACGGATACCGATAGAGTTTCGTCCTCCTCAACTGGAGTAATGTCAGCAACAAACGCCCCACTTTATGCCGTCCTGATCGGTGATGGCCCGCAGGCGGAACTGGCAAAGGAAACCACCCGAGAACTTGGCATTGCGGATCAGGTCATTTTCGCGGGCTTCCGTTCCGATGTGAACAATGCGATCAACGCACTGGATACGCTGGTTCTAGCATCCGTCTGGGAAGAGCCCTGTGCCGCCGTCGTTCAGCAAGCGATGGCGTTAGGTAAGCCCGTTATCGGAACCAATATCGGGGGAACGCCGGAAATGGTGGCGGATGGCGAAACCGGAATTCTGGTTCCCCCTGGCGATGATGTCGCGCTGGCGGCGGCAATCCGTGACCTTGCCTGTGAACCACGAAAACGCGCCTATATGGGAGCCTCAGGCGCGGTGCGGGCGGACGCGCTGTTTACCCTTTCCCGAATGACCGACAACAATGAAGCGCTTTATCTTAAAATCCTGCAAGAAAAACAGGAACCGCCTCGTATATGAGTGTGATGCTCCACCATCTGAAACGGATGCCGCACTATGCAAATATTATTGCGAGCGCCTTACGCTTCCGCTTTCATTTGCGTCAATATCGTGGGAATCCGTTGATTCTGGTGGATCGATTCGGGGGAATGGGCGATGTGATCAGTTGCTTTCCATTACTTAGCGCTATTCGCGCCAAGTATCCGAAGGCTTATATCGTTTTCCGAACCACCTCCGCATTGATAGAATTACCCTCTCTATCCGGTTATGTCGATGAAGTAGTGGAAGATGAGCGTTGTGATGAGGTTCCCCGCTCTATCCGGGTTCGTGATATCGACTTAAATTCGTTCGATTTTCATTTTGCGCCTCAGCATACAACTGATCCGGGTGTTACCCAGAAGGATCGACTCAGCCATATTGTGGATGCGTTTTGCAATCAATATGATCTTGTTCCCGCTTCGCGTCAACCGCATATCGCGCTTCCCGAGACTTATCGCGTTCGATTGAGTAACGAAATCCATGCCGTGCGAACTGGAAGCGGCCCTATCATTTTTATACACTGCGGCCCTTCCTGGCCTGTCAAGGAGTGGGCGCCCTCCGCATGGGCGGAATTGACGCGACGGTTTCATTCCGAACTGGATGCGACAGTTATTCAGGTTGGCGCAGATTGGCATTATGACGCCCGCTATGATGCTGTCCCCCGAATTCCCGGCGCAATTCACTGGATTGGTTCTCTGACGGTAACAGAAACGGCGGCGGCTGTGGCAGGAGCGGACTTACTTGTCGGCATTGATTCTGGTCTGCTGCATATCGCAGGTGCGGTTGGTACGCCATCGATAGGTCTTTTCGGCCCCACCTCTCCCCATTTTCATCTGCCTCTTGAGACGGAATCGGTCGCCGTACATTCCAACGTATCCTGCCTTGGATGTCATCATCTGCCAAAACCGCTTCACTGGAAAACCAGTTGTCCACAGGAAATCGCCTGTATGCGCGAGTTGCAGGTAGAATGGGCGCTTGATGCGAGTCGGAGCATGTTGCAAAAACATCAAAAGATGAGGGAGGAGTTTTGAGTCTTCCGTTGTTGGCAGGAAATTCTGCGCCTCTCTTTCGTCCTTCTCACACGCCGGTTAACCAGAGAATCGCTCGCTGCCCCGTTCCCCGTGATCAGGCATCCAAACGCATATTGATTATGCGCGCAGGAGCTCTGGGCGACATTTTGATGGCGACTCCCTTACTAGAGTCGCTCCGCAATGCAAACCCGGACGCTCATATTACATGGATAGTCGAAGATACCCAAGCCGGAGCGATAGAAGCGAATCCGCATCTGGATGAGATCATTCTGTGGAACTCCAAATACTGGAAACGGATGTTACGCCGACTGAATTACCCGCTCTGGATTTATCGCTCCCTGCTATTCCGAAAGGCGTTACAGGAACGAAACTACGATATCTTTATCTCCCTCCAACCGGAGGAATGGTCTTTATTGACGAGACATTGTGGCGCAACGGAGCGAATCGGGATTTTCGACACCTTCGCACGTTACTATGGCAAGCCCTACTCGGGTCCGAACGCACACTATTTCACCCACTCCTATAATGGCCCGGAACGCGAAGAGCATCGTACCAACCAGTATCTTCTGGCTCTGGAGGCGCTGAATATCCCCCCTGTCCCCGATAAAAGAATGCGACTCGGGTATACCGCCGAAGACAGGGCAAAGGCGAAGGCGTTTCTTTCCGCTCAGGGCATTTCTGACGAAAACCCTTTCGTTATTCTGGTGACGCAAACCACCTGGCCGACCAAATGCTGGCTCGCCGAACGATTCGTCGCTTTAGCCGACCGATTGAACGCACAGGGCTTCAAGGTATTATTATCCGGCAGCGCCGCCGAAAGGGAACCGGTGTCCCAAATCGCCCGAAAGATGGCTAGCCCCCCTGCCATGACGACAGGAGAGTTATCGTTCCGCGAACTGGCGGCGGTAATCGACCGGGCGTCAGCGCTCATCAGTGGCGATACCGGGCCAATGCATGCCGCCGCCGCTCTGGAAACTCCTTTCGTGTCGCTCTTCGGAGCGACCGCACCGCAATGGTACGCCCCGCTCTCCGGGCATGGGGTATCGCTGATTCATCCGATTCCGTGCGGCCCGTGTGACCGAAAAAAATGTGTGAATGTCGGCGCTGATTACGAGAAATGTATGCGATTGATCACGGTAGAGGAAGTCTATGAAGCAACGCTTCAAACCATCGCGCGTTCCACCGTCAAGGAGACAGCATACGAGTGAAGCGGATCGGCATCATTAAACTCTGGGCGCTGGGCGATATCGTCATGGCGACTCCCATGCTCACGGCTATTCGAGCGAAGTATCCGGAATGCCGAATCTCCTGGGTAGTCGATGAAGCGCACGGCGAGATCCTGCACGGTCACCCGGATATCGATGATCTCGTTATTCTGGATACCGGTTCCTGGCGTCGTCTCTGGCGCAAAGCGAATTACCCGGCATGGATAACCAGATCGCGCGAAATACGGCAAATGCTGGCGGCAAAGGAATGGGATGCGGTCATCAACTGCCACCCAGACAAGTGGTTCACTGCCATCCTTTGCCCGGCGCCGCTTCGGATAGGATTGTACCCATCACCAACCTTGCCTACTCTTACGCCACGGCTTTATACCCATGTCATTCCTGACCCACGTCCCCAGATTCATGCGACCCGTCACTACCTGCAGGCGACTCAGGCGCTGGATTGCCCGGACGCTTCTCTGCGCCTGACACTGGGAGAAACGCCGGAAGAGAGTTCCTTCTTCGAAGAATTTCAACAACGTCACGGCAGTACGCCCTACGCGGCGATTCTTCCCTTTACGACAGCGGAAAACAAATGCTGGGAGCCGGAACGCTATGCCGCGCTTGCCGATACACTATGGAAAAATCATTCCTTGCAATGTATTCTGCCGCATAGCCCGAAGGATGAAGAGGCTGCCCATAGGATCGCCTCGCAATGCAAAGACAGCGATAGTATTCGCCTTGTACGCACGAACCTGCGTCAATATGTCGCTCTCTTGCGTCGGGCGGCGCTGGCGGTAAGCGGCGATACGAGCGCCTTACATCTCTGCGCGGCGCTGGATACTCCTTACGTTTCCCTCTTTGGACCTACAGACCCGCGCCATCTCGCTCCCCTTTTTACCGGGGAAGGACGAGGCGAAATCCTTCTGCCCACCGTCTCCTGCGCTCCCTGCAACAGCACGAATTGCCGTAATGCCGTTTTCCGCGCTTGCATGAAAGAACATTCGGTGAGTGAGGTGTCGGAGCGGTGCTTAAGGGTACGTAAATCCGCTATCTCTATCCCGCTTTCAGGATCAAGGTAAATCTATCCCTTCATTCCAGTGACAGCAATGCCCTGAATGAACGTGCGTTGTGCAAAGAAGAACGCGACGATCAGCGGGATAGTGACCACGGTCGCCGCCGCCATCAGCAAATTCCATTGCCCGCCATGACGCCCCAGAAACGATGACAACCCTATCGCAAGGGTATATTGCGCCTCATCATGCACATAGATCAGTGGCCCCTGAAAATCCGTCCATGCTCCCATGAAAGCGAATAATGCTACCGTAGCGAGAGCGGGTTTTGAGAGCGGCAACAAAATACGCCAGAAGATTCCCCATTCCGAACACCCATCCATACGAGCGGCATCTGATAGCTCCTCTGGGATCGTCAGGAAGAACTGACGCAACAAAAAGATACTGAAAGCGTTACCGAAGAACGAGGGAACGATCAGGGGCAGAAACGTACCTGTCCAGCCCAGAGAACGGAAGATTAGAAAAATGGGTAGCTGTGTCACCTGCGCGGGAAGCATGATGGTTGCGATCATCAGATAGAACATCGCGTCCCGCCCCCGCCAGCGCAATCGGGCAAATCCATAAGCGGGTAGCGCCGCCGAAACCAGTGTCCCGGTGACCGTCCCAACACAGATCATCAGCGTGTTCTTCAGGTAAGTCCAGAACGGGAAACTCAGCAATGCCGCCGGGTAATTTTCCCAGTGAATCGGCGACGGAATCCATTGGATCGTTTCGGTAAAAACCTGCTTCTCATCCTTGAGAGACGTCGAGACCATAAAGGCGAAAGGAGCCAAAAACAACAAACTGAGGGCGATCAGGGCGATATGTCCGGCGATCCCGGATAAAGTCTTATGTTTCATGAGGATGACTCTACCGTTCCCCTTCATAGTAGACCCAGCCCGCTGATGTCTTGAATACGAGAAATGTCGCTGCCAGGGTCACCAGAAAAAGCAGCCATGCCATGGCGCAGGCGGCGCCCATTCGGAAGTACTGGAAGGCATTCTGATACAGATAGAGGGCATAAAATAATGTCGCCTTGTCCGGGCCGCCCTTCGTCATGACAAAGGTTTGCGTGAAATACTGAAATGTCCCGATAACCCCCATGATCAGGTTGAAGAAGATGACGGGCGAGATGGCAGGCAAGGTGACACTGACAAGTTTCTGAAAGGCGTTCGCGCCATCCAGGTCTGCCGCTTCATACAGGGATGTCGGGACGCCCTGTAATGCGGCAAGATAAATCACCATACTTCCGCCGACCGCCCATAAATCCATGACAATCAGGGCGGGTTTCGCCCACAGCGGCGATGCCAGCCAGGCGGGGGCGGGAATATGCACGGCGCGTAATCCGGTGTTCACCAGTCCATGTTCGGGATTCAAAAGCCACAGCCAGAGCATCGCGTTCGCCACTACCGGAACGATGGACGGCAGGTAAAACAGCGTCCGGTAGATAGTCATTCCGCGCAGTTTCTGATTCAGCAACAATGCCAGCGCAAGACCAAGAATTAACGCAAGGGGCAATTCCAGAAAGAAAAAGACGGTATTGCCCAGAGACGGCCAGAAGTTCTCTGTATCCAACAGGAGTTCGCGGTAGTTCGCCCAGCCCACCCAGCGAGGCGGCGAAAGAACGCGATAGTCGGTGAACGACAGATACAGGGTAGCGAGGATCGGATAGAGGGTCAGTAAGACGAACCCGATCAACCACGGCGAAATAAACCAGAGACCGAGCCGTTGTTCACGAGAGAGAAAGGTTTTCCGAGAATTGGTTCTCATAGCAGGTATCGACCTCTATCGGTAACGATCCATTTCTCGTTGGACGCGTTCTTGAGTGTCGGAAAGCGACTTTTCCGGAGTTTTCCTGCCATACCCCACCGCTTCGATGGCGCTGTTGATTTCACTCAGATAGAGCGCCGCCACCGGCATCGGCGGGAAATGGGTCGCATTGGAACTGTCGGAGAGATCCATAAACTTGCCGAACGAGACGCGCCACGGTTCGCCTTCGCGGAGCGAACGTAACTTTAACGCGGCGCGAATATTAGGAACCCCATGCAGGGAGTCCGCCAGCAGACGTTGCGCTTCCAGCGATTGCGTCCAGACCAGAAAATCCCAGGCTTCCTTCGGGTGACGGGACTCCTTCGGGATACAGAAGAAGTTTCCGCCGAGCCAGAGCGTCCCCTTGCGTTCCGGATGGGCGGCGGGATACGGCAGGGGCGCGACGCCATATTCCGTGTCGGGCTTGTACTTTGCGATCCAGTAGGTATTCCACTGCCCGGTGAATGCCATACCCGCCTGACCGACATAAAACGAATTGTAGCCGCCCTGCTCATTGGCGAACCCAGCAGCGAAGCCCTGCACCGCTTCGTAACCCCCCTGAGCGTCCATCAGGGCCTTGAAGGCGGTCGCCGCCTCGATATTGCGCGGATTGTTCGCCGTAATACGCCCCGTCGCAGGTTCAAAGAATCCGCCGCCATACAGAGCGAGCAGGTTGACCCCATCGGGCGGACGAAGTCCGATGCGCGTCAGTCGACCGTCAGAACCATGTCGGGTGATTTTTCGACAGAACTCTTCCAGTTCCTCGATGGTCTGCGGCGGACGTTCCGGGTCGAGACCCGCTTCACGAAAGACCTTCTTGTTCCAGAGCAGACCGATGCAATCGACCAGATATGGCATCGCGTAGAGTTTGCCGTTGTAACGCGCCTGACTCAGCGAAGCGCGGGTGAAGTCGTCGGTTTTCAGGTGCGATTTTCCGAACAGATCATCCAGCGGGAGAATCGCATCATTAGCGGCGAGCGCACCGAGGTACGAGGGATCGGAGACAGTAAACACATCCGGCGGCGCCCCAGCTACCAGTGCGCGAACCGTCTTTTCATCGTTGACGGAACCCAGGTTTTCGAATCGGACGCCGGGATGCGTTTCATTATAACGGTCGAGGACCGCCTGAAACGCTTTCTCTTCACCCCCACTCCACATCGTCCAGCACCGAATGCGAACGACAGTATCCGCAGATTTTTCAGGCGCGGACGCGCACCCCCACATGAACCCGCAAAGGGTCACACATAGCGCAACCTGAACTTTCCCGACGATAGAAGACCATCTCATCCGTGCGCTAACGATACGGGGCTTCTGCCCTTTCTGTCAAGCAGCGTCTTCACACAGTGTGTTTTTTCTTCGATACCGCCCAGCATTTCCAGACGTTTTCCATCAATAATTGGTTCATTTAGCGGTTAACCGGGATACACTGAAACTAGAAAATATTAAACCAGTTGGATTGACGATGTATATATGGGGGCGCACAGCTATAACTATTACGTCGTCAACAATGGCGCAAACGACCGTGTTTTATCTGCCCGACGAGCGGGGCAACACGGCGATGCGTCTGGACAGGAACGGCGTGATTTTGTCCGCCCATGTCACGGACGCCTTTGGAGCGACCAAGACCAGCGATTATGTCGGTTCCTCGTCGGACGATCCGTTTGCTGGCTTTGGCGGTTCACTGGGTTATATGCGCGAGTCCGGTCTTGATTTGTACCGTTGCGGCTTGCGCTTTTACGATGTCGCCAATGCCCGCTGGCTGACAAGAGACCCCATCGGATATGACGGAGGGCAAAACCTCTACGGATATGTCTCCGGTAACCCTGTCATGGGCGCGGATCCTTTCGGGACGCAAGACCAGACGAACAGCGTCACTAACGCCAGCGGAATGCGAACGCAACTCTCTATCCTGCGAGAGACAGATTCCACCCCGATTCGGCTCGGAGATGCCTCAAGAATCATCGGAATAACGGCGGCGCAACAGTGGTGGCAACGGTGGGGGCAATGGACAAATCAGCAATGGCAACGATTCGGAAACAACCTCTCCAATATCTTCGGTGGAGGAGGTAGTAGCGGTGGTGGGGCGCCTCAGCGGTTATTCACTTCCAAAGACCCCCTCGTTGCCCAAGTAGCTAATGCGATTGAAAGCCGCTATCCTGGTCATGTTATCGGCGTGAATCAGAAGATAGGTGGACAGGAGATTGACATAGTACTACGGAATGCGTTAATTGAAGTGAAACAGGGAGGGGCAGGCTTGACGAGTCAAGTCACAGCCCGATTGAATCTAGGTTACCCGGTACTTGCTTACTCACCAAAGCTTGGTGGGCAAGCGATTCAGGGAATAAACAATTGCGGCGGCATCGGCACGAATGACCTCAAACTGCTTATTGATGTGGTAAAACCTTGACACGTTGACGCTTCTGAAGGCGTCGTCTGCATTCATACAAAAAAGAGGTATCTACAATTAGTTACAACATGCTGGTTCTCTCTTCCCGTATTGGGATACCCAGGGCGAGCGTGAATGACCTTTACAACGCCTTAAAATCCGCCACGAATAAATCCTCTCATCATGGGTGCTTTGTGGTGGATTTCATTGACCGCCATCAACTCGGGCAAGCTAACGATGCTCTATCTTTACTCGAATCTTGCCGATGGATACCAGAGACGGACAACGAAGGAAATATTACGGAACTGAACTTTGCAGGTGAAAAATTAGGAGATGAAGATTGCCTGTTTGCCACTATCGCCCCTTATGTAAAGTCAGGCAGCTATATTATCGTCGCACTGGATAACGGCGCTCTATGGCGTTGGCTTTTTGAAGATGGCGCGGTCGTCAAGCAAATCGGGAGACCTGTTTTCGACGGTCACGAAAGCGGCGTAGGTTAACAATGGGTTAAAAGTTTCCGACAACGTGAGTGGCTTCACCGGGATTACTTAAGTAATATAAATGAGAAAATGGAAAGCGATGTTACGGGCAAAGTGACCCGGAAATATCGGATTGTTCTTGCGGTTGTCTTAACGCTGGGTTTGACCCTCTACGTCGCGTTTGCCTTCGCCATGAAAAGCGTCGCGGAAGCCCAATACGCTATCAAAATTGAGCAGGACTATCTGCCCAACCGGCGCCATGATACCGGTCAATGGCCCGACTCTCTTGACGGAATCGAAGATTATATGCGTTTGCACGGATACGGGTATGATTACCTGAAAATGACTCGTGACGCCCGCCCCAGCATTATCGTCACCTACCAGGACCGCGAGGAGATGCGGGGAGAAATAGTGTTCTCGTGGAGGTGGTTACCTCAAGGCCGCCTGCCGTTCGTCTCGCGGAGGGACTACTACTAAGGTAGGGCGGGACGTTGAGGCGCACTGTTGAGCAGGGTGCGTCCCCCCGGAACGATGAGAAACCCACTGAATATTAACCAATATGGATAACGTCAAGTATCTTGAGCAGTGGTATGCTTCCCGTTGTAACGGGGATTGGGAACATGGTTTTGGAATTCAACTTCAAACCCTGGATAATCCAGGTTGGTGGCTCAGGATAGATTTGAACGGGACGCCATGGGAGGATGCCTTCCTGCCGACGGTGCGGCTTGACCGGGGAGATCGGGACTGGATGAACTATAAAATTGAGGGTGGTTTATTTGAGGCTTCGGGAAGCGTGGACAAACTGGATGAAATGATTCAAGCATTTCGGAATTTCGTCGAGAGATGACGCTCTGAACACGGTAGGAATATGCTTTGATAAGATAAGGTGGGAGGCCATGCGGTTCGCCTTACGGCATGAATCAATCCTCCTTTATATAAGATAAATAAATTATAATCGTATAAAAAGAGTGCACCTAGATTGGCATGGCTACTTCCGACCCTTATGCGGGCATGGGAGCGCAGTACGGCTATTAGAAGGCGGCGACTCGACACTGTACCATTGCGGTTCCGTTACTGCGACTTCATGTTGTAAAAACGAAAGGATGCGTAGAAATCCCTGATTGTGCCGTTACCTATGAGCGCAACGTATTCAATCAATTTGGAAACATGCTACGATTACGCGTTTTCGGAAGTAATCAACGTCTTGCTTAAAGCGGGGGTGATCTGGAAAACCACGGTGGATGGGCAAAAACTCTATGACTATGGGGAATCATCCGAGGTAGCGTTGGACTGTTTGATGTCCGATCAAGATTCTTCCGTCATCCTAAGTGAGTTGGACACCCAATTTCTGGCAGGTCAAAGCGTTGCCATCTTTATGTCCATTAACGACAGATACTATTTCAGTATCATTAAGCATAGCAAGCGAGAGTTTACTATATTGATTGATGCCGGTCGACCTTTGTTGACTTCGACTTGGATGACCGATAGTAGCGCGATTATGAAGGAGATAATCACTCCCCTCTTTACTGCGGGAATTTGTCTCCTCGAAATAACAACATCTGATAGTAATACATAACAGCCGGTTAGGCGAGCGCTATTTTATGCCTGCCCGACGAGCGGGGCAATACGGCGATGCGTCTGGACAGGAACGGCGTGATTCTGTCCGCTCATGTTACGGACGCCTTTGGAGCGACCAAAACCAGCGACTATGTCGGTTCCTCAACGGACGACCCGTTTGCCGGCTTTGGCGGTTCACTGGGTTATAGTCGAGAGTCAGGACTTGATTTGTACCGATGCGGCTTACGCTTCTACGATGTCGCCAACGCCCGCTGGCTGACACGAGACCCCATCGGATACGGCGGGGGGCAAAACCTCTACGGATATGTCTCCGGTAACCCTGTCATGGGAAGCGACCCACTTGGGCTTTATCCTCCTGCTACGGTGAACGAATACTTAAATCAGTTAGGCGACGGCATTAATCAGGAGATAAGTAGTTACTTCTCAGGCTTCACACGAAACACCAGTTTCCTATCAGATTGGTTTTTCGGGTTAGGTCAGGACCACAGGAGATATCTTGATCGTAGTCCCGAGAGTTTAGAGTTACGGAACTCGCTCGCAGGAGAACAGATTGCGTTCGCTATCGCGCAGGGAAAAAATAGTGGGAGCATAAGGACTTTTTCCGCTTTCATCAATTCGATCCAGCAGCCAGGAAACGCGACTCAGTTTCAAGTAGGAGCTTTTCGTTGGCAACGTATTGATGAAAACGGTCACATATTTGTACGTGCATATAACGTCGCATCATTTGACTCGTTCTGGTATCATATACCCGGCTTGTTTGGGCAGAATCCCCTTTGGAACGGGACTTTTGATCGTGCCCGTTGTGGCTTCGGCCCCAATGGCAATGTTTATCAGGAATTCCAGTGGACGATACGTTGACAACACCAATTCAGAAATCTCATAAGCGGAAGATAAGTGCTGTAATCGCTCTCATTGTAGCAGCGGCGTTATCGTTCGGGTACGTCGTACTTGCGGGAATTCTTTTGATCCGCGCTGCTGAACTGGGTCAATCCGATTCCGTAAAACGACTGTTGCAAATGGGCGCTTCCGTGAATGCGGTTGACCCTGAACTGCGCTCAACCCCGTTAATTGCCGCCTCAGAAAACGGGCATAATGACGTTGTTCTGATTTTATTATCTCAAGGAGCTAATGCTAACCAACAAGACGCCCATGGCGACACGGCATTAATGCTCGCTTCAGCGAATGGTTATATGCCCGTGGTCCAATCTCTGATAAACCATGGGGCGAATCCTGAAATGAAAAACCAGGATGGCGAAACTACCCTGGATTTGGCGAAGCAAGGAAACTACGCCGACATAGTCGCCTACCTGAATCGCCACCGCTATCGCCGGGAATAGACAATCCGCCTCCTGCTCCGCCGTCGGATACCGTCAAAGCGTCCGTTCCGGCAGTGAACGGAACAACCCCACTGGTTCCTCTGGCGACGACCACAACGACCGTGTTTTATCTGCCCGACGAGCGGGGCAACACGGCGATGCGTCTGGACAGGAACGGCGCGATTTTGTCCTCTCATGTCACGGACGCCTTTGGAGCGACCAAAACCAGCGACTATGTCGGTTCCTCAACGGACGACCCGTTTGCCGGCTTTGGCGGTTCACTCGGTTATAGTCGAGAGTCAGGTCTTGATTTGTACCGATGCGGTTTGCGCTTCTACGATGTCGCCAATGCCCGCTGGCTGACACGAGACCCCATCGGATACGGCGGGGGGCAAAACCTCTACGGATATGTGTCGGGTAATCCGGTCATGGCGGTTGACCCGGCAGGTATGGATGCGGGTTGGGCTCGCAGTGGTCAAGGACCTTATGGTGACCAACACGTAGTGGGCGGAAGACTTTTCGACCATACGGATGCCATAATCGAAATCTTCGGTGGACCAAAACTTCCGGGAACAGGAATCGGTAGCCCTGCATGGAACCAAGCCAATTCTAATGTGGAGCAGATGGCCCATACGATGGGATGGATCTATGCTTACGTAGCTCCGCGACAACCGGGCGTTAGGTCGACTGGAATAGGAGATCCCTCTCTAAACAGTGATGGGTTTATCGAACTATATCACTACACCAGTGGTAAAGCGGCTCAACAAATTACCCAAACAGAAGTACTCTGCGGAAGCAAGGGATATGGCATGTGGCTATGGCGCAAAGGCGATGTCTATTTGACTACTGATCCAAAGGCGAGCACCTTTAAATTAACTATAATGTATGGTCTATCGTTCGATAAACAAGAGGCTATTATTCCAGTTCGAGTTCCTGCGGGCGAAGTGATCAAGCGTCCTGGCGGAATCCGAATTATACCTGGCCCGATCAGCACAAAAAGAGGATATTGATGAACCGAGAACGATGGCTTGACTTTTGGGATTTTACCTTAGTGTTAACGGCGTGGGGTCTGGTACTGGGCGCACCAGTCGCGCTTTTTGTGGTCTTGCGTTCTCTAGGGATTTCGACATTATTGTGTTCTATTCCCTCGCTGGCATTGTTGATTGTTCTGTTTTTTACAGCGGAATTTATCCATTCGATGCTGAAACGGTGGTTTGGCGCAGGAAACCGTTCCGTTCAATAGATTGGATGATCTCGGTCTATGACGCCAACAGGTAGCCCGTCAAGGTGACATAAAAGCTTGTTTGCGACTGGCGGCGCTGTACGAGCGTGACAACGCCGATGAAAGCAATAATCGTGCCGTTTATTGGCGCAATCAAGCCGCATCGCTCAGCGCATCCGAGGCGAAAAAATCGGCAACATCGAATAAAAAGTAAGTTACGGACGCCTTTGGAGCGACCAAAACCAGCGACTATGTCGGTTCCTCAACGGACGACCCGTTTGCCGGCTTTGGCGGTTCACTGGGCTATATGCGCGAGTCAGGACTTGATTTGTACCGGTGCGGTTTGCGCTTCTACGATGTCGCCAACACCCGCTGGTTGACAAGAGACCTTATCAGCTACGGCGGAGGGCAGAACCTCTACGGGTATCTGCGGTACGGTCTGGAATTGTCCTTCGAGCCGGAGAGTCACCAGGGCGGCGAGTGGTAATTGTGCGGAGCGTTGCGTACCGGGATTTCAGTGAGTGCGATACCTGCAAGGTTCAGTTCCCTGCCTCTGAGGCGTTTGGCATCTTCGACAGTGATTCTCATTGCAAAATCCTGTCTTGACTGAATCTTATCAGAAGGCTATAATTCGTCATTCATGGCAGTACTTGCGCTTAAAGAAGTGACGAAGCGGTTCGGGGGATTGGTCGCCGTCAACGGCGTCAATTTGACACTCGAAAAAGGCGACCTCGCCGGGTTGATCGGTCCGAATGGTGCAGGCAAAACGACGGTGTTCAACCTGTTGACCGGAGTCTATGCTCCCACATCGGGTTCGATCCAGTTCAACGGGCAGGAAATCGCCGGTAAAAAACCATACGAGATTGCAAAACTGGGCGTCTGCCGGACTTTTCAAAACATTCGGCTTTTTCCTGATTTGACGGTTATGGACAATGTCCGTACCGCGGCGTCCACCCACGAAAAAGTCGGGTTGCTGGGAACGACGTTACGAACGCCCGCCTTTTATTCCGCTGAGGAAGCTATCGATAAAGAAGCGCAACGGCTTCTGGAATTGCTCGATCTCTGGGATGTTCGGCAGGAAATATCGACCAGCCTTCCCTACGGCGACCAGCGACGTCTGGAAATCGCCCGCGCCCTGGCGACTCGCCCTCAGGTGTTACTTCTGGACGAACCGGCAGCGGGGATGAACCCGCAGGAATCCGCCGATCTGATGCGATTGATTCGCCGATTACGCGATGAATTTGGCCTGACCATCCTGCTGATCGAACATGATATGAGCGTCGTCATGGGCGTTTGCGAACGTATCACGGTGCTGGTCTACGGTCAGCCTATCGCCCATGGGACGCCTTCTGAAATCCGCAACAATCCGAAGGTTATCGAAGCCTATCTGGGCGCAGAGACGGAGGCGACGCACACCCCATGACATCTCCTACTTCAAACGAGTCCTCCCCGATGCTTGCGTTGAATAATCTGGATGTATACTACGGCGCTATCCATGCCCTGCGCGGCGTTTCTGTGACCGTCAATCCCGGCGAGGTCGTGACGCTGATCGGAGCCAATGGCGCGGGAAAAAGCACCTTGCTTCGCGCCGCATCCGGCATGATCCGCCCCAAAGCGGGAACGGTCCGATTTCTGGGCGAGGATATCACCCGTACCGGAACGGCGGCGATTGTTTCCCGTGGTCTGGTGCATTGCCCGGAAGGTCGGCGCATCTTCGCCAATATGTCGGTGCGCGAAAATCTGGAACTGGGAGCTTATCTGCGGCGCGATAAAGAAGGCATTGC
Source organism: uncultured Armatimonadota bacterium (assembly GCA_903910385.1). Taxonomy (GTDB): domain Bacteria; phylum Armatimonadota; class Armatimonadia; order Armatimonadales; family Armatimonadaceae; genus CAIVZM01. The sequence continues at coordinate 25,765 of CAIVZM010000068.1, forward strand.
CGCCGATATGGAAAACGGTTTGACACTGTTCCCTCGTTTGCGCGAACGGTTCACGCAGAGCGCCGGAACGCTGTCCGGCGGCGAACAGCAAATGCTCGCCATCGCTCGTGCGCTGATGACCCGTCCGAAGTTGCTGATGCTGGATGAGCCTTCGCTGGGGCTGGCGCCTAACCTGGTGCAGGAGATTTTCCGTATCATCACCCTGATCAATCAAAAAGAAGGCGTCGCCGTCCTTCTGGTGGAACAGAACGCCAATCAGGCGCTCGCGGTCGCCAATCGCGGATATGTACTCGAAACCGGGACAATTATCCTGTCCGGCGACGCTCAGGAACTACGCGCCAATCCTGAGGTCAAGAAGGCATACCTTGGGGAATGAGACTCAACGCCGATAATATCAAGGACTATGCAGATACCGTGGCGCTACAGGCGCGAGGCGCAGGGCGCATTCTGGATTACTCTCTGGAGTCTCTCGATGTACTTGAGGAATCGATCAGACTCAATGATAATCTCCTGAAGGCGGAGAACTTTCCGGAGAAACAGCGAAATCTGCTGGTGTTCTATAACGGCTGTTATCTCGGCGAGACGATGGCGCAAACGCTCAATGGTGTCTGGATGTTTGAGGACAACTGGTACGAATCGTCGCTGCTTATCCCCAGACAAACGGACGGCGTTCAGGTTCGTCCGTTCGAAAAGATTTTGCGGCGCCTGACCGAAGGCCCGGAAGGACATGATCTGGGAACTTACTTTCGCCAATTGAAATCATTGCTGGCGGAACCCGAATAAACAAAAGCCTGCAAGCGCCGACTCCCCGGTAAATGGAGGAAGACGACGCAATACCCTATTGAAAAGCGGGCGGAAAGACTTTCGTTGAACGATATGACCATTGCTATTTCCGCCAGCCTATCCACGCTTCCCTGTTCACTTTCAGTTATCCGCCGAATGACGCTACGATTTATCGTTGCGACTATCTTTACCCTTTTCGCATCCGGATTCGCCGCCGCACAAACCGCCGGGACAAGTGAAAAGCCTTACGACTTTTACAGTCGTGGGCCGTATCGTCCCTCTATTTCACGACCGTCGACGATTCTCGGCTACGAAGCAGGGGAACGCCACACGACGTTTCGGGAACAGGAGCAGGTCATTCAGAGCTATGTCGCTTCGGCGAGTGAACGGGTACGCCTTTTTGATTATGGCAAGTCAACGGAAAATCGCCCCCTGCGGCTGCTGGCGATCAGCTCACCGGAAAACCTCCTGAAACTGGAAGAAATACGCTCCCGTATCGCACGACTGGCAGACCCGCGCAAACTCGCTTCCCCTGCCGAAGCCGAAACCATTCTCAAGAATACGCCCACGCTTATCTGGATCAATCAGTGCATTCATGGCGACGAGACCGCATCCTTCGAATCCGCCATGTGGTTGATCTATAACCTTGTCGCATCGGAGAATCCTCAAATCACGGAGGCGCTCAAGAACGCCGTTATCCTCGTGAACCCGGTGTACAACCCGGACGGGCATGAGCGATTCGTCGTCAACTATAATTCCGTTGCACTTGGCAGCCCGGACAGTTTCTCCTATGAAAGGCGAACTCCCTGGGCTTCTGTAGGGCGCTACAACCATTACCGTTTCGATATGAACCGTGACAAACTGTCGCAAAGTCAGCCAGAAACGCGAGCGGAAACCGCGGCGTTGCTCTCGTGGAACCCGCAGGTCTATGTCGATCAGCACGGTCAACCTCCCGTCTATTTCTTCCCGCCGAACGCCCTGCCGACATTGCGGTTTGTCGACCGTCAGCGAGTCACAAAGTGGACGGAAATCTTTGGCAAAGCGAACGCTACCGCCTTCGATTCTCAGGGGTGGGCGTATGTCAACCGCGAAACGTACGACTTTTTCTATCCGGGGTATCTGGACAGTTTCTCAACCCTGACCGGAGCCATCGGGATGACCTACGAAACCGACGGCGGCGGTAATCTGGCGCGTCGTCGCGCCGATGGGACAATCTCCACCCTTCGTGACGCCGTATCGCACCATCTGGAATCGGCGTTGACGACGATCTTCACGGCGGCGGGACGGCGCGAAGAACTGTTGCGGGACTACCTCGCCTATCACCGTGCGGCGATGGAAGGGAAAGGAGAAAAGGTTCGCTGCGTCGTCCTTCCGCCTACGGGAGATTCTGGCAGACGCGCCGAACTGGCGTCTCTGCTGACCCGTGTCGGAGTCGAAGTGCGACAGATTAACGCCCCGTTTGTCAGCGCATCGGCGCAATCTTACCGCGCCATCAACCTCGCAAAACCGACAAGCTCCCGCCGCGAGTTTCCCGCCGGGTCACTGGTTATCGATTTAAACCAACCTCGCGGAAACCTGGCTCGCGCATTTCTGGAAACAGACACCAACCTGGAAACAAACTTTCTCAAAGAGCAACTCGCCCGCCGCGAGAGAAATGAAAAGCGCAACGAAAATGAGCCTCGCGAGAGCTATGAGTTTTATGATCTGACCGGATGGGCTCTTCCCCTGGCGTATGATGTCGAAGGGTATCGCACCGGGGACGCTCCCCCGACAACCGGCGTTCTGTTGACGGCGGATGCGGCGGGTAATGTCCGACTGTCCAAACCTAACGTTTCCCTGTTGGGAAAAGCGAGTGTCGCGTATCTGTTTCGCGGAGATACCGACGGCGCCTTAATTCTCGCTCTGCGACTGTCGCAGGAGAAATACCGAGTTTCGGTCGCAACCAAGCCCATCAGTTCTGGAGGGAAAGATTGGCCGCGTGGGACGATCATCCTGAGAGTTTCCCGTAACCCGGAAACGCTACACGGACGACTTTCGCAACTGAGCGCCGAACTGGATGTGGATGTCTTTTCCCTATCATCGACATTCACTCCGGATGGAACTGTGGGAATCGGTTCGGAGAATGTCACCGCGCTTGCCCGCCCCAAAATAGCTGTTGCGGCGGGAGACAATGTCTCCCAGACCGGATACGGGGCGGTATGGAATCTGCTGGAAAAGTCAGGCATTCAGTTTACCGCAATTCCCTTGCGGAGTATGAATGCCGAGAATCTGGCGCGATTCAATACTGTTATACTGCCCGATGGAGTCGGATATGCCGGAGCTTTCGGTAAATCCGGCATTGCCGACCTCAAGGCATGGATATCCCATGGGGGAGCGGTTCTCGGTCTGGCGGACGGCGGACGCTGGTTCATGGACAAGGATGTGGAGTTGACGACCGCCCGGCGTGTCGGCGAAGATGACCCCAAAGGCGAAAAGGACAAAGAACCTAAAAGCGTCGTTCCGGCAAGCGGAAAAAACGCCGCTAAAGCGCCAGCGCCCAAAAAGCCGTTGGAACTGCCCGGAGCCATTTTCCGCGCAAAGATCGATCCGACGCACTTTCTGGGATGGGCGTATCCTTCCGGGGAATTGCCGGTTTTTCTCTCAGGCGACGTTTTTCTCAAACCCTCAACAGGTGGGGCGAACGTCGTCACGTTTGGAAAAGCGCCTCTCGTCCTGACCGGGTTTGTCTGGCCGGACAATACCGAAGCGTTGCTGGCGGATACCGCATTCATAATCGATGAACCCATCGGTTCAGGACATGCGATACTCTATCTGGACGACCCAACCTTCCGTGCGCTCTGGCCGGGAATGCGGCGCCTCTTTCTCGCCGGGATGCTGTACGCACCGTCCGGCGGCGCAGGCGTGGAATAATGCGATGGAATCTAACCACATAGATTCTAAAGGCAGCGATTCCTTCGTCATACCCTCGGAAGTTCGCGAACTGGCGGAATGCGTACCTTTGTGGCGCAATACCCGTAACGTCCGAATCGAACCGTTAACCGGAACTATCAGCCTGAACAATTCCCTGTATCGGGTAGTGGCGGATGACTCAGCCTACATACTGCGTTATGCCGCAGACGCCGGACGCTATCTGGGAATCCGGCGACAGGATGAATTAGCGATAGCGCAAGCGGCGGCGGAAGCGCAACTTGCGCTGCCGATTCTTTTCAGCGATCCCGCCGGCCATATGGTATTGCCATTTATCGATGGTCGTCACTGGAAACCGGAGGAGTTTCAGGAACCGCATAATATCGCCCGACTCGGGGAAGCGATCCGACGCCTTCATGCGATCCCGAATATTTCAGGGGTTTGTAACGTGTTCCAGCGCATCGAATTTCTCCTGACGAGCGCACGGGAATTGGGAATCAAAACTCCCCCAGAGATTGAGCGTTACCGGGAGAAGTTGACCGGATGGGAGGCGGAACGGGCGTCTGATCCACGTTTCACGTCTGGCATCAATCATAATGATCTCTGGGGAAATAATTTTCTGGATGACGGCGACAATCTGTATTTGCTGGATTGGGAGTTTGCCGGAAACGGCGACGGCATTTACGATCTGACGACTATTATCCTGCAAGGGGGGTATTCCGACGACCGGCAGTCCACTTTCCTGAAAGCCTGCGGCATCGAGGAGAATATCGATGATGTTATAGAGAAAGCCCGGTTCGTCGTTTACTTTTTCGAAGGTGCGTGGGCGCTGGTGTTACAGGGGCTACGTCCTGAGGCGGAATTCGATTATGCAAATCATGCCCAGGAAATGTTCGAGCAGTTAGGAAGATGGTAAGGGATATTGGCGTTACAATCGTAAAGTCAGATCAGGCTTTTTTCTCTTGAAGAAAATAATATGAAATCACGATTCCTGGTCTGCCTTGATCCCGGTCATGTTTCCGATTACAGTCAGGGGACGCGAGGAAAGCGGATTTCTGAAGCGGAATTGGCATGGCGATATGCGACTCAACTACATCGCCTGTTAGAACAACGGGATTTCCCGGTGGAGATGACGAAACGCTCTCGAAACGAGAAGGTTTCTAACCAGCATCGGGCGGAAATCGCCAACAAGGTAGGAGCAAATATCTTCCTGAGACTCCATGCCGATGCCCGACCTGAACCGGGCTTTGCCGTTTACTATCCCACACGATCAGGTCGTACAAAAGAAGGTGTGATCGGTCCGCCATCGGAAGTTCGGAGCCTCAGTCGTCGCGCCGCCTTTCCGTTCCATGACGCTATGAATTCTGTTCTGAAGGGCGTTTTTCCTGATTTCGGTCTGTTTGGCGATGAAAAAACGCTGGTAGGTTCACAGCAGGGCGCGTTGACCGGTTCGATTTTTGCCAGAGTCCCCGTCTTGCTGATCGAAATGGGCAGTCTTTCAAATGACCGCGACGAAGACTTTTTATTGAGCAAAAAGGGCCAACAGGCAATGCTTGCGGCTCTGGTTGCGGGAGTTGTCGCTGCGCAACAGACGCTTACGGATGAGCAAGCAAACAAAAAGCCTCCCCAGAACAGTTGATTCGCTCTGGGGAGGCTTTTTGTTAACGGACAGTTTACTTTTTCGTCAGCGTGATGTAGTCCGTCATGATACGTTCCGTCTCGCTGAGTACGGTATCGGGTTCGGCGACGCGAGCATTCAGCGCTTCATCGTCGGCATCATCGGCAGTCAGTTTTGCGCGGGCGACCGCAGATTTGAGGGAAGCGTCTGCCAATTGCTTTGCCGTTACCGGAAGCGGCAAGCCCGGCTTTCCGGCATCCGCGAGCGTCAATCGGAAAATCCGCTCTGTATCCGCAGGTCGCGCCGCAAGCTGCTGCTGTCGCGCCTTGCGCCGCGCTTCCGCCTGCATCTTTTCCTGACGACGTGAGGCTTCATTCAGCGAGATCGTTTTCTCGTCACGCAGTTTGAGAGCCTGAGCAAGCGATGTTTTCAGATAACTGAAATCGACGCTTTTGGACACACGAGAATCCGATAGTCGCTTGAGTTCCGGAATGAACGCTTTCGTCTTATTGTCCGGGGTGAACTGCGCGGACGGGATCGTGTCGTAAGGAAGCGGATTGTCCTCACGCTTTTCGGCGTAGGGCAATGCCTCGGAAAGCGACGGCAGCGTGATTTCAGGAATGACGCCCTGTAACTGCACCGACTTGCCGCTCGGGCGATAGAACTTCTGGATCGTCACTTTGATCGCGCCGGGGTCTTGCTTGATCGACATCTTCGCCCGTTCGAAAATCGACTTCAGCGGGATGATGGTTTGCACCGTCCCCTTACCGAAAGTCGAAGTGTCGCCGACGATAACCGCGCGACCATAATCTTGTAATGCTCCGGTCAGAATCTCGGAAGCGGAAGCGGAGACATGGTTGGTAAGAACGATCAGAGGCCCGCCGTAGACAGCGACCGGATCGTCATCGCCATCCATATTGATCGCTCCGCGTGCATCCTTGACCTGTACTACCGGACCGCCCTTTAAGAAAAGACCGCTCATGGTAATCGCTTCGGTCAGAGAACCGCCGCCATTGAAGCGCAAGTCAAGGATTATCCCAGCCGCACCTTCCTTCAGCATTTTCTGCAAAAGGATTTTTACGTCTTGCGTAGCGCTACGTCCCTGCTCCGGGTCTGCATAGAAAGAGGGCAGTTCAATGACGCCAATCCGGGAGGCGCGGGAAGCGCCGCCGTTACCGGGGATTTCGATCAACTTCGCCTTCGCCGCCTGCTCTTCCAGCTTGACCTGATCACGGATCAGGGTAACGGTCTTGCGAACGGAGGTATCGAGCGCATCGGCGGGAATAATCGTTAGCGTGACCGGTGTACCCTTCGGGCCACGGATCTGCTCAACGACCTTGTCCACCTTCACGTCGATCATATCCATCATCTCGCCCTTGTCGCCTTGCTTGACGCCGACAATGCGATCTCCGGGGCTAAGCTTACCGCTTTTCGCCGCCGGTCCGCCGGGGACTAATTCGACAATTTTGGTGTAGCCGTCTTCACTTTGCAGTGTCGCGCCGATCCCGAACAGGGATAGGCTGATCTGCATGGCAAAATTGTCATTGGTCGCCTTGCCGAAGTACGACGAGTGCGGATCATAGGTCAAGGCCAGAGCATTCAGGTAAAGTTCGAGGGTATTGTCCTTGTCGAATTCTTTAAACCAGTAGCGCTCTGTTCGGGTGAAACGCCGAGTCAGATCGCTGGTGATTTTCTCCGGCTTTGTATTGGCGAGTTTTTCCTGAAGATATTGAAAACGCAGGTTCTGGAGCCAGAGCGCCTTTTGCTCGGTCTCATTCGCGGGATATGCAGCCTTCTTACGGTCAACATTGATCGAATCTGAACCATCGAACGAAAATTTTTCCGTTTTCAGCGAAGCGTTCATGAAATCGAGTTGTTGTCGCAACCGTTGCTTGAACCGATCTGTGATGATGTAGGCGGGAGATACATCGCCGGAAAGCGTTAGTTCATCCAGCGAATTCCGGTACTTCTCGAACTCCTGAATATCCGACGCCAAAAAGAAAAGATGCTGAGGATCCAGGGTGTCCAAAAATCGATCCAGAAATTCGGACGAAATTTTGTCATCCATTGGATGGCGGGCATAATGCTGGCTGCTGAACAGAGTCGCCGTCAACGCAGCCACTTTGCCATCATCATCCATCTGACCTACTTGCTTGACATTTTGCAGACCGGCTGGAACGACGCCCCCGTCGCCCCAGCTAGCGCCGCCGCCATTCGAGGCGAAAGTCGGTAGCGGATTGAGACTGCTTCCGTTTCCCCCCGCTTGCGCTCGGAGCAGCGCCGCGGATCCCGCAAGCGAGACCGCCGCCAGTCCTGAAGCCAAATAAACCCATTTACGTTGAAAACTCACCTGGGAACCCCTTGTCCTGTAGCGTAGCGTCTGTAACGCCTCCCGGCGTCTGCAGGATTTATTATACGCCAACTCTTATACGCCAAAACGCCTGCTGACGTTGCGTTTTCTCTAAAGCGAACTTTGCGTTAAGTCCATCTCACGTCTGACCCGTCCAATCGGATTCGGCGATATCGCGCCAGCGAGACCGTATCTCTTCGAATTCCGCGCTATGCATCGGGCCATTATTGAGTAGCCCCGTATTTTGAGCCCAGCGATCCGGGTTTTTCGTTCCGACAATCGCCGTATGAACGCCAGGAATCGCCAGAGTGAAGCGTAACGCCATACCGGTAGCTTCATCTGCATCGCCCAGGAAGGGATAGGTTAACTTCTGTAACCGTTGCCAGTAGGGTTGTCCGTAATGCCCGTGTGGTTCATCTGCGAACTTCCATACCGCATTCGCAATTGGACGCTTGGCGATAACGCCCATATTCGCTTCTTTCGCCAAACCGAGGAAAAGATCGATAGGTTCCTGATCGGCGATATTGACGGAGGTCTGCAACGTGTCAAACGCTCCACATTCGACGGCGTACCGGGCATTGTTCCGATCCCCACTGTATCCAATGAATCGCGCCTTGCCCGCGTCCCGTGCCTTCTGTAATGCGGAAATGACATCGCCCTGCCGGAGCGTCGCTTCATCGCAGGAATGTAGCTGGATCAGGTCGAGGTAATCGGTTTTCAGACGTATCAGGCTGCGATCAATGGACTTTTCCAGTAGCGACGGCGACCAATCCGTTTCTCCTGGGAAGCGTGAGGCATGACCACATTTGGTAAAGAACGTGAGTTCGGGATAAGACGGGCTTTCGGATAGAGTGTAGTTACCACACCGCACTCCAAAGAAAGCCCGCCCCATGTCCAGTTTACTGCATCTGTTCTGCAAAGTAGACGATTTCTGTCAACAATTCTTGCCCACCTTC
>CAIVZM010000069.1 GCA_903910385.1 uncultured Armatimonadota bacterium
GCAATCTGGTATTACTGCAATCTGGTATTACTGCAATCTGGTATTACTGCAATCTGGTATTACTGCAATCTGGTATTACTGCAATCTGGTATTACTGCAATCTGGTATTACTGCAATCTGGCATTACTGCATTCTGGTATTACTGCATACTGGCATAAATGAATCGATGAGAACTGGTATGCGGTAAAGCTGGTATTCTGGCTTTATGGTATTGGATTAAACTCTTGTAGAAGTAATCAGGGTATTTTTATACGGATAAAAGCATTCATATACACGCCAACGATCAGACAGACGGCTAAACGGTTCAGTGGAGGAGATTTGCTGATATAGCGAGTGATACATGGCTGACAGATTATGGCATATGGCGCTGACTACGGAATCGTGGCGACCGGCATGGGAAGCGCTGGAGCGAGAGGTGGGATGATGGTTCGGGGTGCGGATGCCTGCGAAGCGGAGAATCCCTTGTCTGTGGGAGATGGCGCGGCAATGCGCCACATACCGAAACATTGACCTGCAACCCATGCCTCATGAGTGATCGGGTGGACACGGATACAAGAGACTTCATGCGGGCCGCCGGGCATACCGGGTTTGATAGGAGTGGTCACTGTCAGGTTTTTCCACGTAGCGCCGCGATCTGTGGAACGCGCAACTGTCGTGTGAGTCAGATAGATATCGCGTGAACCGCCAATATAGACGATGGCGGGGTTTCCGGGATCGATGGCGACAGTCTGACAGCGTAAGGGACGACCGAACTGATCGGAAGGCACATCGAGGATGATCCATTTGCCGGATTCCCATACTTTGAGTTTTTCCTCAGATGCTACATAAATCCGACCGGATAGGGGATCAACCGCGATATCAGAAATGTTACCTGTCGTCACAGCGACTATTTCCCAGGTGGCTCCGTGATCCTGAGAGCGCAACAATGTTGAGTTCCTCTTGCCATACAGGTTGCGTGTCGTCGGAGATGCGGTAAAGACACCCTCGCAATCGGGCATCTTAGACCAGGTACGACCCTTATCGGTGGAGCGATGATCGCCGCAGAAGGCGATACGGATATCGGCAGGGTCAGAGAAGGAAACATCCGCACCCTGTCGCCGGATGAGTTTACCGGCGGGATCATGGGCGAAATCCCATGTCTTCCCGCCATCGAAAGAAGTCCGAATGACTCGTCCGCCGCCCCAGGAATCGGCATCGCCATAGACGAAGGTCTGACGGTCAATCGCGATGCCGCCGTAGCAGAAGCCTCCCCAACCTTTACCCGAAGCATCCATATAAATCCAGGTAGCGCCGTTATCGCGGGTGACAGCGGCATTGTAGTCCTGAAAGGCGAGGAAGGTGACATTGGGATCATGGGCGGAGAAGTTCATCATCCCACCGACCATGACGCCGTTGTTGCCGTTGTTGTACCAGTTGAGAGTTTTACCGCTATCGGTGGAGCGGGTCACCCAGTCACCGCCCAGACCGTACAGAATGTTCGAATTGTTGGGATGCCATGCATTGAAGCCGTTACGGACATTGTAGGGCATGGGTTCCGCGCCTTTGACGATACGGATGAGGGAGAAGGACGCCCCGCCGTCCTGACTGACATAACGCACCCATTTATAGTTGTTTCCCTGCACCCAGACAGTCATCCGTTTCGGGTCGGCGGGATTGACCACAATATTGCGAAGAGGTTTATTGTCCGCTTCCCGGTCTACCCCTCCGGCTGGTAAATTCGTGAAGGTTTTGCCGTCGTCATGTGAGACAAGGATGCCATCGGCGCCGCTGATCCAGAGCGAATTCGGCGCCGATGACACGACACTCAGGCTATAAACCGACTTTTGACGAACGGAAGTGAAGGAAATTCCACCGTCCCTGCTGACGAAAAGTCCCGTCTTGCCTCCAATATAGACGATACCTCCGCGAGGACTGACTTTCAGTGCAATCGCTGTTCCACCGTCCGGCTGACCGATAGTGGCGGGAATATCGCTGACTTTCGCCCAGTTCGCGCCGCCATCGACAGACTTCCAAAGCCCAGACCGGACAGATGCCATATAAGCAATCGTGCAAATTCCCTTCGCGGGATCAAAGGAGGACGAATCGAAAGCAATCGCATTGCCGAAACCTTCCATTAGCCCGAGTGTATGGCGCCACGACGATGCCTGATCGGTGGAAAGATAGACGCCGTGTGGGGTAGGTCCCCAGTTCACGCCCCAATCACTGCCATTCCCGCCTAATCCGAGGACATGACGCGGGTTTTTGGGATCGATAGCGACCCCGTTACACCCTCGCGCATTCCAGCCGACAGTCGCCTGCTGCCAGTACTTTCCGCCATCGAGCGTTCGGTACAGACCACCGACATCGATGCTGAGAATCAGAAAATTGGGCGATGCCTCGCTGATATCCAGACCGCGCGGCCACTGACAACCCTCGCCGCCGGGGAAGATACCCGCTTTTTTCTGTTCCGCCGTCAGGATCGGCATCGATATCCAGAGCGGCGCATCCGTGACAGAAGGCGCTTTGATGAGTCCCTCACTCCGAGTATTACCGGCTCGTGGAGCGGGTTTAACGACCGGAGGCGCGTTATGCGCTCCCGCCCTTCCGCCGAAGAGGGAAAGTAGCAGAGCGCCGGAAATGATGTAGTTTGTAAAGGGAGTTGTCATACTTTCATGCCATTTCTGTGCAGGTGCAATACCACGACATCCGATACATTCCATCGCAAGAACATCGGTGATTCGTGCGTTGGAAAAAGGCAATTCGGTTTGCACCAGACGAATAACACTTCTTTCGATAGGGTATGGGACTGCATCGAAAACACAGAACACTAAACACAGAACACTAAACACAGAACACTAAACACAGAACACTAAACACAGAACACTATTGAACCATTTTCGTAAGTCATTTTGCACACCGTATGTCTTGCCCCTCATGCGCTGTCGCATGAAGGGCAAGATGAGTACTCAGGCGAGTAATGTATTGTATCGTTTTTGGAAACAGAGAGGTGTTTAGTTCATTGTTTTATTAAATGATTGCAAGCCATATAGACGATTATTCTAATATTCTTTATCAAGGGAGTTGCCATAGTGTTTATGTTTATGGTGAATAAATATAATAAATAGGTTTGAAAAGGTGATTGATGGGTATAATATCACCAGCGATTTATAATAATACGCTAATCTCTCTACGTATTGCGCCTCAATGCGAAAAGGAAATATTATGACGTTCAAGAGCGGCATTGTCGTGTCTCTGAAAATGTCGGTCACACTTCTGGGGCTGGCAGTATTTGCCAGTTCTGCAAATGCAACCCTCATCACTTCTTCGGGCGGTATGTCCGCCATCGATGGAACCCTCACCTTCGATGGCCCCCCGGTCAACTATTTCGGAACGGGTCCCATTCAGGTCGGTGTCGGTGTTGGCGAAAACATCACCTGGTTTTCCACAAATTCCTCTTTCCAGGGTGGTTCCGTCTGCAACTAAAGCGGTGGCTATGGTTTTGTCGTTAATGGCTCTTGGAGCGGAAAAAGCATGATTGGGGTGAACTCGTATAATAACGGCGATTTTATGACGATTGCCTTCAACGATGGCCCGGTCAAAGAAGTGGGTGGTTTCCTGAACTATGCCACCTTTGGTTATGGCGATGCGTTCATTGCCGCCTGGGATTCCAGCAACAACCTGTTGGAATCGTATAACCTGAGCGCAGTCGCTCCGATCTCGACTCCCAATGGGTTCAATGATGGCGCATTTCGCGGTATTGTACGCGCTTGCGATGACATCAAGTATTTCACGATGAGCGGCGCGTATATCGGGGCGGATGATGTGGTATTCCATCGAGGAGGACAAATCTGCGACGTTCCCGAACCGGGCGCCATCGCAACCGGCGTTGTCATGCTTGGCTCCCTTGCATTTGGCATGACCCGCCGTCGCTTTCGCCGCCAGAGCGCTTAGCATTCCGTGTGAGTTGAAAAGGGGATAACGATTGCGTTGAGAAACGCGGCATAAATAAGGCGGGAAGATGAATCTTCCCGCCTTTTTCGTAGTATCCATGCCGTTGAGGATGAATGAATCCCGATGTCTGGTATGTGGTTTACTGCTTACTTGGTTTACTGCTTGCTTCGCTGTCGGGCGATCAATCCGAGCAGGGAAGCGGCTGCGAGGAGTCCGAAGGCGATGGCTCCGGGTTCTGGGACATCTACGAGGGAGAAAAGGACATTGCTGTTCTGTTCCCGATAGAAATTTACACCGTTCAAATTGAATCCATCGACCAGAAAGCCTGACAATTTGAAACGATCAAAGGGATTGCCGTTTATGGATATTTGACCATCGATGACGAAACCCAAATTTCTACCAAAGAAGGTAGTGTGGCTGTTATCCTCGCCGTAGAAATCACCCGCAAAAACGCCTCCTTCAACATTGAGTTGGGAATCGTTCCGGGCTTCGATATCGTCGTTGAATGTCCCGCCATGAATGTTGACACTGGCGGTATCGGATAAAGTGAGCGGTTTGTTTATCGACCCGCCGTTGATAGTGACAGTGGCTTTTGAGCCAACATCCATCCCCTCATTGATGATCCCACCGTTGATAGTGATGTTAGAACTGCCGAAAGCCGCGACGCCATTTTCGATTGTCCCGCCGTTGATAGTGATAATAGCTTGGTCGAAAGCGGATAGATCATTCCCGATTTTGCCTCCGCTCAATGTCACGGTGGTATTGCCGGAAGCCTTCAAGCTACCACTGATTAATCCTCCCTGAATGCTCACCCGGGAATTGTCTTTTGCCAGCAGGGAATCTCCGATTTCGCCATCGGTGATGTTGATGAGGGAGGTGTCGAAGGCGGCGAGTTGATCGTTGATATACCCTCCGGTTAGGGAAACACGGGAGTTTTCGTAAGCCGCCAGATTCGCTTCGATCTCTCCACCGTTGATGATGACACGGGCATCATTATGAGCAAACAGGGAGTTGCCGATGTAGCCATTGTTGATCGTAAGGAACGAGTCATTTTTGACATAGATCGAATCGTCGATCTTTCCATCGTTGATTTTGAGGATGGAATTACCATAAGATTCCAGTGACTTACCAATCTCTCCCTGATTGATTGTCACGCGGGCATTCTGGTAAGCGAAGACAGATCCGTTGATGACGCCTCCATTGATAGTGACATTAGAATCGAATGCAGCATTCAGATAGGTATTGATCGTGCCATGGTAGATCGTGATCTAGGCGCTGTCTGCGGCGGACAGTTGCTGATTGATCGTTCCACCGTTGATGATAATACTCGAATGATCCTTGGCATTCAGGTGAGATTCGATATATCCATCGTTGATAATGACTCGGGATAAATCGTTGGCATAGACACTATCCGCGATATTACCGGCGTTATAAGTGAACTGCGAATTGCCGTACGTTTCTACGCCCATTCCGATATCTCCCGCGTTGACCGTGAGAATGGCGTCATCGTAGGCGATGATGGAGGAGTCGATCACCCCTCCCGTCATGGTGAAAGAGGCATCGTTGGCAGCGGTGACGGATTGGAAGAGATGTCCGCCCGCGACACGAATCTGCGCATTGTTGGAGGCAAAGAGATAATCATCGACAATGCCATTGTTGATGTTCGCCTGCGCTCCGTCCTGTAGATACATTCCACGTCTCGTCTGGCCGCTCCTGCCTCCCACAACTCCCCCGTTGACGATGATCTGAGAGTTACCGGAAAATAAGGAGCCTTTATGAACGGTTCCTCCGGCGAGTATGCCATCGTTGAGGGTGACACGGGAGTTGTCGTATGCCTCCATCCGAAGCTCGATGATTCCTCCATTGATGGTGAAATTCGAACTGTCGTAGGCGTAGGTGACGCCGTTGATGATTCCTCCATTGATGGTGAAATTCGAATTGTCGTAAGCGTAGGCGACGCCGTTGATGGCGCCATCGGTTATCTTGACCCGTGAGTTCTGAAACGCGGACAAATCGTCGGTGATCCTCGCTCCGGTCGTCATCTCGACCGTGAATGATCCGGCATTGTGGCGCCCGATCAAGGCGTTCCCAATGAGGACAGAATTGAGTACGGTGTCGGTGTCGAAGTCCGTGTTATGATCCGGGAACTGCGCCTGAACGGCGGAGGGAACGAGCAATGCAGAACTCAGAGCCGCGACTGTCATCAGAGACGATAATGACAGTTGCGGGAGATGGTTTCTCATAGGGTTATATTCCAATCAATTCGCCTATATTAGCGATATTTGGTGAGGCGTATCGACGGCATGGTTCGGTTTCTGAGGTTGAGGGGTTTCCAACTATGCGTTTATTCGCCAGACGCCAATTATTTTAATTTTTCGTCACCCTTGATGTCAATGAGGAAGCCATTCCTGGCATGTAACACTTCGAGGCAAATTTCCTAATGAGTCAAAGAGAATCAGGCGGCATCTTCTCCTTCCGAAGAAAGAGAGGATGCCGCCTGATGTATACCGTCTATGAATTGATAGATAGTCTCTACGCCGTCGTGCGGGATTCCCGACCTATTTGCTCCACTTCTTCCTTGTGATCAATCCGAGCAGGGAAGCGGCTGCGAGGAATCCGAAGGCGATGGCACCGGGTTCTGGGATGGAGGTGATCAGATTCAGATTGGAATTGCTTCCCTGAGTTTGATACCAGTAGAATCCGGCTAGGGAGAAACCATCGCTGAGGAATCCGCCCAGTGCGTAGCGTTTGAAGTTGACATCCGTGTAAGACAAATCGAGGTCGGAGGTTAGAACCGGCCCGTACAGGTTGAGAACGCTGTCACCGCCGCTATACAGGTCACCGGAGAAAGTTCCGCCGCTGATATTGATGACGGAGGATCCGAGAGCGTAGATCGCGTAGACGTTGACGCCGGCTATCGAGTAACCGTTGGAGTTGACGCCGAATCCGCCACCGATATTTCCGCCGCTGATATTGACGGTGGCGTTCCCATTGGCGAACACTCCATAGCCGGATTGACCAGCGGTGAAGGTTCCGCCGCTGATATCGATGATGGAGTTGCCATCGGCGGCGAGACCAAAGCCATTGTCGCCCCCGGTGAAGGTTCCTTGCGTGATCGTGACTCTGGCGGCGCTGTTGGCGTAAAGCCCGTAGCCCTTGTCGCCGCCGCTGATTTTTCCGCCGTCGATCTGGACTGTGGTGTTCTCCGTGGCGTACAATCCAAAGCCATTTTTACCGGCTCTGATGTCGCCGTTTTTGATGGTGACGGTGGCGGAATCGGCGGCGCGCAGTCCGGCGCCATTTTCTCCGGCGCTGAGGTTCCCCTCAGTGATGGTGACTGTGGAAGAACCGGTAGCGTAGAGCGCGACATGGTTATCGCTGGCAGTGATGGTTCCTCCGCTGACAGTGACCATGGAGTTACCGAAGGCGTACAGTCCTGTGCCATCGTTGCTGTGGATGTTACCGCCGCTGATGTTGACCGTAGAGTCGCCGGCGGCGCTCAATCCGTTGATATAGTCGCCGCTGATATCGCCGCCGCTGATATTGACCGTGGAGTAATCGCTGGCGATCAGTCCATAGTCGCCACCGTTGATGTTACCTCCGGTGATATTGACGGTGGAGTAATAGTTGGCAGACAGTCCTAAGCCATTTACTCCTGTGCTAATGTTACTATCGGTGATATTGACGGTGGAAAAACCTTCGGCGAACAGTCCGATGCCATTTACTCCTGTGCTGATGTTACCGCCGGTGATATTGATGGTGGAGTTATTGACGGCGACCAGTCCTGTGCCACCTTCGCCGCCGTCGATGTTTCCGCCGCTGATATTGACGGTGGAGGAACCGTCGGCGTAGAGTCCATAGCCATTGTAGCCGGCGCTGATGGTTCCTCCGGTGATGCTGACGTTGGCGATAACACCAGCGTACAGTCCATCGGTGATGGTTCCACCGGTGATGCTGACGTTGGTGTTATCGCCAGCGTACAGTCCATCGGTGATGGTTCCTCCGCTGACATTGACGGTGGAGTCACCAATGGCGCTTAGTACCATGATTTTTCCGCCGGTAATTGTGATGGTGGAGTTATCGTAGGCGTACAGTCCATATTCGCCGCCGATGATGTTACCGTCGGTGATATTGATGGTGGTGTTATCGTAGGCGTTGAGTCCATATTCGCCGCCGATGATGTTTCCGCCGTTGATAGTGATAATGGAGGAATTGGTTGCGACTAATCCTGTGCCATCGTTGCTGTGGATGTTACCACCGCTGATATTGACGGTGGAGGAACCGGCGGCGAACAGTGCGGCGCCAAAGTCGCCGCCGCTGGTGATTGCGCCGGTGATGGTTCCTCCGCTGATATTGATGGTGGAGTTTTCGTCGGCGTAGAGTCCGTAGTGAGAGTCTCCCGCA
Source organism: uncultured Armatimonadota bacterium (assembly GCA_903910385.1). GTDB lineage: Bacteria > Armatimonadota > Armatimonadia > Armatimonadales > Armatimonadaceae > CAIVZM01. The sequence continues at coordinate 8,335 of CAIVZM010000069.1, forward strand.
CTGATGGTTCCGCCGCTGAAATTGACGGTGGAGGAACCGGTGGCGTATAGTCCATAGTCGGTGTATAGTCCTTGACCATAGTAGCCGGCGCTGATATTACCGCCGCTGATGTTGATGGTGGATAAGCCTGTTGCGTACAGTCCGATACCTTCGTCTCCGGCGGTGATGTTTCCGCCGCTGATATTGACGTTGGAGGAACCGTCGGCGTAGAGTCCATAGCCATAGTCGCCGGCGGTGATGTTTCCGCCGCTGATATTGACGGTGGAAGAACCGGTGGCGTCCAGTCCTATGAATCCGGCGGTGATGTTACCGCCGTTGATAGTGACGTTGGAGGAACCGCTGGCGTACAGTCCTATAAGATCGCCGCCGATGGTTCCGTCGCTGATATTGACGGTGGAATTACCGTAGGTGGACAGTCCATAGTCGCCGCCGGTGACGGTTCCTCCGCTGATATTGACGGTGGAGGAACCGTCGGCGTAGAGTCCGATGCCATTTGCGCCGGTGGCGGTGATGTTACCGTCGGTGATATTGACGGTGGAAGAACCGTCGGCGACCAGTCCTGTGCCACCTTCGCCGCCGTCGATGGTTCCGCCGGTGATATCGACGCGGGAGGTAGAGGAACCGTTGGCGTAGAGTCCTGTGCCATAGTATCCGGCGACGGTGATGGTTCCCGCGTTCATGGTGATTATGGAGTCACCGTCGGCGTACAGCCCTTTGCCATGGTCGCCCACAGTGATGGTAGGGCTTAGATTTGTGATGGCGGATGCTTCCAGCAGGATGTGCGATTTTCCTGTTGCGGTCAGTCCTCCGGTGATGCTCGCATCGTAGACTTTAACGTCGGCATTGCCACTGGCTGCCAGACTTTCTGCGGTGGCTCCCAGATCCATGCTGATTTTTGAGGAATCATTGGCGGTAAGCGCGTTGGTGATATGCCCGCCGGTCATTGTGACCTGAGTCGTATCGTTCGCGGTCAGGGAGTCGGCGGTGGCGTTGTACCGCACGAAAATTCGGGAGTTGTCGTTTGCGATTAGAGCGCCCAGGATATGCCCGCCGTCGTGAATGACATTTGAGGAATTATAGGCGGTGAGATTGCCCTCTATGGTTCCGCCACTGACATTGATTGTCGCGTTCTGATACGAGTTGAGACTTCCACCGATATTCCCGGTGATTATAGATAGGGAGGCGTTGTTGTTGACGCCGACGTTTCCCTCCACGGTTCCGCCGGTTATGGTCGCGAAGGCATTATCGCGGACGGTGAGATTCTTCTTGATCGTCCCGAGGGAGCCGGACATCGTGATGCGGGAGTTACCGTTTGCGTAGGCGTTCCCGTTGATGATTCCGCCGGTAATGTTGACAAAGGCGTGCTGGTAAGAAGATAAATCTCCCGTCACCAACCCGCCCGCAGCGACATCGACGAAAATGAGGCTCGGGTTGTTTTGTCCGATGAGGGCATTACCGCTGACCGTAGCGTTGATGGTCGCGTTGGCGTCGTAGTAGAAGTTCTGCGCCTGCACGGTGGCGGGACAGAGCGCCATAACGGCGATAGTTGCGGCAGTCAGGATGCCTGGCAGTGAGGCGTTCCTGCCGTAAAGCCTGTTACGATAATTTGTCATAAAAGAATACATTTCTCAAAACTGAATTCCGGAGACTATGCTTGATAGCTGAAGTAACAAAATCTGTTGACTATGCTTAATTGCTACTGCACTATAAGATAACAAACTGAAAGAATCAAGTAGCGATATGCAAATTTACAAATAAAATATCTAAATTCTCGAATAGTTCCCGAGAGTCCCCTGTGGAAAGGGAATTTTCAGACTATCCCCGATGATGACGAGGTGAATATTCATTTCTTTTCTGTTTGCTAATAGCAAACGCTTTTGTTACAATCCTGCCGTGCGAACGGTTGGAATCCGTGGCGAGAAAAGACCAGAGAAGCAAACGACGAGAGAAGGAATCACCCCATGCGACGAGATAGCAACGGGAACGACGGGAACAACGGGATTTTTGCGGCGGCGCTTCGGATAGCGCGGCGGTTGCGCCCCGAACGAAACGCAATGATGCCAGAATCGGGAGCGACGAATCGGGAGGATAACCGCAATGCCGGGGTTCCTGCCGGTGGGGGAGTCCCGCTGCGCGGAAAGGCGGGGGACGCTAAGTTCTGGCAGGGCAAATCGCACCGCAGCGATGGCAGAGTGACCGCCGAAAACTACCGGGAGTTTGATTCACCGTACCCGCCGGATGCCCCCCATTGCTTCGAGCGGATGCGCCGCGATGCACAGGTTCGCGCCTGCCTGACCACCAAGAAGCGGGCGGTTCTCAGCGAAGAAGCGGAAATCTTCCCGGCGGACGACTCAGAGAGCGCAATGAATGCGGCGCGATTCGTCGAGACGACCATCGCCCGATTGCACGGCGGCATGAGTGGAATCGTCTCCGGCGCACTGGAGGCGCTCTCGTTCGGATTCGCGCTCGGGGAGTATATCTGGAACGAAGGGGGTGAACTCGACGCGATCCGGTGGCACGATCCCACCCGCTTCCAGTTCCATGCCGATCCTCTGGGGAATCTGCTGGAAGTCGAAGTCATGGATGCCGGCCTGCGCCTGCCCTACGACCACTTTGTCCACTATACGTATCAGAGCAGATACGGCGACCCGTATGGCGAAAGCGATCTGGTGGCGGCGTATCGTCCCTGGTCGCAGAAGGACTTGACTCAGCGCATGTGGCTTCGCGCCCTCGACCGCTTCGGGGCGCCGATCCCGGTGGCGCGAGTGCCTTCTAACTGGCAGCAGGATGATATCGACTCGCTTTCCCGATTGCTGGCGCGTCTCCAGAATGAAAGCAGTCTTGTCCTCACCGATGATGTCAAACTCGATATCACGCTGGATGCCGGACGAGTCGAACCCGCACGCGCCTTCCATACCGCCTGCGCCTGGTACGACGGGCAAATCGCGCGCGCCATTCTCGGTCAGGAACTCACCACTTCCGGCGGTTCCGGCTCCGGTTCGTATGCGCTGGGCAAAGTTCATGCCGGGGTTCAGGAAGACTGGGTGCAGAGTCTGCGCTCGGAGATCGCCGCCGTCGTCCTGACATCGCAGATCGCGAGGCGCGTCGTCACGCAACAATTCGGCGCATCTTCCCCCTGCCCCGTGATCCGCTTCCCGAACCGCTCGCAGGCTTGAGATTACATGGATTCCCTACCAACCGAATGAGAAAAAGAGAAAGGAAAATCATCACATGCATGACAACACGAACAACCCCGAAGCCGTCCTCGGGAGAATTGTCCTTTATACACCGTCCGAGCAGGAATCGGAGTCTATGGGCAGCAACGCAGTCGCCGGAATTATTGTCGCGATTCCCGCTCAGGAACCGGACACCGTCGGGGCGACCGCGCACCTGTGCCTGATTCCCGACAAGGAACGAATTTTCGACCCTTGTGTCGTCAAGGGAAGGGCATACGATGCGAACGGCGCACCGGGAACCTGGCGGTAGTTCCATCGCCGCATCTCCCGATTCCCACGAACCTCCCGAACTGCGGATGCCCGAAACCGTCCCTGACCGGATCGCTCTGGCGCAGGAATGGTTCGACTGGCATCCGCACCCCGGTCAGCGCAAGTGGTTCGATTTGCGTGATGATCAGGGAAACGAGCCACAAACCCTGATCGCCGCCTGCGGGAGACGATGGGGGAAGACCGAAGCCATTTCCGCCGATGTCGCGGTTCGTCTGTTGATCGATTCTCAACTCGGACAACTGCTGGTTGCCCCGACTCAGGATCAGGCGACCGGGCTTTTCGATGCGGTCACCGAAAAATTGCAGAGTGAGAAACTGCAAAGCGACGGACGGGAAAACCTTCCGCAGATTCTCGCCGATCTGGAAGTCAAACGCTCCCCATATCCGCATATCCGGCGCAAGTCGGACGGCGCCATTCTGCTCTCCGCCCGATCCGCCGGGAGGAACGGTCGCAATTTGCGCGGCAAGGGAACCACTCGCCGTTTGCCCCGTTTCCGGGTGATTGTCGATGAAGCGGCATTCGTCCCCGATGAGGCTATCGAACGCGCCCTGCGCCCGATGCTCGCCACCGTCCCGGGCGGCGGGCAACTGGTGATGATTTCGTCGCCCAATGGCAAACGCGGCGCCTTCTACGAAGCCTACTGCAAGGGGGAACGGCAGGAATCGGGCTACCGTTCGATTCAGTCGCCGTCCTCCGAGAACCCGCTGGTCGATACCGCTTATCTGGACGAGATGCGCCGCGAGATGACCGAGCGCACCTTCCGCGCCGAGTTTCTGGGTCAGTTCACCGATGCCGCCGGAATGGTTTTCCCCGAGGACGATATCGAAGCGGCGGGAATCGACGATGATTACGGTTCCGCGCCGTTGGCGGGAATGCGCTATGTCGCTGGAGTCGATTTCGGGCGGCGCGGGGATTATACGGTCTGCATGGTCGCGGAAATCTCCCCGGCGGGGATTCGGATTGTCGACTTTCTGCGTTTGCAGTCCGTCAGTTGGACGATTCAGATCGAACGCGTCTGCGACTTGCTGGAAAAGTGGAGAGTTTGCGCCGTCACCGCCGATGCCACCGGGATTGGCGATGCCGTGGTCGAAGCGCTGTCCGCGCAGTGCGTCTGGCGTCGCCTGCGAATCGCCGTCGAGGAATTTATCTTTTCGTCCGCCACCAAGAACGCCCTCATCGACAATCTCGCCCTGTCTCTGGCGCAACACCGTCTGCGCTTTCCCCGGTATCCCGATTTGCTGAGCGAGTTACGCAATTTCGAAGTCATCGGGCGCACTTCCACCGGACGCGACCGTATGGAAGCCGTCCGGGGCCACGACGACGCCGTCATTTCCCTCGCCCTCACCCACCATGCCGCGATTCCGTTCCTCGCACGCTCCCGCTCTGGTTCCGTCATCGGCTCTGTCGCCGGAAAACGCTGGTCCCTCGCCGTAAATCCGTCCCGAAACCCCTCAGGAACCGGAGACGATAAAGAACTATTCTCGAATGCATCTCATCAACGCCTTCAAAAATCAACGATTCAACATTCCTTCACCGCAAAAGACTACCTACTCGCCTACCTGTACCAATTCGCTGTCTGCCGCGCCGTCGGCAGTCGCATCCGGCAAGTAGGGGGCTTGTAGGAGGATGCGCCCCCTATCCCCCCTGCCCCCTTTCCCCCTAAGAAGGGGGAAAGGGGGAGTAGACGGAGAGAAGGGGGAGTAGACGGAGAGAAGGGGGAGTAGATGGAGAGAAGGGGGAGTAGACGGAGAGAAGGGGCGCCTCTGGCAGTTGCATAAAACCTGTAGGGACGCGCTGTGCGCGTCCGTCGTGGGAACGACTGTGCCTGCCAATCTGAGTATCACACGGGTTCAGGTGCCCAGAAACTCCATGTAAATGCGGTTGTTTTTGCGGTCGACAAAGACGTGGCGCAGACCGGACTCCTCATTCGAATACGCTTCCGTCAGTTTCTTCAAATGCGGCACATCCCACCACGAGGGCCAGCGGTAGACTTCCGGCGATGGCATCTTATCCGGCGTTCCTTTGACCAGTTTGTTCTTGCGAACCAATTCGGCAAGGAACGTATCGTCAATCGGTTGGAGCATCCACGCGAACGAGGGATCCATACCGAATGTCTCCGCCCGGTATTTCATCACCTTTACGTTCGCCGGTATCTTCACCAGATACAGACTTTCCATAGTGTCACCGGGTGGCGGGCCACACCCGATCCCTGCGAAAAGCAATACCGACAGGACGGCGATCCAACGGACAAAACGAGTTCGCATTCCCGAATTATACCGGTTGCGGCCGAAACGGGAAGATCGCTTCCAGATCGATCAACCACTGGTTGAAATAGGCGCATTTTGACCGAATTTGTGTCAGCGTTATCTTTTCCGCAATGGGGATTCCGTCGAGAGTTTTACTGAATCCGGGATTTTTAAGATGGAAATCAAGGAGTGCGGCGGGTTTCGTTTCCGGTCGGTCATTGATATGTTCCGGCGAATCGACATTTTGCAAAATCGACTCCAGCGCGGAGGCGCTTCTTTTCCAGGCGCTGTTATGCTCTGTCAATATTGTGATATCGCTGAACAATAACGCTTCGAATTCATAAGGTTGGATATAAGGCAAGAATTGTTCCGGTCTACATCCAGCCGCCTGAATAATGTCCTGCTGGAATGCCCGATTCAGGTTTTGAAGGCGTTGATCCAGTGTCAATTGACCCGGTTTTGAGTAACCCGGAAAATCAGTATCTAACCCATACAGGTCTATCAAAGTCGTGACGACAGGTTTATTGTTACCTTTTAATGTTTTGAGAAGATGGTTCTTGACCCGATCATAAGTCAACGCCCCTCCTTTTTGTTTGGAGGAAGTGTTTATCGTTTGTGTAATCAGGTTCTTACCGAGGGGATAAAATGCAGGCGCCAGAATTTGTGAGACAAAGGTTTCTTCCGTTGCGCCTTCACAGATGACCAAGATGGTTTGTAGAGAACTTGCGCTCATCCCCTGCTACCCACCCCGCTGGGACGTCCTCCCAATATATTGCGATTCCATAATTCGCCGAGGGAATAATCTTCCAGCCAATCCTTCAAGGTATCTTTGTCCAGACGGTGAAAAGTCGATGCGCCGTCCACGCGGTCAACGACGACGATATCCTCCGGCGCAAACTCGTTCAGCAATTCCACTGATTGCGTCGATAGGATTACCTGCTTGCTCTCCGCGACTCGCTTGATCATCTCAGCGAGGAGATGAATTGCGTACGGATGCAGTCCCAGTTCCGGTTCGTCGATTAAAACCGTGTCCGGAAGTTTATCCTCTGGCTGCAGTAACAGCGTCGTCAGACAAATAAAGCGCAACGTCCCATCAGATAGCGCATGGGCGCGATACGGCGTGGAGGCATCCCCTCTTTCCGTCCATTCCAGTTCAACCGTATCCGGCAATGGATCCCTTATGACAAATCCGCCGAAAAATGGGGCCGCAAGCTGGATCGTCGAGACGATACGGTTATAGGCTTCTACGTTATCCTTCCGAAGAAGTGCGATATAAGCGGCAAGGTTGGAGGCATCCGGCTTCAGTTCGAGATTGTCATTACTGGCATGGCGCCCCTTGACTGTCGCTGTCTCGCTGGTATCGTGAAAATGGTACACCCGCCACTGCCGAACCGCTCTTGCGACATAATCCATCTTGCTCGAAGGGGAGATATCCGTGTACTTGGCAAGAATTGCCTCGCGGTGAGCTACTCCCAGTGATTGCCAATTGTCATTTTCACCGTCTTCGCGAAATTGCACTTTTTCCTCTGCGAAGATGAGTCGGTTATCTACGGTCGGTTCAAGTTGCACATGGTAGGCATTCCGACCAAAAACAAAGTCTAACTCGATAGCCTTCGTCTTTTTACGCCCACCGAACAAAAGAGCGTCCGGACCGCCCTGTTTCTGAATATAAATCTGAAAAACGCCCTGTGATAGCGCCGACAACATCCGGAACAAACTGATGAGATTGCTCTTGCCCGCGCCATTTGCGCCAATCAGAATGTTGATATCTCGGAACTCAAACGATTCCAGATGCCGAATGGATTTGTAACCCTTGACACTCAAGGACTTTAACTTCATCGAAACCTCTTGTCCCGAACGTATTCACCCCTTATTGTACCGCCCATCCAGCCTTTGTCCTGAATCCGCTGTCCGTGTCCAACCGACCGGAAACAGAAAACAATACTCTCAATGTTCTTCCAGCAGGTTGGTTTGTGATAGTGCGCCCCTTATCCCCCTGCCCCCTAAGAAGAGGGAAAGGGGGTATTTGGAGGGGGAAGCGCCTTTGTTATTCGCATAAAACCTGTAGGGACGCGCTGTGCGCGTCCATCGCTGTGCGTCCCTCATGCCCGAATACCCCCCCTTTCCCCCTTCTTAGGGGGAAAGGGGGCAGGGGGATAGGGGGCGGACAGGTTTCATGCAATTGCCAACCCTCCTTCTCTCCGTCTACCCCCCCTTTCCCCCTTCTTAGGGGGAAAGGGGGCAGGGGGGATAGGGGGCGCATCCTCCTACAAGCCGAAGGTGAAGCCGAGGACGGGGCCGTACTGGTTGACGTTGTACGTGGAACCGCCTTTGCGGTAGTCCACATCGAGGGTGCGGTAACCGATGACCGCCGAATTTCGCTCGCCTACCTTCAGGTGGAACGCCCCGACCAACTGCCAGGTGAATTTGGAACCGATCCCGAAACCGCCGATATCGCCCAGAACGCTGGCGGTCCACTTTGGCGAGAGGGCGATGCGGGAACGAGCCCCGATGATCGGGTCGATCCAGTTCGGGTTGGACTTTTTAGATTGATCCGGGAATCCGCCGACCTTCAACTTTAACTGTGTCTCCTGAAACCAGAGCCGCGCCCCGGCGGTGACATCGGTGAAGCCCCGTTCGCTTTCCGCGACCCGGTAGGCGGCGACCGGGGAGATGATCCAGGCATTCGATTTGAGCTCGGCATGACCGGGCTTGACCGTCCCACCCGGGAGAGGAACATTGAACGGTACATCGTCCTTCAGATCGGTGTAGACCAGATCGATCAGGTAGGAAATCTTTGCGCGGTGCGCTTCATACGAAAGCATTCCGGCGAACTTGATCTTGCTGAAGATGTCCGTGAACTTCGCATCGACCGAGACCTTGCGGTCTTTCGCCCCGATATCGCCCTTGATTCCCGATAGCCAGAGATAGGGGGTCAGGCTCTGTGTCCATTCAGATTCGGCTTTAGCGGATGTTGTTGTGGTAGCGGATGTCGTTGTCGTAGTTGTGGCGGATGTTGATGCGGTGGCGGATGTTGTTGTGGCGGTTTGAGCGTGCGCCGCACCGGAAAAGGCGACACAGGAAGCCAGTGAAAGGCTCAAAAGCAAAGCGGTAGGGTAGCGACGAGAATTCATATCGAACATTCCTTTCCCGTCTGATGTAAGGGCGGCGCCTGATTCAGGGTCGGGTTGAGTTTTTATTCTTTCTATTTAGATGTCCGTGTCGTCGCTTCCTCTCCTGTACACGGTGAAGCAAGAAAATGTAAGCGAGGGAACACACTGGCATCTTGTTTCTTCTAAAGTAATATATATCGAATTTGATGCATTTTATATTCTATTTGGGGACGCCGTACCGCAGGTGAACGCATCCCCATGTCTATACCGCTTTATACCGCTTTGAACTTCCCCTGGGAAGGTGGAGTGTTAGTTAAGCAAGAATACCCGAAGTGAGGTGTTCTTGATGGATTCACGGAAAACGTATACCGGAGAGTTTAAACGCGAGGCCGTGCGCCTCGCCATCGAACGCGGTAATGTCGCC
>CAIVZM010000070.1 GCA_903910385.1 uncultured Armatimonadota bacterium
ATAGTCGTCACCGTGGTCCGTGCGGTTTTCTGTGGAATCTGGCGGCGGGACTGATTGCGTATTGCCACCAGCCTACGAAGCCGTCGCTGCACCTGCGAGACGTGGGAGCATTGACCCAACCTTAACCCGAACTCACGTTAATGGAAGTTCCGCTTACCGTTTCGTAGGCAGAGGCTCCAGATTTCGTTTCGCTCATAATTTGATTCCTTGATTGAGAGGGAACGCGCCTGATTTGAGAGTGACGCGTTCCTGAGGAGAGGCTTAAATATTAGCAACCTAAAACATGTGAACAAAGATAGCGGTGAACTGATCGATGTCCGGCGCTCCCGAAGGGTGGATCAGGGTACGGTTGTAATTGACAATCACACTTCCGCCCGGCCACGCCGGAAAGCCAACGCCGACCGAGCCTTTAAGATTGTTTTGCGCGTCGCCCTGATTTTGCCCCTCAAAGCGAACCTGTCCCCCGTTACCGTAAATCCCACCGATACTGAGCCAGGTTTTCCGGGCAATATCCATGCTGTAGTGGGTTTCAAGCCCGAACAGCGGCTTTTGTGAAAGCTTGCCATCACCGAGCGAGGGGTGGCGGTAGTCTTTGTTGTCGCCGAAAATGCGCCCACTGACATAGATATCCCACCAGTGACGCCCGGCATCGTTGGTAATGGAGTAGTTGACAGTAGTCTTGAACGTGTACCGATTACTGCCGATATTGGCGACGGCATTCCGGTCGTATTTTCCCAGCGGTAATCCCAGACCGAAGTGAATGCTGGCGAAGGTGACCATCGGAGTCTGCGCCATCTGCTCACGGGTCAGGGAGGGCGCTCCAAACAGGTTGACATCGAATGTCAGTGAGGGGTCGCCAAATCCCTGCTCTCGCTGATTGATCAGATTGGTATCAGGATTAAAACTGAGTTGATTCGCGTAGGAGACGGTAAAGCCCGGCCCGCCCGCCCGCCCGCCGATATCCATCATTCGGATGTACTGCATCGTCCCTGAGTTATTGCGCGATCGGTTGCTACCGGCAGGGATGTCGGTGTCACCCCAGGTGTTCGAGTAGGTGGTCGCCGCCGTCAACGTAATGGCATTAGTATCACGCGGCGCATTGAGGTAGAGTCGCCCGACCTGAGCGTTAGCGTTCGGCGCGGTGACAAGAATCAAGATCGTTACGGCGAAAACTGGCAGTGATATCTTTGGGAAAAATCCATTCATGAAACAATAATTTCTAACGGAGCAAGTATTCGAGCAGCACAGTTCTATTAAGCTATAGAAGTGAAGCGTCACAGTCACACAACATAAATAGCGATTATAGCAATAACAACTCGCTAACTATCGCGATGACTCCCCTTCATATCCTCTGGAGCATCCGCCGGACATGTTATCTGCACCAAGATAATGGCATGACCGAAAGCGTATGCTCTGGTCAAAATCCCGTGTAATAATGCCTGATCGGGAATAATTCCTGTGATGAAGGTAACGTCACAGTCTTCCCGATAGACAGATTTAAGCTGATGTGGAAGGTTCGCAATATCGCTATCGAACTTCCCTGAAATTTCAATCCGATAGTATTCTGGATTGATAAGTGACATTTGCTTTTTTTTCTATTTTGACTGGGGAGCGTACAGTTTATTCAACTTCCCGGCTCGCGACATTATCATAGAAGCATGCCGGATAAGTCACAAGAGGAGAAAAGGTGGAAAAAAGGTGGAAAAAAGGCGCAATTCAGCGTCTTGAGTTGCGGGGAGATCACTCCTGATGGTGTAGTATTCCGTTTTGACGTGCGCACTCCACAGCCGCACGACGGGTATGGACACCAAGCTTGCGGTAAATACGACTCGCATGAGATTTCAGAGTGACAGGGGATATGCCCATTTGCAAAGCGATCTCTTTTACTGAAAGAGATTTACTGAACAAAGTCAACGCTTCAATTTCCCGTTGTGAGAGTTCCGGCAAACGATTGCCAAGATGAGTATCGGAGCTGCGAACGTCGGGTGGAATATCCGCCGAGTCGTTTGCTAAGGATTTCCGCTCTCCCAGAAGAATCTCCAGATAGGCATCCCGGTCATTCTCCGGTCGAAGACGACCAATCAGGGGAGCATACCCCACAAAACTCGTTATAATACGTCCGGGACGCCCCAGACTTACCGCTTCCGCTACAGTCGATGCCGCTTCGCTGATACGCCCCAGCTTTTCCAGAGCGGTGGCACGGATCAGCAGTGTCGAGATATTGCGAATTACCAGACGCGACGATTCCTCCGTCTTCATCAACGCATCGGTCATCGTCAGGACTGTCTGAGCGTCTCCAGGAGCGTTTCGCGCGATCAGGATTCGCGCTACCACCCAGGATGGCATAAAGGAGGTTACGGAAAACGCAGAAGTTTGATGGTTCGGGTTGAATTCTTCCGCCCATCGTACCGCCGAATCGATATCACCGCGCATCAACGCCACCTGTGCCCGAAATGCTTCCACTTCCGCCATACGATCCCGCGATGACAGTTGCATGGCATAATCCATTAAGTCCGCGATGGCGGCATCGCAAGCGGAAACATTTCTGCGTAAAAGATGCATGGAGGCGACGGCAAACTGGTAGGCGAAGCGGCTTTGAACATCGGCGAGGAGAACATAAGGGTCCGCTCTTTGCATAATACTGTCAAGACCTTCTCCCAGTTGTCTCCACTGACCGTAAACACAAAGCAGGAGAAATCCTCCCCAGACGACACCGCTCGCCTCCTTCGCTTCCTCCGCTAAATTTAACAGTTGTAACGCTTGCCGTTCCAGAGCGACAAGATCGCCTGCCCAGAGATAAATCTGGCTGAGCGTCTTGAGTAGTGAAATCAGATCGTGACGCCGATCTTTTCCCGAATACGTTTCCGCTTCGCTGCGCAAAAGGCGCACTGCACCTGCGGAATCGCCTGCCAGATGTAACGAAATACTACGGAGACGAATAACCTCCCGACGCAGAAAACGCCGGGAATCCAGCGAAAGATCCACCGCGCTTATATACCGGAGACAATCCGAATGTCGGTTTTGCAAATAGGCAAGGGAAGCCCTCAGAGTTTCCCATGCGTTCCGTTGGCATTCCGAATGCTCTCCCGTCTTCGGAATCTTGCCTGATATGGCATCCAGATGGATTTTCAGAGCAGCGCTTTTATGGTAGGCGGCGAGCAACCATCCTTGCGCCAGTAGCAGTGCAGGTCGACTTTCTATGACCGAAACAGTTAGTCGGGAGAGCCAGCGTTGCACCGAGGAATAATCTTCGCAGTCCAATGCCGCATCAGTATAACGCTCCACGACATCCGCCGCCTTATTCTCAGTGAGCGCTAACGCCTGCGTGAGCGCATCATCCAGCAGATTCTGACTCTCGAACCAATCACAGGCTTTATGACGTAACCGGACAATCTCCGCTTCCGGCAGATTCCTGCGAGCGATATTTTGCAACAAATCCCGAAAGAGCGGGTTATAGCGATACCATCCTCGCTCCTGATCCAGAGCGACCAGAAAAAGGTTCGCGTTGATCAACCATTCGAACAGATCGCCGCTGGCGGATTCTCCCGTCTGTCGCTTTTCTTCAAAATTGGGAACTATGGTTATGCAAAGCGAACGACAAAAGCGATCAAGGAACGAGGTACGCATCAGAAAATCCTGAATGTCGGGCGGTTGGTTAGCAAAAACCTCTTCCATCAGGTAGCGAAACGCAAAACTATTCGTGGCATGGAGAGCATTGACAAAAACGTTCGGGTCCGACGCTCCGCCAAGAGAAAGCACGGTTAATCGCAGTCCGGCAATCCACCCCTCAGTACGCGCCACAACCAGTTCGAGTTGCTCTGGCTCCAGTTTGATACCAGCGGTTCGCTGAAGAAATGCATCTGTATCCGCTGCATCGAAGCGTAGATCCTGACTTCGCAAGATAGTCAATCGCCCCGATAACGACAACCGGACTATCGGTAACAGGGGATCGGTTCGTGATATCAGAACCAGACGTAAATGGGAGGCGTTCTCCGGGCTTAACCGTAATGCCGCCTCAATGAAGTCCCGGATTTTTGTATCCGCTAACCGGTCGTAATCGTCCAGAACCAGTACGAATCGTTCCGGCAACGCCGCAAGATCGCGGATGAATATTGCCATAATTGATTCCGCATCGGGCAGAAGCGGGGTGGTAGCGAGGTTGTTGAGACCGGGCATATATCCCGAAAACTGAGCGCTCAATCCCTGAGCGAGTCGACGCAACAGGGAACTGAAATCGTCGCCTTCATTGAGCGACAGCCAGACAAACGGCGCATCAATCTCCGCGAGCCATCCAGATACCGCCGAACTTTTTCCCATACCGGCAGGCGCGCAAACTATCGTAAAGTCACGATCCAGGATACCGCCCAGTTTCCGATTTAGCGCGTGTCGTGGTATAAAGTCCGACGGTAGCGGATGCCGTAACGACGGAAATGAATGTAAATCATCCTGAAATGGAGACATAATACTATGCGTTGTGGCAGGTTGCATTTTAATATACTCGAAACTGCCATATTCTGCATATATATTAATTATTCTCCGCCTGAGACGATTCTTACAATGAGGTCAGTGGGAGGAAACGGAGGAGCGAGAGGAAAATCCCCCCGCTCCTGCATTCCTAAAATTCAAACTGGAGACGGGTCTGGAAGAAGTCCGTTTTTCCAGTATCGCCGGATTTTTTGAGTTTTCCATGACCATAGGAAAGTTCCAGACGCCAGTGATCGGTGGCAAACCAGTTCGCGCCGAGAGTGATTCGGTCAAACTTTCCGCCTTTGATCGAGCCATCGTCCGTATCGGCATAGGAATAGCGCGAATAGACTTCGATAGCGCCCGGACCGCCCTGATCCACAGGCTTCTTGGGAGACAATTTCCCGAAATAGGCTCCCTGACGGTTATAGTTGCGGCGCTCACCGGTAATCATGTACGCGGCGCTGATATAAGAGCCATTGAAAAAAGGATTGCCGGAATCCGACGCTTTAAACCAATCGTAGACGCCTTCCGCAGTAATCATCAATGGACCGGGATAGTAGACAAACTCCGGAACGACTGTGGTCGAACTTTTAGCCTTGAAATCCCCTGTATCGATTACATAATCCGCTTTGAAGGCCTCAGGGCGAGCCTTGAGACGGGCTTTACCGCCTTTCGCTTCCGCCCACCGAACGCCCAGACCGACATGCATCAGTTGTTGAGCTTCTTTGTTGTCAATCGGCAGATATGTTACACGTCCCGTTACCGAGTTTGCACCATTGCTGATGTTACCGTCACCAAGCCCGGTATTGAACCAACCTATGGAATAGGTAGCCCGTTGTGAAGGAATGAGTCCTGTGAACTTGATTCCGTTATTACGCGAGGGAAGAACGGCATCGATAATCGGGGCGCGTTCCATGGTGGGTAACTGCGTTCCCGCACCGAGGCGCTCCAGAGCGATGGGTTCCTTGATCTTTCCAAAGTTAACCGCGCCTACTCCCTTGATCGGGACGGTAAACCCAAGATCGGTGAGACGCCATTTTTCGTCGGCGCTGGTATCCGCTCCGCGGTCAAAACCGATGTATTCATAACTGAGGAAGTAACTGATGGGCGTTCCGGTCTTAATATCTCCCCGGAGAACGGCACGGACAGTGCGAACGAAAAATTTATTGTCCTGCTTGCCAATTTGCCGTTCGCTGGCATCATTCTGATTGTAAGCGACGCCATCAAAAAGGGCCGCCATACCGAAATTGACGCTCAGACCTTTGCCTTCATAATGGTTCCATTTGACAAACTCGCGCTTGGGAGGTTCCGCTTCCGCATCGCCCGCCTTCAAGGCATCTTCTACTTGAGACGCCGGGGTCGGCGTTTCCGCAGGGGTCTGCGCCAATGCGGAATTTGCCGCGCCAGCGATAAACAGGCCAAATGATAACGCAACTATTTTCTTGTTCATAATTTTCCTGCGACGAGTACAGATTATTGTTAGAGTCGCGGCGCTGTTAGGGCGACAGTAATTCCCCAGGTCAAGAGCATTCCCGCGATCGATAGTAAAACAATACGAATCCGCGATTGACGAAACTGCGGGACGATGCCCGCAAAGAAAAGAGAGGTCGTAAGCAAGACGCCATTGCGAGTGAAGATATCGCTGTTGGAGTTCGCTTTTTCCCCCTCTGCAAAAGTCATATCCGCCTGCGATTTCAACATATCCGCTTTTGCCGTCGTCGCCAGCCGATAGCCCGGCATCTCGAACGGCGTTCTGGAGACATCTTTATTGACAAGAGGTCTTAACGCAAGCCACTTTTCAAACAGGGGAGCAAATTCCGGGCGAAAATGCTGACGATAAAAATTCGCTCGAACCTCATCTTTATTCGCGCTGGCATTCAGCCACTGGATAAACAAACCGATATCGGTTATGTTCTGTTGGCCTGCCTTTGTTTCAACCCGGTTCGCCTCTACCCGAAGCCCTGCCGCACGGTTGAAGCGCACTGCCTGAGTTCCTGACCAGAGCGAACTTTGATAGGCGCACCATGATGAAGCGATAGTCGCCAGACCGAGCATCAACGCAGCAATCAACTCAAGCGTTCGGGCGCGATAGTCATCAGGCTTGATTCCTGATTCCGGCTCATTC
>CAIVZM010000071.1 GCA_903910385.1 uncultured Armatimonadota bacterium
GGGCAAGAATTGTTGACAGAAATCGTCTACTTTGCAGAACAGATGCAGTAAACTGGACATGGGGCGGGCTTTCTTTGGAGTGCGGTGTGGTAACTACACTCTATCCGAAAGCCCGTCTTATCCCGAACTCACGTTATTTAACCATCCGGGCGATGGTCTGAAAATCTGGTACGCCTTAGGGGCATTCAGGGTATAACGAATCTATGAACCAGATAGACCTTCAAGGCCGGAAGGCTGTGATCACGGGCGGGGCGCGTGGAATCGGATACGCGATAGCGAAGCGATTTCTTCAGAGCGAGGCGCAGGTGGCGTTGTGGGATATGGATGGCGAACGATTGGCGCAGGCGGCATCGGAACTGTCCGTTCTGGGCGTCGTACATACGGAAAAAATGGATGTTACCCGTGAAGCGGATATCGCCAGCGCTCTCGCAAATACCATCGGAGCGCTCGGCGGTCTGGATATCGTGGTAAATAACGCCGGAATCACCGGCCCGAACGCTATGACCTGGGAATATCCGGTCGCTGACTTCCGGAATGTGATCGAAATCGACTTGATTGCGGTATTTCTCGTCTGTCGCGCCGTAGTTCCTGAATTATTGAAGAACGGTTATGGGCGTATTGTCAATATCGCTTCCATGGCGGCGAAAGATGGGAACGCCAATGCCGCCGCCTACTCAGCGGCGAAGGCTGGGGTAGTCGGACTAACCAAATCGCTGGGCAAGGAACTGGCAGGGAAGGGCATTCTGGTGAATGCCGTCGCCCCCGCTGCCGCAAAAACGGAGATTTTCGACCAGATGAGTCAGTCCCATATCGACTGGATGCTTTCCCGCATTCCTATGGGGCGTTTTGTCGAAGTGGACGAAATCGCCGCTCTGGTGACCTGGCTCTCTTCGGAAGATTGTTCGTTCTCGACCGGCGCGGTCTACGATATTTCCGGTGGGCGAGCGACCTATTAAAGGCGCTCGCCTGATTTACACCGTTATTCTGTTATCTTGTATCAATGGAGAAGGTGTTTTTCCTCTCCAGCCTAAATGTGCGGCCAGAGTTTGGCGAAAGGCTCACCATAAGAAATCGTCCCATCATCCGCGTTTGACCCTGTCAGTACCGGGTGACCGATGCCGTTCACCTGCCTGCCGAAGTAATCATCCGGCACGGAATCTGCATTCAAGAAGTGCAGGGCAACCCCTGCTCGTTCCTTGTTCGTCAGGTTCGCCCCGGTAGCATGAGGAGTGCCGTAGCAAAAGAAAAGAGCGCCGCCCGCTGGAAGTTCGACGGTAACCGCCTGTGATTCGTCCGGCCAGCACCGGATATGGTGATCGCTATCGGGATCGCGTTGATGCTCCAGATTTTGATCGAAGACGCCGGGAATAACGCGCATCGTCCCATTGGCAATGGTGGCATCATGGACAGCGGTCCAGATTGCGGTTCCCTTAAGCGGATCGGGAATCTTGAAATAGGCGTTGTCCTGATGCCAGTTCGTTCCCGCTCCGTGCTTGCCTGGCTTCAGAAACGCCTGATCCAGATGCAGAGTCGCGTTATCGCCCAGAAGCTGACTCAAAGCGACTTTGATCTGCGGCGCGAACGGCATTGCGCGGAAGAAGCGACTGTGAGGCGCCATCGGGCAAATCTGAAGATTCGCTTTCGTTTGAGAGTGCGTTTTGCCGTCTCCGTCCGTCGCGACATTACGCAGAAGACCCTCGTTTTTCAGGCGATCCAATTCCGCTCGTATAGCGCTGATTTCCGCCTCGCTCCAGAAATCAGGAATAGCGACCCACCCCTGAGATTGAAACTGCCTGATCTGATCTTCGGAAAATCCGGTAAATGGCATAACGATCGATCTCTATCCTTTAAGATTTATGCTGATATTACGGTTTTTTTTCCCAAAATAACAGGGGATAGCCGATTTTCCGTCCCGGCGATACCTCGTTACTCCTGGATACATCATTCGCCCAGATTCTCCGGCGCGAAAAATGCTCCCTGTATCAGGTCGATATGCGCCACCAATCCGGCGGAATCGAGGGTCACCGCTACCACATCGAAGCGCAGGGAGATTTCTTCCGCGCCGGACAACAGGTGGTTTCTCAGGGCGTACTGCCATGCAAGCCGGGCTACCTGACGCTGTTTCGACGGAGTGACCGCCTCCGCTGGAGCGACAGAACCGGGACGTCCCTGACGGGATTTCACTTCGATAAAGCAAAGCGTTTCCCTGTCCATGCCACAATATCGAGTTCACCTGTTCTGCCAAATCGCACATTGGCGTCCGCGATACGGTAACCGCACCGTTCCAGATACGCCTGCGCTGCTATTTCGCCGATTTTACCGTGCATTTTGCGGCGGTTCTCCGGAGTATCCATACACCAATGATACTTCATTATGCCCGCAACAACTGTGGACGCTTGCTCTGCAGGGCGTTATTTGGGTAGAATCATGCGGCGACGCATTGTGGCGACGTGACAGACCGGAACGCTCGGAACGTAAAGGATTACCGATGGAGCAACAATTTGACCGGCGGAACGTTGGGACGCAACAAAAAGCGCTGGCTATCAACCTGGACAACAGTAAATATGGGGCATTCGCTGAAATAGGGGCGGGGCAGGAAGTTGTCCGCTGGTTTTTTCAAGTAGGAGCCGCCGCAGGGACAATCGCTAAAAGTATGTCCGCCTATGACATGGCGGTAAGCGATGCAATTTACGGACACTGCAAACGTTATGTATCGCGGGCGCGTTTGCAATCCATGCTTGACCATGAGTATGAATTGCTGGTGCAACGCCTTGATGCCCCCCGTGGGGAGAATACAGAGTTTTTCGTCTTTGCCGATACGGTAGCGGCGCGTGGTTTCCGGGGAAATGAGGAATGCCACGGGTGGATGGGTATCAAGTTTCAAACTGAGCCGCGCACGGAACCACACCAGATTCTGATTCACGTGCGAATGCTGGATCGGGATAATGTGACCCAGCAACAGGCGCTGGGTGTGGTTGGGGTCAATCTGATCGATGCTGCGTTCAACTGCCATGATGATACCGATCGATTACTCGACTGTCTTCTCGATGATCTTTCACTGGCGCGGCTGGAAGTGGATATGATCGTCTTTCAAGGCTCTGATTACGCGAAGTTGGATCAGAGAGTGGTTGCTCTCAAACTAGTTCAGAAGGGTCTGAGCAATGCAGTTATGTTTTCGCCGGAAGGAGAAATCCTGCAACCATCTGAGGCGCTGTATAAAAAACCGGTTTTGGTGGAACGTGGCAGTTTCCGCCCGGTAACGCATGTCAATGTCGATATTCTGGAATGCGCTCGTCAACAGTTCCTGAGCGATCCGGCTTACCGCGAAGAAGAGCCTGTCACGCTGATGGAACTGACCATGAATAATCTGCGTGCACGCGGCGAAATCGACTACGATGATTTTCTGGCAAGGGCGGAAATGATCGCCGCAACGGGTTGTAACGTCCTGATCTCGAACTACTTCGAGTACTACCGATTGGTGGCATACCTTTCCCGATTCACCGCCAAGCGCATCTGTCTTGCCCTCGGTATTCCGAGCCTACGCGATATTTTCGACGAAAAATACTATCAGGATCTGGACGGAGGAATACTGGAAGGCTTCGGGCGACTGCTCAAAAATGACATGAAAATGTTCGTTTATCCGTTGAAGGATACGACCACCGGGCAGTTGATCAACCTTTCCAAACTTCGGGTAGACCCGAAAATCCGAAATCTCTACGAACATATCATTGAAAATGGCTATGTGGAGAGTATCGATTACTATAATCGGGACTTTTTGCACATTTTTTCGCGCGATGTTCTGGATCGAATCGCACAGAACGATCCTTCCTGGGAAACGATGGTTCCGGTCGAAGTGGCGCGTCTGATCAAGGAACGCGGGTATTTCGGCTATAAAATAGACGCCCGTTGCTCCAGTACCGAAACCCCTTCTCTATAGTTGGAAAAGGGCAGGGTTGGGATAGAGCTATGCGCCATCGCCGGGACGCGGACTGTGAGATTTGCAGTAAGTCTTCGGTACAAGTGAAGGCGCAATTGTGCGGCTTACTCTTTCGGGACACCAACGCGTGGCGAGTTTTCCGCTATCCGGACAAAGTTCTACCGTCACCTTTTTCTCGTCCTCGGAATCGGAGGAGGGTTCGGATTCGTGACGGGGAGTCGGTTCCGGAGTAGGTGTAGCGGTTCGCTCGCTCTCGGCGCTGGTATCGGATCGGGGTTCCGGACGCGATTCTCGTCTGGAAGACTCGTCGGAATCACGTTCCTTTTGTTCCGGGGCGGGTGTGGCGCGTGGAATATTGATCTCGCGAGAACTGCTATCCGACGATCTGGCATCGGACTTTGACGCTTCCGGTTTTCCGTCCGATGCTAGTTTCGCCTTGACATCCGCATTCGATGGCACGACATTTTCCGGAGCGACGCGTAAAGTCTCCTTATACGTCTGCTGAATAGGGACGGCGGCAAGCATAAACTGCGACCATATAGGAGCGCAATACGTCCCGCCGAACGATCCCTGATCGAGCGACTCATAGATAGCGCGTTTTACTTTTTGACCGTTGCGGGTCACCATTCGCATCCGCTTCCCACATGCCCAGACAATGGTCGTCAATTCAGGGGTATAGCCGCTGAACCAGATATCACGACGTTCGCTGGTGGTTCCGGTCTTGCCATGCGCATCGGGAACGTTCGCAGCCATTTTTCCGGTTCCTTCCAGCACGACTCCACGTAGCATCGAACTGATATCCACGGCGACCGATTCGGGAATCACCTGTTTAGTGACCTGCGGGGCGTTATTTTCGATAGTTGCCCCTTCGGCGTCCACTACGCGGATTATCGCCATCGGTCGTGCGAAGTTTCCTCCGTTGGCAAAGACCGAGTATGCGCCCGCCATCTCGAGTGGAGACACTTCCGACGCGCCAAGAGCGAGAGGGAGGCTCGCTTCCAGTTTGGATTCGATTCCCAGGCGACGGGCGACATCGATTACCTTACGAGGACCGATATCGTTGCAAACTCTGACGGCAGGGATATTGATCGAGTTGATAAGTGCGTTGCGAATGCTGACCTCGCCTCCATAGTCAGCATCATCGTTACGCGGGGAGTAGCCCCGAAAGTTGACACGGTCGTTGCTGACCATGTAGTACGGATCGTACTTGCCGGTCTCGAAAGCGGCGGCATAGACGATCGGCTTGAAGGTGGAACCGGGCTGTCGGCGTCCCTGAGTCACATTGTTAAACTGATCTTTATCCCAATCCAGTCCTCCGACCATCGCTCGAATGTACCCGGTCTTGGGCTCGATGCTCACCAGAGCCGCTTCCGTAATACCTTGATCTCTGCCACGATAGACGCCGGCAGTAATCGCTTTCTGAGCGGCTATCTGCATACTGTAATTCAAGGTTGTGTAAACTTTGAATCCATTATTATATATAGCTTCTCTGCCGTACTTCGCCTTGAGAAGTCGGAGAATGTAATTGGTGAAATACGCCGCCTTGAAGTTGGTATTTTCTGGGTCCGGTTCCGGCGCGATTTTAGGCTTCTCCGTCAGCGCCGTCTTTACCGCCGCCGATTTTTCCGGATTGAGTTGTCCCATTTTCGTCAGGACTACATTCCGGCGGCGTACAGCAGCTTCAAGATTGCGGAAGGGGTCAAATGCTACCGGACGCTGCGGGAGACCTGCCAGAAGAGCGGCCTCAGCAAGGGTTAGTTTGTCCAGTGGCTTGTTAAAATACACCTTCGAGGCGGCCTGAATGCCATAAGCGCGGGAACCGTAGTAAACCTCGTTGAGGTACATTTCCAGAATCTGCTCTTTGGAAAAGTTCTTTTCGATTTCCACCGAAAGCATGATTTCCTGAAGCTTGCGGCTGACGGTCTTGCGTTTATCGTTCAGAATCAGGTTCCGGGTAAGTTGCTGAGTCAGGGTGGAAGCCCCCTCGCTCATGCGCCCATTGGTGACATTGCGGTACATGGCGCGACCGATCGCCCAGAGATCGACGCCTGAATGTTCATAAAAGCGCTCATCCTCAATAGCGATCGTCGCATCCTTGACGATTTCCGGAATCTTTTCAACCGGGACATACTCCCGATACTTACCATAGACTTCGCCCAGGAGAATTGGCTGACCGGTTTTGGGGTCTTTGTCAGTCGCAAAAATTTGCGTTACGCCACCCGGCTGATAATCGACCAGCGAATCGAGCGACTGCACGGTTTTTTGCGTTTCACGGAAGACGTAAGCGGCATACAGAGCCGCCGCCGTTGCCGTGAGCAATATAGACAGCGCAATCAATCCGAAGAGGATTTTGATGCGCCCCCACCAGCTATTTTCCTTGCGTTGACGCTTCACCATGAAATCGATCCATTTTCAGAAGGGGATCGCCTCCCCCTCTAAAAAATTACCTCTTGATGTACTTCCGCTTGTTCCGGTCTGTTCCCAGATCACGCTTACGGACATCAAAGCGCCACTGAGGTTGCCCCGGCTTCTGCGCGAAAGAAAGATAGTTGGAAAGGATAGAGGCTAGTTTCCGCCGTGTGACGCGGCGGATGACATTGACTTCCGTCATTAACTGGACAAAATCCAATCCTTTTGGTTGTGATTCCAGAACTTCGCTCACGATATCGAAGGTCGCCATGTCGCCACCCTCCGCCTGCTCCCGTAGACCCAGAAGTTCCGGCATTCGCTCTGGAGCGATCCCGACCTGCGGATCAATTTCATCACGCGGTTCAAAGCGGAATTCATAAGGTCGCGCCGTCTTATGCAAGTAAAAGACGGAACCGGAATCCGCTCCAAGGAACTCATACAGACCAAAGAGATTGAAAGCCAGACGGACATCGCGCTCACTATTGACGATGACTCCGTGCGTTTCGCCATTCGGGTCACGTACCATAATCTCGATTACCGTGGCGTCGCTGGGGAAAAAGCCTTCGGGAATCTGACACAGCGGAAAGGCTCCGATGTCCTTGTGGTGCGCCTTGACCACCAGACGGATACTAGCATCGTCGGCGGAAGCCTCACCGGTGTAGCGACCCTCATCATCTCCGGCATCCTGAGCGAGCGGGTTCAAAGAGTCCGTTTTCAGGGTTCCGGCGTAGCCTTCATCCTCGATTTCCTCGTCCATGATTTCGCCGTCCATCGAAACGAACTGCAAATTGGGGAAGGAAAGATATTCGGGGATAGAGTAGACGAACAGCGGCAGAGAATTAGCTTCACGGAAGCGTCCCGATCCCACATACTGGAAGCGTTCATCGGACTTGAGACGCTCCAGCAAGGTTGCGACATCCACCCGATACGACGGGTCGCCAGGGAGGACTTCATACCGTAATCCCAGTAACTCGCTGACCTCGGTGGCTGCGCCACGTTCGACCAGGATCGCTTCAATCGCTTTCAAATCCGCCTCGGTTACTTCGAGCGGCGGCGCGACCTGAGAAATCGGAGCTGGTGGAACCTCCACAGGCGCTGTTTCCACAGGCGTCTCTATAGTGGTGACGACTGGGACCGCTTCTGCAACGGCAGGAGCGACAAGCGCTACAGGCGTGGGCGCAATTTCTTCCGGTTCTTCCAGTGCAAATGTCGCCGCTTTTTCCTCAATCGCCGCTTCCAAGCGGGTCGTGTGGGAGGTCGTAAGCCATCGACCGCCGTGTTTCCCACTTAGCCAGACCAACCGCGGGTCTGCGAGGCAGGCAGAAAGATGTGCGGCAGGATCATACTTATCGCCCAGTGACAGAAAAGCGAGAATGCCCAGAATCTTGTGAGGAACGGCGCGTTTGGCGGCGCTGACCAGACGGTATGTCGCTTCCCCATATCTCTCCGCAGACCATCCGACCTTTGTGGAGGCGTTTCGATACGGAGCGATAATGGAAGTAGCGAGTTTGTTGTCGCTGAGCACTTCCGCTTCATTCTCGCCGTCCACGAGTGGGAGCCAGGCGGTCAGACCATATTCGCTGTTTCCAGCGCGGAAATATTTATGCTGGTTCTGTACCGCTCGGGGGACGGAGTGTAGATAGACCTCACTCGGTCGATTATAAATAATGGAGAGTTCGGTCGCCAGTTGGACGATAGACAGGGGACGACCTGCGGACTGTAAGACCGTGTCCAATGTACCTTCGACCGGACGTGAACGATCCAGGTATCGCGCCTTCAAGTCCCAGAGGCGATCAATAGTCAAAAAGCGTGGCGAATGCGTCAGCGCCCCGCGTACTGCCGGCACAGTGATCCGCGGATTGTTGATTTCTAGCGTTATTTCCGATATTTTGGACGCCTCGCCGCGCTCCAATAAGGCAGTATAAACCAGATCGCACAAATATTCCTCGGCGAGAAGCGCATCTGCAGACGCTCCTTCCGCCGCTGTCGTCGTAGCCAAACAATTGCCTCCAGGTTATATATCAGGAGTCCGCAGCGATACAAGAAATCGACAGGACAAATCCTCTGCGCTTTCTTACGTCTCCTGCATCCTGACCTTTAAATCCTAACACCTACCAAATCATACGGTTGCGCTTCGATAATTCGTGTCCGCAGAAATGCGCCCGGCGCAGCCTCTGCACCGTGAATTATCACGCTACCATCAATATCGGGGGCATCCCGCCAGGAACGCCCGATAACATCTCCCCCGCGTCGCCCTTCAACCAGAACATCAATTTCCCTACCGACCAAACCTTGATTTCGTTCCTGCGAGATCGGTTGTTGGAGGGCCATCAATTCCGCGCGACGTTCGGAAGCCCGGCGGCGCGAAACCCGCGGAGTCATCGTTGCGCCAGGCGTATGGTCTTCCGGCGAGTACGTAAAGACGCCGAGTCGATCGAATTTCGCCTCCGTGACAAACGTTTTCAGATTGGCGAACGCCGCATCATCCTCGCCGGGAAAACCGACCAAGAATGTGGTGCGGATCGCGATATCTGGCATCGCTCCACGAAGTCGTTCGATCAATCGCATATACGACGAAACGGAACCGCCACGCTTCATACGCTGTAAAATGCCATCGTCGCCGTGTTGCAGGGGGACATCGACATACTGGGCGACCTTCTCGACGTTCGCCATCGTCTTGATCAGGCGGTCGGTCATCATTGTCGGATAACAGTAGAGCAGGCGCACCCAGTGCAGTCCAGAAATCTTCCCCAGACCTTCCAGCAGACGCGGTAAAGCCAGTTCACGATACAAATCCATGCCATAGGCGGTTGTATCTTGCGCAATCAGGTTGATTTCGGACGTTCCGGCATCTGCTAGCCGTTTCGCTTCCTCAATAATATTTTCCAGCGGTTTGGAACGGTGTTTACCCCGGAAATTGGGGATAGCGCAGAAGGTGCAACCATGGTCGCAACCCTCGGAAACTTTCAGATACGCTGTCCATGGGGCGGTCGCTCGCAGACGCGTCGGAGGAATCAGCGGGTACTTATCATCCAGTGGCGTGATAAAGGTACGCGAATCGCTTTCCGGTGAAACTTCAGTCGATGTTGCGCCACCGGTCGCCATCGGCAGGGCGCGTCCCCGCGTCGCGAAAACGGCTTTAGCAATGATAGGAGCGCTCTGAATGCCCAGAAAGGCGTCCGCTTCCGGAATTTCACGGGCAAGTTCGTCGCCGTAGCGTTGAGCAAGACATCCGGTAACCACGACACGTCGGACTTCGCCCCGTTCCTTGCGGCGCACCGCGTGCAAAATAGCGTCGATGCTTTCTTGCTTGGCGCTTTCAATGAAAGCGCAGGTATTCACAATGATGGTGTCCGCCCCGGCATCGGCGTCGACGATTTGGACTTGACCGGTGGCGGTTAATGCGCCAAGCATTTCTTCCGCATCCACCAGATTTTTCGGGCATCCCAGGCTGACCAGGCCGACCGTCGTTTTCATTGTTTTTTGTTGATATTTATTTCTGAAAATTGCGACAATTTCCATTGACTATCGCAAACAAAAACCGCCTTCCGGCGGCCCTCACAAGCCGTTAGTATACCGTCTGTCGGGAGGAGTGTCAATGTGCAATGACTGGCTAGTTAAGATTAATGCATGCTTCCATCAGATTTATACAGCGGAATTACGCAAGATATTAAAGCGTCAGGCAGATGCGAAAGACAATAGAGGCAGTAAACAACGGGAGGATTCCCCTGCCTATAAAGATGGCTTCAAAAACAACAAAAAATAGTAAAAAGAATTTATAAATATCTGATGGTAATCGCAATCGTGATCTTTGTCAGTCTTGTGGCGATGGCGGGGGACGCGCAACAGGGCGGGTATTACAAATATCAGGACAATCGTAACAACGCGTATCGATACTGCGATAACAGGGATTAGAGAAACCATAATAACGGTTATCGAAATGATAACAAAGGAGATCAGTACGATCAGAGAGGACGTAACGACTTGCGAGCTTCGGCGCTCGTTGATGACAAAATCAATGTGACTATTCAGGGAAATCGCGTCTTCGGGTTTATGATCCGGAACCGGGCGCTTTACCCTATAGCATGTCTGCCAACTGGTGAGGAGCGGATTGGAGGAACTCCAAGGGGTGATTTGGTTTCGAAAGGGTCGCTGCTTACGCTACCGCGGCAGCCTCGGGTTCGTCTGCGGCAGAGATGTTCCCGTCGCTCTTTTCCGCATTCATCACTGCCACCAGAGAAGCGATGGAGACTTCTAACTGGCTGTCATCGGGTTCCCGCGTCGTCAGTCGTTGCGCCCACATGCCCGGAACCGAGAAGAGATGGGCGATCGGATTATTGCGGTAAACGCCCGCAAGTCGCAGCAGTTCAAAAGCGATGCTGGCGACAGGGAACAGTAACGCCAGACCGATGGGAATGCGATACCAGATCGGCAGACTGTAAAAGGGAGCAGCGGCGAACACTGACAGGATAATCACGATAAAGACGAACGAGGTGCCGCAACGAGGGTGAAATCGACTGGCGTCTCGCGCCGTCGCCACCGATAGTCCTGCGCCCGCCTCAAGCGCGTTGATCGCCTTATGCTCCGCGCCATGGTACTGAAAGACCCGATGCACATGCTCCATCCGCGAAATCAGCATGATGTAGGTCATGAAAATCGTCAGGCGGACAAAAACGTCAAGAATTCCCATGACATAGGTGGGAAGATTGTATTTCCACTGAATCAGCGAGATGGCGAATTGCGGGAGTACCTTGAACAATACGACCGCGAAAAATAACCCGAAAACCAGAGCGCTTCCGATAGCGATATCGGCGGCTCCGGCGGATTTGGAGGAAGCGTTTCCTGTCCTGAGAGCATTCTTCATTTCCGATTCGGAAACAATGGCGGGAAGGATTTTGCCTCCTGCCGAAGACTCAGCGGCGCCGGAAGCCCCTGATACGGAAGAGATATCATCGCTTGCTTGCTTGGCGGCCCAGAAAAGGGCTTTTGTTCCGAGCGTCATCGCATCAGCGAGAGAGAAAACGCCCCGCAGGAAGGGCGCTTTTTGCCACTGAGGGCGGAAAATCTTTGGGACGGGTTCGCAGGTGATAGCGATTTCACCGCTTGCGCGGCGACAGGCGACAGCGAAATGCTGCGCCCCGCGCATCATAACGCCCTCAATAACCGCCTGCCCCCCGTATAATGCCGCCATAAATAAGCTAACAGTAAGATAAACAAAACGGGAAGAGACTTTGCCTCTTCCCGTTGAAAACTATTTCTTCTTCATGCCGTATTTTTGCATAAACTTTTCGACGCGGCCTTCGGCATCCATCAGTTTTTGCTTGCCCGTGAAGAAGGGGTGGGAAGCGCTACTGATTTCCACCGTGATTACCGGGTATTCCTTACCATCGGTCCAGGTGGTTTTCTTTTCACTGGTAGCGGTGGAACGGGTCAGAAACGCGAAGTCCGAACCGGCGTCCTTGACCACGACAAAATTATAGGCGGGATGAATTTCCGATTTCATAAACAAACCCTTTCAAAACAAAACCCGGCGATGTCCGACCGCCAGGAGTATGACAAGTTTATCGTAGAATCCCACGACAGGCAAACCGGAGCGGTACGTCCTTCTCGCTCCGGCAAAAGTCTACTTTACAACACCTGAACTTCGTGACTGCCACGCTGGACAATTCCTATCAGGGCGGCCTGTTCCCCAACGCTGTTTAAATAATGCACCAGTTCCCGGCCCTGCTCCGAGGGAACGATCAACACCATGCCGACGCCCATATTGAATGTCCGGTACATTTCGGAATCCGGTACATTACCCTGTTTTTGAATCAGCTGAAAGATGGGAGCGGGAATCCAGGAGCGCCGTTCAACAATCGCCTGACAATCTGCAGGCAAGGCGCGGGGAATATTATCGTAGAAGCCGCCGCCGGTAATGTGCGCCATCGCATGTATATCGAACTGCCCGCTAGCCAGAATAGGCAATAATGCGGGCGCGTAACAGCGGTGCGGCGCCAGAAGAGCCTCGCCGAGCGTCATATTGAGTTCGGGAAGGAAGCGGTCGACTGTCAATCCGGCGTGCGCGAAAAGCACGTGACGCGCCAGACTGTAGCCATTAGTATGCAGGCCATCCGAAGCGATTCCGATCAGAACATCCCCCGGTGCGACCCGACTCCCATCCAGAATCTTGCCCCGGTCAACAATCCCGACAATCGAACCGACAAGATCGTACTCGCCTTCCTGATACATTCCGGGCATTTCGGCAGTCTCGCCGCCGATCAGGGCGCAGTTCACCGCACGGCAGCCCTCCGAGAGGCCCTTGACCACATCCGCCGCGACATGCGGTTCCAGTTTCCCCGTGCCAAAATAGTCCAGAAAGAAAAGCGGGCGGGCGCCCTGCACCAGAATATCGTTCACACAATGCCAGACCAGGTCGCGCCCGATAGTATCGTGCTTGTTCATCATCTGGGCGACTTTGAGTTTCGTACCGACGCCATCAACGGATGCGACCAGTACAGGCTCTCGTGCGCCTGCAGTATCCAGAGCGAACATCGCGCCGAACGAACCGACATCGGCAAGCACGCCCGGAGTGAAGGTCGAGCGGATATGTTGCTTCATCCGCAACACTGCTTCATTTCCCGCATCAATATTCACGCCCGCATCGGCGTAGGTCACCGGTCCGCTCGCGCCCGCTATTATTTCGCTCATGTCTACGTTCTGTCCCATCGTGGTTGAAGTTCGGCATATTATAGCGCTTCAGGGAAACCGGTTTACCTTGCTCCTCTTACCCGGAATCTGCTATTCTAAGGATATGAACGCCGAAGCCCTGCACATGCTCAATGAAGACCGTCTTTTTTCGCCCGACCCGACCCGGCGGCATCTGGCGCGGGAGTTGTACGCTACCGTGCGGGATCTTCCTCTGATCTGCCCGCATGGTCATGTCGATCCGCAATTGTTCGCGGAGGAAAACCATTCCTTCGGGTCGCCTGCTGAGTTGTTCATCATTCCCGACCACTATGTCTTTCGGATGCTCTATTCGCAGGGCGTTCCGCTGGAATCCCTCGGCATTCCGCGCCGGGACGGTGGCGCAACCGAGACCGACCATCGTAAAATCTGGCGTTTGTTCTGCGAAAAATACTACCTTTTTCGGGGGACGCCGAGCGGTCTCTGGCTCCGGCAGGAGTTGGCGGACGTTTTTGGAATCACGGAAACTCCCGATGCGGCAAACGCCGACAAACTCTACGACGAAATCGCCGCGAAACTGGCGACCGCTGCCTTCCGTCCTCGCGCCCTCTACGAAAAGTTCAATATCGAAGTCCTCTGCACTACTGACGCCGCAACGGATTCTCTGGAGCATCATCAACGAATCCGCGAGTCCGGTTGGAAAGGTCGCATTTTACCCACGTTCCGCCCGGATGCCGTGATCAAACTGAACGCCCCGAACTGGCGCGAAAATATCGACGCCCTGAGCGCCGCGTCAGGGATCGGTATCACCGACTATAAATCATTCATCGCCGCTCTGGAAAATCGCCGCGCTTTCTTCAAGGAGATGGGAGCGACTGCTACCGATCATGGCGCTGAGAGCCCGGACACGAAGCCGCTCGAGATTTCCGAGGCGGAAGCCATCTTCGCTCGCGCTCTTGCCGGAAACCGCGACGAGCAATATCAGGGCGACCCCTATTTCTTCGAGTGTCATATGCTCACCGAGATGGCGCGTATGAGCGTCGAGGATGGGCTTGTCATGCAATTACATGTGGGTTCATATCGGAATCACAATGCGGATATCTTCGAACGATTTGGTGCGGATAAAGGCGCGGATATCCCGACGCCTACCGGATACACCTATCCTCTGAAGCCGTTGCTGGATCGTTACGGAAATCACCCGAATCTCACCCTGATCCTGTTCACACTGGATGAGTCCTGCTACAGCAACGAACTTGCGCCGCTTGCCGGGCACTATCCGACCTTGAGGCTCGGGCCGCCATGGTGGTTCCACGATTCGCCCAATGGCATGACGCGCTATCTGGATGGCGTTCTGGAAACGGCGGGCGTGTACAACCTCGCCGGATTCAACGACGATACCCGCGCTTTTTGCTCCATTCCCGCCCGTCATGACGTCTGGCGTCGTGTCGTCTGCGATTACCTCGCCGGGTTGACCCTGCGGGGCATCGTTACGGAAAAAGACGCTCAGGAAATGGCGCTGGATTTATCCTACCGACTGGCAAAGAGCGTTTACCGATTGTAGCGGCTCTACCCGCTGAGGCGGCGCCCCGTCACATACTGTTGTGGCGGGGCGCGATGCGGATGCTACCCTGGGTCTCCCGGCGCCTGTGTATTCGGCGTTTCCCGGAAAGCCGGGTAGAGCGGCATCTCTTCCGCCAGATTCCAACGCGCCCGCAGCTGGGCGGCGAGACGGCGCGATAGATCGCCGAGGGCGGGGAATTCGCCGATCTTCTCTGCGGCGTTCGCAAAATTATCCAGGCGCAGGAGATTTCGCTGGCGAATCGTGGAAATTCCCCACGTATCATCCTCCCCTTCCACCGCACCCTTTCCCCAGCTGAGCGTCGTGATTGTCCAGAAAGCGCGAGCGGCAAGAATTTGCGGGAAGAAGACGGCGTCCTCGCTGGCTTCCGGGCATTGTGACGACAATTCCTTGCGGTACTCGTTTTCCATCATGGTAACCGCCTCTTCCGGCAAGCGATTCACGCACCAGCAAGTGGGGAAGGGCAAATAGATGTATGCGGCCGTCAGCAGGGCATGAGCGAACCCGGCGAATTCGAAATCAAAGAAGCGTGCGTAGGGCGTTTCGGTCAGTCGATGATTGTCCGGGCAGGTGTCTCCCGGCGTGAAGGCGAAAAACGGCCCTGGCTCATCCACGATACGGCGTATCTTTTCGATTTCCGCATCGAATTGTGGGGGTATCATCTCTCCCACAAGAGCGCAGAGATCACGAAAGCCCGGAACGCTTTCCCGGAGCATTTTTGCTCCCGGCAATTCCGGAACGGTTTCCGTTCCGCCGATTTCGCGCCGTATTTGCAGGAATACCGCTTCTTTACCGATGGTTTCCGCATGGAGACGTCCCAGAGAAGCGGCATAACTGCGAAGCGCCGTCAGGAGCGCAGGGCGATCTTCCGCCAGCATCCAGTCCGCCAGGCTTTTGCCTTCCTTACCCAGATCCTCTAAAACGATCAGTCCCGCCGTACGGTCACCGCCGATCAACCCTGCGCTGATTGGCGGATCAAGATTCAGAGCATCCAGAAAAGCGTTGCCTGCCCACTCGTTGTAAAACCGCCATGTCGTTCCGTCCCGTGTGTCGTTGTCCGGGTCATAGGCGTTTTCGCCTTCGCCGTCTACGCTCTTTACAATGACGGAAGAGGGCGTTCCGTCTGTCGCATCTTCTACCGCGCATCGTAGGACACGGTTTCTGGAATGCTCCCGTAATGTGTCGGTGACGGTAAGTCGGGGTATACCGCCGTATCGTGACGACAGGATATTTTCCGCCGCTTTTAACGCTACCGTATCATCCACAACAATTTTTTCCGGCGTCGATTCATCCTGTATCTCTTTGCGGGTCTCGCTCATGACTCTTTCCTTTTAACACGTATCCGTCGTAGCCGATCAGAAGACCGAGAATCAGGTAGCAGGCGGGGACGAGGTAGAATGCGGCGCTCAGTCCGCCATTGTGGTCGCCGATATAGCCCATGAGCCAGGTGGCAAACCCGCAACCGGGGATTCCCGCACAGGCGAGCAGAATCATCAGCATTGTCATATCCGCCTGCGGCATCCGATCCGCGCAGTAACTTTGAATACTGGGCCAGAAGGGCGCGGTGGCGATTCCGGTAAAGAACAAAAGCCCCAGAAATATCCAGAGATTGGTTACGGTAGGCAAAAACAGCGTCACCAGGACGCCGCCAATCGCGGAGCAGAGAATAAGCCCTAACAACTGATCCTGCCGCAACAGGTATCCCCATCCAATCCGCGCCAGCGCCATACCGGCTGCGAAACAGGCAGTCCCGACCCCGCCGATCCATGCCGAAGAACTGAAGTTTAACTGAATATAGCTGGCGCACCAGAAGGTGACGCAGAACTCTCCGCCGCCCGCAACGAACATCGCCGCATAGAACAGCCAGAACAGGGGAGTCTGAAGAATTTTCCGCGTATGACTCCAGACCGTCCTGCCATCCAGCGCCTCGTTTTTCTCAACGTAAGCGTTCACAGACCGATCCGGCAACAGGAACAGTAGCGCGGGAATCATCGCCCCGACCGCAATCGCGCCAATGACCCATCGCCACGAGACGCCATCCGAAAGCAGCGCCCCCGCCGCCAGCACGGTTGCCAGAACGCCGATAGACCAGAAGGCATGTGAGAAGTTAACATACCTCCCCGGCTCTTCCGGGTGTAAGTCCTGTACAAAGGGAGTCGCTAATCCTTCGATCACCCCTTCGCCAATACCCGCGACGGCAATAGCGAGAAAGAGGACGCCATAGGAGGGCGCCAGAGCGCACATTCCGATCCCGAAGCTCATCAGGAGGATCGAAATTCCGAGCGAACGCCGTTTACCCCAGCGTCCCGCCAGGAATCCGCACAGGAGCATCGCGACCACTATGCTGGCGGTCCGCCCCAGGTGTAACGCCCCACCTTCCGCCATACCGCCGTTATCGAGTTGGAAGCCGAGGTCATGGGCAACGGATACCAGTGCAATGGGAACCGCCACCGAACCGGCGGCATACGCGAAATAGGCAAGAAAAGAGGCGTAGTCATAACGCCCGAATGCCATAGTGCGGGAGGATTTCACAGAGACGCCCCGGAATCGAACCTTTGGAGTGAAGGAAAACGATATTTTGGTGTAGACATGAGTTTTGCAGGACGCCCGTCCGATTTGAGACAGTCTATCGCAACGTAGGAAGGGTTGCCGTTATCGCCGCGAATCATACAACCTGACTGAGACGATTCCTCTGACTCAACATGTGAGAAGGCGCGTAAATGAAGAGCGGATAACCCGACGCAGGGATTTTCGGACGCCAGGTCGAAGAAGGCAAGCGTAGGAGAATAATGCGATGACGCCTCTGGGAACGCCCGGCCCGATGACCGAGCGAGAGCGGTTCATGTTCGATGTTGCGGGTTATCTGGTCGTGCCGGATGCGCTGACGCCCGCCGAAGTGGATGCCTGCCTTGAAGCCGCGAAACGCGCCCACGCGCCGTTTCCCGCCGGTCAATGGCGGCAACTGGGCGCGGTGTATGAGCGAGAAGACGCCGTTGCGGAACTAATCGACCATCCGTCGATTCTGCCCAAAGTCCGTGCGCTTCTGGGAGATTATTTTATTCTGCAGAGCAGCTGGTGTACGGTTTCTCCGCCCGGTTTCACCGGAGGAGGCTATCATCAGGACGGTAGCGCACCTTATGAGTTCCGCCGATTGTCGTTGCCGACGCCGCTCGTGCAATTGCGTGTGGGATATTTCCTGACCGACCAGTCCGAACCCGATATGGGCAATATGGTCATGATACCGGGAAGCCATAACGCCGCGCTTCCGATGCCCCGTAACACCGGCGAAGAATGGCCGATACGCGAGGTGATTTGCGGTAAGCCGGGGGACGCTCTCCTGTTCCATCAGGGCGTCTTTCACTGCGGAACGGAGAACCGAAAGAATTTCCCACGCTACATTCAGCATATGGTGTACGCTCCGCCGTGGCTGATTCCCTCCGACCGTCAGCGCAACGATCCGGCGTTTCTGGAGCGTACGACCCCATTGCGCCGCGCCTTGCTCGGAGAGTGGAAGCGACCCGAAGAACCGTTCGGCGTGGGGTATGAACGCCCGCCGTTCCGCGATTGATACTGCATTTGATACCGCATCGGGTCAGTGAATCGGGGCGTTAAAGAAGACCCCCTTAAGAAAGCCCGCTAACCTCTCCCGCAAGGAGAGGTAGCAAACCTGAAGATTATCACAGGATATGAAAACCAATGAAAATTACCCGCTTAGAGACTTTTCTGGTCAAACCCCGATCCCTGTTTCTCAAAATCCATACCGATGAAGGTCTTGTCGGTCTCGGCGAGCCGATTCTCGAAGGACGGGCGCTTACCTGCGCGACCGCTGTCGCGGAACTGGAACCGTATCTTATCGGGCAAGACCCCACTCGTGTCGTGCATCACTGGCAGGCGATGTATCGCCATGCCTTTTACCGTGGCGGTCCGCTACTGACCAGCGCCCTTTCCGGCGTGGAACAGGCGCTCTGGGACCTTGCCGGAAAAGCGGTCGGACTGCCCGTCTACCGACTTTTAGGCGGCCCGACGCGAGATCGAATCCGTATGTATCGTGGCGTCGGCGGCGCGACCTCCGAAATTGCGGCGCAGAATGCGCGAGATTGCGTGGCGCAGGGATACACCGCGATGAAGACGGGAATCGCTGGAGGTCGCGCCGCGAGAATCGTCGAAAACCCTGCCTTCATTGACCGTGCGGTAGAAACATTCGCCGCAATGCGTGAAGCTGTCGGAAACGATATAGATATCGCCATCGATTTCCACGGCGCTATATCACCACAGACTGCCGGGCTGCTGATAAAGGCTCTGGAACCCTACCAACCGCTTTTCTATGAGGAACCGGTGCAATGTCAGAATGTGGATGTTCTCGCAGACCTTGCCCGAAAAACCCATATTCCCATCGCGACCGGAGAGCGATTATTCACAAAGTGGGGATTCCGTGATGTGCTTGAAAAACGGGCGGCATCCATTCTTCAGCCTGATTTGTCCCATGCAGGCGGTATTTTTGAGTGTCGATTGATTGCGGGAATGGCGGAGGCGAACTATGCCGCTATCGCTCCGCATTGCCCCCTGGGGGTGGTCGCGCTTGCCGCCTGCTTGCAACTGGATGCGGCTATTCCCAATTTCCTGATTCAAGAACAGGGCAATCTCGGAGTCGGCTATATTAAGGAGCCGTTCGTCGTACAGGACGGATATATCGCCCTGCCAGAGAAGCCCGGACTCGGTATCGAACTGGACGAAGAAGCTCTGGCGGAACAGATCACGCAGGACGATTGGAAAAACCCGCAGACATTCCATCCCGAGGACGGATCAGTGGTGGACTGGTAGCGCATCGGCGATGAAAAGGAAACTGGTCGCTAAATGCCGAATTTCTTTTCATCGCTTCTACCTTTTGGTATCGCTCCTGCCATTGCAGATCGCTCACACTGTGGCGGAAGGTGTTCATTCTCCATGCGTTCTCGTTTTTATCTGACCGTTCTCGTTTCTCTTATCGGAATCTCCCTTGCGTTCCCGAATACGGCGCATGGGCAGGATCGACCTCTACTGGGTTTCCGCGCTCTGAATGTCTCCTCGCAACGAGCGCTGGAAGCGAAGTTCGACAGTTTCCTCAAAGCGGATAATCTGCGAACGTGGATGAAGCGACTTTCGGCAAAGCCGCACCATGTCGGGTCGGAAGCAGGGCGCGAGAACGCGGAATTCATGGCGGCGCAGTTTCGCAACTGGGGCTATGAAACGAAGATCGAAAAATTCTATGTTCTCTTTCCAACCCCGCAAATACGTCTGCTGGAAATGACCGGGCCGAAGAAATTCCGTGCGACGTTACGGGAACCGGCGCTCAAAGAAGACACGACCTCCGCAGTCGTCGGGCAACTGCCCATCTACAATGCCTACTCTGTGGATGGCGATGTCACCGCCCCTCTGGTCTATGTCAACTACGGTATCCCGAGCGACTATGAAACGCTGGAAGCCAAGGGCATCAATGTCAAAGGGAAAATCGTTATTGCGCGTTACGGCGGGGCATGGCGCGGCATCAAGCCCAAAGTCGCGGCGGAACACGGCGCGATAGGGTGCATTATCTACTCTGACCCCAGAAACGATGGATTTTATCAGGGGGATGTTTACCCCAAAGGTGCGTACCGTAACCCGCTGGGAGCGCAACGCGGTTCGGTCGCCGATATGCCGCTTTTCCCCGGCGATCCCCTGACGCCCGATGTCGGCGCGACAAAGGACGCCCGACGAATACCGTTCAAAGACGCGCCTACGCTCACCAAAATCCCCGTTCTACCCATCTCTTATGCGGATGCACAACCTTTGCTGGAATCGCTCGGCGGATCTGTCGCCCCGGACGATTGGCGCGGCGCTCTCCCTATCACCTACCACATCGGACCGGGTGCGACGACTGTCCATCTCAAACTCAAATTCAACTGGGATACCGTTGAGTGCCGCAATGTTATCGCCCGAATCCCCGGCGCGGAACGACCGGACGAATGGATTATTCGGGGAAACCATCACGATGGCTGGGTATTCGGCGCCGATGACCCGCTCAGCGGCGCAGTAGCCTTGATGGAGGAAGCGCGAGGCGTCGGTGAACTGGTGAAAGGGGGGTGGAGACCGAAGCGGACGCTGGTCTATTGCCTCTGGGACGGCGAAGAACCGGGACTGCTTGGTTCTACCGAATGGGTGGAAACCCATGCGGAAGAACTACGCAATGTCGCCGCCGTGTATATTAATTCCGATTCTAACGGACGCGGCTATCTGGGCATGGGCGGTTCCCATACGCTGGAAAAATTTGCCAACGAGGTGGCGCGGGATGTGATCGACCCGGAAAAGAAAATCTCCGTTTCAGACAGATCACGGGCGGCTTTGCGTGTAAGCGGCGGCGGCGAAGAGAAAGAACGCGCCAAATCCGGGGCGGATCTGTCTATCGAGGCGCTCGGTTCCGGCTCGGATTTCACCCCGTTCCTGCAACATCTGGGAATAGCGACCCTGAATCTGGGCTATGGCGGCGAAGATTCCGGCGGTTCCTATCATTCCGCCTATGACTCCTTCGATAATTATGTCCGCTTCAGCGATACCAACTTCGCGTATGGCATCGCGCTCGCGCAGACTGCCGGGCGTATGATGCTTCGTCTCGGAAACGCCGACACTTTACCGCTCGAATTCTCCTCACTGACCAATACGCTGGATCGTTATTCCCGAGAATTGAAGCGCACGATGGACACGATGCGCGAAGAGACGGATGAGAAAAACCGCTTGATTGCCGACGGTATCATCGGTTATACGCTTGATCCCAAAAAGCCGGATCGTGCGCCGAAACCCAAAACCGCCGTTCCTTTTCTGAACTTCGCTCCGCTGGAGAACGCCCTGCTCAAAGCGAAGGAAAGCGCCCGAGCGTACGA
Organism: uncultured Armatimonadota bacterium; assembly: GCA_903910385.1. Lineage (GTDB taxonomy): Bacteria > Armatimonadota > Armatimonadia > Armatimonadales > Armatimonadaceae > CAIVZM01. Next base: position 21,485 of record CAIVZM010000071.1, read on the forward strand.
TGAAGCCCGCGTTAAATTGTCCACTGCGGTGACCCCGGAACAGGCGAAATTGCTGGATACGCTTCTGATCCAGACCGAACGCACGATGGTGCGTCCGGAAGGTCTGCCTCGGCGCCCCTGGTTCAAGCATCAGTTCTATGCCCCCGGCTTTTACACCGGCTACGGCGTCAAGACCCTGCCCGGAATCCGGGAAGCGTTAGACCAGAGGGACTGGAAAGAGTTCGATGCGCAAATGCCGATTCTCGCTCAGACCATCGAGGCGTTAGCGGCGCAGATCGATAGAGCGACAGCGCTACTGAAAGGTAGTGACGCTAACCCCTGACGCCCGGAATAATGCATATAATCTCGAGCGAACGGTGATACGCCCTGCTATCGCATTGTCGGAGGATCATAATTGTCGGAGGATCATCGAGAGGGCTCAGTAAAATTTGCAACAATGAATAATCGCTTTCGGAACCATCGTTTTTCGCTCCGTGCCGCTTGCCTGAACACTCTGATTTTCCTCAAAGCAATGTCCATGAAGATCATTCCGGGAGGATTTTTCGCTGACGCCCCTTAACAGTGTGGCATGAATACGCCGCCTGTGGATTTCACGCCTGTCTTTGCAGAACCCTTACGTCGCTTTGTCCAGAGCGTTTTTGAATCGGTCGCCGTGCCGACCGATAAAGCGCAGTTTTTGTCCGAATGTCTGATCATCAATGACCTGCGGGGCGTTTTCAGCCATGGCACGCGTCAGACCACGAACTATGTGCGTCACTTCACCGAAAAAGAACTCAACCCGAATCCTCAGGTGACCATCTTGAACGATTCTCCCGCGACGATGGTCGTCGATGGCGGGGGAGGACTCGGGTATTTCCCGGCGCAGGCGCTGGTCACCCATCTGATCCCGAAGGCGCAACAGATCGGGATTGCGGCGGGCGTCACCCGTAATCACGGTCATATCGGCGCGGCGGGAATCTATGCCCGTCTACCGCTGGAGCAGGATTTGTTCTGCTATGTCACTTCCGGTCACCAGTTGCATCTTTCGCCGGAGGTCAGCATGCTCAATGCGGCGGGCGGTTCTCCGATGGCGTTCGGACTGCCGACGGAGAAGGAACCCGCATTCGTTCTCGACTTCGGGGCGATGCACGATGTCTATGTCGGCTCGCCGCATCTGGATGAGATCATCGAACTCGCTCCGAGTACGGTCTTTCGGAGTTTCGGGCTGGGTTGTGTCTGCCAATCGCTGGGCGGTCTGCTGTGCGGCGTTCCGTCTGATCCGCGAAGGGCGCAACGCGAATGGTCGGGCGCGAATCAGGGGTCTTTCATTATCGTCGTCGATCTGAACCGTTTCATGCCGATAGCGGATTTCAAAGCGGAAATGGATGAATACTCCCAAAAGATCGGTCAGATGCGCCCACTCCCCGGATATGACCATGCGATGATGGCCGGCCAATTAGAAGCGGAACGGGAAAATCGTTACCGCTCGGAAGGTATCCCTGTCAGCGACGATCATGCGTCCGCGTTACGGCGTCTTGCCGAGCGTTTCGGTCTGGAATCGCCCGTGTAAGCAGACGCACGGAAGATTTTGCAGGAAACCCGGTGTCGTTTGCCGTACAATCGAAGTGAGGCAATCGCTGTACTCTTTGCCCGCGAAAGAAGATTTTTCTATGGAAGCCCGCGCCCTGCGCGTTCATCCCGATGATGATGTCGCCGCTCTTTTATCGCCTGCTATCGCGGCGGGAACTGTCATTCGCGTTCCCGGCGTCACGGTCAAGACGCTGTCTCCGGTCGCCAGCGGACATAAGGTCGCTTTGCGTCCGATTGCGGCGGGAGAACCGGTAAAGAAGTTCGGCTGGCCTTTCGGGCGGGCGACACAGGATATTGCGGCGGGTGAGTTCATCCATACGCATAATGTCTCCACGCTGTTGAACGCCAACGAATCATATGAGTTCGTTCCTTATACGCCGGTTCTGTCGGAGACGCCGCGAGATGCAGGGAAGACGTTCCGGGGCTACGTGCGGGCGGACGGGCGCGTCGGAATCCGCAATGAGGTGTGGATCCTCTGTACGGTCGGTTGCGTCAATCGGGCGGCGGAAGAAGCGGCCCGTCGCGCTAATGCCGTGATTGGTAAGGATTTCGGCAATCGCATCGACGGCGTTTTCGCACATACGCACCCCTACGGCTGTTCGCAGATCGGGAGTGACCTGGCGCGAACGCGCACCGCTCTGGCATCGCTCGCCGCACATCCGAACTGCGGCGGCATCCTTCTAATGGGTCTCGGTTGCGAAAATAATCAGTTGGAAGAGCAGGTCGAATCGCTTCGCATGGGCGACCGGGCGCGACTCCGCTACTTCTCTGCGCAGGGCGAAGGCGACGAAATCGAACAGGCGGTTTCGCTCCTCTATGAACTGGCGGAACAGTGCGCCTCGGATGAACGCACGGAAGTTTCGATCAACCGTCTGGTTCCCGGCATGAAGTGCGGTGGAAGCGACGGCTTTTCTGGTCTGACGGCAAATCCGCTGGTCGGAGTCCTTTCCGACCGTTTTTCGGACATCGGCGCTACCTCTGTATTGACTGAAGTTCCGGAGTTTTTCGGCGCGGAACGTATTCTGATGGCGCGCGCCGCCGATGAGGCAGCGTTCTGGGCGATTACGAAGCAGATCAACGATTTCAAGGACTATTTCCGTCGCTATGGCGAACCCATCTCCGAAAACCCTTCTCCCGGCAACAAAGCAGGTGGCATCACGACGCTGGAAGAAAAAAGTCTGGGGTGCGTTCAGAAAGGCGGCGCACGAGCGCCCGTAACGGCGGTCTTGCGCTACGGCGAAGCGCTGGATCAGGGGAAATCGACTTCTGGCGGTATCGCTCTGGTCACCGGACCGGGCAACGACGCGGTTTCCTGTACCGCCTTATCGGCGGCGGGAGCGCAGATGGTTCTCTTTACAACGGGACGGGGGACGCCATTCGGCACCGTGACGCCCACCCTGAAAATCAGCACGAATTCAGATCTGGCGCATCGCAAACCGCACTGGATCGACTTCGATGCGGGACGTTTGATCGAAGAAGGCGCTCCCATGGAAACGCTCGCCGATGAATTGATGAACCTGGTGATCGCCGTCGCTTCGGGCGAAAAGCGCGCCAAAAACGAGATCAACGGTTACCGCGAAATGGCCCTGTTCAAGGACGGCGTCACCGAGTAGGGAAACGATGCAGGACACATCCGGCGGCGCATTTTTTGAAGAGGACATTGCGGCTACCAATCCACAGCGGACGGAGCAAGTCCGGGAACTGGAGCGGTATCTGCGTGGGCTTCGCGACTCGACGGATGCGTTACGAAAGATTTTCCAGCCCGATTATTCGTCGGAACGCGCCTTTATTGGCTCGACCCGAAAACTGCGCTCCGCTCTGGCGGAAACCCTCGGTTATCCGCCGCCCGGCAAGACTGATAACGTAGCCCCCGTTTTCCAGCGGATAGGCGATGATGCAATCGCCGTTTATTACCGTATCCGGATTCCGGTACTGCCCGGAGTAAATGCGTTCGGACTGTATCTGACCCCGAAAAATGTCAATGGTAAGGTTCCTCTGGTAATTTCGCAACATGGCGGCGGCGGTTCGCCCGAAGTCGCTTTGTTTCACGGCGGCGCCAACTATCATGACATGGTGCGCGGCGCGGCATCGAATGGTTACGCCGTTCTGGCGCTACAACATCTCTTCGCCGCCGATGGGTATCCCGGCGACATCCGTCAGCGAATGGATAGCCGTGCGCGTCTCGCCGGAACGACGATTACCGGTATAGAGATCGCCAAAATCACCCGCAGTCTGGATGTGATTCTTCAGCGACCGGAAATTGATCGTAAACGGGTCGCGATGGTGGGCCTGTCCTATGGCGGCTACTATACTCTGTACACTACCGCTCTGGAACCACGTATCAAGGTGGCGGTCGCTTCCTGCGAATTCGGAGACAGTCTCGAAATGTGGGAGAAGACCGAACCCTATGGCTGGGGTGATGGGCGTTTCATGAACCTGCTGACACTATTTCGTAGCCCTGAAATTGCAGCTTTGATCTGTCCGCGACCTCTGGAAATCCAGATGGGAGAACGCGATGACCTCATTCCTATCGCACCGGGACGTGAGGCGGCGAAGCGCACCACAGAATATTACCGAAAGCTGGGCATCCCTGATCGTTTCCGCTTCGTCGCTTTTTCAGGCGGGCACGAATGGCATGGGCAGACCGCGTGGGAGTTTCTCAAGCGGCATCTGTAGCTCCCTCTCTGCTCCGAAATTGCTCTGGAAGCGTACCGGAGGATACAGAAATAGTCAGACGCGTCGGTGATAGGCGAGCCATTCCAGCATCAGGACTACTAACCCGACCAGAACGACATAGGACCAGAAGTCGCTTCGCACGGACAGGGAGCTTTGCGTCCCGGTATCCTTTGCTTTCATCTCTTGTGTCGCATCTGTCACGGCGACGGCGGGTGCGAGAACCGGAGCGATATTGGATTCCACCGCCGAGAGAAGCGAAACCCCGAAGGACGAATTCAACCCGCCGCCGTTGACGGAATAAATTCCGCTGGCGTCCGTTCGGGCATAAGCCGCTGGTTTGCCGGGTTCGGCGGGCAGGGTATCACGGCTTTTATCCGGGCGAGTTACCGTCAGAATCCCGCCGCTGACTGGAGCAAAAGTCGCAAGGTCGCCGGGACGAAGAACGCCGCCGGAATCGCCGGGTCTTGCGGTCAACCATTGCAGACTGTTAGCGAGAAAGATCGGAAAAGCGACGCGCAACGGCATATCGGACTCCAGTGTGGCGAAGCCCGCATAGATAGATCGGTTCGCGCCGCGCTCGCCCGCAACAATCAGGGGACCGGCGTCCGTTTCCGCCAGCGTTTGCGCCCACGGCGCAGGAGTCACCATACGGGCGCGTAGCAGACGGACATTCGCCAGATCGACATACCGCATCAGGGGATGCGTTCGGTTCCAGTCCAGAATCTGAGGCTGCTCTGCATCGGGCGCATTGATCGGGGATACTGGCGCAAGCGATCCTGCTGTTTTCGGTCCCCAGAACAGGTAACGCCCCGGCGGTAAGTCGGCGGGCGGCGCGATGTCATCAAAGACGGTCAGGTCGTGGTTAGCGGAGTCCTCGATACGGTACGCTCCCGGCGTCACTTTATCGACAATGACCCGTGTGTCGGCGTTCAAGCCTCGTTCCAGAAAGGGGTTCCCCGCAGTCACCAGCAACGCCTTGATTTCCCGGCGGGGTGCGAGTGAGACATACGCGAAGTTGTCTGTCTTGAGATCGTCTTCCATATCGATTCGCGCAGTCAGAATGCCCCCTGCATCTGAATTCAAACGGTCAAAAATTTCGGAGCGTGATTCGCCGGATCGGAGGGTGATTTCGTGCGCATCGAGTAATTTGCCGCCCAGAGTCAGTTCCAGCGGGAAGGTAATGGGCTTATTGTCGAAGTTCTGGACAGTAATAAACGCTTGCCGACCGGATGCGCCGGAACCCCCGGTGTAATCGTCGCGGACATCGCAAGCGGTGATCGCCACATTCACCGACCGTTTGCCGACGATCAGAAAATTGAGGTGCGGTCCTCCCAGCGCAATCTCATCCAATCGCCCGAAGGCTCCATCGGTCAGTACCGTAACCTGTGCGTCCGCCCGGGACGCTACCAGAGACGCCCCGAACAGCAGGGCTTCGCGCATGTCGGGCGTCACATCTCCGGGGCGAATCCGATCCAGCGCGGCGAGTAGTTTCGCCCGATCCGAGGTTAGTGGGGTAAGTGAGATAGGCTTTTCTCGCGCCAGAACGAGCGTGACCGCGTCTGCGGCAGGCTTTCGCTCGATCAATAGTCGCGCCTGTCGTATCGCCTCGGCGAATCGTCCGCCGGGAACATCGGTCGCTTTCATTGAAGCGGAACCATCAAGAATCAGCGCAGTCGCCTGCCCGCCCAGACGGTTGGTCCAGAGAAACGGTCGCGCCACCGCCAGAACCAGAAGGAGTGCGATCAACAATTGTAGGAAAAGCGAGAGATGTCGTCGCAGTTTTTGAAATGGGGCGTTCGCCTGCGTTTCTTTCAGCGCCATCTGCCAGAGCATGACCGACGGCGCGACAATATCGCGCCGTCGGGGACGTAGCAGGTACAGAAAGACAATCGCTCCCGCAAGAGGAATCAGCCACAGTAGGGCGAAGGGAGCGAGAAATCCCACGATAGCTACTCTATCTCCACCTGATCATCGCCATCGTGCGGGCGAGGCAGTATGTTCAGGTAAATCCGCCGTTGATGTTCACCATCCAGAAACAGGTCCAGATAATGCGGGCCGTACCGCTCGAATGTCAATTCAAATAGGGTAGGGTCCAGAGGCGCGGTCATACGGGGGAAGTTTTCCGGAATCGTAAAATTGATAGGAATTTCTTTGAGCGTCTTGTCCGCGTGGTCAGTCAGGCGGAATCCTAATCCATGCCGTCTCCCTCGATCGTCGGCGCTTAACTGGACTTCGATGAAGAGGGTCATCCGTTCCAGAATCACCGGGAGTTCATCGAAATAAAGGTCTTCCCGTAGTCCGATCAGGTCGACTCGTCCCTCTTCGTGGGCGCTGTCCCGAATTTCGTCCACCACCAGGGCGGTCACAATCTGCATCTGTCGTTACGCCTTCCGTTCCGCTGCCACGCGCCGCCGCCATGTCCGATAAAGTTTGACTCCCTGAAAAATGGTAAACGCCAGGTAAATCATGCCAAACGCCGCAACCAGCCACCATGGACTCTGAGGAGCGCGGGAGGCCACATAAATCAATCCGCCAAATGTTATCACCCCGACGATATGGCGAGCGACAAAGAAGAAAAACAACGTCCGAGCGAACCGTGCGCTCATGGGAGTGTTTCGGAGTTTCGCGGAGGGAGGCGAAATCATAGGGCGTTTTCCTCAACCATGGGTAATTCAACGTCCTGCGATTCCGCCGCCAGCGCCTCTTTTTTCGCAATACGTTCGTCGCGTAATTTGCGCCAAATGCGCATCGTTCCAAATTGAAGAATGAGGGCAGCCACCCCGAAGACGATTCCTTCTGTCCATCGTTGTAAAACCAGATTGACGAAGCCAACAAAAAATACGGCGACTGATGCCCCGAAAAGTCCCAACAGTCGAAACAGATCGGCTGGCTCCGTCAGAGGTCTTTGCGGTGCTTTACCTGCGTTTTCCGGTCGTTCTTCGTTGTCAAGCATAAAGGTATTTTACCGCTCTTATCTCTGAAGTGACGGATTGACAGTGATTTATGCCCGGATTACAATGAATACATGTCAGAATTGGAATCGCAAATTACCCGAATCGGCGAACCGTAAGATATCGCCCGACTGGTCACTTTTCTGGCATCGCCCGAATCGTGCCTTCTGCACGGAGCCTTGATCGACGCCGACGGCGGGCGCACTAAGACGATTTGACGGAGATCTTTATGATGAAAATTGACCTTGCGCCGTCGTTGGTCGCTTATTTTCTTATAATAGAAGCGTTAATGCGATCCATCTCATGTCAGACGGAACGCTTCTGCCCACATATTTTCTGATCGAAGGCCCTTTGCCGCCAGTGGTCGTCGCCTCTCTGACAACGGGGAAACCGATGTTGCCGCCTAACGTCCATCTGACCCGGCATTTTCTGGAGCGTATGGCGGAACGCGGCGTTTCTGAGGAACAGGTCGTCGACATACTCCGAACTGGGAAGCGATTTTACGATCCCCGATATGGCGAATCGGTCTGGTGGAAGAACGGAATCTATATTCCCGTCGCGAACGATGGCGCGTTGAAAACCATTGTCCGTGGACCGATCAACAGAAAGTGGCGTCCGTTCTGAGAAATTCCGTGAATTCCGGTAACGAAGTGCATCAGACGACTGGGCGCTTGACAGGGGGCGACGGCGCTTGTAGCATAGAAAAATCAAAATTTATCGCGTCTGCTGGGGGGGCCGTGAGCGGGAGAAATCCTGTCAGTGCGGCTGAGAAGGCTTAGGGCCGACCCCGGGAACCTGATCCGGTTCGTACCGGCGTAGGGAAGCGGACGCCTCAGGGAAACGCTTCGCGTCTCAATACGTCGGGGCTTTCCTGATGGCGACGCCTTCTTCACGTTGGAGAGGGCTTTTTTTATTGCCCGATCCAATGATGGCGAAGGTGCGGCTCCCTGTTCCGTTTTCCGTAACTGCGGGCGCACGGAAAGACTCTGTCATGAAGGAAAATAGCGCATTTTCGTCACGTCATCGCCATGCGTTTACGTTAATCGAACTGCTCGTCGTCATAGCGATAATCGCCATACTCGCCGCCATCCTGTTTCCTGTTTTCGCTCAGGCGCGGGAAAAGGCGCGTGAGGTCACCTGCCTTTCTAATATGCGGCAAATCGGTCTGGCGGTTCGAATGTATGTGCAGGACTCCGATGAAATCTGGCCCATTTTTTATGCCTATAACACCCAGCCACCGGCTGACATAGCCGACCATAAAGGCGTCGAGGTGTTACTGATGCCGTATGTCAAGCAAAAGGATGCCTTCCGTTGCCCCGACGATTTCGGCGGGCCAATTCCCGCCAACACGGAAAGCGGCGTCGACTACGGCGGTTGTAAGGATATTCCCGGTAAAGCGGGTTCCTACCGTGATTGTTATGGCTCTTCCTACCGCTTCACTCGCGGCGCGTTCAGCACGATTGAGAACGAATCGCGCCAGAATAATGTTCTGTGTAATGCAGACAATCCTTATTGCCCACCGAGCGGCCCGGTGGGGGACAGCGCCTTTGAACGCCCCTCGGAAACACGGATTTTACGGGACGAAATGTTGCCCTGGTTCGGGGGCGATGCTGATAGCAACGGCGCGAAGTACGGGTACTATCCCGATTACTATCGGCAGTGGCATCCCCGTGGCGGAAGCTTCGTTTTTGCGGACGGTCATGCGAAATTTGTCACCTCTGTGACGACGTTTGATACGATGTTTGTCACGCCAGACGGTCAGAAGACGTTCGCGAACTCTGGATGGGCATACGACTGACGGAGTTTGCAGGAGAGCGATTGACCAAATCAATCACGCGAAATCCTGCTCGGGAAGACAGATTTATGAGAATAGTCATGGCACTGAACGGCGTTCTGTCCGAGAGCGTCGCACCATCGATGCGCGAATCGGCGGCTTCCTCGGAGGTCGTTATCGGCGTCGATGGCGGCTCCCGTCATTTTATCCAGTGGGGCATCGACCCGACGATAGTCACCGGTGACTTCGATTCTCTGACCCCGCAGGAACTGTCCGATTTTGCGAATCGGGGAATCCGGATAATACCGACGCCGGATCAGGACTATACCGATTTCGATAAGGCGCTGCAGTTTGTCGAGCAGGAGTATCCGGGGGCGAGTGTACGGGTCTTTGCCGCGACGGGGGGACGGTTAGACCATGTCTATTCCGTTCTTTCCGTGCTGGTCAAACATGGGCGTCATCTCGATATCCGTCTGATCGATGAGACCGGGGAAACCTGGCTCTGTCACGCAAAGGAAACGCTGACAGGGGAAGATTTGCCGGGGAGAACCCTTTCGCTGATGGCGCTGGGGCAGGTGTCGGGGATTACTACAACCGGATTGCGATGGCCTCTGACAAATGAGTTTCTTGCGCCCGGCGTGCGGGATGGAACGCTCAACGAGGTTGCACACGATGCCGTGACAATTCAGGTAGAACAGGGCGATCTGCTACTTCTTCTCCACCACCGGGAATTCAGCGATGCTATCTGGAAGGCGAAGTCTCACCAAACGAAAGACGATACGCTTCAGCGATCGCTTTATTGACAAGGCAATGTCAATTTCGTAATATAAACCAACCTTATAGATGTTATTGAGGCAATGACACGAACAGGATATCCGCAAAACTCGGCAAGCCTTTCACTGAACCTGATTTGCTCGATTTCCGAAAAGCGCCATACTATTCCCGGGCAAAGATTTAAAGTATAAGATATGGATGGTTTAACGATACAGACGATGTCCTCCGATGATGTGCAGGAGCTTGTTTTATGGGCAGCGAATGAAGGATGGAACCCCGGAGTTCATGACGCTCGAACCTTTTATCAGGTCGATCCGGAAGGGTTTATTGCCGCTAAAGTGGATGGACGACTTGTCGGCGGCGGCGCTATTATCCGGCATAATGACTCTTTTGGATTCATGGGGCTTTTCCTTGTGGCGCCAGAGTTTCGTGGCAAGGGTATTGGCAGGGAACTCTGGTTTACGCGTCGCAACCGGCTCCTGAACCGTATGTCTCCCGGCGCGTCTATCGGTATGGATGCGGTCGACACGATGCAGGATTTCTATAGCGCGGGCGGATTCCGACCGGATTACCGGGTTTCGCGCTTTCAATGGAAATCGAAGCGAACAGGAGCGGACAGGGACGGTAGTTTTGAGATGCCATCAAATATCGTGAACGTTTCCGCTGTATCCAGAGAGTCTCTGGGGACGCTCGATCATCAATGCTTTCCGGGATTGCGGAACGCCTACTTGAATGCCTGGCTCGACCAACCGGATATCCATAGTCTTGCCTGTGTCAGTGATACCGGAGCGGTACGTGGCTACGGTGTGATGCGTCCCGCTCATAACGGATGGAAAATCGGTCCGCTTTTTGCGGAAGAAGATTCTGTAGCAAACGCTCTGCTGGATGTCTTTCTTGCTCATGCAGGCGAGGAAATGGTCTTTATTGATGTTCCTCAGGCAAATCAACGCGGCGTTCAGATGTATCTTGACCGTGGCATGAACAGTATTTTTGAATGTACGAGGATGTATTATGGAGCAAGACCGGCTATCGATCTTTCCCGTATTTACGGCGTCACTACTCTTGAACTGGGTTGACGCTGTCTCGTTGGTTTCGTATTATCGTTGTGAGGCAATATATGCTTAATCCGCTATGCCGATGGCGTCCGTTATCGTGCTTCGCTCTGGCGGGTATAGCGATTGCAGGAAATATCATGTCTGAACTACCATCCTACGGGATTGACCTGACGCAAAGCGCAAACTCGTCCCTGATCGCCCTTTCTGACCCGATTCCCCTGTGGAGCGGAACCGCGCCGGACGAAAAAGGCGATATCGGCGCGGAGCATGACACGACTCCGGAAGACCCGAAAATAAAGCCGGAAGACCGAATAATCCGGCTCGGGAATGTCACGCGCCCAACGATTACCATTTATCGTCCGGCAAAAGAAAAGGATACCGGTGCGACGGTCGTGGTCTGTCCCGGCGGCGGCTACTATATCCTCGCCATGGATCTGGAAGGTACGGAAATCTGTCGGTGGCTCAACTCCCTCGGCGTTACGGCGATTTTGCTCAAATATCGGGTTCCCGCACGCAATGGGCGCGAACGTTATGCGGCGGCGTTACAGGATGCGCAGCGGGCAGTAGGAATCGTGCGCCATCGCGCCAGAGAATGGGGCATTGACCCGAAGCGGATCGGTGTCCTCGGTTTTTCCGCCGGGGGGCATCTGTGCGCCGCCCTGAGCGCAAATTCGGATCGTAGGACATACCCGATAGCGGATGACGCTGACCGCGAAAGCTGTCGCCCGGATTTCACCCTGCTGATCTATCCCGCCTACCTGAATCAGGATAAAAATCCATCGCTTGTCGCGCCCGAGGTCTCTGTAACAGCAAATACCCCTCCCACTTTTCTGTTACAAACCGAAGATGACGATCTGGTAACCGGGACGCTCGGTTACTCTATGGCGTTGAAAAGAGTGGGCGTTCCTCTGGAGATGCACATATTCTCGCGGGGAGGGCATGGCTACGGTCTCCGTCCCTCCGCTAACCCGGTCTCCGACTGGCCGCGACTGGCGGGAATCTGGATGAAATCATCGGGTTTCCTGAATAAACCCTGAATAAACTTTGAATAAACCCTGATCAACCCCTTCGGTGCGTTGCTCTATACGCTTCGACGCTTCGATGATTGCAACGTCGCGTGTTGGGGGAGAGCAACCAAACGTACCGTCTCCGTCGCTATCCGGACGTTAGCCTGATATTGGAGTTTTTATTGTGAATTCGGGCATTCTCAGGTTCCGAGGGGGTGTCAATAAGTCGTATTGCGCGGGAAAGAGCGCCGCGATATAATGCGATGCTGGCGAAAACTGCAACGTTAAAGGAAATTTCTTCACGTTGCCCCAATCCAACATACTCGGATGGAATAATGTGAGAGTGGGTTGCGGCCCGCTCTTTACTTGTTTTTAATTATCGAGTGTCAGTGTTTACGCCATAATAATTATATAGAGAAAGATAACTTCATACCGGGCGGTGGATGCGGACTGGATGGCTTCACTCCGGTTCGCCTACGCCTTCGCTGCGAAGCGAACGCGGTAAGGGTAGAAAGAGGCGAGCAAATATGAACGCGGAATTTTTGGAAGCGCTAAGGCAAATCGAGCGAGAAAAGGAAATCCCCTTTGAAACGCTCATAGCCAGCCTGGAAAAGGCGTTGGCCTCCGCGTACAAGCGAACCCACGGCATCGAGCAGGAAGTGAAACTGCGTCTCGAGCTACCCGGTCAAACGCAACCCGGTCGTGGACTACGCCTTTTTCAGTTGCGGACGGTCGCGGATGAAGTTTACAACCCCTATACGGAAGTGACCCGGTCGGATGCTCGGAGCAAGTACAAGCCGGACGCCGAAGTGGGAGATATCGTCGAAGAGGTTGTTCCGGACAAGGATTTTGAAAAGATCGGTCGAATCGCCGCTCAGACCGCCAAGCAGGTCATGCAGCAGGATATCCGTGAGCGGGAGCGAGATAAGGTCTTCGATGAATACTATGACCGTATCGGGGATGTCATCGGTGGCACCGTCTCTCGGCGCGAAGGCGGCAATGTCCTGATCACTCTGGGTAAGCTGGAAGCCGCGCTACCTATCAAGGAACAGGTCCCGACCGAACGCTACCACTTTAACGACCGTATCAAAGTCTTTATTCTGGATGTTCGCAAAACTAACAAAGGGCCGCAAGTCGTCGTTTCACGAACGCACCCTTCGTTGATCCGGCGTCTTTTCGAAATGGAAGTGCCGGAAATCCATGATGGTGTCGTCAGTATCAAATCGGTGGCGCGTGAGCCGGGGCAACGCTCTAAGATTGCGGTCGCCTCACGAGATGATCGTGTCGATCCGGTTGGTTCCTGTGTCGGTCATCGCGGTGGTCGCGTGCAGGCGGTAGTCAACGAACTATTCGATGAAAAAATCGATATTGTACGCTGGAGCGCCGATAATCGGGAATTCATCACGGAATCATTATCGCCCGCTCGCGTCACTTCCGTGCAGTTGAACGAGGAAACGAAGTCGGCGTTTGTTGTCGTGCCTGACAATCAGCTGTCGCTCGCCATCGGTAAGTCCGGGCAGAATGTTCGTCTGGCGGCGCGTTTGACAGGATGGCGCATCGATATTCGTTCCGATTCGCAGGTTGCCAAGCAAGCGTTTCTGGAAGCGGCTGCGGCTCTTGCCTCCGCGCCGGAAGACCCGGAAGCGGAAGCGTTACTGCCTCCGATCACGTTTGGTGAAGAGATGGATCGAGCATCGAAAGAGGCTAACGGGTAGAGATGGTATGACTGGCGTAGTCGCTCGAGAAGCGAAGAAGCCCCAACCGCCGAAGCGAGTTCCGGTTCGGACTTGTGTCGCCTGCCGCACCAGCGGGGGGAAGCGGGGGCTTTTACGCATCGTACGTCTCTCGGACGGCGCAAGCGTGGAACTTGACCCTACCGGAAAGCGTAACGGTCGAGGGGCGTATGTTTGCCCTACCGATGAGTGTGTGGCCATGGCGCTGAAACGTAAGGCGCTGGAGCGGTCACTCAAACTGACGAAGCCGATTTCTCCGGAAACGGCGGAGTTATTGCACCGTGCGGTTCAACCCGCCGTTGCAGAAACGCTGTCTGAATGGACAGGGGGGGCGTCGCCTCCTCCCAAGATAATGCCGATTTGAAAAATCAGCATTATCAGGCGATACAACAATTGACAGGAGGGGCGAGCGACACAAAAGCCGCCCCTTTTGCTTGCCGCAGGGATAGCGCTCATTCTTCGGAAGGCATATCTGATATGTCCTTGCCGAAGAAGTTTGATTGCGTACTTGAAGTACGATGAAACCTATACTATTTACATTCGATAGCGACAACGCTAAGGAGGCTCTTTCATGAGTATCTAAGCGCAGTATCGGGAAGCGAGGAAGGTATGCCCGTTAAGGTATACGAGTTAGCGAAAGAATTACGGATCAGTAATACGGATATGGTCGGCGAATTGCGGCGTCTGGGGATGGCTAACATCTCTCCTGCCAGTGATTTGACCGACGAAGATGCGGAGAAAATTCGCTCTGCACATAACAATAATGGCTCTGATGGAGCCAATGGAACAGGTTCCGCGCCGTCCGCCGCAACGGCGTCGGGCAGTGTGGTCGCTTCCGCAACGGCGACACGACCGTCTCTGGAAATCCCCAATAATATAACGGTCAAGGAACTGGGCGAGCGCCTGGGACTGTCGGCGTCCGAGATTCAGAAAGTCCTGATGAATATGGGCGTTCTTGCCGCCCTGAATCAGCGACTCGCCGCCGATGCGATCAATCGTATTGCGGCGAAGCTTGGGCGTACCGTCACGGTCGTCACTACTCCGACCGCTTCGGCGACCCCGACCGCGCCGGCGGCGCCAGTCGCAAACAGACAATCTCCCTCGTCCGCCGGGAACGGCATGGCTCGTCCGGGAACCCCTGCCGCCAATAAGTCTGGTCGTCAGGCAGTCGCTGTCAGTGGGCGAACCGCGACCGATCTGGTCACACGTCCGCCGGTCGTGACGATCATGGGGCATGTTGACCACGGTAAAACGACCCTTCTGGACACGATTCGCAAAGCCAGTGTCGCCGACGGAGAAGCAGGGGGAATCACCCAGCATATCGGCGCTTATCAGGTAGAGCATCAGGGCAAGCGAATTACCTTCCTCGATACTCCGGGGCATGAAGCGTTTTCCGCCATGCGCCGCCGTGGCGCTTCCGTCACCGATATTATCGTCATAGTTGTCGCCGCGAACGATGGGATTATGCCACAGACGACGGAAGCGATCAAAATCGCCAAAGAGTCCGGCGCTCCCATGGTCATCGCGATCAACAAGATGGATTTACCCGAAGCCGATCCAGACCGTGTCCTGAGCCAGTTGACCGAGTATGAGATTGTCGCGGAAGCTTATGGCGGCGACACGCCTACCGTCAATATCTCCGCCAAAAAAGGCGAAGGCATTGATGAACTGTTAGACACGCTTCTCCTCGTTTCCGAAGTCATCATCGATCCCAAGGCAGACCCGCATGGTAAAGCGCAGGGGACTGTCATTGAGGCGCGACTGGAAAAGGGACGTGGCGCGGTCGTGTCTGTTCTCGTTCAACAGGGGACGTTGACCATGGGCGATATTATCGTCGCCGGTGGGCAGTATGGTCGCATTCGCGGCATGATGGACGAGCGAGGCAACCGGTTGACCAAGGCAGGGCCCTCTTCGCCGGTGGAAATCGTCGGACTAAACTCCGTTCCCGAACCGGGCGATGGTATGGAAGTTGCCAAAGACGAGCGTGAAGCCCGCGCTCTTGCTGAACAGCGGGCTATTGAGAAGCGAGAGAATCGCCTCACGGGTGGCGGTTCCGGTCGCTCGACGCTGGCTGAACTGTACCAGACACTGATCCACGGGGAAATCAAGGAGCTTAACATTGTCGTCAAAGGCGATGTTCAGGGTTCCGTGCAGGCTGTTCGTGATTCTATCGCCACCCTGGGGAACGATGAAGTGCGTGTCCGCGTCCTTTCCACAGGAGTCGGACAAATTTCGGACAACGATATTTTGCTTGCTTCCTCGGACAAGAATGCGGAGGAAAAGAACTCTCTGATCGTTGGCTTCAACGTCGGTCTCGCTGGCGGCGCGGACAAAAAGGCTCAGCAAGAGCATGTCCAGATCAAGACCTTCTCAATCATCTATCAGTTGATCGACTTCGTGAAGGAAGCTCTGGTCGGCTTGATGGATCCGATTTACGAAGAGGCTGTGATCGGCAAAGTCGAAGTGCGACAGTTGTTCCGTCTGCCCGGCGGACGGGGAATTGCCGGTTGTATGGTCACCAATGGCATGGTGCGTCGTAATGCGAAGGTGCGTATCTACCGGGGTAAAGACCTCTTGCACACCGGCGATATCGACACATTGCGCCGTTTCAAGGAGGACGCCCGCGAAGTTCAGGAAGGTTATGACTGCGGTATCATGGTCAAAGGCTTCAATGGCTTCGAAATCGGGGACACGATGGAATGCTTCGAGATGCGCGAAATCAAGCGCGAATTGTAAGCGGATTCGTTCCGACGACGCTTTGCGGAACGCTCCGCAAAGCGCCGTCGGAAATATTATATTAATTTAATACAGCGTTGCCGCCGCTCAAGCGGCTACTGAAATGCATATTGGTATTCTGACTCTTTACCTCTCCATTGGCGGAGCGGATTCTCTGAAGGACAAGCGGCAAGCGATTCGCAGTTTGACCGCACGGTTGCGGGAACGGTTCAATGTTTCCGCCTCGGAAGTAGGTGATCTGGATATCTGGCGCCGCGCCACCGTCGGCGTCGCTGTGGTCACGAACGATTCCCGGTTCGCCAATCAGGTGCTCTCTCAGGTTGTCAATCATGTGGAAAACGACCCCCGAGCGCAACTGGAAGATTACACGCTCGAAATCCTCGCCGCAGGAGAAAATATGACCTCCGCCGCCGCACTGGATTCCGAACCCGATGTCTCCGACTGGTTCCCCGGTTAGGGGATTCCTATTGGCGGTAATGCTACAGGACAAGTGGGGCGGCAAAGTTCACATATCGGTCAAGACCATAACTCGCCATGCATCCTGCTCAAAAACCGAAGGGGGAACGAGATAATGGGCGGTAAGGGATTCGAACCCCTGACATCTTCCGTGTGAAGGAAGCGCTCTACCACTGAGCCAACCGCCCGAGGGTGATAACATTATACGCGGCTCCTCGCGGGCTGTCAAGCGGAGGTAGATGTGTGGAGTAAAGCGTACAGTCTCATTTTTATAGGTTTGTGGTGGATTCTGTCAGTCTCAGTGGTATGGGGGCAGGAAACGTCCGCACCCGTAAAAATTGACGCCCCAGTCAACCTCACGGTAGCGACGCGTGATGTCCCACCTTTTGTTTTCGAGGAAAAGGGAAAACTGACCGGGTTCAGTATAGAACTCTGGCAAGCCATCGCGGATGACCTGCAGTGGAAATATTCCCTGAAGCGCGAGGAAACGATTGGCGCATTGCTGAGCGCAGTGCAGAGCGGAAAGGCGCAACTGGGCATCGCGGCGATTTCTATCACTGCCGAACGCGGGAAAACCTTCGATTTCTCCCAACCGATTTATGATGGCGGTCTGCAGATCATGGTGCGCGTCAAGGAGCGTAGCGCAGGAGCGGCGTTTCTGGATTATCTCCTCAATTTTTTCAACCCGAATGTTCTTGGATTGCTGGGGACGATGCTACTGCTGATTTTGATCGCTGCACATATTATCTGGTTGCTGGAGCGAGGCATCGCCGATGAGGGCATGATTGAGACAAAGCGATACTTCCCTGGTATTTTCAAAGCCTTCTGGTGGGCAGCGGCGACTCTGGGCGCACAGGCGGATGAAATGCCAAAGTCGTACGCGGCACGGACGGTAGCAGTCCTCTGGATGTTTACCAGTATCTTCTTCGTCGCTTATTTTACGGCGCAGTTAACATCTGACTTGACCGTGCGGCGTCTGGAAGGCGCTATCAATGGTCCGGAAGATCTGCCGGGAAAGAGAGTGGCGACAACGGCAGGAAGCACGGCGGAAGCTTATCTCAAGAATCATGGTGTCAAGGTTACCAGCGTAGAACATATCGAGGACGCTTATAAAGAACTGGAAAACGGTAATGTGGAGGCAGTAGTCTTCGATTCGCCGGTACTGCTATACTATGCCGCGCATGATGGCAAAGGAAAAGTGGATACAGTTGGTCAGGTCTTTAAGAAAGAAGCGTACGGCATCGTCTTTCCGCCCGCTTCCAGATTCCGTCGTCCGATTAA
Organism: uncultured Armatimonadota bacterium; assembly: GCA_903910385.1. GTDB lineage: Bacteria > Armatimonadota > Armatimonadia > Armatimonadales > Armatimonadaceae > CAIVZM01. Next base: position 39,497 of record CAIVZM010000071.1, read on the forward strand.
TGAGTCGCTGTTGCATTTAAGGGAAAACGGAACGTATGATGCCATCTACAACAAATGGTTCAGTCCTCCGGACAATTCGCAATAATAGTGCATAATCTATAATGACAATGAGGCGTTGCAGGATTCGATCTCTTGATAGGCATCTATCGAAATGGTCGAACTGTCACGCGATGAAAGGAATACATTTCCAATGAGCGTTGCTGTCGCTGACATTGAAGTCTTCGCGGAAAGTCTTGATCCGAAACGCGCCGCTGAAATCTTTAAAGAGCACGGTTGTCTGGTCGTGCGCGGTCTGATGAAGCCCTACCTGGCGGAAATACAGATGGATGTTGCGGCGACTGTAGAGCGGGCTATCGAACTATTGCCGGAAGCGAAAGAGGTTCCCGGAATCGGCTGGAGTACGCCAGATGGGACGCTGTGGTTACCTGCGCCGCCGAATTATCCCCGCGATAAGCAGATCATGGTTCTGGGTCTGCGCTATAACACCAGTAGCGCTTTCTTCCGGTCTGCCTTCGAGCCAAAACTGCTGGATATCGTAGAAAATATTCTGGGTCCTGATATCGAATTATTTCTGGACGGCCAAAGTCTGTATAAAGAGCCTGTGGGCGGACACCCCAAGCATTTGCATCAGGACTCCGCTTATTTCGAGCATCGCTACGATGGTCCGGTTGCGGCGTTGAACTATGCGGTGGATACCAATCTGCAAAACGGAGCCCTGTATGTCGTTCCCGGTTCACATCGCATGGGGCAGTTAAAGCATATCGACACGTTCAGTCATCTAGGTCTTGATCCTGACGAATGGCCCTGGGAAAAAGCGTTGCCGATTGAAGGAAGTGCAGGCGATTCCATCTTCTTCCATTACAAGTGCATTCATGGCTCACAGGAGAACCACTCCAACGCGCCACGGCCTGTCTTTATCCACCGCTACCGACGTCCGGATGATTATGTCACCATAGGCGCCGCAACCACCGCCGCCCGAGAGGATGCCGAAAAACACGCCGCCGAAGCCAAAAAGCAAAACCAGATGGGGATTATGGCGCGAGGCTTCCGCAAGTATGAGGGTGGGATCTAAAAGCAAGTCGGAAAAGAAGACGCATACTTATACGTGCATCGTACGGGAAACAGAGGACTAAAGACAAAACCTCCGGAGATTCAAAGGCGAATCTCCGGAGGTTCGCTTTTTAAGGGGGAGGCAAACCGCCACCATTGGCTTTTAATTTCCGCATCGCTTTTGGATCTGGAACAGCGGCGGCAGGTGTGGCGTTCGGGTCACGAGGCAGGGGAGTCGCCGCTTTTGTCGGGTCGGGAGTTTCCTCCGGCGGTGCGGAGGGGGCGCAACCTGCCATCAACAGACAACTCCCGACGGCAAGCGCGATAGCCCATGCCTTTCGTCGTTCTATGGTGTGAATCAAATAGCTTCCGTCCTTCTTTCTCATCTCTTTATCCTATGGAACGTAGGGATAAAAGTCTAAATGTCAGGTGTCCAGGACGGGAAGTAGACAGTGGTCGATTCGCCGCTCGGTTTGGAAACGGACTCTCCTGCTGGGACGTTTTCGCAACGCTCCGCATACTTGAGCTTCATTGCTTTGACATGACCATCGCAGAAGCCAAAGGTGGCGAATCCCTGAAGATTGGGGTTCTTCTCGACGCGCTCAGAATCTGAGCCCGTATAATTTCCGCTCCCACCCTTATGGATATAGCGAGTCCAACCTACCCCTCCGCCCCAGAACGGTTCACAGGCGTTGCCGGGAATACCGCCTGGCCAGACGCCGCCATTGCCTAACCCATCGCTAAGGGACTGATCCCAGCCCCAGGCGCTCTCTGAGGCGAAAAGAATGACTTCGGAAGGACGTTTGATAGCGGAAAGCCGTCCACGAGCGGCGCTCCCGCGCATATTGAAGCTGGAACTCCAGTAGCCATTCCAGTCAATAACGAAGATATTGACTGCCATCTGACCAAGCGAGTTGTAGTAGAGGGCTTCTTTTGATTTGTCATAGGGACCGCCCCAGTTGACGCCATTCGGGTGAGAAACCGTTGCAGCCCAGTTCGATGGACCGATAGACGGACAGATGCTGACTTGAACGTTCTTGATATACGGCTGAAGAGCGCCGAAGAACATGGCGCCTTCGGAATCTTTGAGACCGTTTTTGGACAGGGTCATATCTCCCCAGTCCGGGGTATCGACCGGCGTTCCTTTATGATAGAAATCTTCGCCATAGTAGGCGGAGCCATTGTTGTCGAAACGGGGAAACGTTTCGTCATAGTCCTGCGAGTACATCATGGCGGCAAGGGCTACCTGCTTGGCGTTACTGACGCAGGAAGTTTGACGGGCGGAATCACGCGCCTGTGCAAAAACCGGGAAAAGTATCGCGGCAAGAATCGCTATAATTGCAATAACGACGAGCAATTCGATGAGCGTAAAGGCGCTCGTTTTACGCTGAGAGGGCGTCGAACCCACATATGAATGTTGTGGATAATAGGAATCAGGCATTGTATTACTCCTTACTTGATAAGCTCGCCCACAGCGCACTGAAGATGGCGGCGTACAGCGCTGTCGATTTTCCTCACCGATCTTATGGGAGAAATATGACTCTGTATGCTACGTCACCAACGTTTCGTGTATAGCGTGACATTATCAATGTGATCAATGTGACACATGATGTTTTAAATGTCAAGGAGAATTTTCATTGAGGCGGGTTTGAGATCCATTCAGATGCAGAAGAGCCATCTTCGCCGCCTGCATCTGCGCCGCTCGTTTGTTTGGCCCTTCTCCATGACCCAGTTCGGTAGTTTCGGCATCGCGGACGACAACCACAAAATTGTGTTCATGCCCGCGTCCTGTCGCCTCGACGGTTTCATAGACAGGAAGACCATGCCCTGTCGCCTGCAGTTTCATTTGCAGGAGTGTCTTGGGGTCAGGCTCCGGAGGATTCTGAACAACGGCAGATAGAGCGAAGCCCAGGGTAGCATCAATGAATACGCTGAGAGCTGAGTCTCCGCACTCCAGGCAAATGACTGCAAGGAGCGCCTCATAGGCATCGGCAAGGAGAGAATCATTCTTGTGTCTTCCTTCCTTACGCTCGCCGGGGCCGATTGCGATCATCCGCGAAATACCCAACTCTCGCCCTGCCACCGCCAGCGTTTCTTTACGTACTACCTGCACCCGTGCCCGTGAAAGGGTATCTTCCCCTACAGTAACCGGCAGATGGCTTATGAGATAACGGGCGACATAGGCGGAGAGGAGCGCATCGCCCAGAAATTCCAGACGTTCGCCGCTTTCAGTCACGTTCGGTGCAGCGGAGGAATGGGTGAGCGCTGCCTTAAGATGGAGCGAATCCGGAGAAATTCCCCACTCCTCGGCAAATAATCGCCGAGCGCCAGGATCATAGTCGTCTGCGTTGTCCTCAGAGTCCGACAAAACTATTTTTTCAGGTCGCAGGAGAAGGAATCGCATCCAACGCGATCCTCGCTTTCTCCTGCGTTCCTTTTATCCTTTCAATCGGGCGACAGCCTCGCTGATTCTTGTCACGCCTTTTTCAATGGCGTTCATCGAAGTGGCGTAGGATAGCCGAATAAAATGATCCGCCCCGAATCCGCTACCGGGGACGACGGCGACGCCCACTTCGGAAAGTAGATAATCGGCAACAGCGTCACTGGTAGAAAGAACCGTATCTCCATTACGTTTTCCCAGAAGCGCGGAGATATTGGGGAAAACGTAAAACGCTCCCTGCGGCATCTGGCAGGTGATGCCGGGAATCGCATTAAGACCTGCGACAATCGTTTTACGCCTATTGTCGAATTCGCTCACCCATTCGTTCAGGAATTCCTGAGGGCCGGCGAGTGCGGCAAGCGCAGCATACTGTGCAATGCTGGTCGGGTTAGAAGTAACGGAATCCTGAAGGCGGCCCATCGCAGCGACAATAGGCGCGGGACCAGCAGCATAACCAATACGCCAACCGGTCATAGAGTACGTTTTCGAGACGCCGTTTACCGTAAGAGTGCGTTCGTAAATTTCTGGAGAAAGCGAAGCGATCGAAAGCGGTTGATTGCCATCATAAACGATCTTTTCATAGATCTCGTCGGAAATGACATAGAAGTTATGCTGAATCGCTAGTTCCGCCAGCGCCTTGATCGTTTCATGCGGCCACATACCGCCCGTCGGGTTGGACGGCGAATTCAACACGAACACTTTGGTGCGCGGCGTGATGGCAGCCTGAATTTGCTCGATGGTCGGGACAAAGCCGGTAGTATCGGACGTCTGGATAATGACTGGCATCGCGCCGGCTAATTTCGCCTGTTCCGGATAGGAGACCCAGTAGGGCGCCGGAATGATCGCCTCATCGCCTTCCTCGCAGAGCGCCTGAAAGATATTGTACAGGGAGTGCTTACCGCCACAGGAAACGATAATTTGATTCGCCGCATAGGTGAGGTGATTGTCCCTGGCGAACTTCTCCGCGATGGCGCTTTTCAACGCCGGAATTCCCGCCGAAGGCGTATATTTGGTAAATCCTCGGGCGAGGGCGTCGATTGCGGCATCTTTGATGTGTTGCGGCGTATCGAAGTCCGGTTCGCCCGCCCCGAAAGCGACAATATCCTTACCATCAGCCTTTAGAGCGTTGGCTTTAGCGGTAATAGCCAGCGTGGGAGAGGGAGCGCAGTTCTGAGCGCGGCGCGAGATCGGCGTCGTGGCGGAAGCAATCGTACTCATGGTCTTCATAGTATAACGCGGCGGAGTGACGGAGGCAAACCGTATGTTCTGGTTTTTCATTTGAAACCAAAGTAAAAGGGATTTTTTCGGAAATGTAAAAGGGATTTTTTCGGAAATTTACGACTTTTCTTTAAATGCCTTCTTTTTTAACCTGTAATTCAAGACGTAGATATTTTGAAGGTCAAGAATTAAAAGCAAGTAAATAAGAAAATCCATGTCAATTTTTGTTTTTTGTTACTGTTGCAGAATGAAAAAGTCTTAAATGGAACAAAAATATACATAGGATAATAATAAATGTGATATTTAATTTGTAAACATCTGTATTTGCAAAAATAAATGTTGAAAAGTAGTAGTTCTATTGTATAATTTGTTTGTTGCAGTTGGCCCCTGTAACAAATAAAAAAATCAATACGAGAGAGGTGCACAGTAATGGCAACTCTATGCTCATGTCCCGCCGTGAGTATGCGTCCGGCCTTGCTAGGTCTCGACGCCGTTCGTACATCCGTGCGAATGATGATTGCTCCTATCGCTATTCTGGTAGCGATAGCTCCTGTTAATGCTCAGGATAGTCCAATTATCGTGCAGGAAAAACCTATCGTCAATCTGACGTTAGTCAACGCTATTGCGCCTGCCACACCTGCTAATGTGAAAACTTTCCCGGACGACCGCGTCTGCACGGTTTACTGGAACAGTTGGCCCCAACCGAATAATGGGCGAGCGACAGGCTATGAACTTCAATGGGGACCTGTCGATCAAGACTATGGAACGGTGATCAACGCCGCAAATCCGGTCTATCAAGCGCAACCTCTGGAACCCGGCGTCCAATATCGTATGCGCATTCGCGCTAAGGATGGCTTCGGAAGAGTTTCTGGTTGGACAACTGATACCTTCTTTACCATGGACGACACCCGCGTCCAGACTGCAAAAGCGCAATGCCTCGCCACTCCCGGTGGTATCTTTGACGATTTCAATCGCCCGCAGGGGCCATTAGACACTCCGCTCTGGAACTGTGCCGTCACCCGTTATATCGACGAAACGACGGCGATGTTCTCTCTGAACGATCAGTACCATGTCCATATTCAGGCTCGAAGTAAGCCCGGCCTTATCGCACAGGCATATACCCGCCCTCGCGCACTGCTCGATCTTTCGGATGGCGGAACCAGAACGATTTACATCGATTCTGATCTTGATCCCAACCCTCGCGGTTCCTGGTACATAGATCTTGTGCCCGAATCCGCGCAATCTCAGGACATCGCCAATCGGCAAGACCTGGAAACAACTACGTCCAGCGATGAAGGCGCTTTCGTGCGTATCCGTCAGCGAGAGCGTTCGCTGATGTTTCAGAACGGAAACGCTCAGGGAGGCTCCGATACGACAAAGAGCTTCGACCTGACCTATAGCGGGTTGTGGGCTGCGCCTAATATCCGTGTTCCTTGGAGGTTTTTGGTCAGTAAGACAAAGATCGAGGGGCAATTCCTCAACCTGTCCGGTCAGTGGGTCGTCGCTGGTTCCCTGCCGCTCAACCTGCAAGAGAACCAGTATCGGGTGCTCAACTTTACCCAATACTATAACATCGCCAAGGACGGATTCCCCTACGGTTGGCTCTGGCACTGGGACAACTTCGGGTTCGATGCCCCAGCAGGCAGTAGCCCGAACCCGCTGATCTACAGCTATACGACAGACCGACACAATGGTCGTGAATATGGTAAGGGGTTTGTCATCAAAATCCCGGATGCCGTGGGCAAGTGGAAGTATCGGTTGTTCTACACGATCCAGAAGTCTTCCTATAACGCTTCCAATTTCCGTCCCGGTCCCAAAAATACGGTGACGGTAAATGGAAAGACCTTCCCGGTAACTGTACCCAATGATGAACAACGTAGTGCAGTTCTTGACCTTCCCCCCGGAGTTATCGTGACTGGTCCGGGAACAAAGAATACGATCTCTTTCTTCTTGGACACGACCTATGACCCGACTCAAACGGGTGCATTGAACGTTCATATAGAGGCTGAAAGAAACGTCGATTTCAATATTACCCCGTCTCGTTCCACGCACTGCGCCATCTGGGGATGTGATCCAAATGCAGGGCCGAAATTGAACGTGATCGGTCCGGATTTGACGCTCGATAACGTGGGAACCACCCCCATGTGGCTGTATTTCCAATACACTGATGCGACTATTCCTGCGAGCGGGAAAATGACGTGTCAGGTAAGTATGGCGCAGCTTGCGGCGTTGGTTACCAACGGTAAAGCGGTCGGAGCGGCAAAACTCCAGTTCTTGATTGACGGAGTGGTGTTATTCGAAACCGCGTTCCCGGATGATAGTCGACCCATCGCCGGATCGTATAGCTTCACGCTGGACACGACAAAGCTGACAAATGGCATTCACTCGCTCTATCCCAGAGCGGTAATGGCGGATGGCACTCTTTCGTTCCCGCGATATGGCGAGACTACCCCGCAATTGGGCGTCCCCAAAGACGTGAAGATTGATGTTCTGAACTGATTGTTGAGAAGGACTCAGCGCTTACACGATCAGTCATACTCCAGCGCTGACTTTGTTGAATAACGCCGACGGTCTTTTGAATTGGATAATGGCCAATTCTGAATCAAAAGACTGTCGGCGTTATTTCGTTAGCCCTTTCGGCTCAGGCAATGTTCATATTGTAAATTTTTGCGGTACACTTCCGTTAGTGATGATAAAGTTAGTTTCTTACGCCCCCGCATCCGTCAAAGCCGTGTTTTTGATTGCCTTATTTTTGGTAATCATAAGCGCATCTACCTTGGTAGGGGGATGTGGTAATGGCGGCGCTACATCGCCTGCGTCCACGCCTTCTGCTTCTCCTTCCGCTGTCGCTTCTTCGGCGCCCGCCCCAACCCCATCGGTGGAAGAGATTCCTTCTTACAATATGAGCGTCGTCTCTTCTTTCCCGCATGACCGGAACGCTTTCACTCAGGGATTGGTGGTTGAAGGCAATAATTTTATCGAGAGTACTGGACTGAATGGACGTTCGAGCCTGCGCCGCGTTGAAATCCGGACAGGTAAAGTCTTGAAGAAGGTGGATATTTCCAATGAGTTTTTCGCTGAGGGTCTGACGACATTTCAGGGGAAAATCTATCAACTGACCTGGAAAAACCAGAAGGGCTTCATCTACGATCAGAAATCGTTCGATAAAATTGGGACATTCGCGTATGAAGGCGAAGGCTGGGGCTTAACCCACGACGATAAAAATCTTATCCTCAGCGATGGAACCAACAAAATCCGCTTCCTCGATCCGGCAACCTTTAAAGTGGCGCGCACCATCGAAGTTATGAATCAGGGCTTGCCGGAAACCAATCTGAACGAACTGGAATACGTTCGCGGAGAAATTTACGCCAATATCTGGCAGACCGACTTTATCGCTCGTATCGATCCCAAAACGGGAAAAATGCTCGGTCTAATTGATTGTAACGGCTTGCTTCCGCCTCAGGAACGTGAGGCGGGAACGGACGTTCTCAACGGAATCGCCTATGATGCCGTCGCCAATCGTCTGTTCGTCACGGGCAAAAATTGGCCGCACGTCTATGAGATTGCCTTAAAGAAGCTTTAGATGTTTCGCCTATCCTCCGGATTCGCCTTTGTGAAAGCATGTCGTGAATCTCAATATAATCCATACTAATGACTTCCATGGTTGCTTGACGGAAACTGGCATGGATCAGATTCGTGACAGGTTAGCCAAACTCAACGGGCGGCCCTACCTCTTGCTGGATGCTGGTGATGCGGTAAAGGCGGGAAATATTGGCGTCAGTCCGTTCGGGGAACCTATTCTGAGGCGCATGAGCGATCTCGGTTACCACGCCATGACGATGGGGAACCGGGAGTTTCATGTCTGGCGATCCGCTCTGGCGACCAAGATTGCACAGGCGCGATTTCCGGTCCTTTCCGCGAACGTTCACGCTCGTGAGTCTACGGCGACGACCCTGCCCGTACAACCATATGTAAAGATTGTCCTGGGAGACTTGCGAATTACCGTATTTGGTTTGACTGTCCCGATGGTCACGGCAAGAATGAAAGTTGCTCCGCTTTCCGCCTTTCTGTTCGATGACCCGATTGCTACGGCGCGTCGCTTGATCACGGAGTTACGCGGGGATGCTGATGTTCTTATTGCATTGACACATATCGGTCTGTCGCAGGACAGGAAGCTTGCGGAAGCGGTTGAGGGAATCGACCTTATCATAGGCGGGCACTCACATAACGCTCTGAGCGCACCGGTATATATGAATCGCATTCCGATCGTTCAGACGGGGAGCCATGCGAATCTTTATGGTGAGGTGGTTCTCAAAATTGAAAATGGGAATGTTAGTCTAGAAAGCGCGGCGTTGTGCGCCTTGCAGGGAACGGTAAAATAGCGACGCATGAGCGTAAGTAATCCAGCAGTCAGCAGACAGACGGTGACAAATCAAGCGATGGCAGTGACCGGAACTGCCTGCGCCGTCTGTGGCGCGACCGCTGCGCGAATCTGGCGTGTCGCTCCGGACTATCTTCTGGGCGGCGATCAAACTTTCCGGGCGTTGCGTTGTCTTTCCTGCGGATTAGCGCGACTACAGCCACGACCATCCGCCGAGGATATGGGGAAGTACTATGCGGTTGGCGCGTATGCCCGAGCGGAAGGCGACAGTGAATCAAGCGGTCTGGCGGCGAGATTAAACCGGACTTTTCAGGAACAGGCTTCTCGCGCTGCGCGAGCGTCCCTACGGAATGAAGGGCGTTTGCTGGATATAGGTTGTGGCGATGGGCGGTTCCTCGCGGCAATGGCGGCACATGGCTGGCAAGTCGAAGGAATCGAGATGGACGGCGTTGCGGCGGTTCTGGCGCGAAAACGAACCGGGGCGTCCGTCTATAACAAATCGGTCGAAGACCTGAATTTTCCCGAAGAATCGTTCGATATGGTTTCCCTGTTGCACGTTCTGGAGCATGTCTCGGATCCTCGCAAGGTGATAGCGGAAGCGTTTCAGTTGCTCCGCCCGGGCGGAACATTATTTCTGGCGCTTCCGAACGCGGGAAGCCCGGAAGCCGCTCTCTTCGGTAATCTCTGGTACGCTCTGGATCTGCCTCGTCATTTCTGGGGATTCACTCCGTCGACATTGAGAAGATTGGTAAAAGAGTGTGGATTCCACGAAGTGAAAATCCGGCATTTCCCCCTGTTTTACCTGTTTCAGAACGTTCGGAACGTTATCCGGCGTCTCGCCGGTAAAAAGACGGCGCCTGCAAATGTCGCTACAGACCGGGTGGAAGGGAGCGGAATGCGGACTCTGGCGTTCTACGCCCTGCTCACTGTTTCGAAAATGCTTGGCGTTCTCTTTCCCGGCGAAGTCATGGAACTGACTGCACAAAAACCGATGCGCTGAACTTCATGAAAGAAACGCTTTTCGCTCTTGCGCTCTTACTTCCCGTAGTGGGACTCTGCACGTTGATCGGGGCAGGTCTGATCCGCCTCGTTGGTCGGCAAGCGCTCGCCGACCAACGAGGCGAAGGGATCATCTTCGCGCTTTCCCTGGGGATGGGAGTTACGGGAAATATCATTCTGGCGTGCGGGCTACTGGGACTATTTTCTCCCCTTTTGTTCCGGGGGGGGATCGTTCTGGGCGTTCTCAGCGTCGTGTTTCTTCTCTACCGAGGGAAGGCGTTTTTCGGAGGAAGCGCGGCGGGGTCGGAATTGTACGGGAAAAGGCTTGCCCGAATTTCAGGTATCTTTTTTAGCTTGATCGCCGTATTTACCGCAATCGCTGCGCTTGCTCCGCCCGTAGGGTTGGAGTGGGATGCGCTGAGTTACCATCTGGCGAATCAGAAAACCTGGTTACAGGCAGGAAGAATTTACTATTTGCCGTGGGATCATCATTCCAATTTTCCGATGACGTTCCAGATGATCTATCTGTGGATGCTCGGACTGGGAAGTATCGGGGCGGCAAAGCTGATTCACTGGCTCTGTGGCGTTCTTCTGGTGGCTTCCGTGTATACGTTCGGACGTCGCTATTCGGGAAAATCAGTGGGTATTGTGGCTGCCGCTCTGGTTGCCGCATCGCCGATTGTGTTGTGGGAAGCCACAGTGGCTTATATCGATCTGGCGTCCGCGCTTTTTACTTTTCTCTCGTTCTATGCCTTCTGGAACGGAAGACAAAGCGTTTCGGAAGTAACCGAAAGAGATTCGGAAGTAACCGAAAGAGATTCGGAAGTAACCGAAAGAGATTCGGAGAAGGTCGTGAACGGGACTGCCTGGTGTATCCTGTCCGCAATTCTCATGGGCTTCGCTCTGGGCTCCAAATACACGGTTCTCGGATTCTGGGGCATGGGACTGCTGGGGGCGCTGTACGGACGGTGGCGTGCGACCAACTCCCCTTCCGCCGCGATTCGTGCGGCGGTTCTGTGGGGAGGGATCAGTCTTCTGGTCGCTGCCCCGTGGTATCTCAAAACGATGATCTATACCGGTAACCCGGTATATCCCTTCGCTTATTCCCTGTTCGGCGGTAAATACTGGTCTGCGGAGAATGCGGCGCTTTACGCCGGAGAGCAGGCGAAATTCGGGGTTGGCAAAGATATGGCGAGTCTTCTGTTGTCACCCTGGCAGGTGACGAACGAACCGCTGTACCTGACCCCGCAAAAGCCTTTCATTTACACGGAGTACATTTTCTACGGGTTCGGACTCTCCCCGGCGTTTCTTGCCTTGCTCCTGATATTACCGATTGCGGGAGGGCGGTTGACGTCTGTCAGCCGCGCCTGCCTGCTGTTTGGCGTCGGTGTTTTCGCCTTCTGGTTCTTTCTGATGCAGCAGACCCGCTATCTGATTCCCGCGTTGCCTTTTTTCGCTATCGTCATGGCGGAAATGGTCGTTACATCGTGGGAAAGCGGGCGTATCTCCCGGTGGTTCATTGCGGGCATGGTAGCGATTTCCAGCCTGTGGGGACTGTATATCGCGGGAGGCATGGCTTTCTGGGGCGTTAACGGGCCGCTACTGGGACTGCGGCCGGTCGCACCGGTCGTTTTTGGGGCGATTTCACCGCAGGAGTATATCGAACGGCGTTTACCCGGAGTCGGAGGCGCCTCGTTCTGGATCAATGCGAATACCGCTCCCACGGTCAAGGTCGCTTTGTTCGATGAAACGCGCGGCTTTTATCTGGATCGTGATTATCTGTGGGCGCAGCCCAACCATGCGGCGGGTTTGATTCCCTGGGATTCCTATGCCAGCGTCGATGACTGGCTCAATGACTTCCGCAAAAAAGGCTATACGACGCTGTTGCTGGGGCAACGTGATCCCGCCGCGCCGGACGATGGGCAAAAGTGGCGAACACTATTTAAAGAGGCGGAATCGTCCGGCAAGATAACTCTTGCGTTCGAACAGGCGGGGACAAGGGTATATTTAATACCGTAGAGCGTCTTGCCCATGTTCGCCTGAGCCTGCGAAGGACATCAGCGAATTAGTTTGCCCGCTTATTGAATTTCATCATGATGAAAAACCTATCCCAAACGGAACGCCTGACGCTACTCGCTCTTCTTCTCGCTTCGATCATTCTCTCGGTCGCATTTGCACTCCGACTACCTCTGGATGCAAACCCGGATGAGCGAGCGCATCGCGATTATGTCCGTCTACTGATCGAGACGGGGAGTTTTATCGTTTTTAGGGGAGGCGATCCGGCGTACTTTGAGACCCACCAACCACCACTGTACTATCTGCTCTGCGCACCGGTTTTCCGTGCGACTGGCGGCGATATTTTCGCGTTACGCATGGTCGCCGCACTGATTCAGTTGATAACGATTATGGTAGTTTTCCGTGCGGCGAAAGATTTGTTTCCATCACGCCCGGAAATTGCCATTGGTGCGGCAGGATTTGTCACCTTCTTACCGACTCAGGCGCAACTGGCAGGCTCTATCAATAATGACCCTTTGATCACCCTCTGGTGCGCTTTCCTGTTCTGGAAACTGGGACGGGTCGCATTAAAGGGAGGGAAAAACGGCATCGAAACGGCAGGAATGATAGCCCTGTTTCTGGGCGTCGGCCTTTTGACCAAGCTTTCCATGCTTCAACTTGTCCCGACGATTATTCTGGCTTACTTTATCGCTTACCGAACACAAAAAATCACTTTCGCGCAGGGGACGTTATTTTGCACGGTCGCCATTGTCGGCGGGTTTTTACTGGCGTCTCCGTGGCTCATTCGGAATACTCTACTGTACGGCGATCCTTTCACTCTGAAAATCTTCCCGTTGACCGCCGGAGAGCATACGCCCACGCCCGACTTCATGATGACGCAGATGCGATGGTCGTTTGGCGAGTATGTGATATTCAATGCGGTGCGTACCTTCGCCTCGTTCTGGTTTATCGTCGCGCCAAATGCCGTCCTTCCGCCTGTTCCGCCATTTCTGATCGTCGCCATCCTCGCTTTAGTAGGCATTGTGGGGGCATTTCGTTCGTCTTCCAGGGGAGGCGTCCCCGATTCGGAGCGTCGGGTCCTTTTCCTGTTCTTTCTGGGGCTGTTGATCCTGATCCCGTTCTTCGTGCGATTCAATCTGCGCTTTTATCAGGCGCAGGGAAGGTATTTTCTACCAGCGTTATTGCCTGTAACTGCGCTTTGCCTGACAGGATGGAGCAATGTGGTAGGAAAGAATCGTTCCATTTACGCGATAGCAGGAGTGGTAATCGTCCTGATTTTGCTATGCCTTCTGCAATTATCGTATTACTGAGTTTCGTTGGAATGGCGTGAGTGAGATCGTTTGTATCTTCGGCGCTGTGACCTCTCAACAAACACAAGAAAAAGCTGGCTCCCGGCGCCGCTGGATGGTGTATACTGTTTACAGGCTCTAAAATCCCGGATGCTTCGTTCCCAGTTGACTGTTTCGGAGAAAGACGCACTCTGGACTGGCTCTAAGCCACGTCCGGTGTGGCCTGACGCCGTGACTTTTCGTGAGGCGGTGCAAACCCCCGCTATCTCTTTTGGGGACGCTTCCCTCCGTGCTTCCACGCTTTCCCTTGATCGACGCGGGCTTCCTGTCACCTATGCCGGAAAATTTGCAGTCGTCTTTCGGGCGACTTTACCAGATGGCGAATCGTGGGCGTTACGCTGTTTCACCACTCCCGGCGATGATGCGGGCGGAGCGCAACGCGCCTTCCGTTACCAGACCATTGAGAAGTATGTCAATGAGGAACGCAGCGTCTTTGTGCCGTTCCGTTATCTGGAGCAGGGAATCAAGGTTGGAGGAAGCTGGTTCCCGACATTGGCGATGCGCTGGGCGTCCGGCGTCCCGCTGGGGCGCTGGGTGGAGTCTAACCGGAGAGACCCTGTCGCATTACGGAACTTGGCGGACGCGCTGACCACTCTGCTCAATCGTCTGGAGGCATCCGGAATCGCGCATGGAGACTGGCAACACGATAACCTGCTGATCTCGGACAACGGAAGACGTATCACTCTGGTTGACTACGATGGAATGTATGTGCCGGAGTTTGCCGGAGAAAAAAGCGTTGAGATCGGTCATCCGAACTATCAGCATCCGCGCCGCA
>CAIVZM010000072.1 GCA_903910385.1 uncultured Armatimonadota bacterium
AGACCTGCGCTGCGCAGAATACATGGGTTGCGGTAGGGGCTATAGCGGGGCCGGTCCTGTCGGCAGGCCAGGGTTACTTCGCACCTTATGGCTTTCCTGGCGAAAACAACACTGCCATCGTTTGGAATTCGGACAATACGGGGGCGTTCGCATGCACGCAGTTTGCCGCGCCTTACGCCATGACGCTGAATAAAGCGGGTGTCATTCTCGGCACAGGTCCGGGGGCAGGGAAGGGCCTGATAATCGGGTACATGGACGCTAACATGAATACGCTCCTTCCGCCGCTTCAAAAGCGTTCTTGGCATAGGTGATATTCGGGAAGTATTTCTTGGCATTTTCGATAGCAATGGGGTCATAGGCGACAACAGTCGCGCCGCCCTCGGTCAGCGCCTTGATCACATCCAGACTCTTGGCGTCGCGCATATCGTCCGTGTTCGCCTTGAACGCCAGTCCCAGGACGGCGACCTTTTTACCGTTGAATCCGCCCAGCGCCTTTTCCATACGGTTGATAAAGCGCTGAGGCTGAAGATCATTGGTCTCGATGGTTGCGGCAAGCAGCGGGAACTCATAACCGACAGAGCGGGCGGTATGTAAAAGTGAGGAGGAGTCTTTGGGGAAGCACGATCCGCCATAGCCCAGACCGGCGTTCAGGAAGGCGTGACCGATGCGGTGATCCAGTCCCATTCCCTTGACAACCTGAGTGATATCTGCCTCTACTTCGTCGCAAATATTAGCGACCGCGTTCGCGAAAGAAATTTTCATCGCCAGAAAGGCATTGGAAGCGTACTTGATCATTTCCGCTGAGGCGACATCGGTGATAATCATCGGGCGCTCCAGCGGAGCGTAGAGTTCCAGAATCTTCATCGCGACGATCTGGTTCGGGGCGCCGATAACGATGCGGTCAGGATGCAGGGTATCCTGAATCGCTGAGCCTTCCCGCAGGAATTCGGGGTTCGAGACAACATCGAAATCCACATTGCGGCGCCGGTTCGTCTCGATAACGTTACGCACAAAGTTACCCGTGCCAACCGGGACGGTGGACTTATTCACGATGACCTTGTAGCGATCCATCGCTGCGGCGACGCCTCGCGCCGCGCTTTCAACCTGTGACATATCGGTCGAACCATCGTCTTTAGGTGGCGTTCCCACACAGATAAAGACGACATCCGATTTTCGGACTGCCATTTCCAGGTCAGAGGTGAAGTTCAGGCGACCTTCATCCGCATTTCGGGCGACCATCTCTTCAAGTCCCGGTTCGTAAATGGGCATGACGCCCGCACGAAGCAACGCGACCTTTTCTTCGTTTTTGTCTACGCACGTGACCTCATTACCCAGGTCCGCAAAGACAACGCCCGTCACAAGACCTACATAACCTGTACCAATGACACAGATATTCATGCTAAAATTTTCCTTTCGGAGAGGAGATGCGGCCAGAAGGGGAAAGAGGGTTCGAGAAAATTTCTGGCCGACAATATTAACGAATCGTGAACTACTGATCTCAGAGCAAGTGAATGACGCTTCTCCACAATTACGGAAAAAGGCTCGCAATTTCCTCACGCGATGCGGTGACAACGCCTACTTTTCGCACTACAGCCCCACCGGAAGCGTTCCCAAGCGCGATTGCATCCTTTACCGAAGCGCCGGAAGCGAGCGCCAGAGTCAGAGCGGCGATAGTGGAATCGCCCGCTCCCGTCCCATCAAAAACCTCAACGCGGTGTGCGGGCATATCCGTATAAATATCCCCATTATGAAAGACAGTTAAACCTTCTCCACCCCGCGTGACCAAAAGATTCTTGACAGCGAGCGCGGCGCGAAGGCGCGTTCCCGCTTCGTGGAATGTCTGAGCGTCCGCCGATTCGAAGGGATCATTTCCCGGCAGCGCATACGCGAGAGCCGTCTGGTCAGCCTCAGTACGGTTGAACTGCGCGACATCGATTCCCTCATAGAACTTTGCGGAAGCGGGCTTGGGGTTCGCCGTAATGACAATGCCCTTTTCCTGACCCGCTAAAGTCAGAGAGCGAACCGTATCCCGACTGAGAACGCCTTTCAGGTAATCGGAAAACAAAATAGCGTCGCACTTCTCCAGCAGTCGGGTCGCGCTCTGAACTAAACGGGATGCCGTAAAGTCCGGCAACGGGTCGCGTTTCTCCCGATCCACCCGTACTAACTGCTGGGTTCCGGCGACGATTCGGGTTTTCTGGGTCGTAGGGCGGTCATAGGTCGCGATTACCGCAGATATGTCCGCTCCCATTATACCCAATTTTTCCTTCAATCGTTCACCGGTGGAATCATTACCGATTACGCCTGCAACCATGACCTCTGCGCCGAGTGTCAGTAGTTGCGCGGCGACATTCGCCGCTCCGCCAGGAACAAAAGATTCCCGCACCATATCCAGCACCAGAACGGGCGCTTCCGGGGAAACGCGGGACACGTTACCCCAAATATACTCGTCCGCCATCAAATCGCCGACCACAAGGACTCTTTTACCTTCGAACCGGGACAGTATCTCTTCAGCCTGTTTTCGCGTCATCGGCGGTATTTTATCGCATGGACGCCTGTATTCCTGCCATCGCACCTCAGAGGGTCGGCTACGAAGGCGATTACTGGGCGCAGGACGGGGAATTAGGATAAAATCCTTGCGCTATGTTTGAGAAGTTAGAGGAAGTCGAAAAACGTTTTGATTCGCTGGCGGCGCAAATGTACGATCCCAACACAGATTCGGGATCGTATCGGGATATTGCGCGGGAGCACTCCGCTCTGACGCCCTTGATTGAAAAATACCGGGAGTATAAACGTATCCGGCAGGCAATCGCGGACGCGGAAGAAATGGCTTCCGATCCGGAAATGCGCGAACTCGCTCAGGCGGAGATTGACGAACTCAAGCCCCGATTGCCTGATCTGGAGCGTGATCTTAAAATCATGCTTCTGCCCAAAGACCCGGCGGACGACAAGGACGTCATCATGGAATTTCGCCCCGGAACCGGCGGCGATGAAGCGGAATTATTCACTGGCGAGTTGCTACGAATGTACATGCGCTACGCCGAGCGACGCGGTTGGCGTCCGGAACTGATCGCGATTCAGGAAACGGGTATCGGCGGCGTCAAGGATGCGCAACTCTCGATCCATGGTCAGGGAGCCTATTCACAGTTGAAGTTCGAGGGAGGCGTCCACCGGGTGCAACGCGTTCCTGCCACGGAATCCGGCGGTAGGATTCATACTTCCACTTCCACAGTTGCGGTCATGCCCGAAGTCGAAGAGGTCGAAGTTCATATTGACCCCAAAGACCTGGAGATGGACTATTACCTCTCCGGCGGCGCGGGCGGGCAGAATGTCCAGAAGAACGAAACGGCGGTTCGCATCAAGCATAAACCTACTGGTCTGGTAGTCGCCTGTCAGGATCAACGTTCCCAGTTGCAGAACCGGGAACAGGCGCTACGCGTCCTCCGATCCCGCCTTTATGAACTGGAAGTCGAAAAGCAACGAAACAGCGAAGCGGCGGGGCGACGTCTACAGGTCGGTTCCGGAGACCGTTCCGACAAAATCCGCACCTACAACTTCAAAGATGACCGCGTCACCGATCATCGTATCGGGTTGACCATTCACGGTCTGCCGACGATTCTGGCAGGCGATATTCAGCACGTTATCGATTCGCTGGTGACTATCGATCAGGCGGATAAACTGGGTGAGGGCGAGGCGGATTAAAAGCGCAGGCGGGTAGTGGAATCAGGTTTCCACTACCGCCGTCTTGATGCCAGACCATGTCCCTGAGGAGTCCCTACCCACGATATAGACGGGGATTTCCGGGTCGCCTTCGATGCGGAACGCCTCCGGATTTGTCAGATTTTCCCGAATCGCCTGAACCAGAGCGGTGAATTTCGCGCAGGTCTCTTTTTCGTCATCTCCCCACCAGTCTTTAGGCTGGGTCATCGGAGCGAAAAATTCTTCCACGGTAATCGTCTTGACCAGTGTCGGGTCTTTGGGTTGCAGGGCGTTCAGTAAGGCGTCATGAGCGCAGGAGGCGTCGCCCGTCTTTTTCCCGCTCCAGGAAAATGCTTTTATCGGTCGGTCGCTTTCGCTCATCATCAACAGACCATGCGCTACATCATTGAGCGTATCCCGAACGGAGGCTTTTTCGGAAGTATTCTCCTTCTCCGAAGCGGATTGTTGGGCTTTCTGTATCGCACTGGCAGCATTCATCAAAAACCTCCGAAGGCGTTACTGGTTTTGCTACGCGATTTACGTGGGCGTTTGGCTTCGTGATTCTTCGCCTCCGGGTCTAGTTTCGTACGTAACGCGGCGGCGACAGGCGCGGGTAACGCCGTGAAAAATTTCAGATTCGTATCTCGCTCAATCTTCTCCGGGGTTGTCACAAATCCCTGCCAGCGTTCCTTACTGATCGTGCTGATATTGGGCATTTCCACCGCAACTACCCGTGCGGCGGCGGTGATAACACCCCCCACCGGAACAATGACGGCGATTTTCCAACCAAAATCGGGAACGGCTATTTCCGTTCGCCCAATACGCTTGAAGTTCTGGTCACGGAATCCGTGCCCGCAAATAATGTAGACATCCATACCGCTTTGCGCCTGCGAACGGCAATATTCTTCCAGATATTGCCAGGGTCCTGCGTTCATGCCATGCGCCTGAGGCGTGATATTGATCATCGTGAAGACGGCGTCATTATCCTCGGGGGTGGCGCTACGATCTTTACTGGGGCAATTATGCCCCCGATCATAGCCAGAACGCGTATAATCCGCAGGCGTGACCCGTGTATACCCTGAAGGTAACTCCGGATCGGGGGAAAATTGCCCGCGAGACACATTCCCGATATCTTCTGCACGCAAGCGCCACGATACCCAGTTGGGAAAGCGGAGCGCATCATTATACGAAAGAGCAAACTGGGGGCGCACTACCAGGTACTTTGAGGAACTTGCCGGGTTACCATTGGCATTGTCGGGATTGCCCAGCTTCATTTGCTCTGGCGCAGCGCTTTCCGGCATCGCAACGCCGGAAGGTTGACGATTTGGATTCTGGCTTGGGCCGGGAGGAGGAGGAGGCGTCGCATTGACTGTCACGGGTCCGGATATTAGGCTGCCGGGTTGTTCCGATGCATTACGACATCCAGTAAAGAGCGTAAACAAGCAACAAGCCGCCAGAGGCAAAAGCTTCATTGCTAATGCCGATGGTCTCTCCCCCCGTAGTACCGCATAAAAAGTGGCGAACACGCTTCTAATTTCTCGGTACGACGATCAGATTCCTGCACTGTCAAAATCTAACGGACTACGACACAGGCAATGAAGGAGAACACAGGAACGACTCGTTGAAGGAAACATCCCCTGCTACGTCCAAAGACAGTGTGAAGGAATAATAACGTGGAAATAGTCGCACCGCGTCGCGCCGCCATCTGGACGCACGCATTGACCGCTGCAGGTATTTTCGGGATGACCGCCGCCCTTGCTCTGGTAACGCCTATGAATGCTGAAGCTCAAAATAATAACGCGCCCTCTAAGTTGTTTTACGTGGGAACATACTCTCCCGCTGAAGCGGCAGGAATTTATGTATTCCGTCTGGATGACACGACCGGGTCTATCCAATTGGTTGGGTCTGTCGCCGGTATCGAAAACCCTTCTTTTCTGGCTTTTTCGACCGATAGAACCAAATTGTATTCCGTGAGTGAAACGTCCAACGGTGGCATCGCCTCATTCAAAATAGACCCGGAAACAAAGTTGCCAGTCTTGGTGAATAAGGAATCGTCCAAAGGTTCCTATCCGTGCCACCTGAGTGTGGACAAGACGGGCAAGATGCTGGTCGTGGCGAATTATGGCGATGGCGTCATCGCTTCATACCCGTTGAATTCCGATGGACAGATCGGGCCTGCCGCTTCGGTCATTAAGCAGGCGGGTACCGGGCCGAACAAAGCGAGGCAAGAAGGACCGCACGCGCACTTCGCTACCTTCGATACTGCAGGAACGCGGGTCTTTACCTGCGATCTGGGCGCAGACAAAATCTTTATGTATCAGGCGACGCCGCTGGCAGGAACGCTCGCGCCGACGAAGCCAGCATTCGGCAGTGTGGTTCCTGGTTCCGGCCCCCGCCACCTGGTTTTCGATGCGACAGGTCGATACGCCTATGTTCTGAATGAAATGACCGCTACAGTCACCATATTCCGCTACGACCACCAAAGCGGCTTCTCTTCCCGACAGAACGTATCCGCGTTACCGGCGGACTATAACGGCGAAAATTCCGGCGCAGAAATTGTCATGCATCCATCAGGCCGCTATCTTTTCACCTCGAACCGGGGGCATGATACGGTCGCCGTCTTCGCAATCAGTAAAGTGGATGGCAAGTTGATGCTCAAAGGTCATATTCCGGTGGGCAAAACGCCGCGCGGATTCGCCATTGACCCAACCGGTCGCTGGCTGGTTATCGCCGGGCAGGACGATGGCTCTGTCCGTGTCTTCAAGTTTGATGCTGAGACCGGCAAGGCGACGGACACCACATTCACAGCGACAATCTCGAAACCGGTTTGCGTCCTTTTCTAAGCGCAAGCCAACAAAAAACCCTCCGGGCGGCAACGTTGCCGCGCCGGAGATTTTTTAACTGTTCATGTAACCAAGAATCATCTTACAGATATAAACGCGCCATCTGACGCCAGTAGCGTGAGCGATGCGCCTCACCATGCCATACGGACAGATGATGCCAGATATCCTTCGACCAGAGAATGTCCGAAAACTCCCGATTGTTGGGAAGAAAGACATCATGTTCGCCCACTGCGAACGTAATATCCAGTTTCCGTATGTCTCTCAGTAGTTCCGAGTCTTCCAGACGCGGAATATAATGACTCGGTGTGTTATAGTACACCTTCTCGTCGTAGAAACCATCGAACAGATCCCGGAAAGAACCGATAGGAATCGTCAGATCGTATCTGCCGGACAACGCCACCACTTTTCCAAAAGTCACCGGATTTCTGAGCGTGATATTCATCGCATGAAACGCCCCCATGCTACAGCCGAATGTAATGACAAAAGGGTTATCGTTCAGCATCTCGGAAAAAGGCAGCAGTTCATATAGAACATAGGTCTCATACTCCTGATGACGGATCAATCGCTCTTCCGGGGTTTTATGGGTTGCATACAGCGCTTCGCCGTCCACACTATCGAGGCAGAATACCTGCAGATACCCCGCTTCGATTTTGTCGCGCAGGGACTCGATAATGCGCCAGTTTTCGTAATCGAAAAACCTGCCTTCCCGTGTCGGGAAGGTGATGACACGCGCCCCGGTATGACCGAATACCAGAAACTCTATGTCTTTTCTGAGAGCGTCACTGCGCCATTTGTAATATTCGCGCTTCACCAATCCCCCTTTTGTGCGGGCGTATAAAATTGAAGTGACACATCAAAAACCGATATCGCGACGGTGTACAGAAATAATCTGCCACCAGACACGATAGCCATCACGGGTCATATGAATCCCGTCCTCCGCCCACAACTCGCGGCGGGGACGACCGTTATCGTTGAGCATTGGGGTATAGACATCAATGAAATGACTTTGTGGTCGTTTTGCAATTTCCCCGGCGATCCGTCCGTTGACCTCCTTGATACGGTCAATGAAAGACCAGCGATTGGGGGATGGCTTGATCGAGAGGTAAACAAAGGGAATGTCGCCGGGCAGCGCTGCAACTTTCCCATGCAGTAGGTTGAAGTCCGTCATAATTTGATCCGGAGAGCGCCCGTCTCCGATATCATTCTCTCCGACGTAGCAGACCATAGCGCCGGGTTGACAGGGCGGCACCAGAGCGTCAAAGTAGAAAACGCAGGAACCGAGGGTCGAACCGCCGAAGCCCAGGTTTATCAAAGTCATATCCGGGAAGTCTTCCGGGAGCGACTCCCAGAGGCGAATGGAAGAACTGCCATAAAACGCCGTCACTCCCAGAGGAGGAGGATTTTCCTCACGACACTTTACCAGAATCGCTACTTCTTCTGAAAACCATTCATACACATCCCGATTATAGCAGGAAATGCCCTGAGGCTGTTAGACGACATAAGAGGATGTCTTTCCCTTTCTGACAGGACAATATGGCGAACGCCCGTATTCTCTCTGTGTTATAATATAGCGTGATTTTCCCCACTCTTTTCGATACCCCGGACGACGATGCAGAAGACGAATCAGAATCAATTTCACCGACCCAGGAACCCGACCAACCGCCCATTTCGCCTGAGCGCTCGCCGGTAGCCCGGGATAGCGATCATTCTCGCATTACGCCGGATCGATCAGTTTCCGGATCGGCTGCCCCTTCACTTCCTCCTGTAGAACCGGAGGTGAACGAGGAGATATACGAGGACGAAAGTGAAGAATGGGACAAAGAATTTCCCGACAATACAGATCGTTTGGATGAGGCTCTGACGGTATCTTCCTCCGGAGTTGCTCCCTCGTCTTTGATCACAGGGACACCGTCGAGTAGCGTTCGCCTGATGCATTTCGCCGATGTCCACCTCGGTATCGAGACCCATGGAAAACCGAATCCGGAGACCGGAATCAATTCTCGCGTTGAAGATTTTACAATTTCCCTGCATCAATCCATCGATGTCGCCCTGACCGAAGGCGTGGATATCGCTATTTTCGCCGGGGATGCCTATAAAGTCCGCGACCCTAACCAGACACATCAGCGGGCGTTTGCGGGCGGACTTCGGCGCTTGACCGAAGCGGGCGTCCCGGTCGTCATGCTGGTAGGCAACCACGATCTGCCTAACTCGCGTGGGCGCGCCCATGCGCTGGAGATATACGGACTACTGAGCGGAGCGGGCGTATTCATCCTGCAAGACCCTGATATTATCGTTGTTCCGACGCGGAAGGGAGAAGTTCTGGTAGCGGGAATGCCGTATTTGACTCGTTCTCGTGTCGCTGCGCATGAAGATACGCGTGGCAAATCGGTAGAGGAAGTAGCCGGACTTATCAGTGACCGCTATGCCGCCGATATCGCCCGATTGGCGGAACAGGTGACGGCGTTTCCACAGCACATTGCTATTCTTACCGGTCACTTTACGGTGGCGAACGCTCGTGTAGGAATCCAAGGTGCGCTGATCGCTCCCGCTGAGCCTCAGGTTCCCGTGGAGGCGCTCGCCCTGCCCCGCTTTTCCTATGTAGCGATGGGTCATATCCACAAGTATCAGGACATGAATCGTGGGTTGCAACCGCCGGTAGTGTACGCAGGTTCGATCGACCGAGTAGATTTCGGCGAAAAGGATGAGACCAAAGGCTTCGTCATCGCTGATCTTGCCTACGGACAGCCCACGATGTTCCGGCATATTACACTGGAGACACGGCCCTTTGTCGATATCAGCATCGATGTTGGCGATTCCGCTGACCCCACGGGCGATATTCTGCAAGCGATCCATAAACGCCGTATCGCCGGGGCGATTGTCCGTTTGACTTACCGGGCGTCCCCGGAGCGTTTCGCTCTTGTTCGTGTGGACGAAATAAAAAATGCGCTGGATGTCGCGCAGTCATTCCGCATTCACCGTGAGATTCCCCCAGCGGAAGCGTCCCCGATATCTCAGGAGTTTGCTCAGGCGTTAACACCAGAAAAGGCGCTTGCGCTTTATCTGGAACATGAAACCCGCCTGACATCGCGTAAAGCGGAATTTCTGGCGGCGGCAGCCCCGCTCTTTGAAATTCTCGCGCATGAAGAAGCGGCGTTGGCGTGAATAATTCCGGACGAAACTCTATTTTCAGGACTAATTTTGAGGAGAGCGCAGAGTGATTCCCGTTCGTTTGCAGTTACAGAATTTTCTCAGTTATGGCGAGCGCGTGCCACCGCTGGATTTTACCGGGTTACGGCTCGCTGTCCTATCCGGAGATAACGGCAATGGTAAAACGGCGTTGCTGGATGCGATTACCTGGTCACTCTTCGGCAAAACGCGGGCATCTCTGGAGTATAATATCATCCGGCTAGGGGCGTCTGAGGCGCAGGTGATTTTCGATTTTATGGTGGACGGCATCTCGTATCGCGTCCATCGTCAGCGAGGTCGTCGGAACGGAGCGATGTGGGAATTCCAGATGCGCCTGTCCGACGGAACGTTCCAATCCCTGACCGGCGCGAACGCACGGGAGACGCAGACAAAGATCGAAAGCGTTCTTCGGATGAACTATCAGACTTTCCTGACGACAGGCTATCTGGCGCAGGGAAAAGCGGATGAGTTCGCCCGTTCTACCGCCGCAGACCGTAAAAAAGCCCTTGCCGATATTCTGGATCTTTCCCGATATGAACGTCTCGAAGCCCTTGCAAAAGAGCGTCAAAAGGAAGCCGACGCTCGTGAAATCGACGCAGAACGAGAAATCCGTCAGATCGACGCCACTCTGGAGCGGGAAGATGAGTGGAAAACGAGGCGAGAGCAGGCGGAGGAAAAACGGAACGAATTTCTGACGCTTATCGAGTCGAAACGTCTCGAATACGAGCGTGTGTATGCGCTGGCGGAGAGCCAGGAGCGCGTTCGTGAGAGTGTCGAGACCACGCAGGCACGGATTCAGGAAGTGATGTCGGAAAATCGGGAAGCGATGCGACAGCGCGAGGAGATTCTTGAAAGGATTCGGCGCGCCGAAACGATAACGGCGCGGCGGGATATCATTGAGGACGCCTATAACCGCTTTCATTCCCTCGGCGAACAGTTGAAACCGCTTCGCCGTCAGTATGAGGAAGCGTTAGAGTTACAGCGAAACGCCAGCGATCTGGAACGAATTATTTCCGCTGCTCGCGATACTATCGACCGGGAACGCTATCGGCTCTCTTGTCTGGTGGAGCAATACGATAAAGAGGCGGAAGATATCGGGCAATTCGAAGCGGAGCAGGAAAAGCTGGAAGCGCAAATATCGGAATACGGCGATCTCGCCGCCCGCCAGAAGGAAAGCGAAAATCAGCTCGCCACCGCACAGGAAGCGATGAGTTCCTTACGCGAACAGTATGCCGCCCGCAAAAATCAGCAGGAAGCGCTGGGCAAGCGACGGGATGCCCTGCTAAATTCCGCATCAGCGGTCTGTGATTATTGCGGGCAACCGCTATCTCCCAGCAAGCGAGAAATCGCCATACAGGAGACCGAGGCGGAAATTCAGGAGCTGACTTCTCAGGCGGATTCCCTGCGCCGACAGGCGACCCGAGCGAAAGAGGAGCAAAATCGCCGGGAACAGGAGTTGCGAACCCTGCATGAGGAGATGCGCTACGTCAGTTCGCTGATGACGCAGATGCGACAGGCGGAGCAGAATCGCTTCCGCTTGCTGGAACGCGCCCGTGAATTGCCCGGACTCCAGAAAAAGTGGCGCGAACTGGAACGCCGGATCGCGGAGAAAGACTACGCGCCTACCGAAACCGAGAAACTATTACGTGTCTCCCAGAAACTGGAGAAATCCGAGCGGGTGCAACAACAAATCCAGAGCATTCAGCGAGAAATTGACCGGTTTCAGGATGCAGACCGCGAAAAAATGGCGCTTGAGCAGGCTGATGAGATTCTCAAGATAGAACCTTCGCGTCTGGAAGAGTTGAACGGCGCGATCACACGCCGGGAAACAGGCATCGAAAAGGCTCGACTACAGGTCGCCAGAAATCTGGAAATCATCGCCCGTTTGCCAGAACTCCTTCAGCAACGCGACGAGCTTGCCATCGGCATTCGCACCGC
Source organism: uncultured Armatimonadota bacterium (assembly GCA_903910385.1). Taxonomy (GTDB): domain Bacteria; phylum Armatimonadota; class Armatimonadia; order Armatimonadales; family Armatimonadaceae; genus CAIVZM01. The sequence continues at coordinate 11,667 of CAIVZM010000072.1, forward strand.
AGACGCCGACAGGGCGACTCTGGAACGAGAAATCGGGCAGTGCGATTCCCAGCTCGCGTATTGCGCCAAACAGCGTGAGGAACGCATCAAGCGCCTGGCGGAGAGGCAGGAGTCCGTTCTGGAAAAAGAGCGGTACCGCGAGTTGGCTGCCGCCTTTGGCAAAAACGGCGTTCAGAAACTGATTATCAGCAACGCACTCCCGGAAATTCAGAACGAAGCCAATAAGCTTCTGGGTCGCATGAGCGCCGGAGGCATGATGGTCGAACTGAAATTACAACGGGAAGCGAAGACCAAGAACGCCAATCCGATAGAGACCCTCGACATTCTGATTTCCGATGAAATGGGCGCCCGCCCGTATGAGATGTTCAGTGGCGGGGAAGCGTTCCGCATCAATCTCGCCCTGCGAGTAGCGCTTTCCCGTATGCTGGCGCATCGCGCCGGGGCGCCGTTACAGACCCTGATCCTCGATGAAGGATTCGGCACTCAGGACCCCCGGGGTAGAGAAGCGATTTCCGACTCACTGACAGCGATCGCCGATGATTTCGCCCTTGTCCTTGTGATAACCCATGTCGAAGAACTCAAGGATGCCTTCCCTACCCGTATAGAAGTGACGAAGAACGCGGAAGGCTCCAGGTTCTTCGTCGTTTAGCGTCAACGTCCGAATATGGTCAACGTCCGAAGATTGCGTCTCGATAAATCCCTATCCACCACATATCTCGAAGTAATGCGAAAGGAACCGGGGCGCGTCTACCTTCACGGCGATTGTGTGCGCGCCGGACTCATCCGCTTGCCATTCCGTCTTTCCGGCGGAAGGCGTATTGTCCGTATGAATGTGCGCCGCTCCCTGCGCGTAATGGCATAAATCGGGTTCAAAGATCAGTGTGGCGGCAAGCGGATCATGGAAAGTGATTCGGTCGGAGTGTTTGAACCAGACCTCCGCCGCATCGCCGACTACACCCAGAGCGCCCCCGGCAGCGGTAAACCGCTGACGGCATTCCTCGGCAGGCAAAGTAACCTGTAAAGTGACATCCAGACCGACACCAAGCAACTTTTCCTTGTAGACGATACCAGTCGCAATCGGATCGACCAGAGCGTTCCACTCCCGTTCCACGCTGTCCGATTGCTGACCGTGTCGGTAGACGCCGCACATCAGGACAATGCGCTTCAACAGGGACGGAATCTCGGGATCAGACACAAACAAAGCGGCGATATTGGTCATCGGACCGACTGCCAGAAGCGTGATCTCACCGGGACGTGAGCGAATGGTCTCCCGAAGATAATCAACCGCATCAATAGCGTAATCCGTCCGATGTGGCAAATGCTTTATGGCATCGAACTGAGGAACGGCAGGTTGCCCCGGCCCATGCAAAAAGGGCTCGGTCAGTCCTGCATGAATCGGGATATCTTCCCGTCCTCCTGCACGACAGACAATTTCCGCCATCGCTGCACGTTGCACGGTATCCCCGGTGACGGTGGTAATGCCCACGAGTTCGCATCTCTCTTGCTTCAGTAGATACGCCAGCGCAACAGCATCATCGATATCAGACCCAATATCGGTATCAAAAAGAACCGGGATAGTTTCGCTCATAAAGAGCGGTTCGCGTTAGACGCCTGAATTTCCTTCCCTGCTCGTGCGTTATCTCCGGTCATATCCTCTGGCTAACAATACACATAAATTGAGGACACAAAATATGAGAGCAAAAGCTCTCATCTATCAATACTCTGCACGATTATTTTTTTCCGGGAATTCAAGTAGGATTCAACGGAAACGAATAGAGCCCGCCTTCCACGAAATAAAGCGAGAGGCACGAAGACTTCGATAGCATCTCCTGCGTGATTCCCGCTTTTGTCAGTGAGCGATGCATCGCGCAACACGGAGAAACTCTCCGGGGTGCGCTCGACACTAACATAACCGCGCCCGAAAGACGACAGACCAGACGGGAAGGAGTCGGGGTTACCAGAGCGGACGCCAGAATGACAAATGCCGTCAGCAAAGAAGCAAGACGAATAGGTATCGTCTTGCTGTTTATCACGGATGCTTTGCTGGCGAACATCTCTTATTCATCTTCTTTGGCTGCCGCTTCGATGACATCTTCCGCCATATAGATAGGGGCTCGGGTACGAATTGCGATTGCAATGGCGTCCGAAGGACGACAGTCCAGGTCTATCGATGTGTTATCTTTATAGTTGACCGTGATCTTTGCGTAAAAAGTACCCTGCCATAAATCATCAATCGTGATTCGTTCGACTTTTCCGCCCATTCGCTCAATGGTTATTTTGAGCAAGTCATGCGTCAAAGGCCGCTCCGGGGTGACATTTTCCAGAGCCATCTGAATTGCCATGGTTTCGAAGGCGCCGATAAAAATCGGAGCTTTGCGTCCCTGGTTATCCTGCAAAAGAACGAAAGTCTGTTTCGGCGGCGCATCCGGGCGATTGGGGTCTTGCGATCCCCAGATACCGCGTACCTTCACTTCCTTTTCATTGAGGGAGCGCGGCATACGATTTTCGCGCTCGGATGTATCTTCGTAAGGGTTGGCGTCGGGATTGGCTTTACGTTCCTGAATCTCGTCGCGTTCATCACCCGGTGAGTCGCCTTCCGGCTTCCAGTATTTGAAAAGATCGCGCAAATCGTCCGCCATCGTTTTTCCTTCAGGCGAGCATGGGGACGCAGGACATCGATCCTTTACGCTATACGCCCTGCGCCCCTGCGCTACGCCCTAATCATTATCCTTCGCTCCGGTCGAGCGGTTTATCATTGTCAAGAAGTCTTTATTTGATTTGGTAGCTTCAAGACGGTTGATGAGTAATTCCGTCGCTTCTTTAGTGCCGAGACCCGCCAGGACACGATGGAGTTGCCAGATTTTCTTCAATTCCTCATCCGGGTACAGCAATTCATCATGCCGTGTACCGGATGCCTTGATATCGATAGCGGGATAGATACGCTGTTCTGCAACGGATCGGTCAAGTTTGAGTTCCATGTTACTGGTTCCCTTGAACTCTTCGAAGATAATGTCGTCCATCCTCGAACCCGTCTCTACCAACGCCGTCGCCACAATCGTCAACGAACCGCCCTGTTCAATATTACGGGCGGCGCCCAGGAAACGTTTCGGGCGATAAATCGCCGCCGGGTCCAGACCACCCTGCAACGTGCGACCGGACGGGTTCACCGTCAGGTTGGATGCACGGGTCAGACGCGTGATGGAATCCAGAAGCACCAGCACGTCACGTCCCATTTCGACCAGACGCTTCGCTTTTTCCAGCACCATATCCGCAACACGCATATGGTTTTCTGGCATCTCATCGAACGTCGATGCCACCACTTCGCCCTGCACCGAGCGCTTGATATCGGTGACTTCTTCCGGACGTTCGTCGATCAGCAAGACCATCAGGTAGATTTCCGGGTGGTTAGTCGTTATCGAGTTCGCAATCGTTTTCAGGATCGTGGTCTTACCTGCCTTGGGAGGCGCGACGATCAGACCACGTTGTCCCTTACCGATAGGCGCTATCAGGTCGATAAATCGCGCTGCCAGATTTTTCGGTTCGGTCTCCAGATTCAGGCGTTCATTGGGATAAAGGGGGGTCAGTTCATCGAACTGCGGTCGGTTCCGCGCCGTCTCCGGGTCAACCCCATTGACCTGCTCAACACGCAACAGGCCATAATACTTTTCCTGATCCTTCGGCGGTCGGATTTGACCGACGACCGAATCGCCCGTTTTTAATCCGAATCGCTTGATCTGGGTCTGGGAGACATAGATATCTTCGCCATTGGCGGCAAAGTTGTTATGGCGCAGGAAGCCAAAACCTTCCGAAGTGATTTCCAGTACGCCTTGCCCGGTCAGAGCGTCTTCCAGGCTATCGGCTTCCATCTGTTGCTGGAAACGCTCCTGGCGATCACGGTCTCGTCGATCACGGGGCAGATACGGATTCTGACCACGTGCGGGGCGCATTTCGTATCCGGGTCGGTCGCTCCTCTCGCCACGTTCGAGCCGTTCGCCCCTCTCCGGTCTTTCCGGGCGTTCCTGACGCTCGGGGCGTTCTGGGCGTTCCTGACGCGGGGCGACCGTTTCGACGCGCTCAACGCGGTCGATACGCTCCGGCAAATCGGGCAATGCTGCAGGGTCAATTGTCGGGGCAAGCGCAATGATCGGCGGCAATAAAGTTTCATCCGGCACAGTCGCCCTTGCGCGTGATGTACGACCAGTCGTCGTTCGCTCCTGTCGAGCGGCAGTTCGAGCGACCGCACGACGGCGTACAGCGGAGCGCCCCGCCGCATCGTTATCGCCGTTCAGATCGCCCAATGGGTCGGTATTAGTCGTAGTTGGAGGAAGTTCGAAGTTCTCGTTATCAGGAGATTCCATGAGATAGTTTAATCCTAAAGCGTTGCCACCGCGTGCAGTGCGGATCAGAAGAGCTTAGTCCGCCGCTCTGTCACCGAAGGCAGGGGTTGAATGAAGGTTGTCAGTTGTATCAGGAGAGGCAGTCGCGTCGTTCTCAGTTAGTCATACAACGCTGAATCCGCTTCCGCTTCCAAAATTTTTGCAATTGCCAGAAAAAATCGCCCTTACAGACGAAAATACCGGGTGAATAGCCCTCGCTACAGCGTTCGACGACCGTCTGCGGTCAGTAGAGACGAAAATCCGAGCGGAAACGAAACGCTACAAAGGCAGGAGAAGTCAGGGCCGTTTTCGGCCTGGTAAAGGTATCCCTCGTTTTGTGTACTCAGGAACAAAACCAGTATACCACACAAACGAACCAGCAGGCAAGAGACGCGACAAACAAGATGAATTCGTTCCATATCACGTCCGAATGTGATCGTGATCACATCTCTTTCTTCCTTTAAATGATGTATAATTAAGCGACTAAATGATGTATAATTAAGCGACTCGGTAAGTAGCGGAAATCACACAATAGTAGTCAAATGCGCCACCGATAGACACATCAGGAAACTCGTTCATGTCAATAGCGCCGACACCCGTCGGGGATCGACAGATGCCGGACAACCGTCCAACACGAGCGGTCGAACGCCCGTTTTATATTACGGGCGGCACCTTGCCGCCAGACGCATCCTCCTATGTCCCCCGCCATGCCGATCAGGATTTGTATGATGGCCTTTTGACAGGGGAATACTGCTATATCCTGAACACACGGCAGATGGGGAAATCCTCCCTGATGGTCCGCACCGCGCAACGATTGCGGGATGCAGGTTGCATCGTCGCCGTGCTGGATCTGACCGCTATCGGGCAAAATCTGACCGTCGAGCAGTGGTATGACGGTCTTCTTGTCTCGCTTGCCGAACAATCCGGAATGGAAGATGAACTGGAGGACTTCTGGGAGGACAATCCACAACTTGGTCCGATGCAACGCTTTCTGTCCGCGATTCGCCAGGTGCTCCTGCCCAGACTCAACGGGCGAAATCTGATCATTTTCGTCGATGAGATCGATGCAGTCCGTTCCCTGCCCTTCTCCGTCAACGAGTTTTTTGGAGGAATCCGGGAGTGCTATAATCGCCGTGCTCAGGATCCCACATTTGAACACTTGACTTTCTGCCTGCTCGGAGTCGCTACCCCTGCCGATCTGATCGACGACACCCGAATTTCGCCATTCAATGTCGGGCGTCGAATTATGCTACTGGATTTCACGCCATCCGAAGCCGCCCCTCTGAGTCAGGGAATGAGACCTCAGGGCAATGCCCTGATCTCTCGTGTCCTGTACTGGACGAACGGGCATCCGTACATGACCCAACGCCTGTGCCGATCCGTGGCGGAAGCGGGTCTCGCCGGTAACGTTTCTGAGACAGATGTCGATCATCTTTGCAACAATCTCTTCCTTTCCAAAGCGGCTCGCGATGGTGATGACAACCTGGCTTTTGTTCGCACGCGCCTGCTCCGAAGTGACGCCGACCTCGCCAGCCTTTTAGACCTTTATCAAAAGGTGCAGACAGGGAAGCGAGTTCCCGATGACGAAACCAACCCCCTCTGCTCAGTCTTACGTCTTTCCGGCGTCGTCCGTGTCGATAAAAACGGGCTTTTTCAGGTTCGGAATCGCATTTATGACCGCGTCTTTGATAAAGAGTGGGTAGTCGCTCATATGCCGGACGCGGAATTGCGACGGCAGAAAGCGGCTTACCGACGCGGTCTTTTCCGGGCGGCGGCTATCGGCGGCGGGTTCGCCGGCGCAATGGGAGCGCTGGCGATTTACGCATTTGTGCAACAGTCACAGGCGAAAACGGAGTGGCAACGGGCGGAAAGCAACTTCAAAATCGCCACGCAGGAGAAAAAGCGAGCGCAGAGCGAGCAACAGAAAGCCGAAGAGCAAAAAAGGGTTGCGGAAGAGCAGAAGACCCTCGCAGAAACTCGAAAGGGAATTGCGGACAAGGCTCGCGAAGAAGCTGAGCGCCAGAAAACGGCAGCGCAACAGGCTAACCAGAAGTTGGTAGTATCTCTGGATGAAGTCAAAAAACAACAACAAAGAGCCGACGATGAAGCGAAAAAGGCGCGGTTAGCCCAGAGCATCGCGGAAGAGGCGAAAAACGAAGCGTTTAAGCAAAGAAACATAGCCGTAAACCAGAGGCGTGAGGCAATTCGGCGGCGCGAAGAAGCGCGGCGCAGTCTGGCGCGTCTGGCGGAAGACAAGGGGCGGCGGTTGGCGCAAGACGGCGATTACTATGGATCGTCGCTTTATCTATCGGAAGCGTTGCGTCTGGGAACCAGTGATCCTCAGCAGAATCAGGCAGCCAAAGTTCGCTTTTCGGAGGTTGTTTCGCGGTTACCGCGCCTTGTTAACCAGTGGTCAATCCTGGGTACATCGATGCGCTCCTGCTACCCGGTAGGCTTCACTGCCAGCGGCGCTACCGTATTTGAGGTAGGAGGTCTTTTCAACACCGTCCAGCGACAGTCAGAACCGATCAGCCAGAGCGCAAGACGCGAAGGGGCGACGGTTGCTTTCTGGAAGCCGGATGTCGGGCGGATGAATCAGGATATCGTCCCACTACCGTTCGCAGAATCGACGCCGAACCATCTGATATGGCTGTCAGAGGATGGTCGAATGGCGCTCTCACAGATGCCCGCTTCCCGGCAGGGTTATGTCCGGTTGCAACTATGGTCTATTGCCGAAGCGGGAAAACGCCCAGCGACGCCGCTGTATCGAGCGTGTGAGACGACAACGCTAAAGAGTTCTTCCTCTGTTGATGTCTCTCAAAATGGTTCCCGGATCGCAATGATAGATTATCGCGGAATCATTTCCGTCTGCGATTTGCCGTCCGGGAAAGTAATTCTGGAGCGTGCCAGCTTGCTATCTGCGCCGCGGCCGGCGATCAGTCCCGATGGCAGTATCGTCGTGTATCAGGAACAACGTACCGATTCGTCCCCAAATAATGTCTATATGGTGAGTTTGAGTGACGGAGCCACACTGCAAAAAGTGAATCCCACCAATAAAACCATCAAAGATCTGCAAATCAGTCCGGATGGACGTCGGCTTCTGATAGTGGCTCCCTATTTCACCACCCTCTATAAAATTGTACGCGAGGGTGATGAACGATCACTCAAGATAGCGTCACCGACAGAAATCGGCGTCCAGTATGCGATAAAAGGTAAATTTTCGTCCGATAGTAAACTCCTTGCGCTGGGAAGTGGTAGCGAGGTCATCGTCTGCAACGCGGAAAATGGTCAACGTATCGCCGTTTTGCATCCTAATATAGGGGGAATCAGTCTGCTTTGTTTCAGCCCGAACGGTCGTATTCTGGCGGTTGGCGGACAGAATCAAACGCTTACCCTCTGGAATACGGACGATTTTAGCGCTCCCCCTACAAAGATACGCCATACATCGCCGATCTGGCGTTGTAATTTCAGTCCGGACAGCAGGCTTCTTCTTACAATGGATGCAGGTTCGTCCGCGCGTCTCTGGGATTTGCAACAGAGTATTCCTGAAGGACGAACCCTTTTACGCGTCCACGGTATAGAAAATATCAATGAACTGGAAGCCAGCCCGGATGGTCGATGGTGCGCAGCGCTTCGGGTTAACGGCACAATTACTGTTGTTAACGCCCGAACAGGGATTCCTCCATTCGCTCCCTTCCCCGTACAACCGACCTATTTTATAGGACGCTCACATCGTCGCATGCAGTTCAGTAGCGATGGAAATTACCTCGTATTTCAGGGCGATGATACGGTAAGCGTTTTTGATATGCGCTCCGGCAAACTCCTGTGGAAAATGAGTGCAAACGCCGGTAAGAACGCCAATACCCGCCTGGTTCGCGCCATATTTCTTCCGGGTTCCTCACACCTTGTTACGGCGGATGCCAGTGGAACCGTCAAATTCTGGGAGCAGGCTACCGGGAAGCCAATCGGGAAACCATTCCGCCGAAGCGCATCCGCCGACGCCGGATTATCCGATATCGCCATACATCCGGACGGCGACCGTATCGCCCTCCTCTTTCAACGCGAAACGATCTCCTGGAATTGGAAGACAGGTCGAATCGTACCGATGGAAGGAACCACAGACTGGCGTCCCGGCGACAAGCTAGACTTTAGCCCAGATGGCAAGACACTGATCTGCTACGGGTCTTCCAATGCGATTCCACGAACGAGTGCGCAACCGGGAGCGAAACGCCCTGAACCGCATCAGGTAAACCTCTGGAACGCGGATACCGGAAAAATCCAGACTCGCCTGCTACATACCGAGGATGCACATGCGGTAGCATTTTCGCCGGATAGTAAAAGAGTGATGACAGCCGCCGGTACGAACGCTTATCTGTGGAACGCTACGACCGGCCAGACGCTCTCTTCACCTTTACCGCATCCCGATTCCGTGACCAATGTGGCGTTCACCCGCGATGGAGTCATGGGAATTACTGGATGCATGGACTCGACACTCCGTATCTGGGATGGTTCCGGAGAGATGATTTTTCAGCGCACGGGGAAAAATCGAAACGCCGGGGCGGTAGTTGGACTTACCCTGTCGCCCGATGGGCATGAAATATGGGGCGGCGGTTGGATAGGAGCCGCAGCATGGGAAATTCCGCGTCCCTACGGTATCCCTGACGAACTGGTCAGGACTGCCAATTTGCTGGCTTGCGAAGAAGTCACTTCTGAAGGCGGTTCCGCCCTGAGTCAGGCTCGTCTGGATGTCACCTGGAAACAGATGTCTCAGAATCCGCTGATTGGCGGCTTGAACGAAACCAGCCCTCAAATCCTACGCCGTCAGGCAATCACTTATCTTGATTCCCAGCAGTGGAAAGAGGCGGAGCGTCTGGCGACAGCGACGCTCGATCACTGGCCCGCCGATGCCGAAGCGTTGACCGCTCGTATGGTCGCTCGTACCTTTCAGGGACACTTTAAGGAAGCGCTGGAAGACTCGAAGCGTCTTCAGGTTCAGGGCGACCCGAGTTGGTTGCCGGTGGATGTCGGAATATTGCTCTGCAATACGAATGACATGGAACAATATCGCCAACTTTGCCGCAATCGGCTGGAAATTATGCCTCCTGTAGAGTCCCTGTCTCCGGATGATTTTAGTCCCTTACGCGTATTGACGCTCGCGCCTGGCGGGCTGGATAATTACGACTCCACCATACAGATTGCGGAACGGGGCATCGCGCGTTACCCTACCGCACAGGCGCCGCAATATTTGCTCATCGGTTTGCTTTACCGGGCAGGACGTTATGAGGAAGCGTTGAATCGATACGAAAATTTTCCGACCAATCGTGGCTCGGAATGGCCTTTGCTGGAGTGCGGAGCCAGATACTATGCCGCATTCGCTAACGCCCGTCTTAATAGTATGGATAGAGCCAGAGAATTATTCACTCAGGCGCGACAGTTACGTTCCAAATTGATGAATGTGTGGCGTTACCGGTTGGAGACCAATGTCATCGACCGTGAGGGGGAACAGATTCTGGGGAAAACATCGGTGGCGCGGCAGGGAAGTTTCACTGCGCCACCATTACCCAAACGGCTCAGGAGTCTGTGAGTAAGTGTCAGTCAAGTAAGCCATTGACGAACTTTTACGCGCCCCTGATTTCCCGACTCTCAGATTACAGAGAAAGCGGACCGACAAGGAACGCGAAGATAGCATCTCGCGCCGGGCCAATGATACGACCGAGAACGCCCGTCAGCGCCAGCCCCAGAAAAAGAATGACGCCATATTGCCGGGCGAACTGCTGATATTTGAAAGCCAGGTTCGTCGGCAACGCACTGGTTAGTAGATGTGATCCGTCCAAAGGGTAAATCGGCAACAGATTGAACAGGGCAAGCGAAATGTTGATTAAGACAAATAGCCCCCCGACAATCTGGGTTTCCCCATGACCGAAAAGCCCGAATCGTAGCGCCATCGCCCCGCCGACCGCCATGATGATGTTGGAAAGCGGCCCGGCAAAAGCCACAATCGCCATTCCCAATCGAGGATTCACGGTAAAATTCGCCGGGTTTGTCTGAACCGGCTTACCCCATCCGATTCCAAATCCGGAAAGCGTCGTAACGACGATCATTATCGCGCCGAGTGGATCGAAGTGCGCCCAGGGGGCGGCGGTAATCCTTCCCTGTAATCGCGGGGTGTCATCCCCCAGTGCATCGGCGGCGATTGCATGCGCCAGTTCATGCACCGTAATACAGAGAATCAGGATAACCAGAATAATCAGCGATTGAGCAAAATCAATGTTCACGCTTCTAATACCGCCAACCAGACAAACAAATTCCCGACGCCGCGATAACAGCGTCGGGAATTTACCTGTTAGGAGTCACCGGATAGCGTTACTGACCGATTAACCAGCGGAACAGATTCAGAATGATCGGCGCGATGAACTCCCCCAGTTTGCCGCTATACATCAGACCCAGCAACAGGAAGACGCCAAATTTCTGCATGAACAATCGGTAAGGCTTTGCCAGTTCTTCCGGCAACAGACTCGCCATGATATGAGAACCGTCCAGCGGGTGAATCGGCACCAGATTAAAGCAGAAAAGCGATAGATTGATGATCATGACAATTGCAATCGTGATAATCGCCATCTGAGCGAATTCGCTGTATCCCAGGCCGCCTGCGATAATGAAGCGGGCGATGGGGGCAAGAACCATCGCTGTCAGCAGATTCATTGCCGGACCTGCCGCCGCCACCAGTGCGATGCCGCGATTTGCGCCGCCGCGATACTTTGTCGGGTCGGTCTTGACCGGCTTCCCCCAACCAATCGGGAAACCGATGAGCATCGTTACCACCAGCAACAGGAAGCCAAGAGCGTCGAAATGCTTGAAAGGGTTCAGGGTAATGCGTCCCGCTTCTCGCGGCCCCGGATCGCCGAGTCGGTCTGCCATCCAGGCATGACCGAACTCATGCACTGAGGTAGCAATCACCACTGCCAGAAGCAAAAGAGCATAGAGCCAGAGCGGAGGCGCCTCAAGAGGCGTCGCCATCGCCGACGAAAGCGGGTTGAAGACTTCCCGCTGCAGAATATCCATCATCGCCGCATTCCTCCGAAGGAACCACCGGGTAATGCAGTATTATACGCGAGTTTCCCCATTTTTGTTGCGTGTGTACCGCTGTCTGTCTTATGCCAATTTTGGCGGGGCGCAGGAGTCGTTTTCTTCCAGAATGGTAGATGGCGACAGGACTGCGTAAGAGCATCTTGTAATAAGAGTCTGTATCAGCGCTGACAGCGCCGACAGGGAGAATCCGAAACCGGAAAGAGTCTGCAAGTTTTGCGAGAGCTTCTGGGTATATATGTCCATGTATATATGTCCATGTATATGTGTCTATGAAAATGGTAGAATCGGTCATATTATGCCGCCTCTGTTTCGCATCGTGTTTTTTCGCTTCCTGCTGGCGCTAGTAGCCAGCATCGCCTTTCGCCTCCCTCTTTATGCAGATCCTCCGGCAGTCGAAAAAGTGGAACCGCCTCACTGGTGGATCGGTTCTTCCATGCGTTCGGTGCGGTTGCTGGTACGCGGTTCTCATCTCAATGGAGCCCAAGTTCGGAAAAATAGCGCGGGCGTTTCGGCAGGCAAAGCGAAGGTGAGTGCAGATGGTCGATATCTCTTTATAGATCTGACCATCGCCAGTAATGCAACAATCGGCGAACATCCGCTGATCATTCAGACAGTTGAAGGACAGACGACAGCGCCGTTCCGCCTCGAAGAATCTCTCCCTCGCGCCGGTCGCTTTCAGGGTTTCAGCGCCGATGATGTCATTTATCTGGCTCTCCCAGACCGTTTCAGCGATGGCGACTCGGGCAACAACGATCCGGCAAAATCGCGCGGACTATATAATCCCGCTAAAACGCGTTCGTATCATGGCGGAGACTTCGCCGGGATTCACAAGCGGCTTCCCTATCTGAAATCGCTGGGTATCACCGCCCTCTGGATGACACCGATTTACGACAATGCAGACCATGCAAATCCGGCGCGTGTGTATGATAACCAGCAAAATATCGATTACCACGGCTACGCCGCAATCGATTATTATGGGGCTGAGGAGCATTTCGGGACAATTTCCGAACTTAAGGCACTCGTAGACGCCGCACACGCTCTCGGCATCAAAGTCATTCAGGATCAGGTCTGCAATCATGTCGGCGAGTTTCATCCCTGGGCGGCATCGGCTCCCACTCCGACATGGCTGAACGGGACGAAATCCAACCACATCGATTGTGACTGGAACATCACCAACCTGATGAACCCGGACGCCGCGCCGCAGACGCAAACGGCAACGCTGGACGGGTGGTTCGCCGGAATACTGCCCGATATGAACCAGAATGATCCAGAAGTAGCACGATACCTTATACAAAACTCCCTCTGGTGGATCGGAACGATAGGCTTCGATGGTATCCGACAGGACACCATCCCCTATGTCTCGCGCCGATTCTGGCGCTCCTGGACAGAGGCATTGAAGCGGGAATATCCGCGCCTGACAATATTAGGCGAAGTTCTGGATGGCAACCCTGCCCTGACCGCTTTTTATCAGGGAGGACGAAAAGGTTTCGACGGGATCAATACCGGTATAGATACCGTCTTCGATTATCCCTCCTACTTCGCTCTGCGAAACGCGTTCGCCGGGGATAATCCGAATTTGAGTTCGATCCAGAAAATCCTCGCCAGCGACTGGCTGTATCCCCGTCCCGAGATTCTGGTCAACTTTATGAGCTTGCACGACCAGCCCTGCTTTATGAGCTTGCCGGGAGCGACTTACGCCCGTCTGCAAGTGGCGCAGACGTATATGTTCACCGTGCGCGGCATCCCCATGCTTTATTACGGCGATGAAATCGGTCTTCCGGGAAGTGATGACCCGCACAATCGGCGCCATTTTCCCGGCGGATTCCCCGGCGATACGCGGGATGCCTATACATCTGCAGGACGAACGCCCGACGAACAACGTATCTTCGACCATGTCCGCCGACTCACGACACTACACGCCGAACTTCCCGCCCTGCGACGCGGCAAAATGGTGACGCTCTATCAACGCGACCAACAGTTTGTCTACGCCCGCACCCTCCCCGGCCAAAAGCCCGTCCTTATCGCCCTGAACCTCTCCAACAAGCCCGCCACTATAGAAGTGCCGGTTGGGGTTATGGGACTCACTTCCGGTGATAAACTACGTCCTTCGCTATCGTCAATGTCGTCAGATAGAGATGTAACAATTGTCGGCGGAGTCATAAAACTGATACTAACACCAACGAGTAGTGACATTTTCGTAGCATTATGATCTGAACCTGTCGCAGATTTCCGACACTAATTTTCAGGCGACATCGGTTCCCTGTTTCAGGGAGCAGAGTTAGTCAGATGATATACTGTATTCAAGTGGAGCGGGGAGGCTAAACGTCGACCCGCTCTTATTGCGTCTCTGTACCTTCTGTTCAAGAAATATGGAGAAATCTGCTGTGAAAGGGTGTGAAACGTCGTGTTGAACGAAATCTCTAAAGAGATAGAACGGCTTCGCGAACGTCTGCTCGAATTGAGGGGTCATCTTTGACCTCACCAGACGTGAGAAAGAATTAGCGGAATTAGAAGCGGCGGGAGCCAACCCTGATTTATGGAACGACGCCGCAAAAGCCCAGCAGGTAATGCGGGACACGGCAGCGGTACGCGATTTTGTCGCGCCTTACCACGAAATGTCGCGGAAGGTATCGGACGCGCAAACGCTTCTGGAAATGGCAGACGCTGAAGGCGAAGTCGAAGCATACGCAGGGGAAATTCATAGCGAACTGTCCGGCATCGAAGAGAAGGTGGCGGCGCTGGAAATCAAGGCGTTGCTTTCCGGCCCACATGATCGTGCGTCCGCCATTATCGAACTAAAGCCAGGCGCAGGCGGTACAGATGCCTGTGACTGGGCGCAGATGCTGGAGCGCATGTATTTACGCTGGGCGGACGAACAGGGCTACAAGGCGGAAATCGCCTCCGAACAACCGGGAGATGTGGCGGGAATCTCCTCCGCAACTATTTTTGTTGAAGGAGTGAACGCCTACGGAATGTTACGCTCCGAACATGGCGTACACAGGTTGGTGCGTATCTCGCCGTTCAATGCGAACGGGAAGCGGCAAACATCCTTTGCAGCAGTCGAAATTATGCCGCAACTGGAAGGGCCGGGCGAGATTCAAATCGACCCGAAGGATATTGAGATCGATACGTTCCGGGCGTCCGGCGCGGGTGGGCAACACGTCAACAAGACAAGTTCCGCCGTCCGTGTACGACATCTACCATCGGGTATTGTCGTGGAATGTCAGAACGAACGGTCACAGTTCCAGAATAAGGAAGTCGCGCTCAAAGTGCTTGCCGGACGCCTTGCCGAACGGAAAGCGCGAGAGGAAGAAGCGAAGTTGTCCGCGATACGCGGCGACCAACGCGCTATCGAATGGGGTAGTCAAATTCGCTCATACGTGTTTCAGCCGTACACGCTGGTCAAAGACCATCGAACAAAAGCGGAGGCGAGCGATATCAATAAAGTGATGGACGGTCATATCGAACCATTTATCACCGGTTACCTGCGCTGGCGCGCCGGCGACGGAGAAACAGGAGCGGAGCATGGAAACGACGATTTGGAATAAGGATGGTCAGCCTCGACTGAACCGCAAAGGCGTCACGCAGGCAATCGCAGTCTCATTGAGTCTGCTGGGTCTGGCGGTCATTCTGTCCGCCGCGTCGCCTCGCACCGTCTCAGCAGATGCGGGGCGCACTGCTACGGAAGGCATTGAAACCGAAGGAGCGATCCTTCAGGAAGTTTCCACGGCGGATGTTCGCACTGCCGAGACGGATGCCGGAAATCTGGTAGCGGACGCCGTGCGCCTCATTGCCGGAGCGGATGTCGGGTTCGTCCCCGCCGCCGCATTCAAGCCGGGAACCACAGCGCCACGTCCCGCAACAGCGGAACAGATCGCAACTCTGGTCGAGCCTTCTTCCGATATTATCGTCGTCATGAACCTCAAGGGAGATCAGATACTGGCGGCTCTGGAGCGCTCCGTCTCCTACGCGCCGCAACCGTCGGCGGGATTCCTACAAGTATCGGGGATTACTTTTTCCTATGATGCCAAAAAGCAGAGTCAGAGCAGAGTCAGCAATGTCACGATTGGCGGCAGGAATCTAGACCGTAACTCCACCTATAAGGTCGCTACGACACGCCCACTGGGAAACGGTCAACAGGGCTATTATCAGGTCTGGAACCGGAACGCTATCGCTTCCGATACCAATAAAAGCCTTGCCGCTGCCATTTCGGAATATGCAAGCCGTCAGGGAGGTTCCCTGTCCGGGCGCATTGATGGGCGCGTGAAAGCGTTATAGGGCATTCTCGCCCTGTTAAGGTGGAATCTTGTTTCTTCCTGAAGTGATCTTCCGAAAGACTCAGAACGAACATCGACCGCAGCGAAAATGGAGGGTGACGCTCTCCGCTGCGCTGGCGATACCGGTTCTGGGCATCCTGTCCTTTTGCGTACTGTCGGCTTACAGTCAACCGCCGGAAAGCGCAACTACTCCCCCACCGTCGTTCAATGCGACCCGAGCCTTCTCCTATCTCGAGAAACAGGTGACGTTCGGTCCTCGAGTCCCGGGAACGCCAGCACATCAGCAATGCCGGGACTGGTTGATCGCGGAGTTGCAGAAATCGGCTCATTCGGTCGCCCGTCAGGATTTTATTTTTCGTCCCTCCAGCGAGGAAACGATAAAAATGACCAATATCGTCGCCCAGTTCAACCCGGACGCCAAAAAACAGGTTTTTCTGTGCGCTCACTGGGACACTCGACCAACCGCAGATCAGGAGAACGACCCCGAAAAACGTACGTTGCCTATTCCCGGCGCGAACGATGGCGCATCGGGCGTCGCGGTTCTTCTGGAACTGGCGAAACTGTTCGCCGCGAAGCCGTTGCCTCCCAATGTCGGTGTGCAAATCGCGCTTTTCGATGGCGAGGATTATGGACCGAACGACCGACGCATGTATCTGGGAGCGAAAGCGTACGCTCGCCGCCCCTTGCTGCCCCGACCAGACTATGCGATCCTGATCGACATGATCGGCGATAAAGAGCTTTCGATTTCCCGCGAAGGATACAGCCAGGCGATGGCGCCGGAAATCAACAATAAAATCTGGAAAGCAGCGTCAGAACTGGGAATAAAGCAGTTCGTAGAGGAACCCGGCATTGAAATCACCGACGATCATTTACCCTTGCAACAGGCAGGATGGAAAGCGGTAGATTTGATTGATTTCGATTACCCTTACTGGCACACACTGGCAGACATTCCCGATAAATGCTCCCCAAATTCCCTGAAGGCGGTGGGCGATGTACTGGCGAGAGTGGTCTATTCTGAACGGTAAAACTTTCCCGATTATGACAAAGTCACCTTGACTATTTGGCTAATCTTTTGGTATATTATGACTGTGTGATCTCCTTTTCTCTCTCCGTGCTGGGGAAGCGTCGGGTTCTATATGGATCCGACGCTTTTTTATATACAGCCTTTAGATTGTGGAGATGCGGCACGGTAAAGAGTCACAAACCATCTTGATATGTTTTCCCCCAATGCGGGCAATCCCATCGAAATC
Source organism: uncultured Armatimonadota bacterium (assembly GCA_903910385.1). Lineage (GTDB taxonomy): Bacteria > Armatimonadota > Armatimonadia > Armatimonadales > Armatimonadaceae > CAIVZM01. The sequence goes on from CAIVZM010000072.1 coordinate 28,659, forward strand.
AGGGATTGGGAGCGGGAGTCGGTTCTATTTTATCGTGCGAAGCTGCAGGATGAGCGGAATTATAGACATCCTTTAACCGCTTTACCGAGACATGCGTGTAGATTTGTGTCGTCGCCAGATCGGCGTGACCGAGAAGTTCCTGAACCACTCTCAGATCCGCACCGTGATCTAGTAAATGGGTTGCAAAAGAATGGCGCAACGTGTGCGGAGTCACCTTATGGCTTTCGGAAACCGTCAGGCAATACTTATCGAATAACCGACGCACCCCTCTATCGGACAAGCGACCGCCAAACCGATTGAGAAAAAGAGCGGGAACGGGTTTCTTCGCGGCAGACTGCTGGATCGGACGACCCTTTTCCTGATACTCCTTCAGAGCGGCGACGGCGGAGCGTCCCAGCAGAGCGATTCGTTCCTTTCCGCCTTTTCCCTGCCGGACACGAACAGTCCCCTCTTCTAAAGAGGTAAATGACACATCAGTCGTCTCCAGGGCAACGAGTTCGCCCGCCCGCAGACCAGAAGCGTAAAGCGTCTCCAGGATCGCCCGATCCCGCAAGCCATCTGGCGTAGATGAATCTGGCGCGTAGAGCAAGGCAGTCACGGCATCCTCACCAATAGCTTTTGGTAGAGCGGGCTTCTGGCGAGGCGTCACGATATTTTGCGCCGGAGAACGCTCTACCGCGCCACGTCGCACCAAAAACCGGAAAAACGCCCGCAGAGATGCCGCCTTTCGAGCGACGCTGGCGCGGGCTAGCCCTTTATCCGTCGTTAAATCCGCTATAAAGGCTCGAAGAAGCGGCGCATCCACCCTACCCGGCGTCAGAACCCCTTGCTCTCGCCCGAATGCGGCAAATTGCGCAAGATCTTCGGCGTAAGCGCGAATCGTATGTATGCTCGCCCCTCGAACCGATGCGAGATGTTCGGTAAAACGATCGATCCATTCTTCCATAGCTTCTCTATTAGACCTCTTGCCTAAGTCCGCATCTTGCCCCATCATACGCCAGCGCATGATGGGGCAAGATACACGGTTTGCATAATGACTTATGAAATTGGTCTATTCCAGCGGAAAGCGGTGACGCCAATCAGTAAAAACGCCGGACGCCGTGAACGGCGTCCAGCGTATAAACTTCTGGCGTCTTTTTGCGGATCACGTTTCTGATCATCCCGCTCGCCAGAAATCCGCTTCAGCTTTTCCTACTATGCCCTCTTAATAGAGCTTTGCATTCTTTGGCGGTTTAGTTGGCAGTCTCAGTAACCCCACCGACATCCGTGAAAATCGGCAGATAATCACGCCAGACGGCGTGCTTGGTTCCTGCCACATACTTATTCAGCGAGATATAAGGCGTGTAGCGCGGACGCCGGGGCGTTCGCACCAGTTTCATGCCGACCTTTTCCGCCAGCTTATCGCCTTTTTTCGTGTTGCAGCGCCGACAACATGCCACCAGATTATCCCACGACATCGGTCCGCCCATTCGCTTGGGAATGACATGGTCGATTGTCAAATCTTTGCCGGTCGCGCCACAATACTGGCACGTATAATTGTCTCGTGCAAAAATGGAACGACGGGACAACCGGAGTTCCGGCAACGGTCGCCGGACATGACTCCGCAACTTGACCACCGACGGCGACGAAAACTGCTCGCCCTCGGCGGAGCGCATAGTTCCCGACTCCTGCGCCATTTCGCGCTCATGCAGAACATCGGCCTTGCCCAGATACACCAGAACAATAGCCCGACGCAAGTTACAGACGTTCAGCGGCTCGTAGTCGCTGTTCAGAACCAAAACTTCCTGGCTCATTCGCCCTCCCAGCCCCTTTCCGCAAAACCCAATCCCACCCGTCGCTTTCACACAGCGGGCGGACAATTTCGACTAACGCTCTCCTCCGAGTCATCCTTTCCATGACTCTAATAAAAAGACCCGCTTGCCAGTGAATGGCAGGCGGGTCTTTAAACAAAACCGTTCGCGCACGTGTATAGTACGTGCCGATGAACGAGTAGCGCTCTACATAGCAACGCCGCCCTTCTCCCACTTAGAGGAGAACCCTGCCCCGGAAGATGGCATGACCATTTCTCCGACCCCGACGTCTGCCGGTTGCAGACATTCGGTCTCCGTTGCGGATATTCAGGAAAGCGGTTCAAACTAGGCATGACGTACTCGCGTCTCTATCGCTATGATAGCCCACTTCGCTAAACTCGTCAAGTAAACTAAATGCGAGTCCCGTACATACTGTATCAATTATCGAGCGATACCGAAACAATGAGACGCAACAGGAATATCCCGTTGCGTCTCATTGTCATAAATCAGTTCAGGGGACGCTTCCCATTGAAGCGCTCTCTTCGATCAGGTGGTCACAAGAACCGGAGCGAACGAGGGTGCAGCATGATGATGGGTCGCTTCTTCCGCTTCCAGAAAACGGATAGCATCCATCGCCGCCATACAGCCCATTCCGGCAGCGGTAATCGCCTGACGATACACCGTATCATGGACATCGCCCGCCGCGAAAACGCCCGGGATACCGGTCCGCATGCCGTTGGTGACACAGATATAGCCGTTGTCATCCAGATCCAACTGCCCTTTGAAAAGCGACGTATTCGGCTGGTGACCGATGGCGATAAAGACTCCCGCCGCAGGAACCTCGGAAACCTGAGCATTTTTCAGGTTGCGAATGCGGACGCCGGTAACTTCGCCTTTAGAGACATCGAGAATCTCCTCCACTACAGAGTCCCAGATAAAACGCATCTTCTCATTTTGCATCGCACGATCCGCCATGATTTTGGAGGCGCGAAGGGAATCGCGTCGATGAATCAGCGTCACCGAATTGCATAAACGGGTCAGGTACAGAGCTTCCTCGACTGCCGTGTCGCCTCCACCTATGACGATGACATCTTTTCCCCGGTAGAAAAAGCCATCACAGGTAGCGCAGGCGGAAACGCCCCGGTTGGCAAGCGCCGCTTCGGAAGGCAGCCCCAGCCATTTTGCGGATGCGCCGGTCGAAATGATCAGCGTCTTCGCATGGTAGGTATTTCCTTCATGGGAGCGCAACGTAAAGGGACGGTGCGACAGATCCACTTCACTGACCCAGTCCTGCTTTACGTCTGTCCCCACACGAATCGCCTGCTTCCGCATTGCTTCCATCAATTCCGGACCTTCGATAGGGTCCTCGAAACCGGGAAAGTTTTCTACATCGGTCGTGATCGTCAATTGCCCACCGGGTTGCGGGCCTTCCAGCACTAGGGGGTTCAGGTTTGCACGAGCGGCATAAATGGCAGCGGTCAACCCTGCCGGACCGCTTCCCAGAATAATGATATCCCGTATCCCATCATCGATGCCGTGCGCTTCGGAAGCCCCATTCTTGCTATCCGGGTGATAGCCGTTGACCCCGGTCAGCTCATTTAAATTGGAATTAATCGGCATTCCATCCGCACCCAGTATTTCCCCGCTCATTGAAAAATCCTTTCTAAAACAACGAAATGTCAGGAGCGAAATAGCGAGAGTGACTCGCATCTCCTTGCCCTCTTACTTCGCTTCTCCCTTTTCGCCTTGCGTCTTCCTCAGAATCGCGTCACGCTCCGCTTCTGTCAACGTTTCAATCAGGAAACGTTTATCGCGCCCGGTCGCCCCACCGGTCAGTTGGATCCGGCTACGCGGGGTTCCGAGAAAATCGGACAATAAAGCGATGCAAGATCGATTCGCCGCGCCATCTACCGGCGCAGCGGCGACGCGCAACAATAAAACGCCATCCTCACGCATGCCTATTATAGCGTCACGCCCACCTCTCGGCGTCACACGCACCGATAGGGATACAGACAGGGTCGCCATGAAGTTCCGGTCTCCTCCTCACTGAGAAAACAGGGTTGTCAAAGCGAAAAATGTCAGACTATTCTGAATGAAATGCGCGACGATACCGGGCACGAGGCTTTGACGTAACTCACGCAGCGTACCGAAAGCGATTCCCAGACCCAGAATCGGTATCCAGTCCTGCATAGGATGCCCCAGAGCGAAAACAATGGCGGAAAGGAAGATCGCCCACAAAATACCGAACCGTTGTCGAAGTCCGGTCTGCAGAACCCCACGAAAGAAAATTTCTTCCACCAACGGCGCGGCAACCGAAACAAGCAGGAAAAGCAAAAGACGCCCTTCCCAACCACGTTCGGCGGTAATCAACGGCATGATCGGATTCGGCGTCACATCCGGGTTATCATGGAAAATGGCGCAGGTGATTAGAGCCAGAACGGAGATCAATGGCAGCGCAGCGCAGTAACCCAGAATGCCATAGACAATGTTCATTCCCAGATTTTTGCTCGTTAATCCGATTCCGCTCAGGGTCGCGCCTTCGCGCCGCGCCATGACAGAAAGGTAGGAGATAGCCAGTATCGCAGGAATCAGATAGCCTGCCACCGACAGAAACAAAATGGCGGTGACATTCGGATTCTTGAATATCGTTGCCGTGATAATCGAGAAGACGACGCGTGTGGTCATCAAAGCGGCAAAGAAGCAGGCGAAAGCGTCTACCAGTGTTCCCCAGGAAGGTTCGACAGCAGGCGGTTCCTGAATACGCCCCAGATCGGACCAGTTGCGTAACAACACAGCCCGTAATGTCCACGCAAGAACGCCAAGTCCGATGGCGAACGCCAACAGGATCAAGATTCCGGAGACGCCTTCTTTCAGACGATACGAAATCGCTTCCTCATCGAACTTCCGCTGGGCGATTAGCGCTTTGTCTTTTTCGCCATACGCCACATAAAGATCGGCGAGGCAGCGATTATGAAGAAAATGCAAATCGAAGTCACGGACGCGCTTTTCCTGCTCGGCAAGCGGCTCAGATCGGGACTTTGGCTTTTCCTCACCGTAGAGCGTGCGCCAGAAATCCAGTTCTGCATCGATTTCCAGCGGGTTTTTCGACACTTCCAGTAAAGCCTTCGTGAGCGAACCTTTCAACCGCGATTCATTCAGAGGATGCCCTTCGGAGTGTTCCAGAATCAGTAGTGTGCGCGAAATATTAGGAACTGCGGCGGTTTTTTCCAGACTCTCGTACAGAGTGATTGCAGTCGCCAATGATTTCGCCCGTCGTTTGGCAGTATCCAGATTCGCCGTGGGGAGGTCTTTCTTTTGTAGTCCCTCCAAAATGGCCGTATCTGCGAAAGCGCTCCGTATATTCTGGGACGCTTCCACATACTTTTTGAATTCCGTGTCTGTCAGGGCTTCTTTAACTGGACGCCCACGTTCCATCGTCCATCCGAGGCCGCCCGCAATGCGCGGTATCAGAATGGCGATCAAAATGATACCCAGCCAGAGATAGACAGTCCAGGGCAGATTACTTGCGGACAGAGGGTTCGCCAGAGATGTCGCAGGAGAAACCGGTTCCTCCCCGTTGGAGTTCTCCCCGGTCAAATCGACTACCGGTAAAGCGGCAGACGCTGAATCGTTATTCTCAGAAGGAACGGTAGGATTCACGGCTTAGTTTCAGCGGAGGAACTTGCGGCAAGGGCTTTCGCAGACGCCAGATTCGGCGGACCGGAAGGAAAACCCGGAAATTTCTTCACGACCGCTTCCCACGTCGCCACCAGTTGCGGGTACTTCTTCTGATTCTTATAGGAATAGGCAAGTTGCGAGTAAGCCAGAGGCCCGGCGTCCGGACGGGACGTGGCGATTCTCAGGTACTTTTCAGCGGCTTCATAACGCTTGGTTGCATTGAAATGCCGACCCAGATCCTGATAAAGCGCCGTTTTTTGCGTCGTATGGTCAATTCCGTAGGAAAGGAAGTCATCCGCGCCGACCGCATCACCCAGACTCCAGATCAGGTAAGCGCCGCCTGTGTAAGCCTCGTTGAACGACGGATCCGCCTCGACGCTCAAGCGGCACAGAGCAATGATCCGGTAATAATCGCCATGATGCCAGTACTGATCGGTTTCCTTCCACAAATCATCTACAACTGCGCTGACAATCCCTTCAACCTGTAATTTAGATTCGGTGGCAGTCCGTGGTTCTGTCGTGGACTTTTGTTCCTTTGCCGCAGGTTTTTGCGTCTGTGCGAAGGCGAAAGAGCAACTTAGCAGTCCGCAAACGGCTGTCAGGACAGAAATCATGCTACGAATCATCATAGAGCGCCGAATCCTTGTTGTACTGAAGCGGCGGAAGAGCCGTTCTCTGTCATTGTAGCACGAAACCGGCAGGATTGTTGCGCGTTTCCTGCCCTTTCGCCTCAGCGAATCACCCCTCACGCCAACGGGGGCGAGGACCGACAGGTAGTCTCCCGAGTTGCGGTTGACCGCTGTGGAGCGGTCGCATCACGAACGTGTACCCATCCGGCGGCGGCGCTAAACCATAGACAGCGCTAGAGCACCCGGTGCGAACAGACCATGCGGAATCGCCATACGACCAGTGCCACCATTCGTCCCGACAGTTTGAGAATCCGGCGGAGGAAAGCGCTTCTATGATCATTATCCGGTTACGTTTGGCATCCGGACCGATCAGGTCAGACCAAGTATAGGCGGCCTCCCATCCTTTCGTCGGAGCGATCATATCCAGATTATGAAAGTCAGGATCGACCAGGCCGACATCGACCGCACCGCCGGTCGTGTGTCCCGGTGGGGCTTTGGCGTCCGGCGCAGCAAAGTATTTGTTCGTAATGCGACGCAGAGCGGAAGTTGGCAAATGGGGCTTTTCGTTCTTGAGACGGTTATAATTGCGCCAGTACATTTCGCTTTGCATATCGAGCGTTCGCAACGCGGTATGCACCGTAAAACGATGCCCTACCGGGAGAGAGTCCTGCGCCCGGTTCAGCATTGCAGCGACCGTCCGCCGCAGATAGGGAAGAGTCCCCGGTCGCAAAATGACGCGAGGGCAGGCATCTCTTATATCGACCAGAGGTTCGCCGCATTCATGGATCGGAATACGGTTCAGAGCGGCAAAGGGTTCGGGACTGCCCTGTAATTCCACTCGCGCCATCTTGATAAATCTTTCCTGTGCCAATCATTCCGACGGTTCGACCGCCGTTTCGCCGTTATATCATTCAGACATTAAGAATGCAGACCTCATGTCATGCGAGGAATGAATCGATTCCAGACACTTTCATAAACGGTTTCTGCCGATCCTGTGAGATAAATCTCCTCATCGAGATTTCCTCCCCATTGAACGTCCAATCGACCACCTTTGGAAAAGACGGGTATGTTGCCCTGTGGTGAAATTTTGTTCGTCAACCGCGCTATAGCGGCGGCGGCGCAAGCCCCGCTCCCACAGCCTAACGTCTCGCCGACGCCCCGCTCCCAGATACGCAACAGCAGTTCGTTCGGATCGCCGATCATGAACGTCTTCATCGTCCACAGGACAGAGGTGCGCTCTGGAAAGATTGGGTGATTCTCGATAAGCGGTGACAGTCGTAGAAACCGCTCCTCAGAAATCAGGTCATCCGTCCAGATGATGGTGTGGGTAGTTCCGGTAGAGACAACAGAGATCGGGATCGTCTCATCGCCCACCGGTAACAGATAATCGATGACCGGGGATAGGTAATGATACATGGGCAGTTGTTCTGGAGCGAACTGCGGAACGCCCATCGAAAGGGTAGCGGACTGAAAAATGCCGTTTTCATTCCGATGGATGCGGGCATGACGAATTCCCGCTTTTGTCTCCACGGAAACGTCGACATTTTCAGGAGTCAGCGGATGGAGGCGCTTTTCACTGACGAAACGCAACAGACAGCGTGTCCCATTCCCGCAAAAATCTTCTGTGCCATCCGGATTGAACATTCGAGCGCGAAAGTCAGCCACGGTAGAGAGGGCAAAAACCATCAAGCCATCCGCCCCCGCGCCAAAATGACGGTCGCAGATTTCGCTGGCGAACGCCGCATAATCGACATCCGAGGGCAGGTCACGGGCGTCTACGACCACAAAATCATTGCCGACGCCCTGCATTTTGGTGAATGGGACAGGTTCAGGCATTTTCTTCAGGCTTCTTCGGAAAGCGGTTCCAGGTATAGCTCAGCGGTTTCCGTCAGGCGGCGGAACCAGGCGCCGGAGGGATCAACGGCAGGAAACCACCATGAGGAAGGTCGATAACAGGTATGCGGGAGTCCATTGACGGTCTGTAAAGCGTTCCGCGCCAGTATCGCCTTATCTCGCTCCGCTTGAGACTCTATTCGGCGCAGAATCGTACGAGCGCGGATCGCTTCCGTTCCCCGTTCCAGCGCATGACGTTCCTGCTTTAAGCGACGCAGTTCAAGTTTTGCCTGCCGGGCGATGGCTAAAGCATTCTCAAACGGCGCATCGAACCGGTACGCCCGCTCCGTTTCTATCTCACTGATTTCTGCGGGAGACAGCATAGAAAGCCGGGGGTAGATTCGGTTTCGGAAGTCCTCGCCTTTTTCCTTCGCCAGACGCTCCATCTCACGCTTCGCCGTATCGGCGGTCATTTTTACCCGTTCCTCCCCGGCGCGAAGATGCTGCGCTTGCTCCTGAATATTACCAAGGCTTGTGGCGACGGTCTCATATTCGGCGCAACGCGCCTTCCAGCTTTCGCCGTCGATACGGGAGAGGTAGGTCATCAAAGCGCGGGGGGAACACAAACTCCGTAGTTCTTCCAGACGGGCGTTTTCCCACTGGACGGCGTTTCGCCAGCAATATGCGAAATCATCGAATGCGATCTGGTCACGCCCCTTCGCCTGCTGTAAAAAAGCGGGCAGTTTCAAGTTATCACGAGTTGCATCCTCTACCGGCACAGCGCCCAGCGCATCCCATGTGGCATATTTGATACGAAGTATCGGGCGTAATTCAGGCAGTGGCAACTTTCGTTTCGCCATACGCCCTACCATTGCACGTGTCCGATGCGTATAGTTCGAAGCTCCTTCATGGAATACCAGCGTAAACTCAGCGGCGAGCATCGGTAAAAGGGATATCGCTTTACCTACCAGGACGACATTGGTTCCCAGTTCGCGCTCCACCAGATCCGCCAACGCTTCGATACTGGAAATATCGCAGTCCTCACTACACAGATAGAGGGGACGCGGCGTATCTACAAAAATGGTTCCGTCCCCCGGAACCCGTAATGTGCCTCGTCCGATACCCGGAATCACCAGATCGAACGGTAACGCGCCTTCGCCAAACCGATCAAGGGTATAGATTTCCGTACCTACCGAGAGATTATAGGCATCCAGCGCCGCTCGACGCGTAATAGGATTCAGGAAGAGTTCCACAAAAGCGAACCGGGGCAATCGACAGGTAGACCGATTGAAACGCAGGAGTTCCTGCGTCGTCGTCGTCGTCAGGTGACGAGGGGAAGCCCCCGAAGTCAGTTCATACAAACGCGGCAACAGGTCACGATAGAGGTCTGGAAGGGTTGCACCGGGATTTTCTCGATTGAAGGATGAAATCCATCCCTTAATCGTCTCACCGACGAAGACGACGGAGGAAGTTCGTTCAGGGGAAAGACATTGAGCGCTACCCTGTATCGCCCAGTCAATTTGCTGGTGAAGCGCCGGTAAAATCTCGGACAATGAGACATCTGCCGCCGTTTTACGATCCCAATCCGTGTAGATAATCCCGGTCCATCCCCATGCGGTCGTGATTTCCGAGAGAAGTTGCGCCGGATTATCCACAAAGTCGAGCGCCTTCGCCAGCGAAACGCCCGCCTTTTGTTTCAGAAAATCCCTTGTCGCTACATCTTCCGATCCCAGTAGCTGACTCATTTCCCCTGCCGCCGACCAGAGACCGCGAGTGGCTCCATCGTCATGAGTCACCAGAGCGTATTTACCGTCGTGCATGCCATGACCGGGAAGTTTGGCGAAGTAGTCCGTGTCATGAACGCCAGCAATCATGCGCGCCTCAGGCCACTGTTTATCCAGCAATAACCGCAGGGAAGCCTTCGTCGGCTCATCCCATAGGGCGGTTTGCCCCAACGCAAGGAACGGCGAATCCGGAAAGCGTTCACGGAGTGTCGTCAAAGCGTCAGACGCCGTCGCGCCATTGCGTTCTGTTTCAGGGGGAATCGTGTTACAGTCCATAATCCGTGTGAGCAGGCGAACGGGCTTTGTCACCACTAACGACAGTATACCCTCTTCATGCAGGAACGTCTTTGTCGGGACACGCCGCGACAAAGGAGGTACAAAGTGATATGACAGAAAGTTCCTGCCGTCCGGCAAATTTTGGCGAATAAGTTTAGCGAATAAGGGTGGCGAATGAGCGAAAATAACAACACTTATGATAATCGAAGCAATCTATAAGATTCTATCGGAGACGAACGCCGAATATACTCCCGAAGAAATTCGGAAAGCGCTGGAATTATCCCCGGCGGAAATGGACGAGGCTCTGACCCGCCTTGTTAAAGATCAACGCGCTTTCGTTCTCGCAAACGGCGCATATATTTCCGACAGAACAGCCACCCGTCTCATAGATACGGCGCGGCGCGTTTTGACAGCCTACCATCGCAAGAACCCCTACAAAAACACGATGCCGATAGTGGATTTGAACGCCTCCCTCACACGCGCGGCGACAATGAAAGATTTCACTTTCATCGCCGATTTTCTGCAAGTGCAAGGCATCGCCGTTCGTGCGGAGGACGGCATTCGTCTGCCCGAACATCAGGTGACGCTCCCGGAACCCTGGCTCCAACCGGCGGAGGAAATCCTGGCGGTCTATCAGGCGGCGCGATTCGATCCGCCGATGCCGGGCAACTTTCAGGCGAATTATCCGCGCGATATCAACGTCATGGCAATCCTCAAAATTCTTTCAGAAATAAAGAAACTGGTAGAGTTGACGGATCAGGTTTATATCAGCTATGAGGCGTTCGAGGAAGCGTTCGCCTGCGTCAAGCAGTTAGCGGGAACGCCGGAAGGCGTTACAATAGCCACTCTTCGGGACGCTACACAATCCACGCGCAAGATTTCGACTCCCCTACTGGAGTATATGGATGCAAAAGGCTTGACGCGCCGGATCGGCGACAAAAGACTACCTGTGTAAAGCCGTGTTGTTCACACGAAAATGCTATCGGTCAAAGAAATACCTATTGAAGCGTAGAACCATTCTCTGGTACGATTCGTCCAAGATAAGGAAACGTCCGCATAGTATGGAAAATGTCTTTGGACAAAATTCCTAATACCGTACTTCTTTCCTGATTTCGCTACCGGAGGATATCTCTATGAATCGTATGATCCGTTGTATATCGTTGCTGTCCCTGACCATCGCTCTTGCCTTACCGGGTCTCGCCCAGGTTCCGACACCACCGGTGGCGCCTCCTGCTAACGCTCCAGGCGTTCCCGCCCCTCCCGTTGCCCCGCCGACTCCCAAAGCCAAAAAAGCGAAGGCTAAAAAAGAAAAGAAAAGCAAAAAGCAGGAAGGAACGACAAAGTCAGCTACCGACAAGGAAAAGCCGACTGACGCCGCAAATGCTACGCCAGGCGCTACAGTAACGCCGACTACGACAACGCCTGCTGTTGCGCCATCTGCTGCGCCATCTGCCGCGACGACCGTCGCCACTCCATCCCGGGTCGCTCAGCCAGCAGCGGCAGGGACGACGGCGACCGCCGTCAAAACGCCGAAAACGCGAGAAGCTAAATCCGGCAAAGGTCGGACGAAGTCCGACAAGCCTGCCGTGATTGTCCGTTCGACGCCGTTACCGGGCGATGTCTGGGTAAACACAGATACCGGAATCTACCACGGTGCAAAGTCGAAATGGTATGGCAAAACCAAAGAAGGAACCTACATGAGCGAGTCCGAGGCGAAATCCCGAGGCTACCGCGTGTCCAAATCCAAAACCGAATAACACGGCTTGCAGGGTAATCCTGCTCAGGGAGTCGGCAGAGCATCGTTGTCGATGCTCTGCCGACTTCGAAAAAAATCTTCCGCCAGAATCACCGCCGCGTAATCGTCCACCGGGCAAGGCGGAACCAGTAAACCGAGCGTATGTAAAATAGCTTTAGCGTATCGCGGCGGATTCTCCTGAAAGTACCGCTCCCGGGCGCGTTCAGTGGTGAACTTTTCGGAAACGATGATGAGCGGCGTGGATTCGGAGAGGCTCTCTTTAAGGACAGCCTGTAACGCTTTGCTTCCGGTCGCATCGCCCAGTACAACAAAAGAAATCGCATATCCCTGTAGTAATTCGCCGACACGCGCAAAAACGTTCAACGTCGGCGTTATCTCTCGGGTAAGAGTTTTATACTTTATAGTATTTTCCGGCAAGGATACGGAGCGGCGCACTACCGCCAGACCACACTTCTGTGAACCGGGATCAATCGCGAGCGTGGTCAACTCCGTAGAGGAGATGCTACCGTAAACCGCCGCGTTCATACTCCTCACATCGCGTCCGCCTCAAATAACGACGCATCCTTCCTCCTGGTCTGACTTTGCGATCTCATGGCGATGATCGTCGAAACGATCATTTCTGCGCTTGTTCGTTCGGTTGTCCACGGACAGTGAATTTCAGGGCGACAGGATCGCCAGCCCGCATATCTCTCGCGGCGAAGACTTGCACCTTTGCGGCGGAACCGGCGCGACGCACATCTTCGACGAGCTTTAGCCAATCCTCGCCATTGAGCGTAAATTCGTCCGAGGACATGCCCCCGGTGTTCAGGTCGCCCGTCGTTTCGCCGCCGCGTGAAACGGGAAGCATTCCTGCCCCCATCAGTTTTATATGAACCTCACGGCTCATGTACATTGCCAGCGCATCGGCGACTTCCTGACGGGTTCCATCACTTCGGACTACTCCTTCGCTGATCTTCTGACCTTCGAACAGCACGACCGGGTTTCGGAAGATACGGAGGTCTACCGCAACGGGTTCGCCAACGACGGCATTTGTGCGAGCGACCGCCAGCACAACCACTTCCTGATTGAGCTTACGAATCACTTCAGCGGCGGCGCGTATCGCATTATCTTCATCCTGCTTCCCACTGATGGATACCGGGTCGCCATTGGCGAATACGCCATTGGTAGCGATATCGACCGCTCTATCCTCACTGCCCTTGGCGGCGCCGCGTCGCTCCGCCTTTTTCGCGGCGTTTCCCAGGAACGCCCTGAGCATCCCCTGCAGTCGCCAGGTATTGTAGCCGCCGCGCAGGGAAACGCGCCCAACTTCCTCGCCAACCTGAAAAGTGATCTGACGGCGACGCAAAGCGTCGGTCGCGGCGACCAGTTGATTGTATTCGGAACGTCGTTGCGCCAACTGGGTATTCAGGGAGTCCAGTTCGGAACGTTGCTGTTCGGTCTTGGTCTTCAGCTCATCCAGAGTTTTATTCTGATCTTCCAGGCGATTGGTGACTCGTGTAATCTGACCATTCAGTTCGCTTGCCTGATCCTTGAGGATTCGCAGGGCATTTTGTGTCACCTTTTGCGTTTCCTGCCGCGCCGCCACAACATCCGCTCGTGCATTGTTACGATCTTTGATGGCGGTCTGATACTGGTCTTCCGCCTGTGACGCTTTGAGTTGGGCGGTCTTAACCTTTTCCGATGCTATACGCAACCGCTTCTGCGCTTCCTGAATGCGTACCACGTTGGTCTTCAACTCACCTTGCACTTCGTCGAGCCGGGTTTTTGCCGAGTTAAAGTCCTTCAGAGCCAGTTCACGTCCCGAATTCGCCTTCTCGTAGTTTTGCTGCGCCTCCGCCGCTCTTTTTTCCGCTAGTTGCAGCTCTTTTAAGATAACATTGCGTGATTTTTCTGCTGCTGCTCGCTCCTGATTGTAGCGTTGAGTTTCCTGCTGGGCTCTGGTTGCCAGTTCTCGCGTTGATTGCAACAGAACAGCCTGATGGTTGTTTTCCGATTTCAGCTGGATATTGTGGCGATACAGTTCCGCGCCATCTCGCACGACGACCCGGAATGTTTGACTGAGGGCATAGAAGAGACCAAAGGAGACCAGCGCAATCGCCATACCGGAGCCGATGGTGAATATCATGGCGGTATGGCGTGGACGAAGGCCGAGTAAACTCTGTCGGCGTTTACCCGTTTTATGCCCGATGCGGTCGCCCGCCCAGGCGATAAACCCGGCGAGCGGAATCAGCAACAAGAAAAAGAGGAGCGTGACGTTGGTAAACACAATCGCCTTCATTTCCATTGTACCGTGAATTGGCGCAGTACATTAGAACATACGCGTCTTTGACGCCATATATCTCCAACATCTATCCACGGCATGGCCGGCGGAAATTCATCCGCAAAGCGTTTGCGGTGACGAATTCGGCTACAGTAACAGTATATAAAAGCCTGTCAGCAGCTTTTAAAGATACAATTTCCTTAACCTAAAAGGTATATAATCAGCCGCTAAACAGTACAAGAGGGTATCACATGATATAATTTTCTCACCGTTTTGTCCTCAACGCAGGGGTTGATGAACGCCCCACCCTCACGGAGAGAATGGTCTTCCGTCGCTTGTTTTAGTTAGGAGTACCCATCGACACCATGCTGGCGCCTTACGGTTTCCGTTATTTATATTTTCTTACGCTTGCCGCCGCCGTCGCTTTCGGAGCTAGCGCAACACAACCTACCCTCGCTCAAACGTCGGGCGCAAAGCCTCCGACGAAAGCAGAGAAGTCGGAAGTAAAACCTGATAGCAAAATTGCGGACAAAGTAACCCTCATCTATAAAGCGCAGGCGGGTCAGAGCCGACGCTCCCGTGCGCAAGCTACTCTGAACCTGACCGATCCAACAGGTGCGAAACATATCGTCGAGGTCAAGGAAACGGGCAAGACACGATACACCAGCATCAGCGCTTCTGGCGATATCACCTACGAAGATAGCGTGGAAACGTCGGAAACAACTTTCGACGGGCGTAAAGACCCTTCGGAAGACAAAAAAGAGACCAATATCTCGGTCATCCGACCTAACGGCGTCCTCGTTTCTTATAAGAATTCAGAAGGCGATAAGGACAAGGAAAAGTTCTCCGCCCGCCTCTACAACGCGACGACGCCTATTTTCCCGGCGAAGCCTGTCAGTTTAGGTGATAAATGGTCTTTCGACTTCAAAGCGGACGATGCACTGGGTACACGCAATGGGAGAGCGGACTATGAGATCGTCAATGCGGATGCCGATACGGTCAAAGTGTCGTTTTCCTATCTGGAGTCCGGTGATCATGGTATCACCGCGAAAGGCTTCTTCGTCCTCGAAAAATCTTCGGGTGATAAGCTCTCGGAAGACTACAAATTCGACAATGTCCCGCTTGGCGAAGAACCCGATATCGCGTACGCTTCCGGTTCCTCATCCAGTGTCCGTATAGAAGGCGGCCCCTTGCCTTCTTCAAAAAACGCCGTAGTCGTCGAGAAGAAGGAAGAGCCCAAAAAAGACAAAACGATCGATGAGGTTGTCAAGGACTACGAAAAACTTCCCGGTTTCCTGACGCTTTACCGAAAAAAAGAGACGGGCAAAGACACGATCTACGCGGAAGTCAAAGAAGATCAGATTGGCAAGTTGATGCTCCTGCAGACAACTGCCAGCACCGGTAATGGCGATGAAGTTATTGCAGGTGACCCGATCAATGACATCGTTTTCAAATTAACACGCTTGCAGGATGATCGGTTAGTCATCACCATCCCGAACTGGAACTATCAGGCGGATGCAAAAACTCCTATGGGAAAAGCGGTCAAACGCTCTTTCCCCGACGGTTATCTTTCGACATTTCGTATCGAGGCTCGTCAGACAGACCGTAAATCGATGCTGATCGACGTTTCTGACTTCTTCCGGGGAGACTTCGCACAGATTTCTCAGGCTCTCAACGGCGGAGGGGGCGGTTCTCTTCTAGGTTTGCCTGTTGGAGCCATGTATAGCATTGACCGTGAAAAGACCTATATCGCGATGGTCAAGAGTTTCCCGGAGAATGTTGTCGTCTATACGCAGTATCACTTCTTGCGCGGCGGCAGGTCGGGTGGTTCCGCCCTTGCTGATCCCCGCAGTCTGCCGTTGACTGTGGTTTACAACCTTTTCGCCCTTCCCAATGATTCGGTCACGTACAAGCCAACCAATGGCTTTATGCCACGTAGGGCGGATGGTCGTGTCGGTTACTTCACGACGGAATTCACCAATCTGGATGATGACAGCAAGGAAGATCCTACCGTTCGCTATATCCAGCGATGGGATCTCAAGAAAAAAGACCCGAATGCGTCATTGTCCGACCCGGTCAAACCGATTGTCTTCTGGCTGGACAATGCGATTCCGCTGGAGTACCGGGATGCCGTGAAAAAGGGAGTTCTGAACTGGAATAAAGGTTTTGAGAAGATCGGCATCAAGAACGCCCTCGAAGTCAAGCAGATGCCCGATGATGCGGATTGGGATCATGCTGATGGAAGGTACAACATCGTTCGCTGGGTTGTTACCCCGGAAGACTCCTCCCGCTTTACGGTAGCGATCGCTTTAGCGCGAACGAACCCCCTTACGGGGCAGATTCTCTCTGCCAGTGTTTCCGTAGATGCCGGTTGGACACGCTTCAGCAAGCTGGAACGCCGTCGCTTGATTGCCCCGGCGGTCTCCTATGCGAAGGGAGCCGAAATCGGCGCCGACATCTTCGAAGAAGCCAGAGAACGGGGCGAGAACGTCGATGAGGCGCTCAAGCAATTACAACACGGCGCTTTCCGTTGTGAAATTGGCGGAGATGGTCAGTATCAGCGGGCCTGGATGGGCGACCTTGCCCGACGAATGATCCACGACGGCGAAAACCCTATCTCGGATCTGGCATATACAAACCAAATGCTGGTTGAGACAGTGACTCATGAAATGGGCCACATTATGGGATTGCGCCATAACTTTGTCGGTTCGACACAGTTCACGCTGGAGCAATTGAAGAACCCAACGCTGGTAGCTCAACATGGTATCGGCGCCTCCGTAATGGACTACAACAACTTCAATATTTCCGCAGTGAAGGCGAAGGGCGTCGACTTCTATTCCCAGACTATCGGAGTCTACGACGAGTGGGCGATCGATTACGGTTATCGCACCTTCTCCAACTCGGTGGAAGAAGCGTCCCGCCTCAAAGAAATTGCCAGTCTGAGCAACATGCCCGGTCACCAGTACCAGAGCGATGAGCAGGCGATTGTCGGCATCGATCCCCGCGTTACGCGATTCGATATGTCGGCGCAGACTCTGGATTACTGGGAGAAGATGTTGCAACTCTCACGCTACCTGATGCTGAACCTGGACAAGAGAGAGCCAAAGCGTGGAGAGTCTTACTGGGAATTTACCCGCAATCTCAATGGTCTGATCAATCAGTACGCGAACGCCGCCGGCAATGCCAGCCGACATATCGGCGGGGTGGAACTCAACCGTAACTATAAGGGCGATGCAAACGAACGCCCCACGTTGTTGCCGGTCGCTCCTACGAAACAGAAACAGGCGTTGAGACTCCTTAATTCTTATATCTTTGCGCCGGACGCACTGACTCTGCCGGAGCGTTACTACGACCGTCAGACGACAGACCCGTTCAGTTTCAGTCTGTCTCAGGACTTCCCGGTCGGCGACCAAATCGCCGCGATCAAGCGCGTGGCGCTCACTCGCCTTTTTTCACCGGGCGTTCTTCGTCGAATCTCCAATGCAGAGTATAAAAGCGGGGGCAATCCTACCCAGACATTGACGTTACCGGAACTGTTCAGCAGTGTTACAGGAAATATCTGGGCGGAACTGCAACAGCGCAAAAATATCTCCTCGCAACGGCGACAACTGCAACGTGTCTACGCGGATACCATGACCGACATGATTACGAAATCGTCTTCTGTGCCCGATGATGCCAAGATGCTGGCGCGGGAAACGTTACGTGATCTGAAGACAACGCTCGTCGTCGCTCGTGGCAACGCGACGCTGGATACGTATACGAAACTGCATATAGCCGATACACTAATCAAGATAGATCGCGCTCTGAACGCGCAATTGACACTCGGCGGTAGCGGCGGCGGTGCACAACCCAATCTTCTGCAAATGCTGATGGGTGGAAAACAGTGACTACTCCGCACGAATAAATTCGGCGGCTTCTATGCAGGCTAGCCTGCAACGCTCTGTAGTCCCAGAGCGAGAATATTGAAAGCGGGGTTGGTGTCTCTGTCTAACGACAACGAACATATTGGACAGAAATGCCAGCGCTGCTTCAATGGTTTTTTGGCGATATTGCCACAACGGCAACAAATTTGACTGGTATAGGCAGGGTTTACTTCC
>CAIVZM010000073.1 GCA_903910385.1 uncultured Armatimonadota bacterium
AATATGGTGCTGCAACGCGGCGTCCCCGTCCCTGTCTGGGGATGGACGACGCCGGGAAGCCGCGTCACCGTCGCTATCGCCGGAAAGACCGCTACCGCTACCGCAGACCCGCAGGGCAAATGGATGGCGAAACTCCCTTCCCTGCCGGTTGGCGGCCCTTATACCCTCGCTATCTCCGGTCCCGAAAATGTCACCCGGAAGAACGTCCTCGTCGGCGATGTCTGGATCTGCTCTGGTCAATCCAATATGCAGATGGGCGTCGGCGTCAGCAAGGATGCCGCACAGGAAATCGCAGCCGCGAACTATCCGCAGATTCGCCTTTTCACCGTCCCGAATATCCCCGCCAACGCGCCCAAAGAAACGATCAACGGCACATGGAGTGTCTGTAGCCCGACCACCATCGGCGAGGGCGGATGGGGCGGTTTCTCCGCCGTAGCCTACTATTTCGGTCGTACTCTGAATCAGGAACTGAAAATCCCTATCGGTCTGATTCACACCTCCTGGGGTGGCACCATCGCCGAGGCATGGGTGAGCGGGGACGCCCTCAAGAAAAATGTGCCCGAGTTCACCGGTCAGGTCGCTATGGTGGAGGCCGCCGCACGGGAACGCAATACCGCCGCTCTCGAACAACGGATCGCTGACTGGTTCCTGAAAAACGATGCCGGTTCCGCCCCAAACGCCCACTGGCAATCCACCGACATCGATGCCGCCGCATGGAAGACCATGACGATGCCCTCCAGCTGGGAAAAAGCCGGAATGCCCGGATTCGACGGCGTCGTCTGGTTCCGAAAGGAAATCACCCTATCCGATGCCGATGCCGCCCGTAAGGACGCTGTCCTGAACCTCGGCCCCATCGATGACAACGATACCGCCTGGATCAACGGCGTCAACATCGGCATGACAGAAAACTACCAGACAGACCGCCAGTACAAAATTCCCGCCAACGTCCTCAAATCCGGCAAAAACGTCATTGTCGTGCGGGTTCTGGATACCGGAGGTGAGGGGGGCATGTACGGAACTCCCTCCCAGTTATCGCTTTCACTCGGCGGCATTGCCCCTCTCTCTTTAGCCGGAGCATGGCAATACAATATCGGCGCCGACCTGAAAAAGACGACCCCTTACCCGATGGCGCTGGACAATAACCCCAATGTCACTACCGTCCTCTACAATGGCATGATCGCGCCGCTGGTTCCTTTCGGCGTCAAGGGAGCCATCTGGTATCAAGGTGAATCCAATGCGGGTCGCGATGAACAGTACCGCCGCCTCCTTCCTGCCCTGATCAACGATTGGCGAGGTCATTTTGGCGTCGGCCCCTTCCCGTTCTATATCGTACAGCTGGCAAGTTTTCTGGAGCAGGACACCGAACCGCGTGACGACGCCTGGCCCCGACTCCGGGAAGCGCAGTACCTGACCACAAAGACCGTCCCGAATGCCGGTATCGCCACCGCCATCGATATCGGCGAAGCGAGCGATATCCACCCGAAAAATAAGCAGGAAGTCGGACGCCGTCTCGCCCTGAACGCCCTCGCCCTGACCTACGGCAAGAAGATAGAATACTCCGGCCCGGTCTATAAATCCCACAAAAGCGAAGGCGACGCCATCCGTCTGACCTTCGACCATCGCGGCGGCGGCCTTGTCGCGCAGGGCGGCATACCTCTCAAAGGCTTCGCCATCGCCGGAGCCGACAATAAGTTCGTCTGGGCGGATGCCCGCATCGACGGCGACACGGTGATCGTCTCCTCGGCTTCCGTCACCTCTCCAGTCGCCGTCCATTACGCCTGGTCGAACAACCCCGTCTGCAATCTCTACAACAAAGCGGGACTTCCCGCCCTCCCCTTCCGCACCGACGGCCCCGCCGCGCCCAAATAGCATAAAAAACAGCGAAAAACCGTCACACCGGTTCGCCTCTTTCCCGCCACCGGCGGCAGGGGCGAACCGGTAACCGGCGAAAGCGCACGACAGTCACCGGCATATTTCCTGTTTTTGGTAATGTCTTAGAGTACTCTCATCACACCCCCAACAACTATCAGGGGCGAACGCTATAAAACGCATAATATATATAAAACGCATAATATAAAAGTCACAACCAAAGGCGACACGTAACATGCT
Organism: uncultured Armatimonadota bacterium; assembly: GCA_903910385.1. Classification (GTDB taxonomy): domain Bacteria; phylum Armatimonadota; class Armatimonadia; order Armatimonadales; family Armatimonadaceae; genus CAIVZM01. The sequence goes on from CAIVZM010000073.1 coordinate 2,110, forward strand.
GGATACATATCTGAGTTTTCTGGAGCTGGGCTATTACGAAGTACAATTCGCTCTGGAAGGGTTAGCGGACGAGAAAGTATGGCAACGTCCGGCGGATGGACTTCTCTCCATCGGAGAACTGGCAGGGCATATCGCCTACTGGGAAGCCGTGAAGTTGACCGGAATGTACCAGCAGGACGAAGAACCCGATTTGTCCCTGTGTAAAGTCAGCAGTCCATTAATCGACCGACGTTTCGCCTACTATCCGATCACGCTGCAAAATCCGCCTTCCGAAGAACAGAAAGCGATGACCGCCGCGCAGGTCTACGCCGAACTGATGCGCGTCCATACCGAATCGGTCGCCTACCTCAAGTCGCAGAACCCCGACCTGGAAACCCCTCCGCCGGGATGGTCGCCGGGTTGGACCTACAAAGAGATTCTCAAATACGCCACCTTCCACATCAGTTACCATACCGGTCAGATGTACTCCGCCCGACACCTTCTCGGCGAACAAACCCCGGATAACTGATTATCCCGACAAAGAAAGCGCCAGAAAATTTCCCGTCATCGTCTTTCGCTACACGCTATCCGTCTGCGACAGAGCGAGAACGAGAATATCTGGCGCACCGTCAATCCTCGTCCGAAGGCTTCACACATCCGATAAAGCGGGGCGTCGTCCCCTTACCCGCCTCCCGGATCAACTTCCGCGCCGCTTCCTGCCGCGTCAAACCGTAGTGAAGAATCGTCCGCAGAAGCCCAATGTACGCCTTCCGGTCCAGATTCACCGTCGTCGCATAAACCAGGCATACCGTAAGCTCCCCAAAACTCCGCCGTTCTCGCCGTTCCTGCCACAGACGGTGATTTCCGTTGGGCAATCGCGGCAAGGGACTGACACCGTCATCGTCCACAAAATCCATGACCGGACGCCCGGGGACGCCCGCTTTCATCTTTCGCGTCGCCGCCTCGCCAAAAATCGCCCGTACCGCTTGCGCCTCGCTCATTTTGTGAGTCTGGCAGTATTCCGTCAAACTTTCCGCCGCCGTCCAATCCAGTAAAATCCGCACCGGGTAAGGGCAAGTTTCCTCGTATTTATAGGGTCGGCGCAACGGCCACAGCTCGGAATTCACCTTTCCGCATACCGTACAACGGTATCGTCGGAAGCGTTTTCGGGGACGATCCTCCTCGACCGAAATTTCCTCTCCGCGCTCATACGCCGCGTCCCGTACCGCCGTCTTCGCCCGACACCATTCATCGAACGGTTCAAGGAAAGTCCCATGTCGGGTACAGTATCCCTTGCAATACGGGCAAATTTGTTCCACAGGCGGCGTCGGCATCTCCCCGAACCATGTCTTGCGGCAGGCGTAACAAAGAAACATCTGCTTGCCCTTCCGCGTCCCGTTACGTCGCGCCTCCGCGCACCCGCAGTGCGGACAAACCCTCCGTTGCGCCGCCTCTTCATGAAATCGCGGTCGCGTCGTGAACCCCTTCGCCATTTTCTTGTGTCTCCTGCCGGGATTCTAACCCTAAAGCATCAAAACGGCTAACACAATTCATAACGGCATCGGCGAAACATTTCCCCTGAAAATAAGGCGATACAATAAGGGCGTAAAGGGAAAATCTCCATGAGCCTTGTCCTTGATCTGCCGCCGATTATCGAAAAGCGACTGGCGGACGAAGCCGCCGGAGTGGGACTCAGCCAGAGTCAGTACGCTGTGGAACTGCTGGCGGGCAAACTCGCCTCGTCGGCGCCGACCCACTTCTACTTCGCCGCTTCCCATCAGGAATTCAATGACGCCCTGAACGCCCTCGCCGCTCAGACCGCCGCCCTGCCTCCGCTCCCCGACGTTGCGTTCGACCGCTAGACGCTGTACGAGGAAAGATAAGCGTCTCCGGTGTCCTATCTTTTAGATACTAAGTCCTTCCTCAGTCCGCCAACGGTTCAGGTTGACCTTGAGTTCCGCCAGTTCCGTATCGCGTCGGGCGAGTTCATCCTCATCGTCGGTTTCATCTTCTTTGTCCCACGAATCCAGTAGCGCAATCGCCGCCCGGTTCCGTGCCGAAATTGCGGGGGATACCGCCGCGCCCGCCCCATTTTCCGTGCGCATCTCGTGCGCCACGAGGTCATGGAGAAGGGTCGCCACATCCACGCCACGCGCCGTCGCCTTCGCCGAAAGCGCCGCCACTTCCTCCGGCTTCAATTCCAGTGTCACTGTCATTTAGCCCCGCCCCCTTCGCCAATCGCCCTCTTGATTTTACCCTACGCTTCGTTACATCGGGAAAGCCTTACAAGTGGAGACCATTCCCCTAAAAACGAAAAAAAAACGCACCGAGAAGTCTCAATGCGCTTTTGGCAGAAGTGACCCGGTAGGCAAACAATGTTCCTGCCTACTATCCGAGACAGTTAAGTCAGGGCTTGATGTTCTCCCACGACTCTGCCGGGAGGCCGAAGCGGGTAATATGCGCCGCGTTGCGCGTGACAACCGTGAACGCGCCCGGTTGCAGATTCAGGCTCAACACCTGCGCCGCCAGAATCGCATCGCCATCAAGGGCGTGCTTATCGGCGGTCGTCTGTCCCGTGCGGCGCATTTGGCCCCACAATTGGGCGGCGTTTGTCAAATGGTCGCGGGTGAGCGGGATATACCGGGCGGGGTCAAAGCAAAACTGCTGGAAGCGCGGAACTTTGGCAAACGCCTGACGTTGGTACAAATCTCGGACTTCCTCGTAGTAGGCGATAGCGGGGACTAACAGGACGCTCCCCGCCGCCTCGCAATCCGCCATCCATTGGCGGCAACGTTCCGACTCTGTCAGGGTCGAGGAAGGGCGGACGAGCGGGAGCGCAGCGTTGCCAAGCGGGTAGGAATCCAGAACGATAAAGTCAAAGCCAGGCATGGCGCCTATATTTCCACGCCCCGGTTATCGCGGTCGCGGGAATAGTCTTCCCAGAATCGCCGTTCCGCCTCGACTTCCTCCGGCGTCAATTGGGCGTCTTCCGCTTCCCACTGTGCGAACAGTTCCGCCACCGGGGTATGTGTCGCCCCGTCGCCGAGTGTCGGCAGTCCTTCCGCCCGTCGCCATGTTTGCAGAAGCGCCGCCACCCGCGCCTTTTCCGCCGCGCCCTCCAGTAAAGCGCCGACACCCGCCCCATTTTCCCTGCGCGTCTCGTGCGCCACGAGATCATGAAGAATCGTCGCCACATCCACGCCACGCGCCGTCGCCTTCGCCGAAAGCGCCGCCGCTTCCTCCGGCCTCAATTCCAGTGTCAACGTCATTTAAGCCCCGCTCCCTTCGCCTAATGTCCCATTATTTTACACGACACTTCGTTACATCGGGAAAGCCTTCCAAGTCGAAGCATTCCCCTAAAAACGAAAAAAAACGCACCGAGAAGCTCAGTGCGCTTTTGGCAGGAATGACCCGGCAGTAAAGAGCGTCCCTGCCGCCTATCGGATACGCAGGGTTCCCACGCTTGCGCCGAACGCTCACATCCATACGAAGCCCCGTTTCCCGTCACGTTTGCGTAACGTTTCCGTAACGTTGGGGAGGCGACTATTCGGCGGACAGGACAATTTCAAAGACAGTATATCCCGATTTTACAAAGTGTAAATTTCAATCGGCATAACATCTTTAGGAGAAAGATATTCGTCGGGATTGTCCAAAGCAGACATATGGATTTGCTGGCGTACTGGCGTTGGGATATTTACCGCCGAGATTTAGATGAAGGCGCGGGCTTTAACTTCAATTCCCGCCAATCGCGTCTCCATTCCGCCATCGAACCCGGTGAACGCCTCTGGCTTGTCACGGGCAAACCCACCGAGCAGGGAACCCAATATATCGTTGTCGCCTGTCTACAGGTCGCCGCGAAAACCGAAAACCCGCCCGATTACAGGTACGGACGTTACCGCGTTTGGGCTGACATCAAGAATTCCTTTTACTATTCCGCCGCCGATGCGCCCGACACCGCCCCTCTATTGCATCGCCTGCAATTTGTAACCAATCAACCGATTCAAACCGAAAATATCGGTCAGGCATTACAGACCATGCGAAGCCTGACCCCCAATGATTCCACGCTCATGCGACAGTGGGCGCAAAACCTCCCTTTAGAACCCCGCGCCCACCAAATCGCCGACGAATACACTCTGGAAAAAGCATTTGACACCGACGAAAGCAAAGTCCGCGAAATTATCACCGCCTACCATACAGGCGTTTCGCAAACGCGGCGCGACGCTCTCCTTCGCGCCTTTCCGCGCAATCGCCAGTATGTAAACGAACTTCATAACCTTTACGGCGGACGCTGCCAGCTCTGCGGATTCGACCCCCTTCTCATTTACGGCGTCCGCGCCTGTAACGCCCACCATATCGTTTACCTCTCACGCGGAGGGCGCGACATTCTCGAAAACATGATGCTTCTTTGCCCCAATCATCACGACGTTATCCACGCCGCAACCGCCGTCTTCGATTTCCGGCAATTACACTACGTCTTCTCCAATGGACGCCGCGAACCCGTCGTTCTCAACCGACACCTGCCTCCGCAAAATGCGTTTACAGGTTAAATTTGCTATCACCGCTATTGGACGCGCCGCCGGGCTCGCCTCCCGCCTCGACCATGCCCCCGCTCTCGAAAGCCGCGCCGCCTTCCAGAAAGAGAATGTCGCCGTCAGCCGCGACCTCCCCAACGCCCCGCCACCGCCCGAACCAATCTTGCCTCTATAAGTTCCCCTCTCCCGTCTGCGGGGAGGGGCAGGGGGTGAGGGCTTACGCCAACTCTTCCAATAGTCACCCGATTTGCTCCGGCGAGGGCAACGCCACCGCCAGATCCGCCGGTAACGAGGACGCCATACGGTACGTCGTCACCCCCATCGGCTTGTTCGATTCACGCAGGGCGTTCTCCACTACCATGCGCTCCTTCTCCTTACACAGAATAATCCCGATAAACATATTCACCCCCTCCTAACCCGCATACGCCCGGTAAAAGTCGCGCATAGACCACTGATTTCGAGAAGAAAACCCGCTGATGCCCGGAAACTCCACTGCCAATCCAATTCTTTCATCTCAAAGCGCGATAATATCGCCGGAGGAACCCGCCATGAGTCTGGTCATTGACTTGCCCCAATACGTTGAACGACGCCTCGAAATCGAGGCCGCGAAAGCGGGCGTCTCCAAAACGGAGTATGCCGCTCGTCTGGTGATCCAGAGTCTGCCCGTAGACCGGGAAAGCGCGACCGAGGCCCGTCTGCACGCTCTGAGCCAGTGGTTCGCCCTGCCGCGACCACAGAACCCGCCGCTCCTCGACGACAGCCGCGCCGTCCTCTATGGCGATGAGGACGGAGAGCGATGGCATACCTGCTCGATACCAATATCCTTAGCCGTAACGAACGCCATAACCCGCCACAGGACGCACCGCTGCCTCGCCCTCACCGCCGCCTACGGCAGTGACAGAATAAGGGTAGGGGCAAGCCCTACCCCTACGAATATCCGGCTTACTCCCCCTCTCCCTTCTTAGGGAGAGGGGAGACTGAAGGAATAAGCCGACCTGTTCCAGCAAGACAACTGAACGCAACGTCCCCC
>CAIVZM010000074.1 GCA_903910385.1 uncultured Armatimonadota bacterium
GGGCAAGAATTGTTGACAGAAATCGTCTACTTTGCAGAACAGATGCAGTAAACTGGACATGGGGCGGGCTTTCTTTGGAGTGCGGTGTGGTAACTACACTCTATCCGAAAGCCCGTCTTATCCCGAACTCACGTTAAATATGGATTTCCTGAGACGGCATCTGCGACCGGAAACCCGTGCGGTCATCGTAAATTGCCCGCATAACCCGACCGGATACCAGATGTCGTCGGAAAAATGGGAGGAGCTACTGGCTCTGTCGCAGGAGCAGGGATTCCGAATCTTTTCCGATGAGGTCTACCGATTTCTCGAATATGATCCTGCAAAACGATTGCCGGCGGCCTGTGATGTGGCGGTGAATGCAGTCTCACTGGGCGTCATGTCCAAAGCCTTTGGTCTGCCGGGATTACGCATCGGCTGGCTGGCGACCCGTGACCGTGCTCTCTTCCAGCGTTTATGCGCCTATAAAGATTACACAACCATCTGCAACTCCGCGCCCAGTGAATTTCTGGCGCGGATTGCCCTGCGCCATCGGGATACCCTGATAACGCGAAGTCAGGACATTATCCGGGATAATCTGGCGCTTTTGAATCCGTTCTTCGCCGCTCGTACAGACCGCTTCCGCTGGCGTCCGCCTCTCGCCGGGCCGATTGCATTTCCAGAACTGCTCAGGGAGGATGTGGAGACGTTCTGCGACAATGTCGTTCGTGAAGCGGGGGTGTTGTTGCTTCCCGGAACGGTGTACGATCCGCATCTGAATCATTTCCGTATCGGATTTGGGCGAGCGAATTTTCCGATGGCGCTGGCTCAATTTACGGAATATATGAATTCTTACTGAGCGCTCTTTCCGCGCTTACGTCAGACGAAGATAACGATGGATAGAGAGCAACGATCCGGCAGCTCCCAGCAGCGCACCGACCGCGACGCTTTGCATAGCGATATTTTTCATGTCAATCGGGGCGAAGTAACGCGACAGCATCGGAATCACGCTTTCGATTAATCCCTGTGTGTAGTGGTTGACGACCGCAAGGCAGATACCTGCCAGCGCTCCGCCCAGAATGCCATGGATCAGACCTTCGATAAACAGGGGTAGACGGATAAACGACGGAGACGCGCCGATGATTTGCATAATGCGGATTTCCCGACGGCGGGTAAAGACGGAGAGGCGTATCGTATTGGAAACTACCAGCAGAGCGCCGATCAGAAGCAATGCCCCGGTTAGGGCGCCCAGATATTTCAAGAACGACATGATACGCAACAATCCGCCCATTTCCGCTTCCGGCAAGGCGACTTCTTCGACTTCTTCATGCCAGCCGCGTATCACGGAAGCGATCTGTGATCCCTTCGCCGGGTCTTTCAGAAGCAGGACAAAGGTTTCGTTGAACTGGTTGGGAATGCCGCGCGTATCGATGGGCAGATTCTTGGCGTACTCGTTGAAGGCTTTTTCCTTGGAGATATAACGGACGCTACGGATTCCGGAAATACCTTCCAGACGTTTCTTGATCGCGGGAATCGCTTCTTTCTTGACCTGCTCTCGGCAGTAGACATGTATCTCGAATTCGCTCGCCGCACGATTGGTCGCCACATTCGCCTGATACGACATCAAAGCGAACGCGCCGATCAGGGAGAGCGCGACAGCGATTGTCGTTACTGCCGCCACGGTCATCAAACTATGGCGACGCAAATTGATGAACGCCTCACCGATCAAAAAAAAGAAAGACCTCATGTATCGTTCCGCCTGTTTCGCCGGGACACTTCCCGCCGACCGTCCTCAGTCTCCCGCTTCCGAACCATAGCCGCCGCACGGTTCATCCCGCACGATTTTACCGCCGCGCAATGCGATAACGCGCTGCCGAAGACGGTCAACGGAAAATTTATCATGGGTGGCGACGATAATAGTTGCGCCGCGCTGGTTCGCTTCGTAGAGAACATCCATGATCCCTGCGCCGGTGTTGGGGTCAAGATTCCCGGTCGGCTCATCGGCGAGCAGGAGCGGGGGGCGATTGACCAGCGCACGGGCGATTGCGACACGCTGCTGCTCTCCGCCGGAAAGTTCAGCAGGGTAAGCGTCACAGCGGTGCGCCATTTTCACCAGTTCCAGCGCTTCGGGCAGTTTACGGCGTATATCGCGCCCCCGTTGCCCCAATGCCTGGCAGGCGAAGGCGACATTCTGCCACACGGTCCGCTCCGGCAAAAGTCCGTAATCCTGCAAAACAATGCCCATCTGTCGGCGAAGCGGCGGGATTTGTGATGAACGCATTTTCGACAACTCCTGCCCCAGAACGTTGACACTGCCTTCCGTGGCGCGGGCGTCCCGGTACAGAAGTTTGAGGAGGGTAGACTTGCCCGCTCCTGTCGGCCCTACCAGGAAGACGAACTCGCCCTTCTTGATGCACAAAGAGACGTCCGACAACGCTCCGACATCGCCGCTTTTATAGGTAACGCTGACACGAGAAAGCTCTATCATTACAGGTAATATAAAAATGTATACGGGGGATTGATCTTCAGTATAACCGAAGAATAGAGCCTCAGGCAACCAGAGATTCACAATAAATTGCCCTGATACCCCTGGCGCGAAGGAATCGGAAACCCGTGGCGCTACCGCCGGGCGCGATCAATTCTGGCCGGATGTTTGACAAGGCAGTTGCAACCTGATATGTTAAATCCGCTGTCTTTACGGCAGCAACCCCTCGCAAAAACATCGGGGCGTGGCGCAGCTTGGTAGCGCGTCTGAATGGGGTTCAGAAGGTCGCAGGTTCGAATCCTGTCGCCCCGATTTATCTAAGACTGACGTACAAAGTAGTACAATTAGGCGGGTTTTATGCTTGAATCGTCCCTTGGATGGTGGATTTTTCTTGTATGAGTTTTCTTTTTCGCCGAATTAATCTTACCCTGAAAAATGCCGTTCCTCATCCTGCTCGCTCATTCGCTTGGGATAGTTTTTCCCGTCCCGATGCAATTTTGCTCTGATGCCCCGATTTTCGGTGTATAATCTCGGCGAAAGGGACGATTTTGTATGGCGCGGGGGACACGACGAGGATGGGGACGCGGGATCGGGTCGCTGATGGGGCCGCAACTGAACGCCCTGGGCATCGGAGACAAAATCCGCGAATATACGGCCCCGCTCATCTGGGCGGAGATTGTCGGGCCGCAAATCGCTTCCGCAACGGAAGTGGAAAAAGTGCAGGACGGCGTCCTGTATGTCTCCACACGATCTTCTACCTGGGCGCAGGAACTCAACTTTCACAAGAATGACATCGTCCGCCGTCTCAACCAGCGGTTGGGCGCGACGCAGACGCCGGTGATTACCGATATTCGCTTTCGTAACCGTGTTGCGCAAACGAAGCCTAAACGTGAAGAAGCGCCGCCATTGATCCCGACGCCCGAACAACTGGAAGATACGGCAATCCCCGCGTCCGAAATGCGCGCGATCGATCACTCGGTGGAAGTGATCGCAGACCCCGCCCTGCGGGAGCGCCTGCGGAAATTACGCCGTTCGGATGCGCGGTTACGCTACTGGCGTATCGAAAACGGATGGCGCCTCTGCGAGGTTTGCGGTGAAATGGCGCCGCCGCGCTTTCCGCAAGATGGGACTCAAAACTGTATTCGATGCCGTCTGAACCAGCAAGTCGGACGGCAGGGAAGTTGATCTGATTCCCGGATGCCGCCTCGCTGAATACGACCAACTCTGGCGTTACTGGCGGCGACCATTATCGGTATTCTCCTTGCGCCATCGTTTCCATTGTCGCCCTTCGTCCTCGGCGGGATAGCTATCACCCTGTTTTCTGTGGGACTGCTCTGCTACCGCAAATCCGCTCCTGCTGCCGTATTTATCTGGATTGTCGCGCTAACTTTCCTGAGTATGATGAGAACGCAGCAGGTCTTGATTCCAGCGCGGGACGATATTTCCTCGGTTGATCGTTCGTCCCTGTTCTGGGTCAGAGGTTCGATAGTATCGGATGTCGACTTGCGGGAACGAAAAAAGGTCGTCTTTACGCTTGCCGTTTCCCATCTCTCCGATGGTCATGTAGTGCGTCTCGCCCATGGATCGGTTCAGGTAAGCGGGAATGCCTCTGCACTGATGGAAATGCCGGAAACCGGCGATATTTTCTGGTTACGCGGTCGTCTCGAAGCGCCACCGACAGCGACAAACCCCGGCGCGTTCGATTACCGGGCTTTTCTGGCGAACCGGGGCGTCTTCTGCTGGATGCGAGTACGCGCCGAAGATACGCGGTTCGTACAGCATCAAACGACTCCGCTCCGTTGGCTGGTGAAGAATTTGCGAGAAGCGATCCATCGGGGGAACGCCGCTTTGACCCCGCGCTTTGCCGGGTTGATGAATGGGTTAGTCCTTTCCGACCGGGGAGGCATCCCTGTTGAGACGGATGAGGCTTTTTTGCGGGCGGGTGCGGTTCATCTGCTTTCTGTTTCCGGGGCGCATATGGCGGCGCTGGCGTTGTTCCTGACGGTAATCTTCGACGCTATTTTCGCGCCGCGTTTTGTCTCGGCGCTATTTATTATTTGCCTGCTCTGGCTTTTTGCGCTGGCATCGGGCGCCAGCGCCGCCGCACTGCGTTCCGCGCTGATGTCTTCCATTTTTCTGGCGGCGCCTCTGGTGCGTCGCACCCCTGACCTGACCAATTCACTCGCCTTCGCCGCCCTTGTTCTGTTGCTCTGCGCTCCCGGCGATCTATATGATGTCGGTTTCCAGTTTTCCTTCGCATCTCTGGGCGTTTTCTGCCTGTATGGAGCGCCTCTGGTCCGAATATTATTGCGACGTAGTCCAGAAGACACCGCACTCTTTCGCTGGACGCGCCCTCTGTTGATCAGTCTGGTCGCAGGAATCATCTTTGCGATGGGATCGGAACCGCTCTCCGCATACTACTTCAATCGACTCTCGCCGATATCCCCGATTTCCAATCTTGTCGTTATTCCTCTGGCGGAGATTTTAACGATTGCTGGTCTGGCATCTCCCGCCTTGATTCAATTACCATCTCTGGTATTATTGTTCTTTTCCAGTGTCGTGACGATAGGAATCCAACTATTTCTGTTTCTTATTCACGCATTTGCCGCATTGCCGTTTGCTTCGTTTTCGGTAGTCTCGCCGCCATTGGTAGCGGTTATCGGGTATTACCTCCTTCTGATTCTGTTCAGTCCGTACCTACGACGCTATGCTCAAAAAAAGATTCTTTTCAATCCTGACAATAGCCCTTCTAATCTGCCTGATTCCCCTGACAGGATGCTCACACAATAAAAATAGGCGTCCCGTTCTGCGGGTAACCTTTCTGGATGTGGGGCAGGGAGATTCTATTGTGATAGAAAGCCCGACGGGGAAAGTCATCGTAGTGGATGGGGGTGGCAACCCGGGAACGGATGAACGTCTGGGGCGAGACCCCGGTAATTATGTCGTCGTTCCTTATTTACGTTCGCGAGGAATTTCGACCGTCGATCTGATCGTTCCGACACACCCTGATGAGGATCACGTACAGGGGTTGAATGCCGTGGTTGCCCGTCTGAATGTCCGTGCGGCGCTGGATGGGGGCTATCCTGCCGCATCGCCTGCTTATCAACGATTGATGACCACTCTTTCGCGCCGACATATTCCGATTCATCTGGCGCGTCGTCCGAACCGAATCGATATCGGCGGCGGCGCGTTTCTGGAAGTTCTGGCTCCGGGCGAGACGCCGATCCGGGGATCGCATTCCGCGACGAATAATAATAGCATCGTTCTCCGTGTCGTATACGATAAAGCGCGATTCCTTCTGACGGGCGACGCCGAAGCTGAGGAGGAGGAAGAAATTATGGCGACCGCGCCCGATATCGGGTCTGATGTTCTCAAGGCGGGGCATCACGGTTCACGATGGTCTACTTCGGACGCTTTTCTTTTTCGCGTCCATCCGACACTGGCGATTATTTCCTGCGGTAAGAACAATCTGTACAATCATCCGCATCGTGAGATGCTACAGCGGCTTGCGCGAAATAACGTCCGTATCCTTCGCACCGATCAAAATGGCGGAGTGATCATTGAGACCGACGGAGCCACGATTCAGGTGACTCCTACTATCATCGATCCGGGGAAACGAGGGAGCGATTAATCTGCATCCGTTCCTATCTCTTTTTCCGTTCCTATCTCTTTTTCCGTTTCTATCTCTTTTTCCGTTTCTATCTCTTTTTCCGTTTCCATCGCTTACGGTTCTGTCGGTTGCTACCGATGGCTAATCGGTGGGTAAATTATCGCTGGCATTCGCTGCTTCATAGGCGGTGAACAAATCGGAGACGAGAACGCCGTTGATCGTCAGTCCGCTGAGATTGCAATCCTCGATGGTGAGATTGCTGAGATTGCCGTCCGTGATATGGACGTTGCCAAGACAGATATTATGGAAGGTCGCTCCAGTCATTTTGACATCTTCGAAACGCGCTTCCTCCAGACTGACGTTCACAAAGGAAGAGTGCGCCAGGTTCGCATCTTGGGCCTGTAGTTGGTTTGTTGTCGCGTTCAGAGTAATGATTTCCATCAGAAAAAACCTTTCGTAAAATGCGATATATCTCGCGCCCAATAGGGGGTATTCATCCGCTTACTCCGGTATTTACGGGGGAAACGGAAAACGCCTTCCGACGTAACCTGGAGCAAGGCTGCGTCGGAAGGCGTTTTATCGCGCGTTAGTGACTAATTAACCCGCAGCGCTATCGCGTTTCGGCGATAGCGGCACGGGTTCCTGCATATGCTCCGATAACGGTGACTGCCACCGCTAACAGGGCGCTAATTACAAGACCCATCGCTATCTCCTTTCGCTGAGAGACACGGCGATGTATCAAATTTTTTCGTTCTCAGAATCATCGCCCTCGCAAAGAGGGCATAACGGCTTCCCCTAATAAAAAATAGTAACGGAAACCGCTTTCGTCGCTCCTTAGCTAAGACGCTATCCTGCGAAAACCAGTTCCCACTCCCTTTAAGGTTAATCAGGCATGCTTCGGGAAAGGAGAGGTCAGTTGGTGCGGGAGTCCCGGAGCCATCGCACATGGCTGTCCAGAAAGAGGCGGTTTCGCCCGCCCATATGGACAGACTTACCCTTGAGGCTTGCGGGAACGCTCGGAATAGTCCGGGGGAAATAGGGGTCGAGAACCATTTCCACATCGGATGGTCCGGTTGGGTTCAGCGGGTTGATCGTTTTGTTTCCGGATGCGGCAAGGTCTGACCATGCTTGTTCTTCCGTCTTGCCCCAGAAATTATCCAGAGGCACAGGCTCATCCGTGCGGTCGAAGCGCCAGAGCCAGTAACGGACGCGATCTGTTGTTTCCGGTTCGCCCGTCAAGGCAGGCGATTGTTCCGCCTGAACGACGCCATTCATCGCTCCGGTGACGCTGGGACACGACCAGATACCCGCATTTTTGATGTAGGGATTGAGGACTATCAACGCCCATCCGCCACGGGGATCGGAAGTCGGCCATGATTTCCAGGGCTTGTAGCCTCCCGTGAGCGCTGTCTTTAGATCGCGTCGGTCGGGCAAGCGCTCGTCATAGTCCTGCGTGTACATGGCGAAAGCGAGGCCGATTTGCCGCAGATTGCTCTGGCAGGACGCCTGACGAGCTTTTTCCCGCGCCTGCGCGAAGACCGGAAAAAGAATGGCGGCAAGTATCGCTATGATGGCGATGACAACCAGCAATTCGATCAGCGTGAAACCCGTTTCACGCGATATAAACGCTCTGCGTTTTGGTGCGGCGATAGGGTGACGACCAACATTCATTGATCTCGTTTTATCACACGAACGCCTGTAGCGGCAGAGGGAGCGCATGCATCAGCGGAAGTCAGGGCGCCGATAACGGCGCCCTGACTTAAAGTTTCCCTTAGCGCTCCTGTGTTTATTCGTAGCGCAACGCTTCGATGGGGTCGAGTTTGGAGGCTCGAACGGCAGGATATATCCCGAAGAACATGCCGACTGCGGCGGCAAATCCGAAGCCCAGTCCCGCCGCCCAGAGTGGCACATACGTCTCCAGTTTGTCGCCATTTGCGCCGATAGGGATCATACCTATCGCTTTGGAGAGCGCCCATCCGAAGGCGACCCCTATCAAACCGCCCACGCTGGCGACGGTGATACTTTCGATGACAAACTGCCAGAGAATATCTGCTCGTTTCGCGCCGACCGCTTTTCGAATGCCGATTTCGCGTGTACGCTCTGTCACCGAGACTAGCATGATATTCATAATGCCGATACCGCCGACCAGCAGGGAAAGCCCGCCGATGCCTCCGAGAACCAATTGGAAAATCAAGAGCAGGGAATCCAATCGCTTGATCAATCCTTCCTGCGTGTCGACTACCACATCTTGCACATCTTCGCCGTGACGTTGTTTCAGCACTGCGAATACCTCATCCGCCGCCTGCTCGGAAGCGACGCCATCAATAGAACGTGCGCTGATGGCTCCTATATTGTCCGATCCGGTAAATCGCTTCTGGACGGTGGTAATAGGTACATAGAGGCGGTCATCCGGCTTGGCTCCGCCGAATCCGTCCGTTCCCTTACGTTCCATCACTCCTATAATAACGAGAGAAACTTTCTGCCCGTTGGCATTGAAGACAATCTCTTTTCCTATAGGATCTTCTTTTTCGAACAATTCCTTGCGGACGTTATCGCCGATGACACAGACTTTCGCCCAGATATCGTTGTCTGATCGCTCAATGAAGCGCCCGTAGGCAAGCTTGCTATTGTCGGCTTCCAGAAATCGGTCGGTACAACCGTAAATGCCGCTGGCGTAATTCTTGACGCCATACAGGGTCTTGCCACCAAGTTCGAGGCTGGGAGAAACTCCTGTGACGCTACCGACTCGTTCTTCAATGGCGTGCATATCGTCCATTTTGAGGCCGGAAAAGGTGCCCTTTCGCTCTCGGTCGCGTTTGGGATTATAAAAGGCAAAGAGGATGTTGGCTCCGTCGCCTTTAAACTGGGAAACGACTTTCTGTCGCGCTCCCTGAATCAGGGAAATCATGACGATAACGGAACCGACGCCGATGATGACGCCCAGCATCGTCAATAGCGAGCGTAATTTATTGGCCCGCAACGCGGTAAACGCGACCTTAAGCGATTCGATAAAGTTCATTTGTCAATGAGGACACCGCATTATACGGTTCAGTTGCACTTTCTCTGACTCCGAACGGATTTCCCCATCGATATCAACGAACCGGCGAGAAGGAAAACTCCCGATAACCCGTCTTATCGACAGGCAGCGAGCGGTTGGTAATCCAGTGCGTTTCCGCGCTTGCCCACAAGAGGCTTTCGTGACCGGGTTTCAGGGCAAGTTCGCTCAAGGGGATATGTGTTTCCAGTGTGCGCCTGTCCAGGGTCGTATTGGTGGACAGGGAACGCGCAGGGAGCTCTCGCGCCAGATAAACGCTCTCCGCCGCTCCCGCCACGCCCTGGGAACGAAGCGTCAGACGGTAGCGAACCCGTGATGATGGCGCCCCGCGCAACGCGACCTGGACGCGTAAAAAGTCTCCGTCCTGAATCATCGAGAGTCCGGTGATATCTGCGGAAGGATCGGCATAGCGCAGAGCGGTGTCGCTCACAGGGTCACATACGACTCCGGAATCCTGCGTTTTACCCGACGGGGGAATCGGCAGAACAGACGGCGAATCCGCCTTTTCGGGAGCCGAAGGTGGTGTGCCGGGCGACGATGCTTGCTGAATGACTGTTCCCGATGTTGCCTTGCCTTCTGCGAAAAGCTCGTTTCCTCTCAGAAAAGAGCGTAAGAATCGACCCATGATAGCGGTCTGGGAAGCATAGCGATTCAATGCCCGCGTTTTCGCCTCTTCACCTTCCGGAGTCAAGGAATAAACGCGCCACGATTCCAGGGACGAGGTTAAGCCTGAGGGGGGAAGTAAGGGCTTCTCCGGATGTAAACCCTGAGGATAGGGCCAATCACCTCGGTGGACGATGTAATAATGCAAACGCGCCTCACTTGCCCAGGTCGCGCCTGTCGTTTTCGCCGCCTCGGATTCTTCGTGGAGAGCCGCTTGAACAAAGGTGGCTGTGGCGCTGTGATCCGGGTGATCGTCTGCGGGGTGTGTCACCAGAATGTCGGTCGGTCGGAATTCTTCCATGACTCGCCGTACATCACGCAGAACGGACATACCGCTATACGGCGCATTCGGCGTCACTGATTGGGGGTACGGATTGTATCGTCGTCCGGTAAAAGGCGATTTAAACGGATTGTTATCGCTCCAGTGTCGCTCCCAGAGATTTTTCAGACCCTGATCCGGATATCCCAGAAAGCGCACATCGGCTGAATCCACCCCTAACTCGTTCGTCGCCAGCAGCGCCTCGCTCTGCCGCATTTGTGCGAATCGAATCAAATCCTCCCGTCCGACGGCAAGCTTGCGGAGTTTTCGTGTCGCGGCGACTCGGAAGGCATCCCCATTGGTCATAAAGATGATCTGGACGGGAATGTTTTTTCGTCGGGCGTCTGCAATCAATCCGCCCGCGCCCAGAGTTTCGTCATCGCAGTGCGGGGAAAAGATGAGAATGCGTTGTGAAGGGGAAGGAAAAGTAGTATCCGGTAATCCGGCGAGTGTCATCTGCGCCGCAAGGCGGTGCATATTTATGTAGTACGCGCCGGACGCCCCGCCCGCCGCCAGAGGCAACGCCAGCAATCCTGCTACAATCTGCGCTCGGCTGGGAAGGGCGAACGCACGACGGCGCCATGCCGCTAATGTCTGTCGTTCTGCACGGAAACGCCAGACCTTATTATTTTTTTCCGCATCCACTATTGAATCGTCCACCGGTCAGCAGACTTCAGAATCTGCCGTATGAAAATACAGCGTTTGGAGCGTCGCTACGAGTTCCCTCATTCGACCAGATAAATTGCGTGAAACAAAACCCTGTGCGACAACGCACAGGGCGGGGGCGTTCGCAAGAACGACGGAGTGAGTGGGATTCGAACCCACGATACGGTTTTAACCCGTATACACGATTTCCAGTCGTGCTCCTTCGACCAACTCGGACATCACTCCAGATGGCACAGAGGATTATAATGGGCGGATTCTGTATTGTCAACCCCGGTTTCCCTGCTTTATTCGTATATCGGAAGCCTTACCGGGCTATTTTCGAATCATATGTCCGTGTAAACCGGAGAATGGCACGCATCTGGTAGCCGTTTTTTCTTTCCGCAAAATAGAGGCAGTCACCGTTTCCGTCACAGAACTTCGATGTACCAGAAGGGGAAATCATAAGGTCACGTAGCCGCGCCGTGCGCCGATGGTCACCGCTTCCGTGCGACTCTCTGCATTGAGTTTCGCCAGAATCTGGGCGACATGGAATTTTGCGGTATGCAAGCTTATTTTTAGGCGAGTCGCGATTACTTTGTTAGGCAGACCGAGCGACATCAACTCCATGACCTCGATTTCACGTGGGGTCAATGTTTCGCCAGGAAACTCATCCGCATTCGGTCGACGGATCGAAGAAGCGGGCGGAGGTGGCGGTAGGGCAAGCGCCCGATCCAGAGCCACTAGACCGGCGGCGGCGGCCCGAACGCCTCCGATAATCTGCGGTGCATCCGCATCACGCCGTAGACAGGCCCATCCCGGCAAATCGGCATTGGCGAGACGTTCTCTGTCGCGTTCCGGGCGGTCTGACAGGACAATGAGCGGAGGGCCATCGTTCGCCAGCAGGGGAAGCAGTTGGGTCAGGCTGGTAGCGTCCGTGTTATCTCCCGAAGCATCGAACAGCAGAGCGTCTGGTCTCAAATCCGCGATCAGGCGGGCAAGCCCATCGTTGACATCTTCCGCCGCCCCGAGCGCTATTATTCCCGGAGCGTCCGCCAGCAAGGCCATCAGTCCTGCTCGAACGGACGCATACCCGGCGACGATAAGAACCCGTGTCTGTTCGCTGTTATCTTCGTTCAATATCTTCTTTCTCGCCCGACTGATCTATTACCGATCTATTCAGCGGTTCCCTATTCAATAGATCGACTTCAATATATCGACGCCACTGTAGCCTTTTCGATAATCATTACACAGGCATGGTCTTTAGCCTTTATCTAACCCCACGACTGCCGGAAGTTCCATGACCGCTCCGCCGCGCAGAATTTCCAGTTGCACTTTCTGGTTGGCTTTCAGGTGACGACGCAAATCTTCCACATCCTGAATTTCCGCCCCATCGATCTTCAACAGCGTATCGCCCAAGACCAGGCCCGCCGCTTCCGCCGGACTGCCGACGCCGACGCCTGCAATCAGCAGACCCCGTTTCTGCGCCAGAGCGAATCCTGCCCGAAGGTTTTCCGGCAGCGCTACCAACTGCGTTTTGATTCCCAGATATCCCTTTGGCATACGACCATGCGCCAGAAGCGCCGTAACCACACGGGCGACCATCGGGGCGCCGAGGGCGACGCCCATTCCTCGCCCATACATACGGTTCAGTAATCCCAGCATCACGCCGTCCGCGCTAAGGAGCGGTCCACCGGAAAAGCCGGGGAAAAGTGTCGCGTCCGTATTGATAATATATTCGTTTACGCCATCGGTTTCCGTTTCATAAACGCGACTGACGATTCCCAGGGTCGCCGTGATTCCCGGCCCGCCGGGACTGCCGACCGCCAGAGCGAGCCCACCGATTCCCGGAGTAGCGTCACTGTCCGGGCGCGTGATTGTCGGCAAGTTCTCCGCCCCATCGATGCGGAGGATGGCGATATCGGTCTCATCATCTCGCCCGACGAGAGTGGCGGCATGCCTCGATCCCTTCTGGAGAAGAACGGAGAGGTTCTCATCACGTTCAACGCCATGTGAAGTTGTCACCACTACGCCATCCCCGGACCAGATAATCCCTGTTGCGGTAAAGCGGGAACCATCATCAACGCTTACAATTGCCGGAGCCGCCGCCGCTATTGCCGCCGCCAGTCCATCAGAAATGGATTTCAGTTCTTGCGCCATACGATTTTCATCCTTCCGCCTCGCCCAACGTATGGGAGACCGGCGTCGTTTCTGCTTCTACTGTAGCGTGAATACCGAGGGCGAAGCATCCGCCTAATGGGGAGGAGCAGGAACTGCTCGGAAGGGTAGGAAGGAACCCGGATGCGAATGTCTTTTCCTGTCCCTGCGCTAAACTCCGCCCGAAGATCGCTGGGTAAAGGTGAGGCGGCAGTGGCAGGTTACATCGGTTAGACAATCGTACCGGTCGGAATGCAGCGATAGCGCGCCCTGAACGGTAACGCGCTATCGATTTCGTCCTGTTTATCCTACCTATTTATCCTACCTGATTCTCAGAAGTTACTTGTCCGGCAGACGACTGAAACCGCGCATCATTTCCACCGTCCAGTAGATGACATAAGCGATATAGACCAGAAAGAAGGGGTAAAACAACTGGCTGAGCTGCGGCGGGCGCGCTTCGCCCAGATTGGCGACAATCGCCAGATGCATGATCGCCAGAAGCAGAGCCATCGTAGCGACGCCAAAACTTGCCATTTGCGCGTTGATACGCGCGATGGTGGCATCGTGCCGCTCCGGCGCGAGCCAGTATTCTTTATTAGGCAGGTTAATCAGGTCATCGGGCGTGTGGCGTACCAGTTCGCCGATTCCGGTCAGTATCGCTGCAACGATGATGACCAGAACGACATAAAACGTGGCAAATTCGCTTTTGTGCATGTAGCCATCCGCGATACCGTTCGGTCCAAAATGCGATGCCACCCGCTCGGGTAAGAGCGGATAATAATACGCGATATGGGCGCACGACACAGCGACGAGCAACCAGAGGATTGACCTCGCAGACAACAGCGTTTCCATTATATTCATTTGCTCGCCTTTCTCGCCGACGGTTCGGTGCGTTCGCACTTTACATCAGTTTACACCAGTTTTGGACAAACCGAACTCTGGATAGGTTGCCCGGGGACAGTATTTCTGTGATATATCTCACCCTCCTGATTAGGACGCTTCCCAAACGCGAACGGTTCAGGTTTTAGTCGAAGCAGTCCCTGAAATGCAGTCGCCTCTGTCAGTCGCCCCGTACCGGATTTCGGGCAGGCGCGAAGCTCGCTTCCACGATTTCGCGTATCAATATTCACTCAGACTCCAAGATGCGATCCTACCTTCGCGCCGTCGCAATCACAGGGTGTCAGCCCACCTGTTCCTTATTTCGGTCAGTCGTTCCGGTCGGCGTTTATTGGGAAGATTGATCAGAGATGCCGCCTTCGTCGGGCGCTTCCGCTTCCAGTTCCTGAGCCAGACCGAAATCTAGAGAGGTAATGCCGCCGGAGTCATGAGTGGTCAGGCGGATTGTGACATTGTTGTAACGGATATCGATATCCGGATGATGCTGCATCGCCTCGGCGCGTCGGGCGACTTCATTGACAAATACCATCGCGTTCACAAAGTTGGCGAAGGTATAGGTTCTGACCAGCACATTGTCTACCATTGCCCAACCGGGCAGGTCGGTCATATGGGCGGAAATTTCAGTGTCCATCAGTTTCGGGTGCCGCATTGTTTTTCTGTTTCCGTCGCTTCTTACCGTTCGGGGAACGGAAAGAACGACTTCGCTATTTTTCCTTGCCATCGTGTGACAGGAATATTGTACCTACTGGCAGGAATTCGGCAGCGTTCCGCCGAAAGCGACAGGGTCATGAGTAATTCCGATATTTATCTTATTTTGCACGGCTGGGGCGGCAATAAGCCCGCACACTGGCAGGAGCATCTTTTTGCGGCTCTTACCGCCGCAGGCGAGACTGTCCTTTACCCGAAATTTCCCGAACCGACTGCCCCGGACTTGCCCGACTGGAAAGCCAAACTTAAAGAGGTTCTGGCGGAAATCCCGACCGGACGCTCTTTGACTGTCGTCTGTCACAGCCTGGGGGCGATCAACTGGTTGCATTACGCCGCTTCCGGGGATGCTCAACCGGTTGCGGATCGCGTTCTTTTGGTAGCCCCTCCCTATGTGATTCCGGAAATCCCGCCTACGGATGCGCCTCCAGGAGTCGGAGCCTTCTTCCCGCCGCCGCTTTCCGAGGAAGGCGTCGCTCGTGTCGCGCGAGAAACCCATATAATCGCGACGGACTCGGACGATTACGCCACCTTCGAGCAGACGAAAGCGTATGCCGACCGGCTGGGAATCCCGATCCATATGCTGGCGGGCGCCGGTCATATCAGTCCGTACTGGGGATATGGTGAATGGCCCTGGGTTCTGGACTGGTGTCAGCATAAAGCGGAGTTCCCGCCGCAACCGAACAAACCCGCCGCGTAGTTCCCGGCGAACTGTTCAAAAGGGAACGCGTCCCGACTTGTTAAAGGAAAGGGGTCTGACAATGAGCGTTACACAGGCATTGAAGCAGGGATTCGCCTGGTGGGGGTTCCACCGGAGCGGCATGGATGCTGAGGCGCTGGCGAAAGGCGCGGCGAAAATCGGGTATGTCGCTGTGGATTTCGCCCCGGAGAATCTGTACCCTTTCCTCCGGGACAACGGAATGGTCGTCAGCGCCGCCGGGGGGCATAAGTCACTGGAAGATGGGCTGAATCGCCGCGAAAACCATTCCCGTATCGAAGCGGAATTGCGAACGAATTTGGAAAAGGCGGTGGAATGGGGAATCCCGAACCTGATCTGCTTTACCGGAAATCGCAGGGGACTGAGCGACGCGGACGGCGCGGAAATTACGGCGGAATGTCTGCGAAGGGTCGCCCCCGACGCCGAAGCGGCAGGGATCAATCTGGCGATAGAACTGCTCAATTCAAAGCGGGATCATCCCGATTACCAGAATGACCATACCGCGTTCGGCATCCGGGTATGCGAACTGGTCGATTCGCCGCGCGTAAACTTGCTGTACGACATCTATCATATGCAGGTGATGGAGGGGGATGTGATCGCGACGATCCGCGCCCACCATTCGCGTTTTTGCCATTACCATACTGCCGGTAACCCCGGGCGTCATGATCTGGATCGTGAGCAGGAATTATACTACCCCGCTATTGCGAAGGCGATTATCGAGACCGGGTTCACGGGATATATCTGCCATGAGTTCACCCCGAAAGGCGATCCCCTCACTGCGCTCGAAGCCGCCTATCACGAGTGCCAGGTTCCGTAAAACGTCTCCGCTCCAACTCTGCCAGAGAGTCGCCTGACAGCAGGGGATATGGCGGAATCCATCCAAAAACTGCCATAAGCTCATTCTTGAAACGCTTCCTTCCAAGTCCCAAAAAACATCCTTGATTCCGTCCAGAGGACGGTTGGCGTAGCCTAAGAGCGAGGCCCTTTAGCGCCTCGACAACCGCGCCCCGACAAAAAGGTTTAGTCAGGCGCTTCCTGAACCCTTCCTTTCCGCAATGCCGTTTAGAAGAGGCGGTTACTTGACGATGCGGCGGTGGTCGCTTAAAATGGCGATGACGCTTGATCTCGTGCGCTTTACCCGGCGCTTTAGCGATTGGTACGAGCGTTACAGTCTCATGAATGTCTAAAACGCTCCTTGTTTAGAGGATGGAAAAGATTTTACAGCATGGATGATGATGATAAGAATATGCGGAGCCAGCGCGAAGCGGCAAGCTGGCAATATTCGACTCTGGTAATTCCGGGCATTATTGTTGGAGTCATTCTTCTGATGGTCGGTTCAACCGTGATGAGCAAGATGACTCCTCCTGCGCCCACCGCGACCCCTTCGCCTGTGCCCACTGCGGTCACCCGCCCACCGGGCTTTACCGGAAAGGCAGGGGGGTATGGCGGTTACGGTGGATATGGCGGAGCGAAGGCTGCCATGGACAAAATGAACGACCCTGCTTTTATTCGTCGCTATCAGGAGAAATCGGTGAAATTCGGCGGCGACTTCACCAAACTGACGCCCGCCGAGCAGAAAGAACTCGATAGCGCGTCACAGGGGCATGGCAAACAGTTCTTCGATATGATCCGGCGTCGTTAAAAGACGTGAGATCAGGAGTCCCGGCAGCGCTTCCTTAAAAACATCGTCTCACACTCGATCAAAAGCGACATTTCCAATCGCTTCAAAGCGACATATATCAAGGAAAGCAAATGGCGGACGAAAACGAATCGGACTACGTCTCCCACACCAAAGATGCAGAGCAAAGAGGTCTGGTAGGCAAGATGCGCCGTCTGTTCAAATCGACACGTTGACGGCGGCGGTCTGTTCCCCGGCGGAAATCAAACAGATGACCCTCGAAATGTTCGAGGCGGAAAAAGATTTCCTTCTTGGTTATAACTAAGCGATTGTCGACGATCCATATCAGGTCATAGCAAGAATCACAGAGCGACCGGGAGATGGGGTAAAATGAGCTCAGGTAAGCCATTTTTGCCCTCTCCCGGTCGCTTGCCCTCTAAAATATATGACTTCCGCCCTGATTGCCCCGCTATTTGAACCGCGTTTGCGGAAGCAGATCGACCGCGCTCTGATTTTTAGCGTCGTCGCTCTGATGGCGGTCAGTTTGTATGCTATCTATTTTGCGACCGCTGCACAACCGGGAGGCGGTTTAAAATACGCCCTGCGTCAGGGAGTCTTTTTCATCATCGGGCTTATTCTGATGGTAGTCGTGGCGGCGCAGGATTACAGCAAATTCACCCGATACGCGCCTTTCCTGTACATCGGCAATGCGCTTCTCCTTCTGGCGGTGCGCGTCCTTTCTCCGGAAATCAACGGGGCGCGTCGGTGGATTCCTTTACCCAT
This sequence comes from uncultured Armatimonadota bacterium, assembly GCA_903910385.1. GTDB lineage: Bacteria > Armatimonadota > Armatimonadia > Armatimonadales > Armatimonadaceae > CAIVZM01. The sequence goes on from CAIVZM010000074.1 coordinate 17,629, forward strand.
TCCGGGCATGGACTTCAAACTGCAACCCTCGGAGTTCGCCAAAGTCATCATCATTTTGACTCTGGCGGCGTATCTTGCCCGACTCGGGCCCTCCATTCGGGAATTTTCAAACCTGATCAAAACGCTGTTGCATGTGGCGCTGCCGGTCATTTTGATTCAGTTGCAACCTGATCTCGGAACCTCGCTGGTATTGCTGGCGATCTGGTTCGGTATGGTCTTTCTTGCCGGGGCGGACTGGCGGCATCTGGTCGGTATGATTCTGGTCGGGGCGTTACTTTTTGGCGTCGCCTGGCAGACGAATCTTCTCAAGCCCTATCAAAAAGACCGTATCTATACCTTTATCAACCCGATGAACGACCCCAAAGGCGATGGGTACCACGTGCTACAGAGCATGACCGCGATTGGCGGCGGGCAGGTGAGCGGGCAAGGTCTCGGGCATGGGGTGCAAACCAACGGGCAGTTTATCCCGGAAAATCACACCGACTTTATCTTCACGGTCATCGGCGAGGAGACCGGTTTTGTCGGTGCAGCGATCTTGCTGGCGACTTACGCCCTCTTGCTGGCGCGGGGCATTGCTACCGTTGCGGAATCGGAGGATGCGCTGGGGCGGCTGATCGCGGTCGGCGTCGTCACCTTATTCGCTTTTCATATCGTGGTGAATATGGGTATGACTCTGGGAATCATGCCCGTTGTCGGCGTACCTCTACCGCTCATCAGCTACGGCGGTTCGGCGGCATGGTCGATGATGGTCGCTCTGGGTCTGCTTTTGGGTATCCATATGCGCCGGCACAAGATTCTGTTTTAAGCGACGCTTCAAAACGCTACCGGTATGGTGATATTCTCTCCTATCGGAAGACGGACGGTTTTTACCATCTTACGTCCCACCTTATCGGTGACGGTCACTTCATAATCGCCGTAGAAGGCGCGGGTTTTGTATATCCCCTGAGCGTTCGACTTTCCCGCCGTATTGGTGCGCCACTCGGAGCGGATCAACTTTTTCAGGCGGTCGTATGCCGGTTTCGGCGTCATATCGGTGCGGATAAGTCCTGCGGGAGCTCCCTGCCATGCCCCATAATCGGAAAAATCCCAGTATGTAATGGCATCGACCTTCGGATTGCTGAAAAGGATGGCATAAAACTGCGCGAGATAATCTCCCTGCGCCTTCTCGCCTTCCGGTGTGGTAAGCCAGTTGGTCGCGTTGCCGTCCGATCCCTTTTCCTCACGCACCGGTCGAGCCCCGCTTACTACCGTCACCTCGGTGAAGTGAAGGTGGCGATTGAACTTCCCGTACTCTTCCGCCGCCTGCCATACTTTTTCCAGCGGCCAGACGCCATCATGCATATGCGATTGGATGCCGATAGCGTCCGGGAGTTCGCCACGTTCCCTGAGGGTCGCCAGCAGGTCGGTCAGGTCAGGACCAAGATTGAAGTCGTTGTAAAGAAAGAGGGGTTTGTCGATTTTTTCAAATTTGCGACTCGCCGCTCGCGCCCAGCGCAGGGACTGTTGCGTCACCGCGACAGGCCCGTTCCGCTTCGCCCAATTACCGATACCGTTACTGGCGTTTCGTGAGACAGTCGCTTCATTCACCACATCCCAGAGGCGAACTTTTCCCCGGTACCGGGGAATCAGGTCAAAGACGCGATTTTCCAGTAAGGGGATTGTCTCTTCGGAAGTGGTGGGCGCCCAGGACGGATAGACTTCATGCCAGACGAGCGGATGCCCCTTGAGGGTAAGCCCGTGGGAAACGCCCCAATCTGCCATCGCCATTAATTTTGCATTGTCAGGCTTGTCAGGCTCCGCTTCAAAGGCGCCCCAGTAAAAGGGAAGCGTCGCATAGTTAAACAAATCTGTGAATTGTTTTTGATAGGTGAGTTGTGCGGCATCGGTTCCGGCAGGGTTCAATCCAAACAGATTGCAACCGAAGAGAAACGCCGAGGTTGTCTGCCTTACGGTAACAGTCACATCCGGGCGCGGTTTACCGCTGGCGTCTTTGACGATAACCGTCATATCGCCGCGACGGATAGCATCGATCCGAGCTTTGATCGCCATGGGTTGGATAGCGGTTCGTGCGTTAATGAGTCCGTAATCCGGCCCGAGGGTATCGAGCGTCACCCCGGCGAATTCGATCACACCCGCCTGATGTCCGACCTGTAAACGGACCGATACCTGACCGGGCGCGAACAGCGTTTCCGTTGTACCAACCGCCTGAAATTGTTGCCAGAGCGGAGACAGGATCGGGCTTATTTCCGCGACACGGGTATAGGGCGCTCCGCTGGATTCGACAACGACACGTACCGGGTTTTTCGTTTCCGAACGCGCCCAGAAGCGCAGACGCACCTTGATTCCCGCCTTGATTGCAGTAGGGATAGCTTTTTCCAGAGCGAGCGCATAGAACGGATCGACTGCAGTCTGAATCGTTACCTGAAGCGCTTCGCTATTCCCGCCGGGCTGACTGTCAGCCCGTACCATTTTGGTCGTCAACTGATCCGCTGACTTACGGGTGATTTTCCAGGCGCCTTCGGGCAGGACGCTCTCCGCATGGGCGGGGAACGTCCCGAAACACGTCAGAAGAAGAGCGAGCAGGCAGGGAAAGGCGACTCCGCCTGTATGAGAAAACGAACGGAACAGAAAAATCTTCATAGGAATAAACATCCACACGGCGCGGATAGGTTCAGAATGTTCCCCGGAAACCCAGTTCCAGATTGCCGCTATCGTTGCGGCGAACGAGTGGAGCCAGAATCAGACCATGGGACGAACTCACTTCCCAGGCGGTCGTTCCGATTCCCAGAACCGCCCCGGCGATGACATCCTCCGGTCGGTGGCGGTTGAGGGTCACGCGGGAATCGGCGATCAGGAAGGCTCCGGCATACCAGAAAATCCCTTCTTTCGGGTGAAACCGGGAGGCCATTGATGCGATAGCGAATGCGGCGGTAGCGTGACCGCTCGGAAAACTATAGCTATCGGAACTGCCATCGGGGCGGGGCTTACGGAAAACCCGCTTCAATCCCTCGCACAGCAAAGCGCTGGTCAAGAGCGCATCCGCAGATCGGATCGAATGGTCATGCGCCTTGTTTCCATCGCGCAAAAGCGGCAAAAGCACGCCTGCCGCAAGGAACGCTACATTCCCCTCATGAGAAAAGAACTCGGCGGAGGAGTGATTCAGAAGTCCGGTCTGCGCCGTCGCCGGGCAGGATAGCGCCGCCATGCCGAACAGGGTCACGGAGACACGGAAGCCATTGATCCATCTGGTAGTCCCTCTGGATCGTGTGCATTGGGAATAAGAGCCTCTAATAGAGCCAGTATGGGCGATCAATCGGTTGGAAAGGACAGTTGTTCTTTTAAACACGCAGAAATATTCTCCTGCGATAAAGATACGCGCAAAAAATCCAGACAGCAAGCAAGTACAGCCCCATATACAGCCAGCCGCCGCCGAATCTTCCCTCGGTAGTGGCAAAGTACTGAAGAATCGCTTCCTGCCAGGTGAATATCTTGCCGTCCATGGTGGTCGTGACTCGCTGGAAAATGAGCGATTTGACCAGAATCGCCCCGGCGTAAGCGACCAGTGGATTCATGCCAAAAACAATCAAGGGAGTCAGCGAGGCGCGTAAGACCGGGAATTTGAGCCCCCATATATCGCCCCACTGATGGAAGAACGCCAGCAAAAATAGCCCGAGACCGCCCGTGAGACAGATATAGGGTGGCGTCCAGAATTGCTTGCTCATCGGCATAAACTGGTTCCAGAGCAGACCAATTGCTGTCAATATCGCTGCGGCTACCAGAATCCGGTCACGTTGCGCTGTGGGTCGGGAGCGACTGCGCAGATCGTCGCCGACCAGAGTCCCTATCAGGGCAAGGGCGGTTGTCGGCAGGACATGAAGCAGTCCGTCGAGAGTCCAGGCGTGCAGGTAACGCTCATTGAGGTGATGGCTCAAATTATGCGTTTCGGTAAACTCTCCCGGCAGGAAACCGGCAAACGGCAATGATCCCAGCGCAAACCCGTACCCGCCCAACAAAGCGACGATAATTCCCAGTCGCACTAACCGGTTCGGCGTGTAAAGGAGTCGGGCGGCCCCGGAAACCAGCGCAATCAACTGGAGGACGCCGGTGCCGAAGTACCATTCCTGGCGAACGCTGGAGTCTACCAGAATCCCGATGGCATAGAGCAGAACGACACGCCGAATGGTCTGCCTGAACTGTTGTGCGTTCGTGGCTCCCTTTTTCTTCAGGGAAGCGACGGAAAAAGGGATCGCGATCCCGACCGCCAGCAAGAACCAGGGAAAGACCATATCGGTCAGGGTAGGGGCTTCACCAAAGGCGGCGTGCGTCATATGGTGGGGCAGTGCGGCGTCCAGTGCGGCGTTATTGACCAGCAACATGACAGCGATAGTCAATCCGCGAAAGGCATCCAGAGACAATGCACGGGCAGGTGTGGCGCTGTTGGGAGAATTCCCTTCCTTCTGCGCCATCGTGGGGGCGAAATCTTTGCGTGGTTTCGCTACTGCATCCGATGAGTTGTCAAGCGTTTCTGCAGTATGTTTCTCTGGTGAATCCGCCTTGCGGGAGAAAGAGCTCACAAAGTTACTGTACCCCATAACTCATCGTGCGTCCTGTGTCAAAAGCGGCGTCGTTCTTCTGACAAACGAAGAGAAGGGGGAAAAAGTTCAGAGGATTTATACAGGTCGGAGGGTGGGGTATTACCCCCACCCTCCTAACCTGCAGGATTGTATGTCGCAAGAGAGCGGTCATGCAGGCGAAATATGCCCGCTCCCACGCCGCAAAATCAGAGGCAACGGCGTGGGCAAGGGAAATTATGCCTTGCGGCGGCGAGCGATCAGACCCAGCACGGAACCAGCCGCGATGATGCCGAACGCAACGGTGCCCGGTTCCGGAATATCCGCAATCACGATGGCGAACGTCTGGTTCGTGCCACCGATCAGATCACCGAACGGAGCGCCGGCATGCTGAACGTTGGTGAACGCAAAATTACCAACATACGCGGTGCCGACCGTCAGGCCAGAAGGAATGTTGAAGGTAATCGTGTTGACGATACCAGCCGGATTGTTGATGCTACCGTCAAGATAACCTGTACCGACGCCGCTCAGCGGGTTAGCTAACCATCCCGTAAGAGTCGCCCCATCCGGGCCCGTGAGCAAGATATTGCTCGTGAATTGACTGGCGCCTTCGCCTGGATCCGCTACGGACGATGAAGTTACCGTGAAAACAGCAACGCCAGGAGACTGAACGTTGATAGTGGTCGGGTTGACCTTGAGCGTGTTGGTGACGCCCGGATTCGCCGAAACAGGGGCGATCAGGGTGACTCCAGCGAGAGCCGCGATGGAAAAAGCGGCGAGAAACGATTGGATACGTGCCATTGGTGAAGTTAGTCCTCTTTCGAATGCGTATTTAGAATTTAACGACGACATACATGGGTATTATACACAAGAAAATCATTTTTCAAACCATTAAATGGATTTACTATGTGAATAAAAATTGATATTATGTTTTAAATATGAGTAAAGAAACAATAATAATCAAAATAATAGGTAATTAGTGATATAAGAATTCAGTTTTGATATTTTCGATATTTATCGCAGGTTTTTGAGAGCGTTGTTTCATCTGTCAGAATCCCTTTCCAGATAAGGATCAATCATCCCTTGCCCCTGCTGACCATGAACCTGCCACTTTGCCGACAAATCGCTGCGTTTGAATTAGCCATTCATCGAGGTATCGCTCTATAGATAGTGATGACAGCGATTCTGTCCGATAGAGCTTACCCACTGTTTTCCGGTCTTTGGTTCTCCTTCTACCTCTTCTACTCGCCCAGTTCTGACGCACTCTGGAATCGTGAGATATGCCCTCCGATTTGAGGCATTATTAACGCCGTGATCACTATGTTGTATTTTGCCGGATAAATGGTCAATACCCTCCTATTATACACGAAAACTGCGCGTTTAAAACAAGAATTTTACATTTGACTTCTTAGAATATATCAAGTATAAAACAAAACAGTATTTTAATTCGATAAATGTGATTTAATTGCGAATTATCGAACAATAAAGCTTTCAAGAATGTTGTAAACAAACGGTATGGCGACAATTCAGGATTGGCAAACTCGACGGCGTCTACAGGCGCTGGCATTGCACAATAAAGGCTGGAAACAGAAGACAATCGCTGAAGCGCTCGGCGTCACCAAGGGGGCGGTAAGCCAGTGGCTCAAGCGTGCGCGTGGTCTGGCTCCAACGGAACAGGCGCAGGTATTGCAGGTCAAGAAGAGTACGGGACGGCCCCCTCGTCTGACAGACCAACAGAAACTGCAGATGGCATCCCTCGCCGAAAGTGATGCGGAAGAATATGGGTTTACAGGCTCTTTTTGGACTCTAAAGAGGATTCAATTTATCGCAAATCGCGATCTGGAGATACAGGTTAGCCTGGGTTCGATACGCAATATCCTTATTGCGTACGGCATTTCGCACCCCAAGCCGAGGAAAGCTCCTGTTGAACGTCAGTCACAGAAAATGCATTCTGTCCGGAACGATAAAAGCATCACCTGAAAACCGCTGGGTCCAACCGAGAAAGCGTAGCTCCCTCCACTCGCTGTCTATGGTTTAGGTATTTAATGCAAAGTGTTAAACTTTAGGGTGCATAGCTTAGTAATCTAAATGTCTTAAGACGTGAAAAAATCGACAGTTATTGACGGTTCATTGACGTCGCAAGCAAAAAATTACCGTTTTAGAAAAAAAATCCTCAGAAAAAAAATTAAGTAGCGTCGATAAGCGAGAAAACTTGCCGGACGCTACTTTTTTTTATTTTGGGGATTTTTTTTCTAAAACGGTGATTTTTTGCTTATTTTCGTGCGATTCGTATCCGGCGCTTGGGTTCAACACCAACAGATTCCGAAAAAAGGTTCGCCTGTTCCGCCATTTGATGCTGCATACGACGAATAAAAGAGTTTTGCGGCGCTAATTCGATAGCCTCGCCGGTCGATTGAACCTGCTCAATGGCTTCCTCCGCTTCCATTAACGCGCTTTCTTCATCGGTCGGGACAAAAGAGGCTCCCATACCGAATATCTCACGCAAAACGCTTTCGATCTGAATGTAGGTGTTGCTCTTGACAACATAAACGCCGAGGGAACGTCCACGAGCTTCCTGTAACTTGGCGGGTTCCCGTCGGAAAGTCGCCTTGAGAGCGACGATGACATCCGCTTCATTGATTTCCCGTGCTACCGCCGCCGGAACGCGCAGATTGATAATCGCTCGTTCCAGTCGTGAACGCGAAACGCCATAGGGAAATATCCTGACGGTCTGATTCGCGTTTTTTCGGGAAGGCGGTTCGACATCCGCTCGATTGCCGGAACTGCTTACAATAGAACCGCCGCCGGAACCGCTGTCGCGGTAATCCTCGCGCCCGCGCCGCATGATCGTCGGTTCCGGCTGTGGATCGAACGCCATACCATAGGTTCCGCCGCTACGTTCGCCGGGGCGATCCGGCGGCATCTCGGCTTTTTGGACAATCTCCACTCCTCCGACCGCATTACGCAGGCGAATTTCCGGGCGAGGTTGTTGTCCTCGTAGCAGTTTGTCCACCGTTCGGGCGACATCATGATGGACAGCCAATTTGTCCACTTCCATCAGTTCGATAACGACATCGAAGGTAGGTGGAGCCTTGCGCTCCAGTACCGTCTTTTGCGTTCCTCGGCGTTTGGCTTCTTCATCACCCAGGGTGACCGACTGAATGCCGCCGACCAGATCGGAAAGCGTCGGGTTCAGCAGGAGATTTTCCAGAGAATTGCCGTGCGCCGTCCCTACCAACTGGACGCCACGTTCCGCAATGGTGCGGGCGGCGAACGCTTCCTGCTCGGTGCCGATCTCATCGATCACGATCACCTGCGGCATATGGTTCTCAACCGCTTCGATCATCACTGCGTGCTGATTTTCCGGCGCGATGACCTGCATACGCCGGGAGCGACCAATCGCCGGGTGCGGGATATCGCCGTCCCCGGCGATTTCGTTGGAAGTATCGACGATGACGACCCGCTTTTTGAACTCATCGGAAAGAATACGGGCGACTTCGCGGAGTTTGGTGGTCTTACCGACGCCGGGACGACCCAGCATCAGAATCGACTTGCCTTCCTCGACGATGTCACGGATGATATCTATCGTTCCGAATACGGCGCGTCCGATACGACAGGTAAGACCGACGATTCTGCCACGCCGATTTCGAATGGCGGAGATTCGGTGCAGAGTGCGTTCGATACCGGCGCGATTGTCCAGTCCGAAATCTCCGATGCGGGAGACGACATGGTCGATGTCTTCCTGCGTCACTTCATCGGGATTGGCGTCCATATCTCGAGGGGCGACCTGATCCACGCGAAACAGTTCCAGATTCTGACCGGAGGAGGGCAGGAGTTCCACAACGCGAATCGGAAAACGCGCTTCTGCGGGACGTCCCAAATCCAGAACGATCTCCAGTAGGTCGTCCAGACGAGACTCACGGTCGAGACACTGACGGATGCGCGGAGGCAAGACGTCCAGGAGACGGGACAGATTGTCCGTAATGCGCTGTTGCTGACCTATCAGGGGGGGGCGTTCGCTCGTCCGTCCGTTCAGGGGCGCGTTGTCGTTGGTGACCTCGCTATGCGGGGTTTCCTCGTATAGAGGCGTTTCTAAAATGGGCAAAGTTTCTTTTGCGGCCCCAATACTGCGGCGGGGCCTCACCGCCTTCTGGGATATCAACATTATATCGCTGTTTCTCGTCAATGTACAGAGTCAGAAAAAGTCAGAACTCCGGAGTCAATATCTCCGGAGAAGGATTCCGGCAAGCATTCGCCGAAACAGTTTCGACTGAACTACCCCGGATGCTAAGGAAAGATGGAAACCTGTGACGGAAGACCCGATTAAGTTTTGGCAACATATTCATGGAGCGTCGAGCCATTTTCCCATTGCGCTACTCATTTTTGCCTGGCTATTCGATGTCGGAGGAACGATTCTCGGGCGTAGGGAATGGCGCGTCATCGGATTCTGGGCAGTTATCGCCGCCGCCGTCATTTCCTTTCCGGCAATTGGTTCCGGGCTGACCGGACAACTCGGATGGTTCGGCGCGAAGACCTGGGAAGCCGAGAGCTTGATCCTTCACCGCAATGTTGCCCTGGCAAGCGGAGGACTTTCGCTGGTTCTGGCGATATGGCGAATCATTCGCGGCTCTAAAATTTCCGGTGGCGAGTGGATCTTTTATCTGGTTCTTTTGACCGCTGGCGTGGGAATCGTCGGCTATACCGGCTTTCTGGGCGCTTATGTCGCAAGAGGGTATTGATCCGATGAAGCATGGCGCTTATTGACTGATTGAACCGAGTGACTTGCCTTTAATTCCGAAAGTGGAAAGTGGACATGAAAGCGAACGCTGTCGTCGCCGTTGGGCCGCGCAAGATCGAATGGCGGGAAGTCACTATTCCCGAACCGGGGGACGAGGATGTCGTCGTCCGGGTAACTCACTCATGGATCAGCAATGGGACGGAAGGCTCTTTCGTTCGGGGGGAGCGTATCGCTGGCGATACGCCGATCTCCGCTCAGGACCCCTCGCCGTTTCCGCATATCCCGGGCTACCAGAAAGTGGGCGTTGTTGAGCGTGTCGGGTCGAGAGTGACTGAATTCGCGCCCGGTCAAAAGGTTTTTGTTACGGTATCTCGCGTCCAGGGGATGTTCTTCGAGTATGCAGGACACATTTCCCCCTCCATTTCACATCGTTCGCAGGTATGGCGGCTTCCGGATAGCGTCGATCCCGTGGCGGCGAGCGGACTGGTTCTGACTCAGGTCGGCTACAACGTCGGCATGCGTCCGGTTGTCGTTCCCGGCGATGCCGCCGTCGTCCTCGGCGATGGCATGGTCGGTCACTGGGCGGCGCAGACCCTGCAGCAGCGTGGCGCTTTCGTCCTTCTGGTCGGGCGACACGATGACCGCCTTGCCCGGTTCGCCCTGCGTCCCGGTGACGGAATCTGTAACATAAACCGGGAAAATCTCTCCGATATCGTTCGCGCCTTCGCCCCGAATCGCCTTCAGGCACTCTGTGATACGGTCGGTTCCATTGAGACCATAGACGCGCTCCTACCCCATATGCGGCATGGTGGGCATCTCTCGTCCGCCGGATTCTACGGGCCAAACGGGCAAATAGATATCCAGAAACTGCGTAACGGCGAACTGACCCTGCATGCCCCGGCAGGTTGGTCAAGGCAGCGCATGGATGCCACTTTAGCGTTATTGACGCAGGGAGCGCTGACGACAACACATCTCATCACCCACCGCTTCCCGGCGCAACGCGCCGCAGACGCTTTCGATTTGATACTCGCCAAAGCGCCGGGAGCTCTGGGCATTGTGCTGGATTGGGAGGAGTCATGAAAATACTTCAGGTTGGCAGTGAAAACGCTTTTACTTTGCTGGACGTTCCGATACCGACGCCGGAAGCAGGGGAAGCGCTACTTCGGGTGGATGCAGTGACGACCTGCCCGCAGTGGGATCTGCATTTGCGTCACAATGACCCCATGTTTCCAGGGCATCAGTTTCACTACCCCTATACGCCGGGGCAACCGGGGCATGAAGCTACCGGCATCATCGAGTCCATCGGCGACGGCGTGACCGAATTTCGGATCGGGGATCGGGTGAGCGTCTGGCGCGATCCCGGACATAAGAAACCGGGCTGCTATGCGCAATATGTGGTCAAGCCTGTCACTGACCTCATTCTGGTTCCGGCGAAATTACCCGTGGAAGCGACTGCATCGGTGGAACTGGCGATGTGCGTCGGGGCGACGTTTCTGATGCTGCGCGACCGGAATCTGCTCAAGAATCGACGGATGGGAATCACCGGTCTGGGACCTGCCGGACTGATCGCGGCGCAGATGGCGCGAGCGGAAGGCGCCACGGAAGTCATCGGCTTCGATCTGACGCCCGCCCGCCGCGCATATGCAACGGAACGCAATCTTGTCAATGAGGCGATTGATTCCCGCGCCGTTGATCCGGAGCGTTTCCCCTCCCGTCCCGGCAGACCGACGATAGACTACTTCGTGGACTGCGTGGGCGCGAAGGCATCCGTGCAATTCGCCCTCGATCACGCCGCAGAAGCGGTGGCGTTGTTTGGCGTCCAGCGGGAGGACTATATCCTGTCGCCGCGCCATTATAGCGTGTCGCTGTGCGGCTATCCCGGTCATTCCCGTGCCGCCGCCGAATACGCTGTTGACCTGATAACGCAGGGGAAACTGAACCTCGCGCCTCTGGTGACCCATCACTTACCGCTCTCGCGCTATGCTGAAGGTATCGATCTTCTGGAGCGGCAGGAGGCGATCAAGATATGCTTCCACCCCTGGGAAGATTAACGATCAGGAGCGCCGATCACTACAGACTGACCGTGTATCGGACGTATGGATCGGCGGCGGTGTAGTGATCGTACAGGCGTCGTGCGGTCGCGTTGTTCTGATTCGTATGCCAGTAGACGCGCCTCCATCCGTTTTCGCGTCCCATCTCGATAAGTCGGTCAATCAACCGCTGCCCGATTCGCTTGCCCCGTAATTCCGGGCTGACGAACAGATCTTCGAGATAGCACAGCGTTTTATCGCTCCAGGTATGCGGATGAAGAACGCCATGTGCGAACCCCAGCAACCGTTCACCCTCGACAGCCACCAGTCCAAAGACAATATCATCGCCCTGCGCGAGCCGCTTCCAGAGGAATGCTGTCGTCGCTTCCGGCACTTCCGTCTCATAGAATTCGCAATAAGCGGCCCAGAGTCCGCGCCATTGCGCTTCATCGCCCGGCGCGATCAGGCGAATCGTGACAGGTAGAACTTCATTACTTTCGTTTTCCATGTGCCGGTTATGCTCTGACTTTCTGCAGGGGGGTGGGTAGCCCGTCCAGACTGCGGATGTTCTTTTCCTGCTGATACGCTTTCACCGCGTCTGTCCCCTTGTTTTCCGCCCAGCGCACCAGCGTATCGCGTTCAGAAACAAAGTCCATCAGGGGAACGGCAAATCCGCAGGAAGTCTGCATCTGATAAATATCGGCGACAATGATCTGTCGGGTTCCTGCCAGAGCCGGGAAGCGGGGCGCAAGATCATCCCATTCGTTATCTCCGGGGAGAACGGTTCGTCCGATACCATACAACCGCATGATCAAGGGAGGATGTTCGAAGGCGCAAAACATGAACGTGACCCGTCCGTTTTCGGCGAGATGCGCGGAGGTTTCATTCCCGCTGCCGGTCAAATCCAGATAGGCGATGCGACGGGGGGAAAGGATGCGAAAGCAGTCCATCCCCTTGGGCGAGAGATTGATATGCCCCTCGGTGGATAGCGGAGCGGTAGCGACGAACATTATCTTCTGCGCCGCGATAAATTCCGCGTGTTCGTCGCTGATGGAATCGTAGAATTTTGACATATTTTATCTTACCCTTTCCGTAATGTTCGCTTCATTATCCTGAAATATATACGGTCGTATCCTCAACAAAACAAAGCGCGTTTCCCCAAGGGTCGCTTGCGTAAAAGAGGTGCTTACCCCTGTTTTTGGTTTCGATTTCGCCTCCCCGCAGGTCGCCTCCAGCATCCCGGACACGCTTACGGGTGAAGTAAGACGGTAGATTCTAACCATAATCATATTTAACGTGAGTTCGGGTTAAGGTTGGGTCAATGCTCCCACGTCTCGCAGGTGCAGCGACGGCTTCGTAGGCTGGTGGCAATACGCAATCAGTCCCGCCGCCAGATTCCACAGAA
>CAIVZM010000075.1 GCA_903910385.1 uncultured Armatimonadota bacterium
AACAGGATGAAGAGACAGGCGAGTATCTCCCTAATGGAGCGAGCCGCAAGGGGGGCTTGAACAAAAGTATTTTAGACGCCTCCTGGTCGCAGTTTCGTACTGTTCTTACGCAAAAGGCTGCAAGCGCCGTTCGTAAGATAGGGGAAGTAAACCCTGCCTATACCAGTCAAATTTGTTGCCGTTGTGGCAATATCGCCAAAAAACCATTGAAGCAGCGCTGGCATTTCTGTCCGATTTGCTCTCTTTCGTTAGACAGAGACACCAACGCCGCTTTGAATATTCTCGCTCTGGGACTACAGAGCGTTGCAGGCTAGCCTGCATAGAAGCCGCCGAATTTATTCGTGCGGAGTAGTCACCGTAATCTCCCGCCGGGTATCGCGTAGGCATGCAATGCGCCGTTCACAGGAAGATCGCCTCAGGCGACAAGTCCTTTGGTGACGCGAAGGAAAATATCTTCCAGGTCTGTGTCCTGCTCTGCGAAGGATTGTACACGTACGCCGGCATGGATCAGGGCGAGCAGGACTTCCGATTGATCATCGAGAGTCCCATCATAATCCACCCGGATTACCTCGTTGACAAGTTTGACGGCGCGGACATAAGGGACGCCCTGTAGAGAAAGTTGCGCTTTCTCACGGTCGGATTCCGGTGCATGAATTTCCAGAACACGTCCGCCGAGAGCCTGTTGCATAATAGCCTCAATCGGTCCGGCGACGATTAGTTCACCCCGTTCGATAATTCCAATAGACGTGCAAAAATCCGCCAGTTCCGGCAAGATATGCGACGAAATAATAATCGTTTTGCCCATAGAACGCAACTCTTTGAGCAGTTCTTTGATTTCGATACGGGCGCGAGGATCGAGGCCGGACGCCGGTTCGTCCAGTAGCAATACTTTGGGGTCATGCACCAGCGTTTTGGCAAGGCATAAGCGTTGCTTCATTCCACGGCTCAGGGCGTCCACATAGGCGTCCTTCTTTTCCTGAAGCGTGGTCAGTTCCAGCGCCATATCGATCAAACCAGGGCGGTCGCTCCGGGGAATCTTATAAGCCGCGCAGAAGAAATCCAGATATTCCCACACCTTGAAATCGTCATAGACCCCGAAGGCGTCCGGCATATACCCGATGAGCGCACGTACCGCTTCCGGATTTTGCGTCACATCGATACCGTCGATAAAAGCGTTGCCTGAGGTAGGCTCCAGCAACGTCGCCAGAATCTTGATGGTCGTTGTCTTGCCTGCGCCGTTAGGTCCGATAAACCCGAATATCTCTCCGGGTTCCAGCGAGAGATCCAGTCCCTTGACCGCCACGAGGTCTTTGTATTCCTTGCGCACATTTCGCAGTTCGATCATCGGCATGGCGACATTGTACCCCGACTGGAAAGCGGGCGTTCTCAGGATGCTATCAGATTCATCCTGCACCAGAGCGCCCGCCGCGCTCAGTAGGTGTCCAGTCGCAAACATCGCAACGATTTTCCTGATGTGTGACATAAGAAATTGTTGCATTACCGTTATCCCTCTGGAAGTCCGATGATAGCTACTGTCCGAAACTATAGCGCACGGAGACGCTGGCGGATATTGTCTGCTCCCCGGCAACGATAGGTGTCGGCGCCTTCGCCATAGCGAACTCCGCACGACCCATCATGGGGACTGGATTGCTCCCTCCGCCGCCTTCCGAGATGGTGATCAGGCGTAAAGAGGAGACGCCCGCCGCTTTTGCGATAATTTCCGCCTTTCGGCTGGCGTCCGCTACCGCCTTCGCCAGTGCGGCATCTTCCGCCTTCTGTTTATCGGCATCGTTCAGGTCTAAAGAGATTCCGCCGCTCCAGTTCGCTCCCGCCTTTGTCGCGGCATCGATGACATTCCCAGTGATAGCGAGTTTTCGCACTGTTACCCGCACCGTATTCATGACCTGATAACCACGGAAAACCTGTTGCCCCTGTGATTCACCCGGTTTCGGCTGCAAGAAATCGTAGAGAGGCTGAATCGAATAGTTTGTCGTTTGGATATCCGCTTCCGCCACCCCGGCGGCGCGTACCGCTTTGATCACTGCATCCGCAATAGTGGCATTCTGCTGAACCGCCTTCGTGGAGTCTTTGTCCTGTGTCTGTACGCCCAGATCGATACGAGCGATATCAGGCTTAACTTTTATTTCTCCTGTGCCGGACACCATAATGCTGGGCGTGATCGCCTCACGCGGCGTTCCCTGCGCCCACACGGGTGCAACAGACGCCGTCAGCATCAAAGCGCACCAGAACGCGGTATAAACTGTGGTTCGTCGAATCATGGTAATTCTTCCTTTATCTCAATGTATCTCTATGTTCGTTCCCGATATCCCGTCGTTTCCTTCATATTGAATTTGTCAGGGAGGGGTAAGGTAAGGACTAAATAATGTCATTTATTGTTCGAGTTCTTTCGAGCCATAGCGTAGGCGGGCGATGACCACTGCTAAAAGTCCTGCCGAAACGAGCGGATACAGCGCCAGTGCGAATAGCCCGGCGGAGGGAAATGCGTCCTTGTCCAGAGCGCTATACAAAGCGGTATACGGATTGATCCAGAGCAGGAAGGCGATGTCTGAGGAACTGTAGGGCAGGGAAGCCTGGGCAAGCCCATACAGAATCCACGTACCAACCGTCAGGAATCCGAGGAGGCCGTAAACATTCGCTGACGCCTGCGATGTCCTGCGGCGCGCCCACGAAAAAAACACGCCGGACGCCGCGCAGAAAATCGCAATCTCTATCAACAGAACGGAGGAAAGCGCAAAACGCCAGAGGGAAATGCGCCCGATGATAGCGCTCACGATATCTATCGGCGCTAAAGCGATGAGCAACAGCATGACCGGAATAAGAGACCCGACGAATTTCCCCATCACGATCTCACGGGAAGTCAGACGGGACAGGAGCAGGGCGTTCCAGGTCTGTTGTTCTCGTTCCCGGGTGATGGTCGCGGAAGCGAGAGAGGGCAAGACCAGCAGGATCAGCGTCAACTCTACGCCGCTTCGCATTCCGTTGTATAAATCCGAGGCGGATCGGCGCATATCCTGCGAAAATAAAGAGTTGATCGCGAAGAAGTACGTCAATCCCGCCAGTACGAGCAACACAAGGGCAGGGATATAGTTCGCCTTGCCCCCGTTTGTTCGCAGACGCCATCGCCCGAACGCTTCCCTTGCCAGAACCGGGTTGTCGCGCCATCCCTGTAACAATGTCGCCGTTGAAAACGCGCTCATAAAATGATTCTACCGAACTTATGACAAAAACAGAAAGACCGGAAACGCTCAGCGTTTCCGGTCTTTCCTAATGACTGTCAGAATCTATTTATAAAATAGATTAGTTGCAGTTCGGGTGAGCGCCTTCCAGTTCGGTCGACCAGAGGCAGATGTCACCGATGACGCGCTTGTACTGGATCGCCTTGGAGTGACCATCGGCGAAGGTGCAGTTTACAAGACCGGCATGTCGTCCCTGACCCAGCGTGATGGCGGATTGGGGCATACCCGTCGCGCCTTTAGCCAGAGGGCCGCTGTTGCCGCCGGAGTAACTCCAGTTGGCGTTGCCGATATTCTTCCAGTAGGACTCGTACTGACCTGTGTTCGCACCGGATTGAGCGGCGACCAGATCCGTGACCGTCTTCAGTTCGTCCGCAGAAGCGAACTTGCTGGTGTCGAGCAGACCGGATTCGTTGGTGACGTCCGGAACGACGCCGTAGTACGTAGCATCGGTGAGCAGGATGATGCTTGCCGGGCGCGGAACGGAAGCGACGGAGACCGCCTTCGGGCCGCCGGAAGCGGCATCGTTGAATGCGGAACCAGACGGAGACATCCAGGCATCGTTGTGACCGTAGGAGTTCTGACCGCCGTAACCCGTACCCGTACAACCCAGACCCGTACAGTTCGGTGCGGACGCGGCGCCCGGAACGAAGGCGTTCGGAGCGGAAGGGCACTTGAACAGATCATAGGACTTGATATACGGTTGGAGCAGGTAGACCCAGTAGTAGCGCTGAGCCGACTTACCTAGAGTGAGCATAGAAGCTTCAGGCTTCAGGGTTCCGTCGCCGTTGAGGTACTGGGGGCAGTCGATACGCGGGGAAGTCGTACCGGGCGCGTAGCAGTTGTAGCGGTGAGCATAGAATTGCTCATCGTAGTCCTGAACATACATCATGGACGCGAGAGCCATCTGCTTGGTATTGGACAAGCAGGAAGCCTGACGCGCTTTTTCACGAGCTTGCGCGAAAACCGGGAAAAGGATCGCTGCGAGGATCGCGATAATGGCGATAACAACGAGCAGTTCAATGAGGGTGAACGCTTTCATCTTAGAGATGCGAGACATAGTAGCCATACCTTTCGGAACGTACAAAGTGCAAATACGTCGCTATTACTTATTAAAGAGAGATGGTCAGATCAAACATCAAAACTACGCACTTTGACCAATTATAAGCTCCCTCCCTATTAAATCGTATATGGATCAACAAAATATTAAGCAAATATTAAATTTTGGGCAATGCGAGACGAATAGTTTGAACGAAGCAAAAAAAGCGTAGGGTCGCACCCTACGCTTTTTTGATGGTGTGTCTATATGTTCCGACGTTTAGCGAACAGGATTACCATTCTGGTCGAGGACCGCCTGCCCGGACGGATAATAGGTCTTGCCCCAGAGGAACCTGTTCGGGTCGATGGTCGCTTCGAAGCGATGGAACTTGGCGTGTCCGTCGGCGAAGACGTAGTTGCTGCCGCCGCTATGACGAGCCGGTTCGATCCAGCGAATATGTAAGCCTGATCCGATGGCAGTCGTTCGGCAACCTGCCGTATTGGTGACAGAACCGCTGTCCGAAGGACCGCCCCAACCGCGAGCGCCTTCCGCCGCCGCCTTAGTCACGGCATAAGGAATTTTCGCCATATCCGCAACGCTCTGACCGGCATATTCAGAACCATCCTGAAGCATCAGGGCATTGGTAGGACGGTGAGATTTATTTCGAAGTTCGTTATTGGCTTGACCGGTGGAGGTCGCGGAAATACAGTTGGTGAAGTTCGTAAATTCCGCCAGTGCGATGACATCCGCCGGAGCTTCTACTGCCGCCATAGCGACGACATTCGGGCCATCCTGCGGCCCGCGTTTTCGGGGCATAATGGCGGAGTTCGGCGTGTAGGAAAGTCGCGGAACCTGCGCTTCGCAACCCAGAGTGACGGTATCGGTGAACGGATTGCAGACCGGGTTATCCGGAGTGAGGCCGCCCAGCTTGTCCGAGGGACAGACAAACAGCTTTTCATTCTTGATATAAGGCTGGGTCATAACCGTCCAGGTGACATAGCCGCCTGCCGCGCCGCCGTTGGTAGTGGCGGTATTGTTTTTATAGTAGTACGCCTGTGGGTAGGTCTCATCATAGTCCTGCACATACATCATGACGCCCAGACCGATCTGCTTCTGGTTGGAAAGGCAGGAAGTCTGGCGGGCTTTCTCACGCGCCTGGGCAAAAACAGGAAAGAGGATAGCGGCAAGTATCGCAATAATAGCGATAACAACGAGAAGCTCTATAAGCGTGAAACCATTTTCACGCAAGGCAAACGCTTTTTTGTTCATTTTTCTCTTCCTTAATTATCGGGACGCCGTTTTAGGCGAAGGTTATTATCGCGATTAAATAAACGCGATAATATTGTCGCATTATATGATATCGTGCGGACTCCGACATTGTGTTAAGAAAATGTTAAATTTTAGCGAATATTCGGCGAGTGCATGAATGCCAGACAACTAAGAGCAGGCGTCCATACGCTCGCCGATGGGTTGATGCTTACCCGATATTCATCGTATCCAGGTAAGCGGTGAACTCCTGTTCCGCAGTCGCGGCGGCGTTCCGGAGGCGGATCGCTTCCTTACGGTGATTCTGGATGCGGGTCTCCTGTTCATCCAGCTCTTTGACATAGCGTTGGTAAAGAGCGGAGTTTTTATCCAGAGCAGACATGTTTTTGCGTATGCGATCCTGATCGCGTTCGATCTCGGTAATCCCGGCATCGTTTCCGGATGCCTGAGCGCGTAAATCCAGAACTTTTCGTCGACGGGTGACCGCTTCGCGGAGCGCCGCCTTGATGTTCTCCGGCGTTTCCCCTCTTTCGATATACACCTGAAGCGCATTGAAGTCGCCGTTGAGAAGCGCGGTCTGTTCCGATATCGGCATTTCCAGAATGACTTTAAGATTGCGCGTTTCTCCCGGCGGAACGGCGATGGAAAACCGATAAAAGCCCGGAGTCCGTTCCGCCGCCTTTGCTGGTTCGATCAACTTTGCATCCGGAGTATAGGGTTGTTCCACCAGAACGGTGCGGGGTTTGGAATCCCGGTTTTTTAGCGTGTAGTCCGTCTGGCTCCGATTGCTACGGTACACCGTTAGAACGCCGCGTCGAATCAGGAAGCTTTGCTTTTCTGCGGCGGAGAAGGTGGCTTTCCGGTCCCCTTCGACTCCCAGGTCTACGGCATAGGTGATAAGGCGGGAGTCGCCCGGAGGAATATCCTCCATGCGGGCGTCTCCGGCATAGGTATCGCCATCAAAGAGGGTGACCGGGCCGCCTTTCAGGTGCAACTTCGTATTATTCCTGAGACGATAGGCATTGAGCGGGAATCGAGGATCGCTATCCGCATTGTAGAGGGAAACCTTTTCGCCCTCCACATCCTGCGCCAGAATGGGAATCATCGCCGCCTGCTGACGCGGCAAGGTGACCGGGGTCGTAATATCATAGCGGAACAGTTCGCCGGACTTTTCCCCTGTCGCCTGTGCGGCTACCGATTGGCGCATCGAATCCATCAGCGCTACATTACTCTCTCGTCCCCCTCCACCAAATCCACCGCCCCCCCCGCCCGTTCCGCCTATCCCTCTCCGTAACTCACTTTTTGCTAAAGCTCCATTTCGCACTAATGCCGGAGGCGCAGGCATACCGAGCGCAGGATCGTCCTCTATACTCGCTTCCGCAATCTGCGGGAGGGGAGAGGCGATAATATCCGGAGGAACCACCGGGCGCGGCAGGTACAGCGGCTGGTACAAATCCTGTATGAACGATACGGGACGTCCGGAGATCAGCGAGAGGTGAACGCCGTTCCAGTCATCCTCTGTCGTGTTTTCCACCATCGCCCACCCCTGTAAGTAGGGCTTTGCGGCTGTCGTGTCGCCTTTCTTGCTCTCCGCGCCGCTGATCAGGAGCCGGTAGGAAACTTTCCACAGCGGCGCTTCGGAGATATAACCCACTCGCACCGGACGGCGGCCTTCGCCGGAAAAATGAAGCGTCACCTGACGGCGTTTATCGTCCGCGCCGGATGCCAGCAAAGTCAGCGCTTCCCGAAATTCCCGATTGAGTCGCTCATCCAGCAAGCGGAGCGATTGCACATCCTCCAGATTGACCGACTGTAGCCCGGCTTCGCTGAGAATATTCAGGATATCCATCACGGTCGCCGCGCCACCGGGTAGGATTACCGTTTTAGATTCTACGCTGACGATCTGCCCGGTAATCGTGACATCGCCGCCTTTGGATTTCGCCGCCTTAACTTCCACACGGGCTCCCCGCAGGCGATTCAGCAACGCCGCTCGGTCAAGCGGTTGCGTTACGTTGACGGCGAATGATTGTAGCGTTCGTCCCACCGGGTCTTTCGCGCCATAGACGGCAGGTTGCACTGTGCCTCGCGAATCCAGCAGGATCAACGATTTCAGGATGTCATTGATCTGGGTGGTTCGGAATGCCAGCGGAATGGTCGCATCGCCACTGACTTCACCTTCCCGCATGGTGTACGACACCCCGGAGGAAAACAACGTCACCGCCCGAACAGGTAACGGTTCCGTCACTTTCTTTTCCTGCCCCAAGCAGGGCGCGACCGAGAGGCTGTAGAGCGCACTACAGATTACGGGAAGAAGCGGTGACGAAAACCTTCGTGTTGTACTCACGGATTCTGCGGAATGAATACCCGGCGTTTTCCCTGTGCGAAAAGGGAAGAAGGTCAGGGGACGAGCGCAATTTACCAGCTTTGGTGGTTGCATATTTAATTTATCTCCAGAGCGTCAATGTATTTTTGCAGGTCTTGCAGTTGTACCTGTCTTTCGTTCCGCAGTCGTTCACTCTGGTTGGTCAGTTCCGCCAGACGCGTTTCCTGCTTATCGAGTTCGCCAACATAACGGCGATAGAGAGCGGAATTTCTGTCGAGCGCCGCCATGTTTCCTCGAATCCGCTCCTGTTCACGATGGATCGTTTCGCGTTCTTCCTCGACGCTTCGTGACAATGCCTCGTTTCGGTCTAACAGTTGCCGTCGTTCGGTAACGCCCCGGAGCGTATTGCGGAGCTTCTCCGGTAGCGTTCCGTTGTTGACATAAGCGATCAGCCCGTTTAGATAGCCATCGAATAGACCCATCGTTTCTTCTATGGGACGCTCCACCGTTACAGTCAGCGTCTTACGCTCTCCCGGTTCCAAAGTGATCGCGAAGCGATACAGGTCGGCGGTGCGCTCGGTCGGAGTTACGGGTTCTGTTAAAGTCCATGCCGCTTGGAAGGGATGCTCCACCAGAACGACGCGCTTCGTTTTCGCCTTGGATTTAAGCGTGTAGATGGTCTTGAGTCTCTGGGAACGCTTCTGAATCAGGACACCCTGTTTGATGGTAAATGTCGCAGACCCGGTGGATATGGTTTCCTGTCGCTCGCCTTCAATGGTCAGGTCGACCGCATATGTCAAAAGACGTTCATCACCGGGAGGGATATCTGTCATCCGGGCGTCTCCAGCATAGGCTCCGGCATCGAAGACCGTGACCGGGCCGCCTTTGAGGTGCAGTGCACTCTCATTTTTCAGGCGGACAGCGTTCAGGGGAAAGCGGGCGTCGGTATCGGCATTGTACAGCGAAAGTTTTTCGCCGCCCCAATCCCCGGCGAGCAGGGGAATCATGGCCGCCTGCTGACGCGGCAACGTTACCGGAGAGGTGATGTGGTATTCGAACAGTTCTCCGGCGCTCTGTCCATCCGCCTGTGCGGAAACGGAATTCCTCATGTCGGACATATCCGATACATCAGACAGAGGGATAGCGGCTGACATCGGGGACATCGCGAGATTTAGCCCCCTCTCCATGCGCGCTGATTTTCCCATGATGAATCTTTCCTCTCCCGCACGCTCACTCATGACATTGCTCTCTTCCGATTCCTCCATAACAGGTTCGTTCCTGTCTCCTTCATGCGTTTGCGGATAAGGCGAAGCGATAATGTCCGACGCAACCACCGGGCGATGGATATACAGCGGTTGGTACAGATCCTGAACGAAGGAAATAGGGCGTCCTGAAATCAGCCCCATTTCGACATTATTCCAATCTTCATCGGTGACATTCTCGATAATCGCCCAACCCTGAAGATAGGGTCTTTCGCCATCTGCAAGGGCAAGTCGGTAGGTCGCTTTCCAGACAGGAGCTTCGACAATATATGCCGCCCGCACTTTTCGCGTTTTTTCTCCGGCAAAGCGCAGGGTAATCTGTCGGCGTGCATCATCGTCACGGGATGCAAGCAGCGTCAACGCTTCCCGAAATTCCCGATTGAGGCGCTCATTGGTCAGGTGGAGGATACGGATTTTGTCTAATGCGGTTGCAGATACCCCTTCGTCCGTCAGGAGAATCAGAGTTTCTATAGAGGTGATACGTCCATCCAACGCTTCCTCACGAGTCTCAACGCCAACAATACGCCCGGTCATGGTTTCATCGCTGATAGTTTGCACGGTCGCTTCGGCTCCGCGAAGTTTTTTCAGTAAATCGGCTCGTCCAATATTTTCGGTAACATCCACAGCGAACGATTGTAATGCACGGGATATAGGATCACGCGAGGGATAGGTAACGGCTCGCGCTTCACCTTCGGGGTCAAGTAGCGTCAATGATTTGAGCAGGTCGTTGACCTGTGTCGTACGAATCGTTAGATCAATGGTGGTTTCGCCGGCTCTGGCTTGACCTTCACGAACAATATGGGCGACGCCGGATGCGAACAGGGTCACAGCGGTTATGGGGAGCGAGTCTGAAGGGGGAATTTCTTCAGAGGGCGAGGTTGTTGTCATAGAGTCTCCGGTACATTATCTGATGGCATTTCCACTATTTTCAGACGCTGTACGGAAGTTTACCTTCATTTCAGGAAGCGAGGTCGTCCTCCGCTTCCTTACCCGGTAGGAAAGTGAGGAGAAGTATCACCCGCCATTCATCTGTCGGCGGAGAAGAAAAAGGAAGAAAGGGGCTCCCAAAAGCGCCGTAATGACGCCGACCGGGAGTTCGGAACCAGGCAATATCAATCGGGCGAGCAAATCTGCAAGGACTGCCAGAACCGCCCCCAGTAACGCCGCCACGGGAATCGAACCTTGATGAGGCGGGCCGACCAGCGCCCGCGCCGCATGGGGAACGATCAGTCCAATGAACCCGATCACCCCGGAGACTGATACTGAAACAGCGGTGGTCAACGCGGCGAGCGCAAGGATTCCCGCCTTGAAGCGCTCGATTTCGATGCCAACGGATCGTGCGACATCTTCCCCAAAGGCGAATGCATCCAGACTTCGACCGCACAGGGTAAAGAGGAGAATTGATCCCAGCGCAAACGGCGCGGCGATCGCTACCTCGCGCCAGGAAGCTTCGGAGAAACGCCCCATCAGGAAGTTGAGAATCCTGCCTTGCTCCTGCCCGGCAAGGCTCAGTATGAGCGTGGTCAGTGACCATAGCAGAGAACCTGCCACAATGCCTGCCAGCAGAAAACTGGCAGTGTGTAATCGTCCGCCGGTTCGCGCCAGAGCGAAGACCAGAATCATGGTCAGAAGCGCGGAGCCAAATGCGAACGCCGTTAACCCCATTCCGCCCCAGAGTCCGCCCCATCCCAGCAGTAAGGCAAGAGCGGCTCCCACCGACGCTCCAGAGGAGACACCCATCGTATAGGGATCCGCCAACGGGTTACCGAGAATTCCCTGTAGCGCGGCGCCGACCGCAGAAAGCGCCGCGCCGACCAGGGCCGCCAGTAAAACGCGCGGCAGTCGAAATCCGAGGACGATACCCTCAGTGACGTCATCCGCTGCCGGTACGAAGGAAAAAACCGGGTGTAGAATCGCTCGCGTCACCTGCCCCGCCGGGAGCGGTTGATCGCCCTGAAACGATCCCAGCAAAATGGAACTCATCAGGGCGATCATCAGCGCCAGTATGGTGACCGGAACCGGAAGTCGGCGCGGCGCGCCCGGAGAATTGTTCATGAAGTCAGCTATGGCGCTATTGTACCGTTCCTTCGTTTCGAATCGCTTGCTACAGTGGGGGTAGAAAAATCCCACATCAGAATCCGAAAACGATCCGGAAACAACAGCGATAGCGTATTTTGTTCTCAGTCTTGAGAAATCGCACGAATCGAGGAAATCAGATTTTCCATCTCGGCGGGCGGCTCTGCGGTGAATGTCAGAGGGTCGCCCAGAGTGGGATGCTCGAAGGACAGCGAATAAGCATGTAACGTCTGCCCGTGCAGCGCAGCGATCTGTTCATTCAGGCGAACGGCGATAACTCCTCCGCGTATCTGATCCGAACTGATCTTTTTCGATCCGCCATAGAGCGCATCGCCGACAATGGGAAATCCTGCAAAGGAAAGATGAACCCGAATCTGATGCGTCCGCCCTGTCTGCAATTTACAGTCGAACAGGGTAAAGAAAGGCAGACGTTCCTTGATCTTGACTTCCGTAATCGCCGTGCGAACATCGCCCCGACCATTGAGATCCATAACCGCCATTCGCTTACGGTCAATAGGGTGGCGACCAATGGGCGCATCGATAACCGCTTCCTCGAAAGGGGGTTTGCCCCAGGAAAGCGCCAGATATTTTCGTTGCATGGAACGTTGCTGAATCTGCATCTGCAAACCGTTATGAGAAGCGTCGTTTTTAGCGACCACCATCAGGCCAGTTGTATCTTTATCCAGTCGATGAACGATGCCGGGGCGAATGACGCCGCCGATGCCGGAAAGTTCGTCCCCGTGCGCGAGCAGGGCATTGACCAGCGTCCCATCTTCCCAACCGGGCGCGGGATGAACTACCATTCCCTTCGCCTTATTGATAACGATAATATCCGGGTCTTCAAAGACGATGTTGAGGTTGATATCCTGCGGCTGAAGATGGCTTGGGCGCGGCGATGGTCGTTGCACCAGAATAAGATCGCCGGTTTGCGTTTTGTAAGACGCTTTGGCGCTCGCTCCGTTTACCTGAACGGACGCTGAGTCGATCAGCCGTTGAAGTTGAGATCGGGAAATATCCGATAAGCGGTCAGCGAGCAAGACATCCAGACGGGAGCCATTTTCCGTAGCGCCGACGATAAAAGCGTTTTCCGAGACGTTTCCCATTTTCCTTCCCTTTTCGCCTGCCGAAGAATTCGGGCGAGCGAAACGAATTGTCATCCGGCGGGTTGCGCTGTCGGAACAGTCCGACGAACCGCGTAGGCGTAAATCCCGGCGACGACAATCGCTATAATCAGGCTGGCGAGTTGCCCCTGAGTCAGATGAGCGATGCCGGAAAGTTGCGCTGTCGCGCCTTCCCGTACAAACTCGATAATGAAGCGGTAGATGCAGTACAGGCCGATATACGCCAGTAATACTTGCCCCCGGAACCGGCGCCCCGCTTCCACTCTGACCAGCAGGAAATACATGGCGACCGCAATGATCGCCGAGTAGAGTTGAGCGGGGTGAGAAGGAGGAGTCAGTTCGCCATTCGGAAGGTGAAAGCGCACCGCCCAGGGCAAATCACAGACGGCGCCATAGCAACATCCCTGCAAAAAGCATCCGATCCTACCCAGACAGTAGCCCAGCGGAAAAGAGACGGCGGCAAGGTCACCCATATCCGCCACATTCACCCCGCGCCAGCGACAGGCCGCCGCGCCCGCCGCCAGACCGCCGAATAACCCGCCATAGAAGGTCATGCCACCTGTCCATAAAGCGAGAATTTCAGAAGGATGCGTGGAAAAGTAAGGGATATTCAATCCGACATACGCCAGACGCGCTCCTAGAATACCGCCCATCAGCCCAAAGAGCGCGATATCCCAGACATTCTCTGGTGTGAAATTGTATCGAGGCGCGTTCTTGGCCGCCCGCCAGGTGGCGAGCAGAAAACCGAGCATCAGCAGAAGCCCCCAGGAATGCACCGGGTAGTTCCCAATACGAAATAGTTCAGGCAACATAAGGAATTACTGCATTTCCTGCGCCTTGGGCGCGGCGTCACGTGTCGATAGCGTCGCTTCCGGCGTCGTATCTTTGATCATCATCGTCCGCCACATCAGGAGAGCGATACCAATGGTAATGGCGGCATCCGCAACATTGAACACGGGAAAGTGAATCAACCGAAAGTCGAAAAGGTCTGTCACATAGCCCAATCGCAGGCGGTC
The DNA here is from genome assembly GCA_903910385.1 of uncultured Armatimonadota bacterium. Classification (GTDB taxonomy): domain Bacteria; phylum Armatimonadota; class Armatimonadia; order Armatimonadales; family Armatimonadaceae; genus CAIVZM01. The sequence goes on from CAIVZM010000075.1 coordinate 13,358, forward strand.
GATTAGGTTACCGAGCGCTCCGCCGAGGGGGAGCGTCAGAGCGAGACCGAGCGTCAGCGGCATTTTGGCGCCGAATCGACGTTGCGTCAGCACAATGACCGCAGAGACGATAATCGCCGCCGCCGCCAGCAACAGGGTCTGCCCCGGCAACAGGGAAAATGCCATACCCCGGTTTTGCGTATGCGTCAACTGGAAGACGCCTGCCCAGAGCGGAATGCTGCCATCAACCGGGATCGCCGCAATCGTCCATTGCTTGACCATCTGATCCAGAGCGATGACACTCAGGGCGATGGCGTAAAACGCCACTGAAGGCAGCGTTTTTTCCGCTGGCATAGACGCAACGAAAGAAGCAGGGGCGGCATCCATCCGCTCCCGCCCCTCTTCGTCTTTCGTTTCTAACGTCTGCATTACGATTACTGAGTACTCCCGACCCGGAAATTCTCTAATTCGCGGAGCGATATTCTCTAATTCGCGGAGCGATATTCTCTAATTCGCGGAGCGATATTCTCCTGACATCTATCTATGCCGTGTCAGCGGCGGAAAGTTCCAGAACTCCGCGACGAACAAGCTCGCGCACTATCGTCGCCTGAGCGACGGACAGTGTCGGATAATCTGGATCAGAGCCAACATCCTCCCGAACGAACCAGGAGCGCTGACACTTGATTCCCGGCGCGGGCGCAATTTCCACCCATACCGTTTCGCCGTCCGTATCATTATCTTGAATCAGACGGACATTGGGGACGATGAGAGCTTCCGCTAACGCCGCTTCGTGACCATAGATGCGAGAATATAGCGCTGATCCCAGAGTGAATGTCGGCAACGCTTCCTGAGATTTGGTCAACTCGCCGCTCGCTCGCACAGCGGACAACTGGGCGTTGAACTCGTCGCGCAGTCGGAGAATGGCAGCGAATGTCGTTTCCGCCGCCTCGTTGATAAGTTCCGTGCGAACGTCCGGCCATGTGGCAAGGTGAACGGAAAATGCGTCCGAACTGCTGGTATCGGCACCTGTGGTACGGAATTCTTGCCAGACTTCCTCGCAGGTATGCACCAGAACCGGAGCCAGCAAGCGGCACAGGACGGATGCGATCTCGTGCATGGCGGTCTGCGCGGAACGCCGTTTCGGGTCTTCGGGAAGCAGGGTGTAAAGACGGTCTTTGAGAACATCCATGTAAAACGCCGAAAGATCCGTGCCGCAAAAGAGCAGAATCGCCTGTGTCGCTTTCTGGAAATCGTACACATGGAAGGCATCGGTGCAGACGCCGATAAGACGTTGCAACCGGGAGAGCGCCCAGCGATCCAGTATATCCAGATCGTCCGCAGGAACGGCGTCTTCCGTTACATCGAAGTCGTACAAATTGCCCAGCAAGAACCGGAACGTATTCCGCAGGCGTCGATAGCCATCCGCCGTCTGTTTCAGAATAGCGTCGCCCAGGCGCGTATCTTCCTGATACTCGCAGGAGGCAACCCATAGACGCAACACATCCGCCCCGTACTTCTCAATGACGCCCAGAGGGTCGACCGCGTTACCCTTGGACTTGCTCATCTTGTAGCCGAGTTCATCGACGGTGAAGCCGTTGGTGATTACCTGCTTGAACGGAGCATTACCAGTGACCGCTGTACCGAGCATCAGTGACGAGTTGAACCATCCTCGATGCTGATCGGAACCTTCCAGATACACATCGGCGGGGTAGCGGTGATTCTCCCAGACGCCGCTATTCAATACCGCCATACTGGTCGTGCCGGAATCGAACCAGACATCCAGCACGTCAGTCTCTTTCACAAACTCGGATGCCGGGACGCCATTGTACGTAAAGCCCGCCGGGAGAATATCTTCCGGGGCCGTATCGTACCAGGCGTCGGTTCCCCGTTCGCGGACGAGGTTCACGACCGCCGTCAGCGATTCGTCGGTCATTACTGGCTCGCCGTTGGCGTAAAAGACCGGAATGCCGACGCCCCAGTAGCGTTGCCGCGAGACGGTCCAGTCGGGGCGCCCGGCGACGGCGGCGGAAATACGGTTTTTCGCCGTTGCCGGGAACCAGTCAACCTTATCGATTTCCGCCAGAGCGCGATTCCGTAAATCGTCATGCTCCACGGAGACGAACCATTGGACAGTCGCCCGGAAGATCAGTGGCTTGTGCGGCGCACGGGGCGAATGCGGGTATTTGTGCGAGAACGCCGTATGCGCCAGCAGATTTCCCGCTTCCTGCAACCGTTCGGGAATCCGGACATTCGCTTCGTCCAGAGTCAGTCCGGCGAATTCTCCCGCTTCTTCCGTATATCGTCCGCGACCATTGACCGGCGACAGTACCGGAAGGTTATACTTTCTGCCGGTGATAAAGTCGTCCGCGCCGTGACCGGGTGCGGTGTGGACAACGCCCGTTCCGTCTTCCATGGTCACATAATCAGCAAGCGTCAAAAGGGAATCCCGGTCAAAAGAGGGCAGGGGATGCAAGAACACGAGTCCTTCCAGATCGCGTCCCCGAACCGTCTTGAGAACTTTGCCTTCGGACGCGTTAAGACCGGTCAACGTCAGCGTTTTTTCTCGGAGCGGTTCTGCGACCAGATAACGGTCACCGCCGACCTGAACTACGCTATACTCTGCGTCCGGATGCACCGCGACCGCAAGGTTTGCGGGAATCGTCCAGGGAGTGGTCGTCCAGATGATCGTATAAGCGTTTCCTGCGCTGGCGTCGTTTCCAAAAACCTGATTTGGGTCGGATTTCAATGGAAACCGGACATAGATAGAAGGGGAGACATGTTCTTTGTACTCCGCTTCCGTATTGGCGAGCGCCGTTTCATTCGCCGTGTCCCAGAGGACGGGTTTCAGGCCGCGATAGACATATCCCTTTTTCGCCAGTTCTGCGAACACTTCGACGATTTTAGCTTCAAAGGCGGGAGCCATCGTCAGATAGGGACGTTCCCAATCGCCGCGCACGCCCAGTCGCCGGAACTGCGCTTTCTGGATTTCCACCCACTCACTGGCGAAGGTCCGACACCGAGCGCGAAGGGTCGCCGGGGTCCACTGCTCTTTCTTCGCCCGGAACTCTTTCATGACCTCCACTTCGATTGGCAGGCCATGGTTGTCCCAACCCGGGATATAGGGCGAACGAAATCCCTGCATCGTGCGGAAGCGCGTCACCAAATCTTTGAGTGTCTTGTTGAGCGCATGTCCGAGGTGGATATTGCCGTTGGAGTACGGCGGACCGTCGTGCAGGAGGAACAGGCCTTTCGGGGCGTCCTTCTCGACCGACTTCTGGTAGATATCGTTTTCCTGCCAGAACGCCTGAAAAAGCGGCTCGCGAATTGGCAAGTCCGCCTTCATCGGGAAGTCAGTCTGCGGCAGGTTCAGCGTCTTGGAAAAATCTATAGGTGTATTCACAACATTCTCATTCGTTTCGGCATCATTCGGCGGCGGTCAAGTCAAGGCGGTCGGGGCGCAAAAAAAGCGGACGTAACAGCGCCCCTCTGCGCTGAAATCGTCCGCCGCACCGAATCGCGCCTCAACCTCCAGCAAGCCGAAGGGAGGCGCCCGGACGATTTCACGCCGAGGGGCGCTGTATAATCCGCACTATGCCGCCGTTGCCGCCGCAACAAAATTCGTGTCGCATTGCCGCTGTCACGCCGTCAGTATAGCGCGTCGCTCAGCAAAACGCTAATCCGTGCCAGATTAATCGTGTAACAAGGGAGGAATCGCCGCTTGCGCGAAGTGGTTGTCGTTTGCCAACGCCTCCACGATGCCTGCCACACAACAAATCGTACTCGATTATGTGGCAGCAAAGTGACTGCCGAGGCTATATAAATCCTTTCCCTTTCGTGAAAAGGAAGCGGGGCGGGCGCGGCGCAATGAGGCGTAACGACGAGATGTGAGATTTACAAGCATATAATTCGTGCGGGATTGGTCGGGTGAGGCGGGATTATGGGGACGTACCTGCAATGTCTGCGCCCGGAATGAAATATCCCTGAAGAGAGGAAGGATGCATAGCAACCTTCCTCTCTCCATACAAACCGCTTCAGGCGAACGGGGCGCTAAGGAACTGTCCGAATCCCCGCAGTTTGGCGAACCGTTGAGCAAGCAGAGCGGAGGGGGAAAGCGCGGATAGTTCGTTCAGGTGACGCTGTAACGCTTCGCGGATGGCGGCGGCGGTTCCTTCCGGATCATGATGCGCTCCGCCCAGAGGCTCGGTAACAATCTCATCCGCAAGCCCCAGACGTTTGGCATCCTTCGCCGTAATGCGCATCGCTTTCGCGGCGTCCGGACCACGTGACGGATCACGCCACAGAATCGAGGCGCAACCTTCCGGCGCGATGACTGAGTAAATAGAGTGTTCCAGCATCAAGACGCGGTCGGCGACCGCAATCCCGAGCGCCCCGCCACTACCGCCCTCGCCGATAATGACGGCGATTGTAGGGGTACGTAGCGCCGCCATTTCCCGGAGATTATGTGCGATGGCTTCCGATATACCCCGCTCTTCGCTCCCGACGTTCGGGTCGGCTCCCGGCGTGTCTACCAGAGTCACGATTGGGCGGCGAAACTTTTCCCCCAGTTGCATCAGGCGCAACGCTTTGCGATAGCCTTCCGGGCGAACGTAGCCGAAGTTGCGTTTCTGTCGCTCCTTCAGGTCTCTGCCCTTTTGCTGTCCGATCAGAATGACCGGATCGCCGCTCATGGCAGCCATTCCGCCGACAAGAGCGCCGTCATCGCCGAAAAGTCGATCGCCGTGCAATTCGATGAAGTCTTCGGTCAGGAAGGGGATATAGTCGAGCGAATACGGGCGGTCTTTATGCCGCGCCAGCAGTACCTCATCCCACGGTTCCAACCGTGCGAAGAACTGGGTCGTTAATTCGTCCCGACGCTTTTCCAGCGCATTTGCCTGAACTTCGCCGTCCGAACGGCGCTCACGTTGCGCCGCCGTCCGTAACTTGCCGATTTCCAAATTCAGTTCTGCGATCGCCTGCTCAAATTCGAGAATGTTCATGTCTTCCAATATCAATGACCTCCTTCCGCGCCGTTGCGCTTCGCCGCAGTGGGACTGTCTGGAGGCGTAACTAAAACAGGAGAGGCTTTCGTCTCTGTTTGGGAGGCGATACCGCCTGCAAAAAACGTGAGCGTGCGCGATAGCGTGATGGCGATTTCCTTACGCGGAACTACCTTGTCGATGAAGCCATGCTCCCACTGGAATTCGGAGGTCTGGTAATTCGCCGGAGGTTTTTGCGTCTGCGCCTGTTGCGCGACCCTTGTGCCTGCCAGCGCCACATTGGCGCCCGGCTCCGCGTAAATGACGTCACCAAGGGAGGCATATGATGCCAGCGCTCCGCCGATAGTCGGGTCTGTCAGGACACAGATATAAGGAATCCGCGCCTCCGCCAGTTGAGCCACGGAAGCGCCGGTCTTCGCCATTTGCATCAGACCGAGCAGGCCTTCCTGCATACGCGCCCCGCCGGAAGCGCAAAACAGCACGAAAGGCAGGTTCTCTGTGATCGCTTTATCCGCTGCCCGCATAAACTTTTCGCCGAAGACGGAACCCATCGTTCCCGCAAGCCGTGCGTAAAAGAAATCCACGACGCCGAAAACGCAGAGATTTCCGCCGATTTGCGCGGTTCCAGTGACCAGACCATCGTTGCGACCATTGGGGTCTGATCGCCCCAATTCCAGCTTCCGGGAGTATTCCGGGAAACCGAGCGGATCGAGAGCGGCGATATCATTGCCGAATTCGACAAATGAGCCTTCATCCACCGTCCATGCGATACGTTCATCGGCGGTCAATCGGTGATGATGACCGCACTTCGCGCATACTTTCAGGTCGCGTTCGAAATCCTTGGTGAACAGGATCGCGCCGCATTTCGCGCATTTTGTGAACGTTCCTTCCGGTACAGCCTCCACCACAGAGGCGGGGGCGGGAGCGGATTTGTCGTTCGCCCCATCCTGATCCTCTCGTGGGCGTCGTCGGAACCAGTCCGGCATAGTAGCTAAGTCCTTATGTCTATATGACGCTCCGCAAAAACTCGGAAAGCGTCATGATATATTATCGCTGATTTAAGCTTCGTATAGTGTCACCGGATAAATGTCGCCGGACAGACAGCACGAAACGGACAATTATAGCTCATTCATCCGCGAAAAGGAACATTCATGTCCCTGCAAGACCTTCGACGACAGATTGATGCGGTTGACGACGAAATTCTCAAACTGCTTTCCCGACGCGCTGAACTCGCGCAGGAAGTCGGAAAAAGTAAAAGCAAGGAAGCCAGCCAATTCTTCCGACCAGAACGTGAACGACAGATTTTTGAGCGTCTGACCGAGGCAAACCCTGGTCCGCTCAATAAGGACGCCATACGAGCTGTCTGGCGGGAGATCATCAGCGCCGCCCGCGCTCTGGAATCGCCGCTTTCCATCGCGTATCTCGGACCCCCCGGAACGTTTTCGCATCGTGCCGCTCTGGATAAATTCGGTTCTTCGTCCGAGTTCAAACCGGTTGCGACTATTCCGGATGTTTTCACCGAAGTGGAGCGGAACGCCGCTGACTATGGCGTTGTCCCGGTAGAAAATAGCACTGAAGGCGTCGTACCCTACACGTTGGACATGTTTTCGCAGACGCCGTTAAAGGTATGCGCTGAAGTTTTTGTTCCGGTCGTTCACAATATCGGGACGCGCTCTGAGTCGCTGAAAAATATCAAGCGCCTGTACGCGCACCCGCAAAGTCTGGCGCAAAGCCGGGGTTGGGTCCGCGACAACCTCCCGAAAGCCGAGATTGTGGATGTGACTTCCAATTCCAAAGCGGCGCAACTGGCGGCGATGGATTCCGAAGGCGCGGCGATCTGTCCGGAAATCGCGGCGGAAATCTATGGATTGCCGCTCATCGCTAAAAAGGTGGAGGACTCCCCCTATAACCGAACCCGGTTTCTGGTCATCGGGCGCAATGAGCCTGCACCATCCGGTAAGGACAAAACCAGCATCTTTTTCAGTGTCCGACACAAAGCGGGCGCGTTGCTACGCTCAATGGCCGCCTTTGACGCTCACAATATCAACCTGACTATGATTGAGTCGCGCCCGACCAAGCAGATGCCGTGGGAATATGTCTTTTTCATCGATTTTCAGGGGCATATCCGGGATGAAGCGGTTTCGCATGCGCTGAAACTGCTGGAAGAACAGAGTCTCTTCGTTACTATTCTGGGGTCTTACCCTGAAGCGGAGTGAGCGAGGCACGCTTTCGCCAGAACAGCGACATTTTCCTGACGACAACAAGGACGGGGCTTCGCCCCGTCCTTTTATTTTCCCCGGATGCGTCAGGAATCTTATTCGGAAGTAGTCAGGAAACTCAGAATCTTTTCGCGCAGAGGCTTTGGTGCACGGACATGGGAGACGCGTTCGCGGATCGCATGTAGTAACGTTTCCTCAAAATGAAATTTGGCGAAACATCCCTTACACTGGGAAAGATGGCGCTCCACCTGTTCCGCTTCATCGGGACGTAACTCCTTGCTCAGATAATCGTTCAGGCGCTTCACCGCCTCCTGACACTGATTATATTCTAACTCCGCTGGAATCGCTTTTTCAGAACCTTCCATTTTCCCTGTCACTTCCTGACCTATCATACTTCTGACTGTTTCTAAGCGTCCCTTATGCCTAACGTAAGACGACACGAGGGAACGCAACACCTATATATCGACTATATCGACTCATCTGGCGCAACGACTCTCCAGTCGCGCCTACCAGCCCACCCGAACTAACGCGTATTTGCCTCGGTATAAGCCCACAATGATTTTTGCACCAGACGGCGTCCCCGGGATAATCGCGAGCGCACAGTGCCAATGGGTATGTCCAGCATTTCTGCAATCTCCTGATATGAAAACTCGTTGATGTCCGCTAGAACGACGGTTTCGCGGTATTCATCGGGCAATTTGTCAATCGCATCCCGAATCGCTTCCGCCTGTACCTGCGTTAGAATGACATCTTCCGGAGATGCCGCGATACCTGATGTCTGGGCGTCTGACAGGCGATTGTAGAGGTAAAAATCCTCCATTTCGTCGTACGATACCCGATCCGGTTCACGCGTCTTCTTCCGATAAGAGTTGATATAAAGGTTTGTCATTATGCGGAACAACCATGCTCGCGCATTAGTTCCCCCTTGAAATTGTGCGAAGAATTGAAAAGCCCGGACGAATGTCTCCTGCACCAAGTCTTCCGCGTCTCCGGGGTTTTTGGTCATGGAGAGGGCGGATCGGTACAGAGCGTCCAGATGAGGAAGCATTTGCTTCTCGAATTCAATTTGGGAACGCTGGTTTTTGCGTTCAGTAGCGGCGCTTTCGTTTGACATTAAGGATGAATACGGGAATCGTACGGTAGAAATTCACTTATTTTCGGAGATATATTCGATCAGCAAGTGTTACACGAACCGAGAGACCTCCAGACAGCTACGTGCGGGACTTGCCGATGTATCGGGTAACGTTTCAATAACGCGGAATACCAGTCCCTTGAGGGCTTCCAGATTCGCCTTGAACATCTCAAAGACCTCGTGATGGGTCACCGGTTGAACATTCGGGTCATCCGCCACCAAACCGGCATCGTAATCGGTGATGAGAGAAATGTTGACATAACTCATTTCCAACTCGCGGGCAAGCATACACTCGGGATACTGGGTCATATTGATTACTTCCCAACCCGCCGCCGTGAACCAGCGTGATTCCGCCTTGGAAGAGAAACGCGGTCCCTGAATTACGACGACCGTACCGGTCTCATGGTGTCCCATCTGCCGTTCACGGCAAACTCCGATCACATGCTCCCGAAGAATGGGGCAGTACGGATCGGCGGCGGAGACGTGCGTGACAATCGGACCATCGTAAAAGGTATCTTTTCGCCCGGTGGTGCGGTCGACGAACTGATCGCAGATGACAAATTCCCCCGGTTTGACATGAGATTGCAACGAACCGCAAGCGTTCGGCGCAATAATATCGGTGACGCCCAGCGATTTCATCGCCCATACATTGGCGCGATAGTTGATTTCGTGCGGGGGGATCGTATGCCCCTTGCCATGTCGTGGCAGGAAGGCGACCGTCTTATCGCCGATTTGACCAATCGTTACCTTGTCGGACGGCGACCCGTAGGGAGTTTCCACCCACGTCTCCCGCACATTGCCCGAAAGAAGGGAATAAAACCCTGTGCCACCGAAAACGCCTACTGTCGCTTGAGGAGAACCAGCCATATAAAGGCAATCTCATTTCTTGTTGAACTCTTAGTAATGATTCGTCAATGTATATATTTTCCCCTTCCTGTGCATGTTTCAACTCCTGTTTATGTTCGCCCTTATTGACGCTTTAGTTGTGCTACAATAGTTTTTAAGCGATGTTTCGCCCTGTGAGGATGCGCACGCCCATCAAAGACGTGACTGCGTAAGAATCTGTTACTTCCGGATACACCGGGGTCGAATAATGTGATCTCTTATAAAAAAAGGAAATACTATGCCATTGCAAACCCCGCGCCGGGTGTCTGTCTCCACCTGGGCTCTTCACCCCTTGATACAGACCTGCGCTCCCGGACGACCCGGCGATCCGGATGCCCGATTGATGGGAGATGCTCCGGGTAGTCTGGATTTGCTGGAGGTTCCCGCCGCCCTCGCCGAACGGGGGTTCAAGACCATGGAACTATGCCATTTCCATATCCCGTCCCGTGATCCGGAGTATCTTGTCCGGTTCAAGGCGGCGCGGGAAGCGGCGGGAGTCGAATTATGGTCGCTATTGATCGACGATGGCGATATCAACGACTCCGAAAATGGTGACCGAGACCGCGAATGGATCCTTAGCTGGATTGACGATGCTCACGCTCTGGGAGCGAAATGCGCTCGTGTGATCGGCGGAAAGCAACATCCTACACAGCAGAACCTGATGCGGACGCACGAACAATTGAAGCGTCTGGCGGTAGATGGCTATCTGCGCGAAATCCACGTCCTGACGGAGAACTGGTATCCGACCCTTTCCACTCCGGAGAATGTGCATCAGGTTCTGGATGGACTGGAAGGCGCTGTCGGACTGAACTTCGACTTTGGAAACTGGGGCGGCGAATCCAAGTACGAAAATCTCGCGGACATCGTCGAGTATGCAGAAGGCTCTCATGCCAAATGTGATTACCGCGATGGAAAGCCTGATGTGGAAGACTTCACGCGCTGTTTGCAGATCGCCGCGGACGCAGACTATTCCGGTCCCTTCACGCTGGTCTATGGCGAACCTGGTCGTGTCTGGGAATCTTTGGACGAACAGCGGGAACTGGTACGCCCTTATCTTTAAGGAGCATCAACAAGGGTCGGCATCTCGATGCCTACCCTTGTTTTGTTCTTGCTGCGGCAAATGGAAGCATTCTGAGGTGTTTCCAACCATTGCGCCGCTCGGAATCGTTTCGCAGGAAAGCCAGGGATGGGTTTCCATTGTGCGATCATCGGACTCGCTTACACGGGTCTATCGGTATGTGTCTGTCGGAGCGGGAGCGTTACGGAGAAGGTCGTTCCCGCGCCGGGGGCGCTCTGTATATCCACTGTTCCCTCATGGCGGCGAACGACGCCCAGAACGATTCGCGTCCCCAATCCGGTGCCGCCCGGCGTGGTTGACACCGGGTCGCCACTCAGAATGCTCTGGCGGATTTTTTCGGGCATTCCCTTGCCGGTATCCCGCACCGCAAACGAGAACGTCTGCTGTCCAGACTGAGGGCTGTGCGTACTGACGATGATCGAACCGCCGTCCTGTGTATACGGAATCGCGTTGTTGATCAGGTTGTAAAGCGCATTGTATATCTGTTTTCGGTCTACTTCGACAAAGGGCAGGTTCGGGTCAAGGTCGAGTTTTAACTGGACATTGGCTTTTTCCGCCACCCCACGCAATGTGGAAGCGACAGAACGCACGCGCTCATTGAAATCGGTCGGTTCGAAGAAGGGTTTGCTAAACTCTCCTTTGATCGCATCGGATATTTCCGCCGCCCGCGCTTTGAGTTGCTCGGCGGCGCTTTCGATATTCTCGAACATCCACGTATAATCGTGCCGGACATAATCCGCCGCTTTTTCCAGTTCCGCTCCCCATTCCTCGTTATCTGGGCAACGCGAACGCACTGCATCGACGCTATGGATCAAATGCTCGAACATAGGCTTGAGGGTTAGAGAACCCGTCAGGATAGGCGTCAGGAAGTTTTTGACATCATGCGAAATATCGCCGATTGCATGGAGTAGCTCCGCTTTTCTGGCTTCTTCCAGCAGGTGGGAATGTTCGATTCCGGTCGCCGCCTGATCGCATAGCGCCTGTAGCACTTCCAAATCAAGCTCCGTAAAGGGAACGCGGGCGTTCAATACCTGCATTACGCCCACTGGATCACCGTCCGTGCGCTTGACAGGTACGGTCATCATGGATTGCGTATGGTAGCCGGTTTCTTTATCGACATCCGGGTTGAAGTCGCCCCTGTCGAGCACATTCCCGGTCAGTAAAGGCTTGTGCGTCTGGAAAACGGTTCCGGCGATCCCCATTGTTGCCGGGATCGATTTACCGATGAACTTTTCTCCTGCGCCGCCGATAACATAACGAGCGACCAGAGTATCTTCCTTACCATTATAGATAAATACCGTGCCTGCATCCGCCCTCAGAACGTCCAGCGCGATTTCCAGAGTGGCGCGTACAATCGAATCGACGCCGGGATAGGTAAAGAGCGCATCGCTGGCGCGACGTATCGCTTCGATCTGCCGGTTGCGGTGCGCCAGTTGCGCCTGCAGTTCCGCAATAGTTACGGTGGCGTCCTTTGCAGGCGTCGCAACGTCGTCTTTTTGTCTCGATGCGTATGAATCTGTTGGAGGAGGGACGCTCACGGCAATCTTCCTTGAAATCAAAACAGGACAATGGTAAAGGGTTCTAATATCGTATCATAACTGTGAAGGTCTGGTTGTCATTTCACCGACTTGGTATTAATTCACACTAATTCAAAATCCGCTTCAAACGTGCGCCGCCACGGCAGACGGACGGAACTTGGACGGATCGTCAGACCGGTTCCAATGCCGTATTGTTGTAATTCCGCCAATCGGTCGGCAAGACCGTGGGCGATATTCGCGCAGGTCATCGCTACCTGCTCCGCGTTTTCCGGGTCGGGGTCTGTGCGTTGAAAGGCAGTACGGTTTGCCTCGCGGGCGGCGCGGCGAACGATAGTCTGATACCCCCAGTCTTCCAGAAAACGGTGCGCCAAAAAGTCCTGTTGCGCCTTCTGACGCGCCGGGTCATTCCTGATGAACAGCGAGCAGATTGCCTGAGCGACTGTCGTTCCCAGCGTATTTCCCGCTGTGTTCCACGCTCCATAGCCCGCCAGACCCGCCAGATTCACCGGGGAATCGTGGGAGAGCAAAAGCTCCATCGCCGTCGGGTCTGCGCCATTAGGATAAGCCACATCGCCAAGAGCTACAGGCTTGCCGACTGACTGCCACTGTCCGATCCTCTCGAAGAGAGATCGGTAATAGGGTGTGCGGGCGATGCGTTCATCGTCGGCAAACTCCGGGCGTAATTCTGTGCGACGCGGCGAGGGGGTCAGGACGGTCAGGATAATATCCGCCTCTTCCGGTTCGGTGACGACCACGCCGCCGCAGGCGCGAATCTGTCCTTCTACTGTCAACTGGACCGCTTTGTCCTCATAGGGCGCGATAATCCGTTCATCGCCGGGAATTGCATAAACCGGGCAGATACGGGGTCTTGACTCGTTTGCTGCACAGATAAATCGCGCGACCAGTACAGAGCCGACTTCGTCCGCACCGGGGTGCATCAGAAGCCTGTCTTGCGTCTCTGCACCGAGCAATGACAGCCATGATTCGAGCCATGCCTTCTCGCGGGAGGGTAATCCCCAGACGGCGGTATCGTCCGAAGTAATCAGCAGAAATGCCAGGTCGCGCCGTGCCAGCGCATCGATTAATGTAAGATTGACAATATGGTTTCGCAGGCGGCGGTTCAGCCAGTCCTGACGGATATCCGCCGATATTTCGCTTTCGACACGAGCGATCAACGAGGCATCCTCCGCTTCCGGCGCTCCCGCTTCTCGACGATGTAATGCAGCGGAAAGGCGGTGGAGGCGAATGCCATACTGACACCAGTACAGCGGTTCCTCGATACAATCGTCCGCGAAAGGGGCGCGTGTAATCAGATTGAAAGCATAGACCGGAGTCCCTGCCGCCCCGATTTCCGTCAGAACGCTCAGATAAGGAATAGTGTCGGCGGCGGAAGGAGAGGAAATACGGGATTGAATCAAATCGCCGAATCCGACAAACTCGGCGGAAGCGATGACGCCGTCCGCCTCTTTCGCCGTCTCGCGAAGCCATGCTCCGACCGCATTCATATCCGCCGCATTGCGCTGTTCTCCGCGAATCTCGGTTGGAGGCAGGAGGACGGTGGCGCCGCCAATAGCGCCGATCATCTGCGGGTACCGGGTGTTTACAGGACGTTCGTCGAGAGGGGCGAGGCTTAAGGTGAGTGTCTGCATCATTTAGGGTAAGAGACGGCTGAACCGGAAGTTCGTTTCGAATTTCTTCAGGAAGGGCGATTGTCCGTCAGGAACGAGTGCGCCAGAGTCGCCGCGCCGACGATGGATGCGTGCGCTCCCAGTTCAGCAGGAAGGATAGGAACATTGCGGACGGCGGGCATTGCCCGTTCCTGAACGATTTTTCGTGCTGGTTCCAGAATCAGATTGTTCAGAGCCATCATGCCGCCGCCCAGAACCACTCTGTCCGGTCCAAAGATATTGACTACCGAAATCAGTCCTATTCCCAGACTCTCAGCGACTGCCCTGATGGCGCGTGCGGCAGGGCCAGAACGATCCTGTTGCGCCATCTGCCCCAGAGGCCCGCCTTCCTGAATACTTATATCGCCGCCGAAATCATGGAAGTATCGCAACAGCGCCGGGCCGCTCACATACTGCTCCCAGCATCCATAGCCGCCGCAGGTACAGGGAAGACCGTCCGGAAAAAGAATCAAATGTCCCAGTTCGCCGCTGACGCCGAAATGGCTCTGATGCAGTTTCCCTCCGCTCAGAAACGCCCCCCCCAACCCGGTGCCAATCGCCAGATAGACCAGATTATCTAAATTGCGACCTGCGCCGAAGCGCGATTCGCCCATTGCCAGTGCATTGACATCATTATCTGCAGCGGCGGGAATCTGCAACGCTTCTTCGAAAGCGTCCTTCAATCGTGTTCCCGCCCAACCCGGCAAGAGTTCCGTCGCGGAGAGAACGATGCCCGTCCGTGCGTCGATCTGTCCGCCCGCGCCGATTCCTACCGCTGACGGAATGGGCGCTCCTATTTTTTCTGCCGCCCCGATCATCTGTTGCGCCAGAATGATCGCGCAATTCAGTATTGCGGCGCCGCCTTCCGATGCCGGGGTCGGCGTTCGTTCTTGAAGGAGGACAGAACCGCTTTCCGCATCGACCAATCCTCCTTCGATTTTCGTTCCGCCGATATCGATGCCCAGCAAAGTCTGACTCATAGGGGATATGTCCACGCCTTCAATGTCGTTTAAACCGATTTCAGGGCGACGGCGAAGCGACGTGCGATTTGTTGCGGGCGCGTGATCGCGCCGCCGACGACCACTGCGAACGCTCCGGCATCCAGAGCGGCGCGAGCCTGTTCCGGCGTGTGGATACGCCCCTCGGCGATCAGGGGAATCGGCAGATTTCTCCGTGCCAGACGCGCTACCAGTTCGATATCTGGCCCATCGAGGGTGGGAGAGTCCGCCGTGTAACCGGAAAGAGTGGTCGAAAGAACATCGGCGCCTGCTTCGATAGCCGCCATTGCATCCGCTTCGGTGGCGATATCCGCCATGACCGCTTTTCCAGTATGCGCTTTAACGCTGTGGATCAGTTCCGCCGCTGACCCTTCGGGATGCAGGCGCAGGGTAGCATCCAGCGCGATAATGTCCGCACCGCTTGCCGCGACGGTCGCCGCTTCTGCCAGCCTCGGAGTAATGTAAACGTCCTCGAATCCGGGAACGACCACCTTCCAGAGGCCAATCAGCGGCAAATTGGGAAGCGTCGCTTTGATAGCGCGGATATCGTCCGGGGTGTTGGCGCGAATGCCGACGGCGCCGCCCTCTTTCGCCGCCCGCGCCATACGCGCCATGATTTCCGCTCCGTACAGCGGTTCTTCCGGCAATGCCTGACAGGAAACGATCAATCCGCCGCGCATCGATGCCAGAGAGGGATGAATTTGCATACGCTGATTATACCCTCAACGGCGTTTTCCGGTGGCGCTCCGGGCGTCAGCGCCCTAAACTTGATGTATGCCAGTGAATGTTATCCGTCCTCTTGTCGCCCCTTCCGAATCGGTCAAACAGTATCAGAATCCGCTCTGGGCAAAAGACTTCCCTGATCCGTTCGTCATCGCCTGGCAGGGGAAATTCTATGCCTATGCGACCGAAACTTCCGGGTTTCGCTTTCAAGCGCTGGAATCTCCCGATATGGTGAACTGGACCCATAAAGGAACCGTATTCGAAGTTCCGTGGTCGGGCGTCCATTACTGGGCTCCGGAGGTCTGGCGACATGACGGGCAGTTCTGGTTCACGTATTCCGCGTTGAATCCGAAGACGAACAAGCACGATATCGGAGTCGCCGTATCCCGTAACCCGCTGGGGCCGTTTGTGCATCAATCCGTACTGGTCGTCGGCGAAAAGAACCGGGTAGGCGTCATCGATGCCACGATTTATAGCGAGGGCAAGGACGCTTTCCTGATCTACTCTGAGGAAGACCCGCGCCGTATTGTGTTGCAAAAACTGACCCCGGACTGGAAAGCCATCGAAGGCGATCCCATCGAACTGATGCGCCCGGATCGGGACTGGGAACGCGGCGTCACCGAGGCCCCGACTCTGATCAAACGGCGCGGAAAATACCATATGCTGTATTCTGGCGGATGGTATCAGAGCAATAAAGCGGATGCCTGTTACTGTGTCGCCCATGCCGTCGCGTCGAAATTGACCGGCCCTTATGTCAAGACCGCACGACCAATTCTGGAAGGTAACGGCGTCGAAGTCTTCGGCCCCGGTCACCAGAGCTACCTCAAACTGCCCTCCGGCGAGGAATGGGTGTTTTATCATGCCTGGGACGACCAGAATGAACCTCGCTACGGCAGTAATCCGTCCGGTCGGACATTGCGGATGGATCGCCTCGTCTGGTATGGCGATATCCCCCGGCGTATTATCCCGACCACAACGCCGCAACCCGCGCCGCGTCTTTAGGGAGGCGCCCCACATACTCTTCCTTATTCCAGAAGGGGGACCGGCGGCGCATTGACCACGCTGACAATGCGCCAGCGGGGACGGGTAAAGAACAGGTAACTGCGCCGGGTTTCCTGACGCATGACCAGCGTCAGCAGGTCACTGCCCCAGATATCTTCGCCGGAACCGGAATAGAAGGCGGAGAAACGGGTGATAACCAACCGCTCGTCCGGGTTCCCTTTCGGTGAGGGCAGAATGCGGGGTTCATTTACGTGGACATCATAGTCGACGCCACGCCCATTCCGCAGGGAACGGACGAGCGTAAGACGCAGACGCGCTTTATTCCACAATCCTGCCTGAAAATCGTCCGAAATGACTTCCATGACATCGGCGACGCGCCGCGCCTTCGCGGTGCTCTCAGCATCGCGCAGGGATTGCCGAATGAGCGTCTCCGACGTCTCCGGGGAAGCGGAAGGGAGAAAGTAAGCGACGATACCCACGATCAACAAAACCGCTGCCAACGCCAAACCCACCCACGATGAAGGTTTCATATTCCGCTATACGGCGATTTTGATCAGGATGTTGGGTGTTTATCCGTTCGTACTTATCGCCGTACCTGCCGCCAGCGGTTCGGAAGCGTAAACGGCGAAGTTCAAATTGTCTGCCGGGCGTCTCTGCAAATTGAAATATCCCGTGGCGGCGATCATGGCGGCATTGTCTGTACAGAAAACCGGGTGAGGGTAAAATAGATCGAGGTTGGCGGCATCGCAGGCGATCTGCATTTTCTCGCGCAATCTGCTGTTGCAGGCGACTCCACCCGCCATGAATATCCTATTGACCCCGACCGACTTCGCCGCTCCCACCGTCTTTTTTACCAGAGCGTCCGCCACCGCTTCCTGAAAGGAGGCGGCGAAATCCGGTAGGGAGACTTCGCCCGACTGTAAGCGCGGCAGAGCATAGCGAACGGCGGTCTTCAAGCCGGAGAACGAAAAAGCGAAGGGTTCATCGGGCAAGGCGCGAGGGAAGGCGATTGCATTCGTCTTTCCGCCTTCCGCTGCTTTCTGGATAGCGGGACCTCCCGGATAGTCCAGTCCCATCAACCGGGCGCATTTGTCGAACGCCTCACCGGCGGCATCGTCCCTCGTGCGCCCCAGCAAAGCGTAATCGCCCGGCGCCCGGATATGGAACAGATCGGTATGCCCGCCGGAGACGACCAGAGCGATAGCAGGAAAGTCGATCTTTTTCTCGCCCGACTCTTCCCCGACCTGCAGAAAGTTGGCGTACAGGTGCGCTTCGATATGGTGGACGCCGATAATCGGAATGTTCAACGCCATAGCCAGCGCCTTGGCGGCGGAGACGCCCACCAGCAACGCGCCCATCAGACCGGGACGGTTGGTGACAGCAATAGCATCGATCTCCGACAGCGTGACGCCTGCTTCCGTCAGGGCCTGCCGTAATACCGTATTCATGAGTTCCACATGGCGTCGTGAAGCGACTTCCGGGACGACGCCGCCATAGCGGGCGTGTTCCATCATCTGTGACGCGACGACATTGGAAAGGACGCGCCGCCCGGATACAACCACAGCGGCGGAAGTCTCATCGCACGAAGTCTCGATGCCCAGAACATTCATGAGCGTAGTGTATCGCGGACGGCGAAATCTGCGCCCTGACCGACACATTGTGCATGCTCACCTGATTACCGACCGGTACGGCGTCACCAAAAAGGGCGTGGATGAAGAAAATAGGGATTGATGTCGCAAAGCTATAGCCATAGAGGACGGCGACTGCCAAATCGCTCTATACCGTTCAATCCTCAAATTTCAGGCCGGGGATTTTGCCGAAATCTCTGGCGTTGCGCGTCAGGACGGAGGCGTTGTTAGCGAGGGCGATGGACGCGATGAGCAGGTCTTTCGTCCTGACGCGCACTTTCGCTTTCACAAGGCGCGTGTATTCGGCATCCGCCTCTGTCGTATATTCCCACACTGCGAGGCCGCTGTAAAAGCGCAGACTCTCCTGTAACTGAGTGTAGGCTTCTATCCGCAGGGCGGACGTGTTGACGAGATGGAACCTGTCGAGCCATCCCTTGAACTGCTCCTCATAACTGACGATAGTCGTCCCATAGTCATCGGGCGCGATAGCCCGCAACCGCGCCGTCAGTCCGTTGTAGCCATCGCCGCCGCGCTGTAGAACGGTACAATGGTCAGTATCGAGAGCATAGATGTCAAGGGACTTGGACATCATCCTTGATCGTCCGCCGCACGTTGGGCTCCCTCGCGTTCCCGCTCCCGCTCCGCCGCGACCGCCGCCGCCACCTCGCCGAACAGGGGGCTGTTCGCGGAACGCCGAGTATAGTTATCTAGAAAGTCGGGACGCGTCCGCCCGACAACGCCGGGGCGGTCGCCGTTCAACTGCGCCTGGATTTTCGCCACTTCCGCTTCCAGAGAGGCAAGTCGTTCCTCTATCGCCATCTTTTGATTTCCTCTGCCGAACGAATTATATCGTAGCTCAAAACCGGAGGTTTGCCAGACGTAACGGCGGCGATACAATGGCAATATGAACCTTTCCCGGTTGTCGGCGCTGACTTATAGCCTGCTGATTGCGGGCGCAATTATCGTCGGAGCGACCGTGGTGGCGCGGTCGCTGGGGCGGAACCGGAGTGCGGAGGATGTCATCCGCGTCACCGGGTCGGCGCGGCGCGTTGTCCGCTCGGACTACATCATATGGACGGCAAAGGTGAACTATCAGGCGCCGACCGCCAGCGCGGCGTATCAGGGACTGCAGAAGTCCGTTTCCCAACTGAATGCCTACCTCACCGAAAAGGGAATCCCTTCCGAAGAGATTTTCCCGCTTGCCATCACGACCGAGACTCTCTACGACAAGCCTGCGGCGCCCACGAACGGCAACATGAGCGATGTTCTGCGCACGATCGCAGGATACCGCCTCTCGCAGGAGGTGGAGGTGCGGTCCCAGAAGGTGGATGTCGTTCAGGGAGTCTCCCGCACCGCAACTGACCTGATCAATCAGGGAGTCTCGGTCGAATCGGTCGCGCCGCAGTACCGGATCACCAAACTGGCGGAACTCAAGGACGCCATCCTTGCCGAGGCGGCGGAAAACGCCCGAAAGCGTGCGGAAAATATCGCCAAAAGTAGCGGCTCCACGCTCGGTCCGCTCCGTTTCGCCCGCATGGGAATGATGCTCGTCACTGGCGCCTATGACGATGAAGAGGGCGGAAGGGAAGACACTGCCTCGCTGGATAAAAAGGTAACCGTGCAGGTCACTTCTGCGTTCGGCGTTCAATAGCGAATCCGTCTCAACAGGTAATGTCATCCGTAAATGTCATCCGTAAATGTCATCCGTAAATGTCATCTGTCGGGAAACCCGTGTCTAACGATTCGACGGACACGGGTAGCTAAATCTGTGTCCAGACCGAGACATTCCGGGCAGGGCAGGGGAAATCCGCCCATCCATCGCTGATTCCCTGTTATCGCTGATTCCCTGTTAACGTCACTCTTTACTTTCTTTGCTTTTGCGGCGGTGATTGGTAAATTCGATTACCGCCGGGAGCAGGCTCACAAGGATTATGCCGATAATAACCTTCTCGAAGTTATTTCGGACCACGGGAAGATTCCCGAAAAGGTAGCCTCCGGTGACGCAGAGACCTACCCATAGAGCGGTAGAAGCGATACTGAAAGCCAGGAAGCGACCATAGGGCATATTCCCCATTCCGGCGACAAACGGCGCGAAGGTACGCACAATCGGGACGAACCGGGCAAGAATCAGCGCCTTACCGCCATGTCGGGCGAAGAACTCCTCTGTCTGCGCCAGATACGCCCGGTTGAGGATGCGCGATTCGGGTTTACCGAACAGATTCCGTCCCAGAGTCCGACCGAGCCAGTAGTTCACATTATCGCCACAGAATGCCGCTACCATCAGGAGGGGATACAGAAAAGCCAGTTTCAGAGCGGCGTTCGGCGTTGCGGAAAATGCTCCCAACGCAAAGAGCAGTGAATCTCCGGGCAGGAACGGCATGATGACCAGACCTGTCTCGGCGAAAACGATAGCGAAAATGATACCGTAGGTCAGCGTTCCGTACTGCGAGACTGTATTGTTGATCCAGACATCAAGGTGGCGCAGAAGGTCGATTAATTGCGTGAAGAAGTGGGAGAGCGTTTCCATATCAGGAAGCAGTATACCCCAGCCACAAGAGGAACTACCGACTGTCGGCAGTCCTTCGGGAGAATCGCTGATTCTCCGCTGACGGGGAGGGACGCTTAAAAAATTGCCTTCTCCAATTCACGAAGGATCGCGTCTTTCTGGGCGGGGGCTTCCCGCACGCTGCCGCCGCTGACTTTGAGTGCACGATCCGGGTCTTTCAGACCATGCCCCGTTAAAGTGACGCTCACTCGCAAGGGACGATCCAGCGGGAAATAGCCCTGTTCCGCCAGTGATTGTAATCCAGCGAGCGGAGTGGCGCAGGCAGGCTCGGCGAAGATGCCTTCTGACGCTGCAACAGCGGCATACGCTTCCAGAATGCGCTCATCGGACACACGGTCGATCAGACCGCCGCTTTCATCACGGGCGGCGACTGCGCCCTGCCATGAGGCGGGATTTCCGATACGGATCGCCGTCGCGATTGTCTGCGGATGTAAGACCGGATGACCGTCCACAATCGGCGATGCGCCCGCCGCCTGAAATCCGAGCATTTTCGGAAGCTTCGTCGTTTTGCCCGCCGCATGGTACTGTCGGAATCCGCGCCAGTAGGCGGTGATATTGCCTGCATTTCCTACCGGGATGGCATGATAGTCCGGGGCATCACCCAACTCGTCCACGATTTCGAAGGCGGCTGTCTTTTGACCTTCGAGACGAACGGGATTGACGGAGTTCACCAGATCGAACGGGTGGGTCGCGCAGATATCGCGAACCAGGCACAAGGCTTCGTCAAAATTGCCATCGATGGCGAGAACCGTAGCGCCATGCATCAGAGCCTGGGAAAGTTTTCCCATCGCCACTTCGCCACGTGGTAACAGGACGACGGATCGCATTCCCGCCCGAGCCGCATAAGCCGCCGCCGCCGCCGATGTGTTACCAGTGGATGCGCACATGACCGCTTGCGCTCCGCGTTCCGCCGCCTTGCTGACCGCCATCGTCATGCCACGGTCTTTGAAAGAGCCGGTGGGATTCATGCCTTCGAATTTGATAAAAAGCCGCAGGTTATCCGGAAGGAAAAGTCGTTCTCGAAGCCGGGGCGCCTCCAGCAACGGCGTATCGCCTTCATACAGGGTAATGATCGGGGTGGCGTCCGTCACATCCGGAAGAAAGGCGCGATAGGCGTTAATGATTCCGTGTTTCATAGGCTTTCACCGCAAGCTCTCCTTGTCCTGCGCTATCACTGTATCGATTTCTGGCGGTATATGCTCCGAAAAAGGGAGATTTGATGTCTATTCCTCTACCCGAATCCAGTTGCTGACGGCGCGAACGGCGGGAAGTGTCTGAATGGTTTCCAGAGCCGCGCGAAGGTTCGCTTCGCGTATTTTATGTGTCACCCAGACAATTTCGGCGTCTCCATCCGGTTGTACACGCTGGACGATAGATTCGATGGAGACATCATTATCGCCGAAAACTCCGGCAATGGACGCCAGCGCCTTCGGGCGGTCAGCGGCGAGGACACGCACATAGAATTTCGTCTCGACATCCGCAATCGGAAGCATGCGCTTCTTCTCGAAACAGGTGCACCCGATTCGTCCCGTGCTACCCATGACAATGTTACGAGCGACAGCGATCATATCTCCGACGACCGCCGAACCGGTTGGGAGCGAACCGGCGCCCGGCCCGTAGAACATGACCTCGCCGACGGCGTCGCCTCGCAACACGATGGCATTCATGACGCCATTGACATTGGCAAGAGGATGGGAAAGCGGTAACAATGCCGGGTTCACCCGAACCTGCATCCCGCCCATACCGTCCTGACGGGCGACGGCGGTTAGTTTGATGTGATAACCCAGATCTTTCGCCACCGCAATATCTCGCGCCGTGACGCCCCGGATTCCCTGCGCCGCCACGGAATCCACCGGGACAAGAGAATTGAATGCCATAGAAGCCAGAATAGCGATTTTATACTGAGCGTCGAACCCGTCGATATCACTGGTCGGATCGGCTTCAGCGTAACCTTTCGCCTGCGCTTCGGCGAGGACAGATGCGAAGTTGGCGCCTTCCTCGGTCATCTTGGTCAGAATATAGTTAGTGGTTCCGTTGACAATGCCGATGATCTCTCGAATACGGTTTGCCGCAAGCGACTCTTTGACTGCCGTCAGAATAGGAATACCGCCTGCGACGCTCCCCTCCAGAAAGAAATCCCGGTTCGCCGCTCCTGCCGCCTCCATCAGGTCGTGTCCAGATTTCGCCATCATTTCTTTGTTGGCGGTGACAATATTCTTCCCGTTGCGAATAGCGCGAAGCACATAGTCATGCGCCGGATCAACGCCTCCGATGAGTTCGGCGAGGATATCTACTTCGGGATCATCAATCACTTCGCAGGGATTGTCTGTCAACAGGGCAGGGTCTACCGAAACGGCGCGTGTTTTGGTCACATCGCGCACGGCGATTTTTTTGATTACTAGCCGCGCCCCGGCTCGTTGCGCAATTTCCTCTGCGTTCTCCTGTAAAATTCGTACCGTTCCGGAGCCCACTACGCCCAGACCCAGCACACCAACCTTGATTTCCCGCATATTTCACTCGCCTTCTGCGCACAAACCATCCCGATACCAGCGCATATGCCCGGCTGCTATATCCCTGTACTATTCGCTTATTCCGCTTCCAGAAGGATCAGCGCCTCGCCCGGTTGCACCAGTGCGCCGCTCTGTGCGGGAATTGCCTTTACCCGTCCGCTCGCCTCGGAAGGAACTTCGGAGAAGACTTTCATCGCTTCGATAAGACCAATGGTCTGCCCTAATTCAACCATATCACCCACTTCGATGAAGGGGGGGGCATCGAGCGCCGGGGCGCGGTAGAAAACGCCCATCATCGGCGCTTCGATTCGCACCAGGTCGCTATCATCCTCGGCTTCTTCCCCTACTTCCATAAGGAGTTCGCCCGTCGTAGATTCTGCCGGAGGAGTCGCTCCCGGTAAAGGCGCGACGCTCGATGGGACAGCGATAGTCGCCGGAGAAGTGACCCGATGAAATGACGCTGTACGAAGGGTGATCTTCAGATCGTCCTCTTCGTAACGCAGTTCGCTCAACCCGTTTTCCTCGACGAGTTGCGCCAACCGTTGTACCGCTTCCGTGATGTTGTCTGTTTCCGCCACGTTAAGTTACACTCTCGTCCCTGTTTGCAGGGTTCCGCCATCGCCCGTAAATCGAGCTCGTGATACGTTCGCAACGTCCGCGCCGTCGTTGCGCCCGCCGCCGCAGGGAAGCGTGCGAGAGCCGTCGTCAGACAAAGAATGACGCGCTCTTACGGCGCGTCATCCGGGTTCATTTTAGGGGGCGACTGGCTCCTTGTCAAGAAAAAGCGCTTGTCAACAGGTGACCAAAGCGGGTATGATGAAGCATCATGGCTCAAACTACTGACGCGGCACGCGCCTCACAGGAGCGATTACCCGTTTTCCCGAACGCCTACGAGATCGATTGGTTCGAGGCGGGTAAGGCGGGGTTTCTGGCGACTTTGTTTTTTTCCGCTATCTATGCCCCCATTTACCTTGCGTACCGAACGGACTCCATGGATATTCCCCTGATTCTGGGTTCCACTGTCACCCTTGACGAATGGCTTGCCCGTATCATCGGTTTTGGCATCCATCTGGGTATCGGTATCGGCATCGCCTTATCGTACGCGGTAATCCTCTGGTTGTTCAACTGGCAAGGTAACGCCGGAAAAGGAACCGTCTTCGGCATTCTGGTCTTTGTCCCGATGTTCGCGTTCTTTGTTCCGTGGTTTATCGGCTGGTTGCCCAAATTCGCGCCGACTGGTGTTGTCCATCAACCCTTCGATGTCATGATGAACCAGGTCGGGCATGGCAATAACGGATGGGAACTCAGCGCTCTGGTCATGCTGGCGCATATGATGTTCGGTCTGATGCTCGGCGCCATCTACCGCCATAAGGTTAAGAATCCCGGAACGTACCGCCTCGAATACGCTGGCGGATAATGTCCGCTATTTGGCGCTGATAATGTTTCCCTGATTGACGCGAAACGGCCCGCTTTTATGGTAAGCGGGCCGTTTCGTTTATCCTTAATTTGTGTAGAATCGGTATAAAGTGAGTTTCTTTACCGTTCTGCTCTCTCCTGTCCTGTAAAGGTTTCAGGCGTAAAAGCGGCGAAATGGCAACACAGATGACGCAAATCCCGGTGATTTCCGCATTCGAGGCGGCGGTGATGCTGATGGCTAAAAAAGCCGGGACTTCACCCTGCGTCACCTCGGTAGATCTGGGGCGTAAGAAGATCGAAGCCTCGTTCGATGGTGAGGGAGTCACCCTCGCGGATGTCCGATTGAACTGGCAACAGGTCGAACAGATTTCTCGTCGTGAGCACGTCTGTTTTGAAATCATCGACGGTGATCTCATTCCTATCCGGGAATACAGCGAAGAGACTCGTCGCTACTATTCTCTGTATGCGACCGGAACCGCTCCTACCATGCTGATTTCGGGCATTCCTATGCATCGAATCAAAAATACGGACCCATGGCGTGATACCGAGGCGAAGATTGCGGCTACGAAACCGATTAGCGGACGAGTCCTCGATACCGCAACCGGTCTGGGTTACACCGCGATTCTGGCGGCCGCTACCGCTTCTGTCGTCGTGACAATCGAACTTGACCCTGCCGCTTCCGCAGTCGCCGCCCGAAACCCGTATAGCGTGGAACTGTTTGAGAATCCAAAGATCGAGCGTCGTTTCGGGGATTCCTTTAACGAGATAATGACTTTCCCCGCCGAATCCTTCGATACTATCCTGCATGATCCGCCGACCATGAGTCTGGGCGGGCAGTTGTATTCGTCCACCTTCTATTCCCGCGCCTATGCGGTTTTACGACGCGGCGGTCTGATGTTTCACTATATCGGTGACCCGGACAGTCGAACCGGAGCTTCGGTGACGGCTGGCGTCCGCCGCCGTCTCCTCGAAGCTGGATTCTCCCGTGTGGTTCCCCAACCTGCCGCCTTTGGAGTCACCGCCTACAAATGACCTGTTTCAGCAGGCATTGACGCCCTGATAATCTATCTTTCATTCGGTATTACGGTACAATTGGGCATGATTGCACGATGTTTGCTCGTCACGAGCGTCGACGCTATCGAAGCGGGGGAGTGCGAGTTGCCAGCGCCCGGACCGGGCGAAGTTCTTATCGAGACATCTTACAGCGGTATCTCACCGGGAACCGAGTTACGCGCTCTCGCCGGAAAACAGGACGGAATGCCGCAATATCCGTTTAGAGCGTGTTATGAACTTAATCCTTGCAGATGTGATGTGAGCAAGCCCTTCGCACTGGCTTTGACCAACATCAACCCAACGAAAACCACGAAATGTAAGCCAGCCAACGTCTCGGGCAACCGCTCGTAATCTCGTGCCAAACGACGGAAACGAGACGTCCAAGCAAAAGAACGCTCCACAACCCAGCGTTTCGGTAGCAAAACAAAACCTTTCTTTGCCTCGGTATGCTTGACTACTTCCAAAACGATGCCCTCTTCCTGAGCCGCCTCTTTTGCGGACTCACCTGTATAGCCTTGATCGACATAAGCAACTTTAATGCTCTGACCCGTCACTTCTTGAACCAATTGACATAACTCTGCTACTTGCGCTCGCTCTTGTTCGTTGGCAGGAGTGACCACCAAAGAGAGCAGATGCCCTAGCGTGTCAACGGCAACGTGAACCTTGCTCCCTTTCCGACGCTTGTTGCCATCGAAACCTGCTCGTCCCCCGCTTTCCACGCTCGATTGAATGGTACGACCATCCAAAATGACGGCAGAGGGTTGTGCTTTCTTACCTATTGCTTCGCGCAATAAAACACGCAAATCATGAACGATTGCTTCAAAACATCCCCATTTGATCCAGCGTTGTGCCTGTTGATAGACCGTTTCCCAGGGAGGCAGGTCGTTTGGCATCATGCGCCACGGTGCGCCTACCCGTATAATCCAGCGGAGCGCATTGAACACTTCGCGTAAATCATAATCTCGTTGTGGAGCAGATTCCTTCATCAGGGTCAAATAGGGGGCGACAAACGCCCACTCGTCATCGGAAACGTCAGTTGGGTAATTTTTGCGGTTCATTGACCACAATTTTACAACAAAAGTTCATAACACGTTCTTATTCCCGGCTATTCTCTTTCGGGCGTTGTGGTTGAGACCAGTCCGGGTTGCGCCCTACCCATCGGGGCCAGGGTGCATACCGGCGGAACCCGTCATGCATCGGTGAATCGGCTCTGGGGCGGACATATTTCTCATGCCGTCCGCGCCGAACGTGAAGTGTATCGGATACCGGACAATGTTGATCTCCGGGATGCTGCTCTCACTCGTTTGCTGGCGATTGCTTACCATGGCGTCCGCCTGTCGCATCCGGCGGCGCATGAAACGGTGGCGGTGGTTGGTCTTGGACCTATTGGTCAACTCTCGGCGCGGTTGCATGGCGTGAGCGGTGCGCAGGTTGTCGCCGCAGACCTTTCTCCAGAACGCGTGGATCGGGCGCGAGCCGCAGGAGTGGAGGCGTTCGTACTGGAGGGCGATCTGGTAGAAGGATTTCAGCGTTACTTCCCGACGGGCGCAGATGTAGTGGCGGACAGCACGGGCGCAAAAGCCGTCCTGCCTCAAGCAATCGAACTGGCGAAGATTCCTACCTGGGGTGATGGCCCCCTCGCCCCGTCGCGTTTTCTGATTCAGGGGAGCTATCCGGGCGATATTATGTTGCCCTATAACGTCGCTTTTCTGCGGGAAGCGCAGATTCTGTTTCCACGCGATTGTCAACCCGGCGATATCGAAGCCGTTCTGGATCTATTACACCGGGAGCGTCTGAAAGTGGCTGACCTTCGGGAAACCGTACGTCGTCCCGAAGAAGCTCCGGAGACTTACGCCGAACTGAAAAGCGCCAAATCGGGCATGCTGACAGCGATTTTCGATTGGAAAGCGTAACCACAATGGCAGGCAGCGGTTATAGTTGCGGCGTAACGTCGATAGTCCGCTCTTTTTCATAGGTGACAAGACCGGGTTTTGCGCCTCGTGGCTTGCGGACATATCTCTTTTCAATGACATCGACGGCGACAACTCCGCTATGCTTGACAGCGGTAGACCGTGCGGCGACGATTTCAGCGGCGCGACGCAGGACGGATTCCGGCACACGATCCGGCTTGCCTCCGGTGCGAAGAACGCCATGCGCTCCGGGTGCGCTCCGTACATGGAACCACCAGTCAGAGGGAGATGCGACGCGGGTGGTCAGATGATCATTGGCGTCCGCGCTTTCTCCTACCAGCAGTGTATAGTCGCCAATCGTGAAGGTGCGAATGCGAAAGCCCTTGAACGGCCGCTCTTCCGCCAGAGGACGTTTACGCTCCGTCGGGGAAGACCCTGCTGATCTTTCCACGCCAACCACATCGATCAACCGCGCCTGAATGCCGGGGAAATCGTCGATGGCGGCGGAGTCCAATTCTACCGACAGACTTTGTAGCCGGATCATCTGGTCGGCGACTTCCTCTTTACGACGCAGTGCGTAAATGGCGGCATCCCGACTCTTTCGGGCGCGGGCGAAATATGCCTCGGCGTTCTCGTGTGGGGTCTTCTTGGGATCGAGAGCAATCAGAATCTCTGCCCCGTCTTCGCTGTAGAGATCGGGCGCAGAGATTTCGGTCATTCCTTTTTCGATACGGTAGAGCGCGGCAAGGAGATTATTTCCCGTCCGTTCGTACTCATCGGCGCGTTCCGCTTCCCGCAGGGTGGCATCCGCCGAAGCGAGTTCCTTCTTGCGGTAGGCGATCTCAGTGCGGAGAATCTTTGCCAGCGCTGCTTTGGCATCGTCGGTGGCGCCCCGCTCGGTGGCGGCGGCGTAAAAGGTGTCGAGAGCGACGCTGATCGACTCACGAGAATGGCGCAGTCCCTCCGGAACGCAGCAGGGAAGCAGACTCCAGACGCCCACCGTTTTACCGGTCTCATCGGTGACACTGTGAGGGGCGAAACGTTTCTGATGCGCTTCCTCCAGTAACTCCCGTAACGCGGCGGCGGGAGTGATGCCCTGCGTGACGGATCGCGCCATCGTCTCCGCTAAACCGAACTTCCCGATACCGCTGAACTGTGTCAGAATCGCTTCTTTCGCCGCTTCGGAATCGGTGGGTAGGGCGTCGATCTCCCCGGACGTCAATGCGGCTATCGGGTCGATCCGGTCGGTATAGCCGGGAGGGTTCGCATACGTTTCGCCGGGTCGCAGAGAGCGGGGCGCATCCGGGGGCGTCGGGCGGAGTGCGGCGCGGACGATTCCTGCGCCGGAAGTCAGGATCACATTGGTATTGCGCCCCATCAGTTCGGCGACCAGACGTACCGATTCTCCGTCATGAGTGCGGAATGTGAGGGTCAGGACACGGTCGAAACGCGGCATAGAGACACCGGTAATGATCGCGCCATCGAGATACTTGCGACAGGCGGCGCAGAAAAAAGGAGCATTCAACGGGTTGTCGCGCTTGAGTTGGGTCAGGTGCGCCCGAAAGTTCTTCGGGTCCGCGCAAAGAAGAATTCGTTGCGCTCCCGATTTACCATAGACGGCAAGAATGATTTCGCTGGAGGTCGGTTGCTGGATTTTTTGCACCCGTGCACCAACGATCAATCGCTCCCACTCCTCCGCGACAGCGGCGAGCGTGAAGGCGTCAAAGGTGGGAATGGGGAAAGCGGGCATAATTACAGTGTATCGCACAGCCAATTGCCACAAGGGAGTTTGCAGGTCAGCAGCGCTATTCGTGTGGGTAAGACTGGTCACGGAATCGGGCGATACAATTATCGTATGAATACGTCGCTTCTGCATCGTCCTCGCCGCCTGCGAGCGTCGGGCGCTTTACGTCGGCTGGTGCGTGAAACTTCCCTTTCTCCGTCCGACTTTATCTACCCGCTGTTTGCGACGGAAGGAAACGCTGTTCGGGAAGCGGTATCGTCGTTGCCCGGCGTCTTTCGTCTGAGTGTGGATGAAATTGTATGGGAAGCGGCGGGCGCGTTCGCACAAGGCATTCCCGGTGTCCTACTTTTCGGTATTCCTGCCACCAAAGATGCGGAAGGCTCTGAAGCATGGGCCGCTTCGGGAATCGTCCAGCGGGCGGTTAAGGCGATCAAGCGTGAATTGCCGGAAATGCTGGTAGTGACGGATGTCTGTCTGTGTGAATACACCGATCATGGTCATTGCGGTCTGGTCGAGGGCGGACATATCTGCAATGACGCCACCCTCGAATTGCTGTCACGCACTGCGGTCAGCCATGCCGAAGCGGGGGCGGATATTATCGCTCCCTCCGATATGATGGACGGGCGGATCGGCGCGATACGGCAAGCGCTGGATGAAGCGGGATTCGCGGAACGCACGGCGATTCTGGCGTACTCGGTGAAGTATGTATCCGCCTATTACGGTCCCTTCCGGGAGGCGGCGGGATCGGCTCCGCAGTTCGGCGACCGAAGAACGTACCAGATGGATGCCTCGAACCGTCGCGAAGCCTTACGCGAACTGGAACTCGATATTGCGGAAGGAGCGGACATGGTCATGGTCAAGCCCGCTCTCGCTTATATGGATATTATCCGCGATGTGCGTAACGCCTGTAATTTGCCCGTTGCCGCCTACAACGTCTCCGGGGAATATGCGATGGTCAAGGCGGCGGCGCAGAATGGCTGGATCGATGAACGTCGGGTCGTGCTGGAAACGCTGACCGGAATGAAACGCGCCGGGGCGGATATCATCCTGACCTACCACGCCCGCGATGCCGCCCGTTGGTTAGCGGAAGAGTAAACGGAAAGCGGGCTTCAGGAACGCGCTATGGCGACCGCTTCAACAAAGGCTTTCGCGGTTGCGGTGAGTTTCGCCCAGTCGCCGGTCTTGAGAATCTCTTTACTGACCAGACTGCTCCCGGCGGCGACAGCGACACAACCGGCGCGGATGAAATCGCCTGCCGTGTGGATATCCACTCCGCCCGTCGGGATAATCTGTAGTTGCGGCAGGGGAGCGCGGATCGCTTTGATATAACTCGGTCCCAGCGTGTCCGCTGGAAAGATTTTAATGAAGTCCGCTCCCGCTTCATGTGCGGCGAGCGCCTCGGTAGGGGTATAGGCGCCGCAGGCGATAAGTTTGCTATAGCGGTTGCACAACTGGATAATGTCCGGCTTCATGACCGGCGTGACCACAAACTCCGCTCCGGCAAGCAATGCCATGCGCGCCGTTTCCGTATCCAGAACGGTTCCGACCCCCATTAAGATGCCGTCGCCCAGGGCTTGACTGACATCGCGAATTACCTGAAGCGCATCCGGAGTCGTCATGGTGACTTCCATGGCGGTAATGCCGCCCTCGGCGAGGGCTTTGGCGGCATCGATCAATTGCGCGGAACTATCGGCGCGAATGATCGCCACGACGCCGGGGTTGAGCAATCGCTCCCTGATTTCTGATTTTGTCATCGTTTCACTCTTGTTGTCATCGTTTCACTCGGCCTCCATGCCCGCCGCCCGCCAACTCCTCGACTTCGGCAAGGGACGCAAGGAGAAAATCGCCATTGACGAGGTGTTTCAAACATCCTGCCGCCGTCGCCATCTCCACGGCTTCCTGTAGAGTCCCACCCGATAGCAGTCTGAAGAGCAGTCCTGCGGCGAAGGCATCCCCGGTCCCGATACGGTCGACGGTATTATCCAGCGTATACGAGCGGGCGATTGCGGTTTCCCCGGATCGGTAGACAAGCCCCGTCCACCCCCCGCCCGATGCCGACTCCGAGGAACGCAATTGCATGGCGACAGTCTGCGCCGAGGGGAATTTTTCGCTCAGTTTGATAGCGACTTCCGTGGCGCTCTCAATTCCTTCCGCCTGCGTACTCGGGGTGACGCCGAACAGTTTTTTGGCGTCGCCGGGCGCGGCGAAAAGCAGTGTCACATAGTCCATCAGGGGCGTCAACACGGCGGACGCTTTTTCTTCCGACCAGAGTTTAGCGCGATAGTTGGGATCGAAGGAGACGGTCAATCCCTTTGCCTTTGCCGCTTTCATGCCATCCGCCGCCGCTTTCGCCGCATTGTCCGAGAGGGCGAGCGTAATTCCGGTGGTGTGAAAAGCGGTAGCGCCGTCCAGCAAAGCGTCCCAATCCAGTGCGGAGGGATCGAGAGACGAGATCGCGCTATTCGCCCGGTCATAAAGGACGGTGTAGGGACGTTGCGCCGCGCCGCGTTCCACAAAATAAATCCCCATACGATCGCCGCCACGAATCACGCCGGAAACATCCACTCCCAGACCGCGCATCTGAGCGAGGCACGATTCCGCGACCTCATTTTCCGCTGGAAGCCGTGAAACGAAAGCGGACTCGAACCCCCACTGCGCCAGAGCGACGGCGACATTGGCTTCCGCTCCACCGAAAAGGATTTCCAGTGACGGCGCCTGTCGTATCCGCAGATTCCCCGGCGGCGACAGACGAAGCATCACTTCTCCGAATGTGACAACTTTTTCCATGACGCTCTGATATTTCACCCCCGCTCCTCCAAACCCCTCCTCCGTTTAGTGTGCGCTTCCTGTGGCGTGATGGAGGGGCAGGTGGTAGGTGCGCAGATCGGAAAGAAGGATTCGTATCCTGAGCTCATATCAATCTTGCGTCATTTTAACCATTTCATGGTTGAAATTTAACCACGAAATGGTTAAAATGACGGTGTGAATGACAGATTGTACGAACGAGCGCTGACCCAGACTCTGACCCGCGCTCTGGAACGCGCCCCGGTCGTCCTGCTCAATGGGGCGCGGCAGACGGGAAAGACGACCCTGGCGCGACAGGCAGGGGAGCGGATCGGCATGACCTATCTGACCTTCGATGAGGTGAACCTGCTTGCCGCCGCCCGTAGTGACCCGCAGGGGTTCGCCGCCGCCCTGCCGGAACGGGCGATTCTGGATGAAGTCCAACTGGTTCCTGAGATTTTCCGTGCCCTCAAACTCCAAATTGATCGCGATAGACGCCCCGGACGGTTCCTGCTCACCGGGTCGGCGGACATTCTATTGTTGCCAAATCTGTCTGAATCGCTGGCGGGGCGCATGGAAATCCTGAGTCTCTGGCCGCTGTCACAGGCGGAGATAGAGGGGAATACCGCTCTCAATGTTGTTGACCGCCTGTTCGCCCCGGAACCGCTACCGTTCCGAACGTCACCCTTTGACCGGGAAGATTTAATGCGCCGCATCCTCACGGGCGGTTACCCGGAACCCGTGAGTCGAATCGACGCCGTCGAGCGGGCGGCATGGTTCGGCTCGTACCTGACGACCATTGTGCATCGGGATTTGCGCGACATTGCCGGGGCGAATATCGAGGGATTATCGCAGATGCCGCGTCTGCTTTCCCTGCTGGCAAGTCGCGCCGGGGGATTGCTGAATCAGGCGGATATCGCACGCGGCGCGGGCATGGCCTATACCACGTTGTTGCGTTACCTCGCCCTGCTGGAAGCGTCCTTTCTCGTGCAGGATATTCCCGCATGGCACGTCAACCCCGGTCTGCGCCTGACCAAAGCGCCGAAGACCTTTTTGATTGACACGGGACTTCTGGGACACCTGCGGAACGCCGACCCCGCCCGCATAGACGCCGACCCTTCTTTGCGCGGCGCGATGGTCGAAAACTTCGTAGCGATGGAATTGCGTAAGGCGGCGGGCGTCAGCGCCGTGCGGGCGTCGCTGTCCCATTATCGCACCCGCGACGGTATGGAAGTGGATTGTGTACTGGAAGATTCGGGCGGGCGCATTGTCGGCATCGAAGTCAAATCCTCAGCGACGCTACAAAACGCCGACTTCCGGGGCCTTCGCAGTCTGGCGGACGCGGTGGGAGAGCGTTTCCTACGCGGCGTCATTCTATATGGCGGCGAAATGACATTGCCTTTCGGCGAAGGGTTACAGGCCGCGCCGCTTTCCTTCCTGTGGAAACCCGCTTGATAATACGTATTGAGAAGTGAAGGTTTTGAACCGAGCCAGTCATACGTTTGTCGTCCGCTCCCGGATGCCGCCCAGCGTTTCGACGGCCTTGTAGCCGACTCGCAGGGCGTAGAGCGTCGAATCCGGGTGACGCGCCTGAAGGCGGCGGCTGGTCTCCACGCCGTTCGCCCCGATTTCGTAGTCGCCGCTTTCGACATCAAGGACGATGAGTTTCCCGATGTTCTCCGGCGTCTCCACCTGTCCGCGCAGTCGTTCGTAGAGTCGGTTCGCCTGTTCACCGAGTTCGCTCAAAGCGGGGTTCGCTGCGGTTGAAGTCATGAGTCGCCTCCGAATGATGAGTGTACCGACATTGTACCCGAAGCGGGTGTTAGGTGTTTGGTGTTAGGAAAGAGTAATCCCCCCCCCCGACACCCAACGCCCACGCAGGACTTCGCCGCCCGCTTGCCGAACGTTTTCGCGGAGGTCGGTGATGAAAACGGGGCGTTTGTGGTTTCTTTCGCTTTTGATTGTTGTGGGGTTGACGGTGGTTGCGGTGGCCCAGGGGCCGACAGCGCCGCCAAAAACTTCCCCTGTTTCTAAGCCGACGCCTGCCGCAAAGAAGTCTCCAAAGCCTTCCCCTGCTGCGAAGCCGACGCCTCCGGCAAAGACGCCGACGCCGACGCCCGTTCCACCGCCATTCATTATTCAGAACAATATTCCTATTCCAGCCAAAGCCGACTTTAATTGGGCAAAAGACTTTCCGTGGACTGCTCTCGGCGGCGCGGCAGTGATTATTGCTGCGCTGATTGCACGGGATACGTCCGAGCGAAAGAGGAAGACAGACAAAGACGTCGCGGATGACAAACTGAAGCAAGACAAAGAAACGGCGGAGGCGCGGGAGCAACGGGAGGCGATGCAGTTTGCGAAGAAGGAACTACACGACCAGTTTGTAGATATTGAGAACCGTCTTGCGTCCTCGGAACCGATGATGCGGGCGAACGCGGCTCTGCGACTGGCGGAGTTTGGGACGCGGCTGATTCCTCGGACAGCAAAAGAGAATGAGGCCGACCCTACGCCGCCGCGCAATGCGAAGAACAACCCTTACTTTAATCAGTCGGCGTCGCAGTTAGCGACGGCCCTGCATCTGGAGGCGAATTCGGCGGTGCGGAAGGACATGGTGAAGGCGTTCGCCAGTATGAAGGCGTGGGCGGAGAAGGAGCCGGGGCAGGAACTCCTGCACGAGTTGATTCACCGGATAGCGGAGGCGAACCGGACGGCTAAGGACGCTTTCACCAAAGCGATGGCGGAGTACGGCGTGGTGTGGGTGATGGGAAAAACGGAGGAGGAGGGGGAGACAGAGGAAGACTTTGTCGCTTCCATTGCCCCGTTTTGTGAGGAAAAGGCGACGACAAAGATTGTCCTGCAAGCGCTCCGGGGGGACGCGGAGAAGTATGCGGCGCGGCAAACGGCGTATCGGAAGAAGTGGCAGGCGGAACCGGACAGCGCAAAGGAGGAAGCGGCGCGGCTGACTGCGCTGGAGACGGCGGCGAAGCAGTTGATAGATACCCGCGACGCGCTGGCGACGGCAATGAGCGCGTTAGATAAGCCCGCCGATTTGCCGGAGCCGTTTGTTAAAGCATCAAAATGGAAGCGTTCCTTTCCTTTACTTTTGTCGAAGGCGTTTCTTGCTGGGGCATACCTGAATGGGGCGCAGTTGCAGGGGGCAGACCTGAGTGAGGCGCAGTTGCAGGGGGCAGACCTGTATGGCGCGACAGTTCAACCGGAAGATACACCGGAGTACAAGAAGACTGATTTTACGGATAGCAACTGGTCGCAGGCGGAGTTTACGCCGTCTATTAAAATTTTTCAGTCGGAGGTAAAGGATCAGCAGACGGCGGAGTTGCAGGAGTGGTTGAAGCAGTTTTCTGAGATGCCAGCGGACAAGGTTGTTACCTACGATGCATGGAAGGCGATGGCGGCGAAGGGGAATTAGAGGGACGTATGAGAGGCAGTTAAAGACGAGGAGGAGGGTTCTCCGGGCGTTTTTGTGGATTTTGTTTGGTTTGTCCGTCTTCAAAATCTACACCGTCACCACCGGCGGCAGGGAAAAGGAAGCCGCGTCTTGAAGGTGGTCAGGCCGTAGGGGATAGGGGTTTGGAAGGCTCCCCTGCACCCCATTAATGGAGGGTTAGGGGGCTTTGAACGGAGTTACGGTGCCGGAAACGTTATCGCATCGTGCGGGAGGACGGCATGGACGCCGCGAACGCCATTGACGATCTGGGTTATGCGCAGGTCCGCTACGACACTGGCAAGCGCAAGCGCATCGGCGCGGGAAACGTCGTATTTCTCCTGAATCAACGTCATCATATCGTCGAGGGCGAGATAAGTGGCTTCCTGTAAGTCTTCGTGAAGACCGAGCGACAGCCACCCTTCGGCGGTTTCCGCACGGGGCGTCGTCAGGGGCATATCGTCATGCAGGATAAAGGTCAGTTCAACGCGTTTCATCGGGCACTCGATGGCGGTGACGCTGGATTCGCCGTCTCCCTGCCTTGCGTGACCGTCGCCGACTGAGAACAGACCCGATTCGACCGCTATCGGGAGAAACAACCGTGTTCCTGCCACCAGTTCTTTGCAGTCCAGATTTCCGCCCGTAGCGCGAGGTGGCGCGGTGGAAAGGATGCCCGGTTCATCCGTCGGCATTCCCATGACGCCCATGAACGGACGGAGTTGCACACGATGCCCGTGCTGGTTCGTCGCCGTCATCGCTTCTGAATCTATCGACCATGACAGCAATGTCGGGCTGTCTACGAGATTCAGACGCCGGTTCACATCGTGCGGCCATCCGCCCGCGAATGTCCATCCCCAACCGCCGGGAACGATGTCCTTGATCTGGATTTCCAGCGTCATTCCCGGTTTTGCGCCGCGAATCGCCACCGGGCCGCACAGGGCGTGACCGCTGTCTAATTGCGGGTCAAGGGGAGAAAATTGCGGCGCGTTCGATTCCCATTTCCCGGACTCGGGCAAGCCGACCGTCCATCGGGCGTCCAGTGTCCGAAAAACGACGGTGTCGCCGGAATCAATGGTCAGGCAGGGGGGCAAATCGCGGGAAAAG
The DNA here is from genome assembly GCA_903910385.1 of uncultured Armatimonadota bacterium. Classification (GTDB taxonomy): domain Bacteria; phylum Armatimonadota; class Armatimonadia; order Armatimonadales; family Armatimonadaceae; genus CAIVZM01. Next base: position 49,733 of record CAIVZM010000075.1, read on the forward strand.
TGACCGTGAAGCGTCCGTCGCTCCGGTTCGATAGAATGAATCGCCATAATCGCCTATTTCGCGCCGACACCGCTTTTCCCTCCCGATTCACTGGCGAGTTTTCCAGTGCAACAAGGATTTCTACCTATCTTCGCCGAACCGTTGTGCGGAGGTCAGCATGATTCTGACGCTACGGGCCGGGATAGTATTCCTTTTACTGCTTTGTTTTCACCCCTGTATGGCGAATCCGCCGCGCTTTGAAGCGGATACCCGACAGGTTCCTGAATTGCAACCGTGGGGGAAGGTCGCCGAGGCATTGTGTGAGGTCTGGTACCCGAAGATCGTCGGGATTCTCAAAAGTAATGATCGTGAACGCCCGCTTCCGCCGGTGGTGCCGATTATCTTTGAGAAAGACATGGATGGCGTCGCTTATGTTGCGGAAGACAAAATGCACATCGCCGCGAAATGGGTGACTTCCCATCCCGGCGATTTTGGCATGGTGATCCACGAATTGACCCATCTGGTGCAACGCTACCCGGAAAACAAAGCGGGAGATGCCGGATGGCTGGTCGAGGGAATCGCAGATTATGTACGCGGGTATCACTTTGAACCCAATGTGACCAATCCCCGGATCAACTTCAAGACGGCGAAGTACACGGATGCCTACAAGACGACCGCCGCTTTTCTGCGCTGGACGGAAAAACGGTACACGCCCGATCTGGTAGCGCGATTTCAGACAGAGCTTCGTGCCGGAAAGTACCGCGATTATCTGTTTGTGAAATACACCGGTAAGGATGTGGATACTCTCTGGAGGGAATTCGCCGCATCGGGTGCGGAACCCGCATCCGGGGCAGAGGTGAAAAAAGTTTCGGTTCGTCCCTGATCGCACAGGTTCTCGGTGCGTCAGGGGATAATGTCGGCAAGTAACCGCTGATAATCTTCCGGCGCATCGATATCCAGCGCTCCCTCCGGGAAGGGAACACGAAGGACTTTGGCGCCGCTCGCGGCATGACGGCGGATAATGCGTCTGGCTCCCTCGTCACCGGATAGTGTCGTCAGTTCCTCAAAGAGGGAGCGGTCAAAAAGGCAAGGAGGGCCGGGAGTCTCTCCATAATCCGAAGCGACGATTTTCGCTCGCCTTATATCGTCGGAGGTATCGTCGGAGGTATCGGACGCGATGTAGTGAGCGATAAGGACGTTCAGGTGCGCCGCCGTTAACAGAGGTTGGTCGCACAGCATGACGGTGATGGCGTCAAGGGAATCGTCCGCCGCCAGCAATGCCGCAATGCCTGTCCGAAGCGATGCGCCCATGCCCTCGCTCCACTGCGGATTGAGAATCGGTATGACGTTCAACCCTTCCAGTTCAGTTTGCAAACGTTCGGCGTTCGCTCCCAGTACGACGATGATCGGTTCGCACGAGGACGCGCAGGCAGTTTCCGCCGCATGGCGCAACAGGCTTTTCCCCCGGTAGGACAGCGCCTGCTTGGGAGTGGCGCCGCCGAGACGAACGGACGCCCCCGCCGCCAACAGCGCAAGCCCGATCCGTGGGGTCATATTTCCGTCTTGCTCCGGATAGACTGCCCCGGTGGCGTGGGGTCTTTTCGCTCCGCTTCGCGAGCGTGAATCGGTCCCTGTCGCGCCCGGAGCATTCCACCCTGACGCCCGGCAGACGATGCCTGAATCTCGGCGACAATGGCAAGCGCAATCGCTTCCGGGTTATCCGCCCCGATATCCAGACCGACCGGGGCGTAAATCCGCTCCGGAAAGTCCGTCAGGGATGCGCCCAACGATTCCTGAAGCAACCGTTCCGCACGACTGCGCGGTCCCAGTATGCCGATATAGCCGGTATCGGTGGACAAAACAGGGCGAATCAAAGCGGCGTCATCGTGATAATTGTGCGTCATCAAAACGACGGCGTCGGGAGATTCCGTGGCGAGCAGGGCTTGCAACGAAGCGGTATCCGTCGCCGCGCAGGTAATCACGGAATCCGCATCGGGAAATCGTTCCGGTCGGGGTCGTGCGGCGCGGGTATCGACCACCGTCACGCGCCACCCCAGATGGAGTTTCGCCAGTCGTGTCAGGGGAACCGCGTCATGCCCCGCTCCGAAGAGCAGCAGAGAAAGCGGTGGCGCTACAAACTCGAAAAACGCTTCCGCCGTTCCGCCCTCCGCAACCGGGAAAGTTTGCCAGAGCGACCGCGATTCTCGAAGCGCAGTCTCAGCGCTCTCGCGTAAAATCTGACAGAGGAGAGGATCGGGAATATCGGTCTGGACTTCGCCGCTTGCGCTCAGGGTAAGACGTTGACCGATTCTGACACTCTGACTGCCCGAATCGCTCTCGCGACGAATAACGGTAGCGACCACTCCGACGCTCCGCTCCGCTAACCACTGGGAGAGAATCATCAGATGCCACCGGGTTTCCGGCGTCAGACGCTCCAGTAGCGCCTCGACGATGCCATTGCAACCCAGCCCCCAGGCGATTTCGTCGTCGCTCTCGTCACTGTTGCTACCGTCGGCGTTCATTGAGTCATACGTGACCACAGAGGGGCCGTTTTCCGTGCGCCACCAGGCTTTTCGGATAACGTCCCCTTCCAGACAACCGCCGCTCAGGGAGCCATCGACCCAGCCATCCCCGGTCAGTAACATTCTGGCTCCGGGGCGGCGATAGGTCGAACCATACGCTTTGACCAGAGTCGCCATCAGGGCGGTCTGTCCGCTTTCGATTTCCGTCTCTGCGGCGCGGACAATCCGCCCTAATTCGTTCATCCCGGATTTATGCCCAGCTATATCCGCTCTTCGCCAGAGGAAGGGCGCGCACCCGGTCGCCAGTCGCGGCAAAGATCGCATTACAGATGGCAGGCAAGATCGGCGGCATGGCAGGCTCTCCCAACCCGGTCGGAGAGTTGTTCGATTTCAGGAAGTGGGTCTCGATCTGCGGCGTCTGTGACATGGTGAGCATCATATGTTCATGGTAATTGGTTTGTTCGACACGTCCCTTCTTGAATGTGATTTCCTGCGCCATCAATTCGCTCATACCATCGACGATAGAACCCTGTACCATGTTTTCCGCCGCGCCGGGATTGATGATCTGGCTTCCGACATCGCCCGCTACCCAGACCTTATGGACTTTGACTTCCTTTTTCGTGGTGACGCTTACCTCCGCGACCTCGGCAAAATAGCCTTGATGGCTGAAATGGAAGGCGACGCCCAACGCTCTGCCCTTCGGCAGGGTGCGCTTGCCCCATCCAGATTTTTCCGCAACCAGATCGAGGACGGCGCGCATTCGGGCGGCGTTCATTCCACGATTATCCTGCGGACCGGAACTGAGTATCTCCCGCCGAAAGTCTACCGGGTCTTTGCCAGCGGCATGCGCCAGTTCATCGATAAACGATTGCACGACGAAAGCATAGACGTTACTGCCGGGAGCCCGGAGCGCTCCGGTTTTGGCGCCCAGAGGCAATACGGACGATTGCATGGCGATATTAGGCACAAACTTTGCCGGGAATTCACCCGGAGACATTCCCGCCCACGGCGCGAACTTATCGCCATCGCCGTAAGACACCAGATGATTTTGCCATGCGACGATCTTTCCACTGGCATCCAGCCCACCCTTGAGGTACTGGTAACCGCCGGGACGATAAAAACTATGCGTCATATCGTCCTCACGCGACCAAAGAAGCTTGACCGGGGCGTTGACCTGCTTCGCGATCCAAGCGGATTCCACCATGTAATCGTTATAGAGACGGCGTCCGAATGCGCCTCCGGCACGGATCATATGGATGGTGATGACATTTTCCGGAATGCCCAGGCTTTTCGCTACCATGCCGCGCCCACCCTGAGGAATCTGGCTGGTCGTCCAGATTTCTAATTTACCGTCCTTGAAGTGAGAGGTGCATCCCTGCGGTTCCAGAGGCGCATGCGCGATGAAAGGATACGAATAGGCTCCTTCCACGACTTTCGTCGCCTTGCTCAATGCGGCGGACGCATCGCCTTCCTTACCAAGCGTTCGTGCAGGCGCCTGTTTAGAGAGTTCGGCGGCGCGTTTGTTGAAGTCTGCACTGTCCTGCGTCGCCCAGCGACCTTCGTCCCAGGTGACTTCCAGCGCTTTCCGCGCCGTTTGCGCCTGCCACCAGGTATCGGCGACAATAGCGATTCCCGGTTCAAGACCGGGGTCATCCGCGACGACCGTATCGTTCCCGAGTTGTCCTTCGACGATAAAGGCGTGCCGTACTCCCGGTTGTTTTTTGATAGCGTCCAGATTCGCTTTGACCACTTTACCACCGAAAACGGGACACTTATGGAAAACGGCGTACAGCATTCCGGGCAATTGCACATCTATCCCGTACACCTGCTTCCCGGTGACAATATCCGGTACATCCACGCCCGGTGCGCTCTTCCCGATGATTTTATAATCTTTCGGGTCTTTGAGTTTCAGGGTCGCGGGGTCCGGAGGCGGCAGTTGCGCCGCTTTCGCCGCCAGTTCTCCATAGCCTATCGAACGGTTGGAGGAGCCATGAAATACCTTGCCTGCCTCGGTATGGCATTCCGCTGCCGGGACGCCCCATGTCTGCGCTGCCGCCGCAATTAGCATCATGCGTCCGGCCGCGCCGACACGGCGCAGAGGTTCCCAGCTACCCGGCGTTCCAAAACTACCGCCCGTAAACTGGAATCCATACTTGCCGCTATCCATTTCCGCCTGTTCGACCTTGACGGATTTCCAGGGGACATCCAGCTCCTCTGCGATCAGCATCGGCATCATGGTCTTGACGCCCTGCCCGATTTCCGGACGCGCCGAGAAGATGGTGACAGTTCCATCCGGGGCGATACGAATATACGCATTGGGCGACGGGGGAGACTGACGCTGTCCCTGCTTCACTGCCGCTTCGATAGCGGAACCGGGAAACAAACCCAGCAACATCCCGCCGCCTACCAGAGCGGTCGCTTTCAGAAAATCTCTACGGTTCATTTCCATGAGGATCAGCCTTTCTTCACCTGTGAAGTCGATTTGCGGGGTTCGGGAGTCATAGTGGCGGCCTTTTTGACCGCTTCGTGAATGCGGACATATGTCCCACAACGGCAAAGATTACCGTCCATCGCATCCAGAATCTGCTGTTCCGTGGGTCGGGGGGTTTTCGCCAGCAGCGACGCCGCTGACATAATTTGCCCTGCCTGACAGTACCCGCACTGCGGCACATCGACCTCGCGCCAGGCGACCTGTACCGGGTGGGAGCCATCCGGGGACAATCCTTCGATGGTAGTGATGCGCTTGCCCGCCGCTTCCGCTATCGTCGTCTGGCAGGAGCGTACCGCTTGCCCGTTGAGATGGACGGTACAGGCTCCGCACATACCAATCCCGCAACCATACTTCGTCCCGTGCAGATGTAAAATATCCCGAAGCGCCCACAATAAGGGGGTGTCCGGGGTGGCTTCAATTGCGACAGGCTTTCCATTGACCGTCATCTTCACCGGCATAAAAATCCTCCATAGATAGTTTCACGCCCAATCAGGCGTTTTCCTTCGCTCCGATTTATCTTGCTTGCGATGCCAATTTCCTGAGGGCGGAAAAACACTGATACTGTTTGTGTTTAATTCTGGTTGTCCGCGCTAAGATGTCGCCATCGCTAAAGGTATGTAGTCCGACGATGGCGCCTTTGCAACAATCAGAGAGCTCAATTGACTATCGGTCAGGGCGAGGTCGCCGGATGCGCCTTCCTCGGTCACTTCGTTCAGACGGACGGGGACGATACTGCCTCGCAGAGCCATCGGACCATCGAACGTTACCTTGATGTAGTTCGCGGTGTGACCGTACATCTTGCCACCCATGCGATTCTCCACCAGAACTTCCATCGTCTCGCCGACATAGCGAGCGGTAAACTGGCGGTTCGTCTCATTGACGATGCTCTGAAGTTCATTGTGACGACGCTTTTTTTCGTCGTAGGGAACATCGTCCTTCAGGGTTTCCGCATAGGTCATCGGACGCGGGGAGTAGGAAAATACATGCGTTCTCTGGAAAGCGACCTCACGGGCGAACGCCAGCGTGTTTTCGTGCATTTCCCGCGTCTCGCCCGGATAGCCGACGATCAAATCGGTTGTGATTGCGACATCGGGGATGCGTTCCCGCAAACGGCGTACCAGGTCTTTGTAGAAGTGGGTCGAATAGGGGCGATTCATCGCCTTGAGAACGGTGTCGTCTCCGGACTGACAGGAAAGGTGCAGATGCGGGCAAAGGTTCGGATGCGAGGCGAAAGCGTCGATCAGTTCATCCGTGACCTCAATGGGTTGAATGGACGAAAGGCGTACCCGCGCAATCCCCGGCGTATCGCCGATCTTGAGCATCAGTTCCGCCAGTTCTGGCCCTCCCGAACCGGTCACTTCGTTATATGCCCCAACGCAAACCCCGGTAACGACGATTTCCCGCACACCCGTAGCGCCCATTTCCGCCGCCTCATTGACAATGGCACGCCAGTTGCGGGACATCAAAACCTTGCGGGTATAAGGAATCTGACAGAAGCCGCAATAGTGTTCGCAACCATCCTGCACCTTCAGGGTCGCTCGTGTGCGGTGACCGCGTGGAGGCAATACGGTCGCCGGTGACGACGAATAGGAAAAGATTTCCGGTCGAAAAGCCGTCACCTTCTGGAAGACCTGCATCTTCTCATCGTTGGGAACCAGCATGGTCGCGCCTTCCACCGACTCACCCCGGTCGATGACCGTCTGCGAGTGGCAACCGGTCATGACAACCAGCGCTTCGGGGTTGGTTCGGGACGCTTTCCGCGCCAGATACCGGCTTTTCTTATCCGCTGATTCGGTCACCGAGCAGGAATTGATGACATAAACGTCCGCAGGGGAGTCGAACTCTGTGAGCGTAAATCCCGCCTTTTCGAAGTCCTCCGCGATTTTTTCCGTCTCGTACTGATTGACCTTACAGCCCAAAGTTGTTAACGCCGCCACCGGCATGGGACATATTCCTTACTAAGCGATCAACAGACCGGGCAGGCGCTCATGGGTCGCCTGCCCGGCTTGATGACCCTATCGAAAACTCGCTTACGATATCCGCACTTTTTCCTTCGACATCATCTCCAGTACCTGAGCGTGCAGATGGCCGTTGGCGGCGACGCCGTCTGCGCCGTAAATGGTGGATTCGCCGTTCCATGTGGTGAATTTGCCGCCCGCCTCCCTCATGATCGGAATCATCGGGCCGACATCCCAGGGAGAGAGACGGGGATCCAGCATAATTTCCGCCCGCCCCGTAGCGACCAGAGAATAACCGAAGGCGTCGCCCCAGGTGCGTTGCAATCGGGTGGCGTTGGTGAGATTCTCAAAAAAATCGGAGCGTTCCTGACATCGGACAATTGAGGACGTGACAACGAGCGCATCTTTCAGATTCGTGACGTTGGATGTATGGCAGGGGCGACCATTCCAGTTCGCGCCCAGTCCGTCCGCGCCGGAAACCATATCGTCCAGAGCCGGAATATAGATAACTCCAACCGCAGGGTTCCCTTTGACCTCGACTCCGACCAGCGTCCCGTACAGCGGAACTCCGGAGATAAACGACTTGGTACCGTCAATCGGGTCGCATATCCAGCGGTAGTCCGGGTCGCCAATTGTTTCGCCTTCTTCTTCGCCCAGAATCGAGTGGGTGGGGAAATACTTCCCGATAATTTCCCGAAGAACGCGCTCCGCTTCCCGGTCTGCAATGGTTACGGGGGTGTCATCGGACTTGGTGTCCACGGTTACCCCGGCATTGAAATAGGCAAGCGTCCGCTTGCCTGCCCGATATGCTCCCTCTTGCGCAACATCCAGTAATTGGCGCAATGTCGGTTCTGTCATCTTCTTGCACATGCTCCTGTTGAGAAAGAGGGATAAGGGAGGGTGAACCTATTTATTCCATACGATTCCGCTTTCCCACCCCTTACGCCCATAATTCTATTCTTCCGTTTTTCGACTGACTAACTTGTCCCACCAGCGGCGCCGTGACGGGGCGACGAAATCGCCGCGATTCGTATCGCCCGCTTCAACGAACTTTCGTGCGATAGCGCCGCCCGGAATTATTTTCGCTCCCGTATCCGCCGCTTCCTTGCCTGCGCGTCGCAGGAAATCACGGCGTGACATCGGCTCCTTGTTGTCCTTGTTGTCGTTGTTCTCCATTATCGTTCCTTTCGCTTTCAACCTGCCTATCCCGGAGGCCATCCCAGATGCCGACCTCCCAGAATGTGCGCATGCAGATAGGGGACTGTCTGACCACCGTCCGCTCCCGCATTCAAGACGATACGTATACCGGATTCTGCAATGCCCAATCGTCGCGCTACCTCCGCCGCCGCCACCAGAACCGCTCCCGCCATCTCCCGGTCTGCATCGGTCAAAGCAAGCGCATTCTCGACAGGCTTTTTTGGGATCACAAGGATATGTACGGGCGCCTGAGGAGACATATCGCGAAAGGCGATGACGAAATCATCTTCATAGACTGCATCAACCGGAATCTCTTTTCGGGCGATTTTACCGAAGATACTGTCAGTTACCGGATCACTCGCACTGTTTTCGACATTGCTCATAGTTCGTTCGTTGCGCCGTAGCCTTCAGGCTCCGCTTTTCACTACAGTATATCGCTGACAAATGCTGTCGTCGCGGGCGCGTGATGTACCTCGCTATGCGCGGGACGATTCACGGATTGAACGAACTGTTCGAGGCCAATTGTCGCTGTGTGCTGATTGCGCTGATTGCGGCGTGGGGCAAAGTGGAAATCGGTGACGACAGAGAACCACTTCTGTTGACACGCTCTTCGCCCGGTGGCATAATGAACCATGCGGTTGCATGTACACTTTTCTATGGGCGGTATCCGAGTGGATGAAGTTGTCACCGGAACGACGGCGGAAGAACTGGTGGGCCACATGCAAGACCGGGCGGCGTCTGAGGCCAATTTTCTGGTAGGCGCATTTATTCGGCGAATGTCTCCCCTGCAATTCGCTCAGGAAGCGGCGCGACGCTACAATACCGCTACCGGCGAGAACAATCCGATTCCGGCGACCTGCGACGATTTCGTGAAATTAGGCATCGCTAAAAATCTGGCGACGGAAGTCAATGACTGAGAGGCAAAGGGAAGGTACGGCGGCATGGCGGCGACCGAATCAGGACAATTCAATGGTGGCGTTTCCGGTCGGATTTCAGAGATTCCTCTGTTTCCTCTGGACCTTGTCCTGTTCCCTCAGATGGTTCAACCCCTGCATATTTTCGAAGAGCGGTATCTGGAGATGATCCATCGGTGCATTCTCGAGCGCTTGCCGTTCGGGATTGTGCTGGTGAGCGAGGCGGATTCTTCGGAAAACCGCGTCGAGACTTTCCGGGTCGGATGCACCGCTCGCATCGAGCATTTCGAACATCTGCCGGATGGACGGATCAACATTCAGATTGTCGGCGAAGAACGTTTCCGTTTATTGGACACGCATGAACGAATGTCGTATCGAACCGGCGTCGCTGAGTTCTTTGACGATATTCCTGCCGAATCGGAAACGATTCTTGCTCTTACTGATGAGGTTCAGAAACTTCTGCGCGACTTCTTCACCCGTTATATGGCGATGATGGGGCATGAACTCGCCGACGATGAAGAGTTCGACCTGCCGGATAACCCTTCGCTGCTATCATTCGTCGCCGCTCGCGCACTGCCGATTACGAATGAAGAAAAACAAGCTCTTCTGGCGGAAAATGATCTGGAGTCTCGTCTCATCACTGAGCGAGATACGCTTCTGCGAGAAGTGACGCGTCTGCGCCGAACCGCAGAAACGCAACAGATTGTCTGGAAGCCTCTCGCGCCGGATGCCTTCGCTTCCTTCCTGTGTCCGAATTGATCCACCTGTCGATTCACGGGCGAGTTTCCGAATTTTAATTAATCCTGTTGTGATTCGTTGCTTTACCGCTCCCTATTACATCCGGTTTCCCTGCCTTGTCCTGAAATAAGGCTATACTCATCTTCCTTTTTCAGGATGGGCGGTAAGGTCGGAATTCCGTGTCACCGTAAAGAAGCTGGATCAGATTAATTTGTCCACTATGGTAATGCATATTGCGCATCGGCAACTCTACAAACTGGGGACCGGACATGGCGCGTCCGCGAACGGTGTATTCCCTGGCGAAATCTTCATCGCTGAGGGAGCGTATCGTTTTCGCTAAATCTTCGGTGACTGAAATAAGAAGCTGGCAGCCTTCCTCTGCATCGACGAAGGGGCGGGTCTTGTCGTCAGGACTGACTGCGGGCGGAACTTCGCCGCGCAATATCGCCAGAAAAACCCCGTTGACAGTGATGCATTCGGCGACAAAATCGATGGGTGAACGAAGCGTAATTCCTTCCGGCGCGGTCGGTGTCCAATCCCGTTTATCGGGTTCTGTGGTCATGACGAAATGCGCCAGCGTGTAAGCGGCGCTGGTGAGAAGGTGAGCTGCATATTCCTGTAGAGTCATAACGTTATTATACCTGTATGTCGGTATTTTATTAATACCTGTATGTCGGTATTTTATTGGTTCCCTGTTTATTCGTTTGCTTCGCGGCTGAGCGGAAGCGTAACGGTAACCGTCGTCCCTTTACCGAGTTCGCTGGCAATCTGAAGCGTCCCACCATGTGCCTCCGTGATGCTACGGCAGATGGCAAGCCCCAGGCCGGTTCCTGACAATTCATTCTCGGCGCGGGTGCGTGAGGCGTCCGCACGATAGAACCGTTCTCCCAGATGCGGCAGATGTTCCGGCGCGATTCCTTCGCCGGTATCTGTGATGACAATCCGGGCAGTATGGTCTGAAACCTGCGTGGTTACGGTGATTTTACCTTCCGGCTGGGTATGCCGACGGGCGTTATCGAACAGATTGGCGAAAAGACGTGTCAGTTCGTCAGCATTACCCACGACGAAGATCGGGTCTCTTTCGAGCGTTTCGATCCTCTCCTCAAAAACAGGCCCTGAATCCGTACCGATGCCTGCGCGAAAACGAGCGCGTTGTACTATTTCGGAAATCGGCAAGCGTGAGGCGTTATGTCCCAGATTTCCGGAATCGGCGCGGGCGAGCAGCAAAAGGTTCTGCACCAGTGCGCTCATATCCGTCGCGGCGGCGGCGATATCGGTCAGGGCTTCCTTACGACGAAGCGTGGCGTTCGGATTATTATCGGATAGTGAGAGGGCGTATGTTGCATTGCCCTGAATGGCGGTCAACGGCGTTTTTAATTCATGGCTTGCATCCGCCGTGAAGCGCTTTTGCTGTTCGAGCAGTCGTTCCTGTTTTTGAAACGCTACCGCAAGGCGATCGAGCAAGCCGTTGAATGTGGATGCAAGCTCGCCAAACTCGTCCTTCCCTGTCACCGGCAGGCGGGCATCCTCGCCTGCAACCGCTTCCGCTCCGAGTGCGGCGGCGGCGCGAGTGGCTGTCTGTACCGGTCGCAAGACCCGGTTGGTCAGGAAATAGGAACCAACCGCCGCCATGAGAAGGCCGATAGGCAGTAATGCGAGTAGAGTCAACGTTAAACCGCGCATCGAGCGGTTCACTTCTTCGACAGGGAAAACGATCTGGTCAATAAGGTCTTCGCTACGCCGTGCGGTTAACAGGCGCAGGGGAGGAGAGGGGCGGGAACCCGGCTCTTGCGGCGGTCTGCCGGGAATATCTGAATATTTCAGATCGATAATCCGGTTTTCTGCCGCTCGTTTGAATTCCTCGTCATCAAAGGGGGTGTCCGCCAGATCGAAAACTGGGACGCCATTACGGTGAAACCGACGCGGGCGAATCGTCTGGTAAAAGTCGTCATTGAAATGAGGCACATGACCGCCACGATGATTACGAGATCGTGGTGGCGCATCCTGAAAGGGAAGCATCCCCGCCGGAGGGCCATCTCCGAAGAAGAAATCATCGTCCTGATTACGAAAGTGCGGAAGTCTGGGTTTGGGAGTGGGTGGCAGCGATTGCGCCTGAATCGGCGGAAGTCGTCCCTCCAGTTCGTGATCAATCTGAGCAATGAGAGCGCCTCTCGCGAAGATTAACAGGGCAACGCCAAGCGACATGATGACGAAAGCAATGATTGCTGCGTTGAAAATAATAATTTGAGTCCGTAGCGAAAAATTCATGCCGATTCACCGCTATCAGAAGCGCTTGGGGATTCTGTCGTTCTTTCATGAGGTTCATCCAGAGAATTTGCGGAGAGATATTCCTCATCAGGGCGGAGGGCGTATCCTGCGCCACGGATCGTCTGTATCAAGCGTTGGGTATAGCCGGAGTCCACTTTCCGACGCAACAGTCCGATATAGACATCGACCGTATTGGAATAGGATTCATCATCACTCCAGACATTTTCCCGAATCTGGTCACGGGAAAGAACGCGGGGAGAGTTAGCGGCGAGCGCTTCCAGCAACTCATATTCCCGTGGCGAAAGAGTGATTTCCTGTCCTGACCGCGTTACCAGGCGGGCGGCGGTATCGACAATCAAATCCGCGATACGAATGACTCGGGATCGCCGCTGACGGTCTCGTCGTAACAAAGCGCGGACACGTGCCATCAATTCCGCATGGTCGAAGGGTTTGGGCAGGTAGTCGTCTGCTCCGGAGTCCAGACCGCGTACTTTATCATCTACGGCGTCTCGTGCGGTCAGCATCAGGATCGGCGTCGGATCGCCTTCGGTACGTAACTGCTGGCAGACAGAGAACCCATCGCGGCGCGGCAACATTATATCGAGGATAATCAGACGGAACGGACGCGCCCGCGCCAGACGGAGACCGCTTTCCCCATCGGCGGCGGTTTCTACGCGTAGTCCGGCATCTTCCAGGCTTCTTTGTACCAATCGCGCTATTCGGGCGTCATCTTCCACCAGCAAAATGTTCATGAAAACATTTTACGCATTTATTTTCTTTTTCATGTCATTTTCATCTTGAGGTGGCAAGATGTAGTTGTCAGCGACATTCCTTCCCCGATGATGGGGCGATGAGCAGTTGCTGTAACGATGGATAGGAGCGAAATGACGATGAATACGGAAAGACGAAAGTGGTTGGCGCGGTCGGTGCGGATAGCGCTGGGCGCGACGGCGGTTATGATCGTAATGGTAGCCACCGGAACGGCGCGAGCGCAAGACTTTCCGCCGCCGCCCGGCGGCGGCGGACCGGGCGGCCCCGGCGGACGGGGCGGATTCGGCGGCGGACCGATGGGACGTGGGGGAATGCGTGGGCCGGGACGACCTGCCAGTCTGTCGACCGCGCCGCTCGATGCGCTTTCCGCTGCGCTGACACTGACCGAAAGTCAGGTGACAAAGGTCGAAGAGTTGCAGAAAAAGTGGGCGGAAACCGAACGAAGCGAACGTGATGCAGCGGGAATCCAGATGCCGCGCCCGCCTCGTGGCGGTCAGGGTGGCTTCCCATCTGAAGAAGATCGTGAGGCGATGCGAGCGCAGTTTGAGACGTTCATTCAAAAGCAGCAGGCCTTCGAGAAAGCGCTGGAGCCGAAGCGCAAAGCATCCGATACCGCAATCACCGCTATTCTGAACGACACGCAAAAGAAGGCGTTGCCGGAAGCCTTGAAGAGTATCGACGCCCTGCAAATGGCGGGAATTCCCTCTGACGTTCACCGGGAGTTGAATCTTACCGCCGCACAGCGTGCCAAACTGGCGGCAGTAGCGGACAAGTACGCGCCAAAGCCGGGTGAAAGACCCCAGGGTGGCCAGGGCAGTCCCGGCGGCGGCCCGGGTGGATTTGGTGGCGGTCCGGGTGGCCCCGGCGGATTTGGCGGTCGTGGCGGCGGACGCCAGTCAGAAGCGCGAACGGCGACGCTCGCTATTTTGACAGACGCTCAAAAGAAGGTCGTCTCCAACTGGGAGCGTGAACACCCACGACCGGAACGCGGTCCCGGCGGGTTTGGTCGTCCCGGTGGGGGCGGTCGTGGCGGTGATTTCCCGCCTCCGCCTCCGGGCGAGTAATAGTCATCAGGCCACCTAACCTTTAATCTGTTTTGGCTTAAATAGGGACGGTTCTCCGGTTGAACATCAACCGGAGAACCGTCTCTTTGTTTTGTGAACTCATCGACAGAATTTTGCATGACCGTCGTCTTGAATCATCCAAAAGATTTTTACAAATATATTGATAAATTTCTTTGTTGTGATGCATATCACGGAGGATGAGTAAAAAAACGCCTATGCTGGAAATGAAGCAGTACGGAGTTCTACACCGGGAGGTAATTCAACAATGGAGCGTCACAAAAAGAATCTTGAAGAAGTATCCTGTGTTAACAGGGAGCTTGCGCCAACCCTTAACATCAGTGATCTGTATGAGCAGGCATATTGCCGCGCCTGTCATTTCGCCGAAAATCATATCGTGTCCGGAGCCAATGCTACCGTGTAAAGCTCATTGTACAGGGGAGAAAGCGTAGAAACAAATCCAAGGCATCCCGGGCGGGCGTTACACGAGGATTTTCTTTGCCCGCGAAATCTGACACCGGATCGGTTATCCGCAGCGACGGGAATCTGTCCGGTACGACTGGCTAATCTATTGGCGGAACGCGAACCGATCTGTGCAACGATAGCCGCTGCGTTGGCGAATTTTTTTGGAGGAAGTCCGACATTCTGGCTGGAACTCCAGTCTCGATATGACAGGTTCGCCAATGGATGTATGAGTAAAACGGAGTCAGGCTTCTAAAATACCAGTCTATGGACGTCTGCGCTTTGCTTGTTGTTTGATTGCATAGCAATCAAATTAGTGACTTATAATTGCTGGTACATGATATCTACGGATAAACTGTTACATTATTTACAGGAACTTCTGCCTGATACCTATGGTAAAATATGATGCGAGAGACGCCTTCGATCCCCTCGCCAGTGTTCGTGCGGTCGCAGTAGTCTCTATTGCTGGTCGCGTGCGGGACGAATGCCGGGGCCACGAGGGGATCGGAGTTTATCTTCTTTAACGCTTGTGGTCGAACCTCTTCTGATCTTACTTTTTCTTCTTACTGGTTGTTTAGATTCGTTATAAGGCGATCTATAGTATAAGCTCGAACGCCGGTTGCTTGAGTGACGGACGACGGGGGCGGTGAGAATTGTAGTGTGGTCATAGCGGGAGAAAAGGTTCCGAGAGTGCGGTCGCGGAACATGCGGTGCGAATGTGCGCTCCATCCTGCGTTACGTGGTATCGCGTTGAGGCGTGGCTACATCAACGATGGCAGGAGTGCATCAGCAGTGCATCAGCAGTGCATAAGACAACGTTGTCCAGACAACGTGTCGCTATTATCTCCCCGACTTTAGTACTCTTTATCAGAGAGGAATTATCGCGGATTCCCGAATAAGCATTGAGGAAAAACGCGATACTGATCGCAAGTCAACGAGAAGGAAAAGGGATGTCAGAATTTGCCTTTTCTACTTGCTGCTTTTCTCCTTTGTGAAAAAAAGTCTATATATTTTCTACTCTGTTTCGCCTGTGTTCGTAATAATTTTATAAACAAAATTACATGTCGTATTGACTCTTCCGCATCGCGCTCCAGGAATAAAAGAAGGAAGATTCTTTGATAACGTCGAAAGAAAGCGAGAAAAGCCTATGAAAACATCTCCTTTTTCCAAGACCTTCCTTCGTGGTTCCACTTCCCGGACTACGCGTTTTATTTCACTGTTAGCCATTTCTCTCTGTGGTGTCGCTCTGTCGCTCAGTGGCTGTGGCGGAAGCGGGGGCGTTCCCTCGAACAGTGATATTGAAAATGGGAAGCGCATCCTTCTGTTTCGATCCGGCGGTTCCTCCGATGGCGGTCTTTACACCATAAAGAATGATGGGGCGGAAAAGACCAAAGTGATCGACGGAGCGCAACAGCCCGGTTCTGGTCGGCTCTCACGTGATCGTAATTTTCTTACTACCGCTCTGGGATCGGTGCGTCCCAGACTGGCGATCGCGCAGATTTCAAACGGAACTCCCGTTAACTTTGCCGATTCCTCGCAGTATACGTCCGTATATGATCCTGCCTTCAGTCCCAATACCTCCTCGATGGTATTTGTCGGAGACAACGATCTGTTCACCATCGGCACCGATAGCAAAAATTTGAAGAAGTTGACCAACGTCACCGATGGCGTTCCTTCCACCAAAATCCCGCCGACAACAAAATCCCCCGCGTATCTGGACGATGCGAGTGGCATTCTTTATGTCAAATCGGAGGCGGTGAACAAGCCTGCGGAAGGACAACCGCAACCAGTCATCCCGACCGATATTTATCGTATCTCCACCGATGGCGCGACTGAGGTCAAATTGACCGATTCTAAAAACAATGATGCGCCGCGTGCGCGTCCTGATGGCGCCCGTATCACGTTCACGACAACCCGCGACGGTAACCCGGATGGGGCGCATGAGATTTATGCGATGAATGCGGACGGAACCTCACCGACTCGTCTGACCACCAACAATGCAGATGATGTTACGCCGGTTTACTCGCCGGACGGGAAGAATATCGCCTTCCTGAGCGACCGTGACAAAAAAGGTCAGTATAAGATTTACATTATGGATGAGAATGGAAGCAATGTCCGAAAAGTCAGCGACTCCCTCGCTGCTGTCGGAACGCTGGACTGGCGTTAGATTCGGCGAATCTGCAAGGTGATGAAACCGAAAAACCGGGGAAGCATAACACGCTTCCCCGGTTTTTCTTTTTGGCGCTCCTGCAGAGTCTTATTTGTCGTCGAGGGCGATAACGCCCGGAAGGGGCTTGCCTTCCAGAAATTCCAGAGATGCCCCGCCGCCGGTGCTGATATGGCTCATCTGGTCGGCGTATCCGAGTTGTTCCACCGCCGCCGCGGAGTCGCCGCCGCCAACAATGGTCGTCGCACCCTTTTTGGTGGCTTCTGCCATCGCTTCGGCGATGCCGTTTGTGCCAGCGGCGAAGTTCGACATTTCAAAAACGCCCATTGGGCCGTTCCAGACGACAGTTTTGGCGGACTTGATGATTTCGGAGAACGCGGCGATTGTGTCTGGGCCGATATCCAGTCCTTCCTGATCGGTAGGAATGGCGGTCGTCTTTACGGTAGTGCGCGGGGCGTTATTGTCAAAATCTGGAGCGACGACGCAATCTGTAGGTAGGACGATTTTATCGTCGCAAAGGAGGCTCTTACAGAATTCCAGCGAGTCGCTGTCGAGCAGAGACTTACCGATTTCATGACCTGCCGCTTTATAGAATGTGTATGCCATACCGCCGCCGATCAGGAGGCTATCGACATTAGGCAGGAGTTTTTCGATGACCGGGATTTTATCCTTGATTTTCGCGCCGCCCAGAATGGCGACGAAGGGACGCTCCGGATTTCGGATGGCATTGCCGAGGAAGTCGATTTCCTTCTGCAACAGAAATCCTGCCACTGCCGGTTTGCCCTGCGATTTCATCACTTCCGCAACGCCTGCAGTGGAGGCGTGCGCCCGGTGCGCTGCGCCGAAGGCGTCGTTCACGTACACATCGCCCAGTTCCGCCAGTTTTGCCGACAGGGTGGAATCGTTCGCTTCTTCGGCATCGGTATAACGCGTATTCTCCAGAACCACTACCTTGCCGGGAGCAGTCGCCGCTTTGGCTTCCTCGATACCGAGGGGATCTCCATCTATGGCGGAGGTAAGGACGACATTGCCACCGATCAACTCTTTGAGGCGGGCGGCGATAGGCGTGAGGCTGTACTTGGGCGCTACTTCCCCTTTGGGACGGCCCAGATGGCTCATCACAATCACCGCCGCCCCCTGCTCCAGCAAATAGCGAAGCGTCGGTAGCGCCGCGACGATCCGGCGGTCGTCGGTAATCGCGCCGCTATCGTCCTGAGGCGTATTGAAATCTACGCGGACCAGAACCCGCTTGCCCGCAACATCTACATCCTTAATCGTTTTTTTGTTCATCGTTTTCGTTTCCCTGAGAATCCGTGGCGTCATGCCTCAGTGAGTATACCGGAACGCCACTCCTTATTTCCCCTCAAAAGACACGAGCGCCGACGATGGCGTACAGGTTGTTACAGATGCTACTGCTAATTCCGGTCGGAACTGACGAGCCGTCCCTGAATAATCGTTCCCGTGCAGTGTGTCAGATATTCGAAGGGGTCGCCATCGTAAAGCGCGACATCGCCATCTTTTCCAACTTCGAGGGAACCTACTCGCTTTTCGATGCCAAGAATCCGTGCGGCGTCTATAGTGATGGCGGAAAGCGCTTCTTCTGTCGAAAGACCATTCGCGGCTGCGACGGCCGCCTCAAAAAGAAGAACCCGCACCTTGGGGACATACGCCTCGAAACCGGTTTCGATGGCAAAAGGAATTCCCGCTTTCTTGAGTTTGGCGGCAGTCTCGAAACTCAAGTTCTGCGTGTCGCCGAACGCTCGTTGCATCGTCGGATGCAGGGCGATGGGGACGCCTGCCGCCTTGATTTCCTCCAGTAAGAGCGGCGCGTCCGAGGCTCCGTCGAGAATGAGCCGAAAACGAAACTCTCGTGCGAGACGCAAAGCGCTGGCGATATCCTGCGCCCGATGGGCGGTAATCATCAGCGGAATTTCTCGTTTGAGAATTCGCACAAACATCTCCTGCCTCAAATCACGTGGTGACCCATCTCCGGTCTTTGATGCGGGAGTATTCGTCGCTGTCGTATTCGTTTTTGTCGTAGTGGCAGCGGGTTTGGAGGTCGTTGTCGTCTTGCCGGGGGCTTTTACCGTAACTTTCTTCGCTTCCGCTTCACTCGTGGCGATCGTTCGTTGCGCCGCAAGAAACTGCTGACGAAGGAGTGACATCACCTTGGCGCGAGTTCCTGGCGATCCGGAACCCTGTAAGGCTTCCGAAGACATATCCGCCAGAACTGCGCCGGTCTCGACCATCAAAGCCTCTTCGACAGTATTGCCAGTCGTCTTGACGATGACGCTCTGACCGGAAATGAGTCGCCCCGGCGCATGTCCGGTATTGACTGTCGTGACGCCGAATCCCCGGACATAGGCGACCAGTTTTTCCTGTGGGTTGTAGGCGTCCAGGGCGCGCAACTCCGGTTGCATCGCCGCCGATGTTTCCAGTTGGTCCTGATCGTGTCCGAAATTATTATAGATTCCGGTCAACCCTACCGTGCCGCGTATATCCACCAACCCCGGCGTCACCACCGCCGCGTCAACGATTGTGAATCCAGCGGGAATGACCACTTTATTCGCAGGGCCGATTTCCGCGATTTTGCCCTCACGCAGGACGACGACGCCGTCGGTCAGAACAACCCCTGACGAAGTGTAAATCTTTTTTCCACGCACCGCGATTTGCGCCTGCCCCGGCGCCGTGAGAAGCAGGGTCAGGGCGGCGATCACGCCGGTCAATACAGGAGTTCGATTCATCGTTTTGCCGCCTCCTCGTCCGCACAGCAGAGGTAGGGACGTAATTCTTCGCCTGCGCCAACGCCTCCGACCGCAAAGAGCGCATCACGGGCATCGTCACGGTCGAATACTTTCCTGCCCTCTATATAAGTTTGAAGGATATGGGTATAGACGCTCAACGGATCGCCGCTCAGGACAATGAAATCCGCATCCTTGCCGGTTTCCAGCGAACCCAGTCGCGAGTCCAGACCGAGCATTTTCGCCCCTGCCAGCGTCACCGACTGTAAAGCCGCTTCGCGTGAAAGCCCGGCGCGAACGCCCAGCGCCGCTGAACGTAAAAACAGACGGGAGTCCGTGATTCCATCGTCGGTGTGATAGGCGACCGGGACGCCCGCTTTTTCGAGGACAGCGCCCGTTTTAAAGGATAAATCGACCGCTTCCAGTTTTCCGCCCGGCGCATCTATCAGAATGATAGAGCAGGGGACTTTCGCACGGGCGATTTCCTCCGCCACTTTCCAGCCTTCGCTGACATGGTGCAACACGACTTTGAAGCCGAACTCTTTCTGAAGGCGAAGGACGCTCATAATATCGTCCGCCCGGTGGGTATGGTGCTGGACAATACGCTTGCCGTCCAGTACCTCCACCAGCGCCTCCATACCCAGATCACGGGGCGGTAATTTACTGGCGTCGCCCCGGGCGTCCCGAACTTTTTTACGATACTCCTGCGCTCGAATAAACTGTTCGCGGATCAGTGCGACCGACTTACCACGAGTCCCCGGAAACGGCGGTGATCCGATGGAATTAGTTCCGTTCGCCATCTTCATGCCGCCGCTGGGGTTGCCGGCGCTATCGCGAATGAAATAATCCTCAATCGTCTTGCCGCCACGAAGTTTTATATAAACGGTCTGACCGCTCATCAGGTGACCGGAACCCGGCATAATATTGGCTGTGGTGATTCCGCCCGCCAGCGCCTTCTTGACCGATGATTCGCGCATATTCAGCGAGTCATATACGCGGATATCCGGTTGAATCGGGGCGCTGCTATCGCCGCCTGCCGGCCCCGCGATATGGCTGTGCGTATCGACCAACCCCGGCATAATCGTCTTGCCTTCCGAACGTATGATGGTCGCGTCCGCAGGAATGGTCAGACTGGAATCGCCAACGGCGATAATCTTGCCATCTTTTACCAGAAGCGTCCCTTTTTCGATAGGCGGGCGGGAAACAGGCAGAATGCGCCCGCCAACGAACGCGATTGTCCCACCGTTCGTCTGCGCATTTGCGCCGGATGCCAGAAGAAAGAGGCTGAAGAGAAGAAGGGAGAATTTCACACGGAAAGGTTCGTCAGAAGGCGATAGACTTCCTGCCTGACCCCTGTTTCGTGCCATTTTAGCCTATCAGGCTGAAAAAGAAAGGGAGGGGGATAATCGCACCCTCCCTTAATATAATTTATCACTATCTGTTAATAGAAAAAATGATTAGATAAATGATTAGATACCGGTATGAGCCGCAGCGAAAGCGTAGATATCGGCGGTCTCTTCGATGATTTTCGCGGTCGGCTTTCCGGCGCCGTGTCCGGCTCGCGTTTCGATACGGATCAAGGTCGGGGGAGGATTTCCCTCAAGCGATGACTGCGCCGCCTGTAGCGCCGCCGAATACTTGAAAGAATGTGCGGGAACGACACGGTCATCATGGTCGGAGGTCGTTACCATAGTCGCCGGATAACGCGTTCCAGCGACGACATTATGATACGGCGAATAGCTATAAAGGGAGCGGAACATCTCCTCTGACTCATCCGGGCTTCCATAATCCGCGATCCAACCCCAGCCAACAGTGAATTTATGGAAGCGCAACATATCCATTACCCCGACGGCGGGAAGAGCGCAGGCGAAGAGTTCGGGACGCTGGTTGGCGACCGCCCCAACCAGAAGACCGCCATTACTGCCGCCAAAAATCGCCAGATGTTCGGGGGACGTAAATTTCTCCTGAATGAGATATTCGGCGGCGGCGATGAAGTCATCGAAAACGTTTTGTTTCTTCAATCGCATGCCGGCTTCGTGCCACTCTTCGCCGTACTCGTTTCCGCCCCGCAGGTTGGCGACGGCGTAAATTCCGCCTTTTTCCACCCATGCCAACCGACTGATGCTAAAGCCCGGCGTCAGAGAAATAGAGAAGCCGCCGTAACCATACAGGATAGTCGGATTTTCGCCGTCACGTTTCAACCCTTTTTTGTGAATCAGAAACAGCGGGACGCGGGTTCCGTCCTTACTGGTGACAAAAACTTGCTCTGTGACAAATCCTTCGGGTGAGAATCCGGCGGGCGTGTCCTGTCGAACAAACTCATTTTCCCCGGTAGTCAGATTCAAACGGTACGTGGTCGGCGGTGTGGTGAAACTGGAATAGACATAAAACGCTTCCGTGTCCTTACGGTCGCCGCCAACGCCATTGACTGTACCGATACCGGGAAGCGGAAGGTCACGAACAAATTTTCCCTCAAGGTCATACACGCGGATAGCGGTATAAGCATCGTGGAGATAATTCAGAAAGAACTCATTCTGTAGGAGGGTGACGCCTTCCAGTGTATCGTTACTCTCGGGAACAACCGTCCGCCAGGATTCCGCCGCCGGGTTATCGAGTTCGACCGCGACGACCTTCCCTCGTGGGGCGTCCCTTTGCGTGTAAACATAAAACAGCGACTGGTCATTTTCAATGATAGCGTGCGATGCGATCCCAACCCCGAACAGTTCCCTGAACTCGGAGTCCGGTGCGGTCAGGTCTTTGACAAACAGTCCGTTTTTGGGGGAGGTTCCTTCGCGTGCGGAGATAATCAGGTACTTACCATCATCGGTGACGGATGCGCTGATATACCAGTTCGTTTTGTCGGGACGCTCATAGATCAAGGCGTCGTTGTCTTGTGGATCGCCCAGACGATGGTAGTAAATCTGCTGACCCTGCGTGATTTGCTGATACTGTACCTCTTCCTGAGGCTCCGGGTATCGACTGTAGAAAAAGCCTTTGCCATCAGGAGTCCATGCCATCGAAGTGAACTTGCACCAGCGGATCAGGTCAGACAAATCTTCGCCGCTTTCCACGTCCCGGACGCGCCATTCCTGCCAGTCCGACCCGGCGGACGATATACCATAGGAGGCATATTTGCCATCCTTGCTCACGGAGAGCCCGGAAAGCGCCATCGTACCATCGGTCGAAAGTTCATTTGGGTTGATCAGGATACGACCGGTTTCCCGGTAATTGTCCGCGACATACCAGACATTCTGGTTTTGCAGGCCATCGTTTCTGCTATAAAAGTAGCGTCCGCCTTTCTGAAACGGGGCGGTTCGCTTCTCATAATTCCAGAGTTCGGTCAATCGCGCTTTGAATGATTCGCGTTGCGGCAATTGCTCGAGATAATCGAAGGTGACTTTATTTTGCGCTTCGACCCACTCTTTGGTTTCCGGCGCGTTCGCATCTTCCAACCATCGGTAAGGATCATTGACTTCGACGCCGAAAAATGTATCTACATGCTCCATTGTCCGCGTCGTCGGATAAGAAATTGTTTCTGCCATACTTTAGAATACCCCAATTGTGGATGCTTCCAGAGTGGATGCTTCCAGATACGCTATCGGGTCATGCTATAATGGGGACGATATTTCTGGCGGAGTGATTTTCTGATAATGGCCCTGACCCCGGATGATGTGCGAAAGGTCGGCTCGCTGGCTCGACTGGCTCTTTCTGATAACGAGATTGCACGATTGACGCCTCAACTCAATGATTTGCTGGCGCAATTCGCTCGTTTGCAGGAACTGAATACTGATGATGTCCCCCCGACCTCTCACGCCGTCCCGGTAAAAGCGTTACTGCGCGAGGATGTTACCGCGCCGAGTTTGCCGCGTGAGGAAGTCTTACGCTTGAGTCCTCATGTAGACGAGTATATCGGCGGCTTTATCGTCCCTCAGGTGATCGGAGAATAGGGGCAGGGAACGTTCTCGCTCCTCCAAATTTGAACATGAATGAAATTTTGACTCTCACAGCGGCGGCGATTGCGGCGAAGGTAAAGGCGCGAGAAATCTCAGCGCGAGAAGTGACGGAAGCCTTTCTGGCGCGAATCGAAGCGGTCGACAACGACATTCAGGCATTTGTCACGGTAACTCCGGAAGCGTCCCTCAAGGCGGCGGATGCAGTAGATGCAAAAATTGCGGCAGGTGAGGATGCTGGATCGCTGGCAGGAGCGCCCGTCGCTTTAAAAGATAATCTCTGCACGCGTGGCATCGAGACGACCTGCTCCAGCAAAATCCTTCGTGGCTTTGTTCCGCCGTATAACGCGACGGTTGTGGAGAAACTGGCATCTGCGGGAGCGATAGCGCTGGGTAAGGTCAATCTGGACGAATTCGCAATGGGATCATCCACGGAAAATTCCGGTCTGTTCCCGACACGCAACCCCTGGGATTTGACAAAAGTTCCCGGCGGATCATCCGGTGGTAGCGCGGCGGCGGTCGCTTCGCTGGAAGCTTCGGTTGCGCTGGGTTCGGATACGGGTGGGTCGATTCGCCAACCGGCGGCGTTTTGCGGATTGGTCGGATTGAAGCCGACCTATGGGCGGGTGTCCCGTTATGGACTGGTCGCCTTCGCTTCTTCGCTGGATCAGATCGGGCCGCTGACCCGGACGGCGGAGGATGCAGCTCTGGTATTGAACGTAATCGCTGGGCAGGATTCCCGCGACTCCACCTCCGTACCCCGTCCCGTCCCAGATTATACGAAAGCGCTCACCGGTGACATTCGCGGTCTGAAGATCGGCGTCCCCATTGAATATTTCGCGGAAGGCATCAGTACAGAAGTGCGTGCGTTTGTCACGACCGCAATCGGCATCTTACGCGGTCTGGGTGCGGAAATAATCGAGGTTTCGCTTCCCTACACCGATTATGCGCTGGCGGCATACTACATTGTGGCGCCCGCGGAAGCGTCCTCCAACCTCGCTCGCTATGATGGCGTTCGCTTTGGGGCGCGAGTGACCAGTGCAAAGGATCATATCGAGCTTTTTGAAAATACCCGCGACGAAGGTTTCGGCGCCGAAGTGAAGCAACGCATCCTGACCGGAACCTACGCGCTTTCGGCGGGTTACTACGACGCTTATTACGCGAAAGCGCAGAAAGTTCGCACTTTGATCCGCCGTGACTTCGACGCCGCTTTTGAAAAGGTCGATGCGATTATCTCCCCAACGACGCCGACTCCGGCGTTTGGTCTCGGTGAAAAATCCGATGATCCTCTGGCGATGAAGCTCTCCGATATCTGCACTATTCCGGCGAATATGGCAGGGATCCCCGCCCTTTCGCTCTGTTGTGGCTTTCTCGATGGCCTCCCGGTCGGTATGCAATTACAGGGACCCGCCTTTTCAGAGGAAACCTTACTGAATATCGCCCATACTTATCAACTGGAAACAGATTGGCATACCCGCCGCCCGACATTGTGAGGGGGACGCGGTAACCGGCATGATGAGAAGCGGATTATAGAAGCGTCCCTGATATCCGGGCGTGCTTGATCGTTTCCCAGAGAGGACGTCCCTGGTCGTCTTTTGGGATAGCCGGGCCGCCACGGGTGCAGGTGTACGTGATATGGATATCGCTGTTTTGCGCCTGAATGACGGACGGGTAGTGAAACGATCCCTCCGTTTCCGGGACTCGTTCCACAAAAAGCGGTTCGCCCCATGTTTCGCCTTCATCTTCCGAGAGCGCAATTACCAGTGAACAACGATTTGTCCCAAGATCATCGTTGTAGCACAGAAGCCAGCGGCCATCCTGTAGAACGATGCCCTCGACGCTGGAACCATAATTCGGCAGTGAGCAGGGTTGCGCGACGCTCCAGGAAAAGCCATCATCCAGCGATTCGCTGACCAGAATTTTCTTCGGCTCCGGGCCATTGTTGCGGCAGTAGGCTACTAAAACTCCATTGTGTCGGCGTAGCAATGTCGGTTGGATGGCTCCCGGCCCGACCAGCGGTAACGAACAGCGCCATGTCTCGCCGGAATCGTCGCTCAAAGCGATCAGGGAAAAATCAAAGCCGTCAGAGTAGAGCGGCAGGAATATGTTACTGCCTTCGATTAGGGCATGACAACGCGCCATCCAACCGAGACGCCGGGAGAGTTTATGCTGTGCGCGTTCCTTTTGACGTTCGATATACTCGGTCGTTTTCGATGCCGACTCCACGCTTTCCGCCAGAGCAGTACGGTAAGCCTCCGGCAGTAACCGATCCACCGCCTCGATAAAGGCGTCATCGTCCGGCTTCAGGTGGAGAATGCCTGTCGTTACATTTCGGAGGGAAGAGTCACTCCGCTGGTACTTCAACAGTGTCGATTCCCAGTGATTGTCCAACTGCGTCCCATAGAATAACCACTGACGGCGCTCGTTGTCCTGCATCAGGATCGGATTTGTATCGGGAAACCCCGGCGTATTCGCCTGTATCTCAGGAGTTGTCCACTGACCTGCCGGCGTTCGATGAGAACCCATTATGCAAACGTCGTCCGCGGTTCGCTCTCCAGTCCCGCGATACCAGCAAACCGTCAGTACATTATCGGCGGTTTCGATAATGCAACTGCTATGGTTATGCAGGTGATCGTAGGGAAAGATAGGCTCGATATCAAAATTTGGGTTTTCCACGCTTATGCCACCTTGTGTAAAATAGCGATCAGTAACTTCGCCAGCGCTTCCGGCGCGTCTTTGTGCATGATTTCGAAACCGTGGGAGTTGTCCGCCGCGAATGCGAGAGTGATCGGGCGGGCGCAAAGTCCCTGCGCGGCGGCGCAGGAAGCGTCCGATCCGCCTCGTGTAAGCGCCTGAAACCGGGGGGTGAAGTTCAGTTTTCGGGCGCACGATTCTGCCATCGCAATGTCGGTGGGGATCATGGAGGCATAGGAATCCGAAATCCAGATGGTCGGATCCGGCGTCAGCGCAAGGGGATTGTCTGGCGTCGTCGGTCCGATCTCCAGAGCGATCACGATTTCCGCAGGGCGTTCCCGCAGAAGATAGAGCGCTCCCAACCCGCCCACTTCCTCCGAGGCGGTCGCGACAAACAGGACATCCTCGAACGCGGAATCTTGCCGTAACTCGGCAAGCGCCAGTAGCCATGCGACGATATCGGCTCGGTCATCCAGAAAATAAGAAGCGATCAGATCGGAGCCCAGAGGCCATAGCGTTCGCCGTTGCCGCGCCATGATGACGCGTGATCCGGGGCGCACTCCCGCCTTCGCCAGCGCTTGTGGAGAAAGTCCCGTTAAAACCCTCGCCATATCCCAGGTCAGTGCGCGACCATCGCGCGATTGTTGCGCCGCCGAAAGGGGGGAATTCGTATGAATGCCGCCAAAAGACAGAACCCCTGCCAGCATCGTCGGTTTTCGGGTCGTCCCTGCCAGAATTTCTACCGGCCCCTCGCCCCACTTCCAGGGGTAGACTCCGCCGAGAGGGGAGACGGACAAACCACCGTCAGCATCAATGTCTGTCGCCATCAACGCAATCTCATCCAGATGTGCGGTAACGACGATGCGAGGTTTTTCGAGCGCCCGCTCTCCCAGAGGAACCAGTAAATTTCCCCTGGCGTCCGTGGAACTTGGCAGACCGAGGCGGGTGACATAGGACGCAACGGCGGCGCGTACCGCGTCCTCCTGTCCGGGCGGACCGGGACAGGCGACCAACTCCGCCAGTAGGACGGACGATACAGGTAAGGGAACGGGAGATTCGGTCATGTTTACTTTTTACTTCTCGGCTTACGCTCTGGCGGGAAGTCGCGAGATTATACAAAAAAACGCCGTAAGGGTGCATCCCGTACGGCGTGTAGGACAGAAGGACATGACTGCAATCCTTGAGACCCTGCACGATTTCGGGAACTTCAATTAATTTGGTCAGTGTTGATTTGTTAACTTCTCGATGATTCTCGATAACCTGAGGTATTGTATCGTAGAGATGAGTGTGACCTACCAACGAGTAGGAACCGCCAATGGCGACGAGAATGCCAATGGCGACGAGAATGCCAATGGCGACGAGAATGCCAGGGCGTAATTTGTCTGTCGATTGATCGAAAGGGTTTGGCTATGCGGAACCAACGTGCGTTTTATTTCGCCGCGACGCCGGTCTTTTTTCTGCTATTCTTAAGTCTGGGATCGCGTCTGATGGAAAATTCACTGGAACCCTCTCCGGATGCTCCCGCGCCGATACGACGCGCCTCTTTGACGGGCTACGTTACCCCTCGGATCGTTCCGGTATCCGCCGAAACACAGAAGATTCTGGAAAATCTGGTAGTGGATCAAATCACGGCGATTCGCAAGGAAGATTACGCCGCCGCCATACGCTGCGCGCTGCCCGCCATGCGCCGTCAATGGACCGAAGCGAGCTTCGGGAGTATGATCAAGGCGAACTTCACTTTGATACCCAACAGCAAGACGCAACGTTGTCAAGTCGCCCGCGCTTCCGGCAACACGACGACAATGCTGGTGCGTCTGGCGGGGAAACGCGAAGGCGTCGAGGGGGCTTGCGTTTATTCTTTCGGTAAGTCGAATAATCAATGGTTCATCGCCGGATGCATCCGGGTTATTTCCTCCGATCCTACCTGGCGAATGAATTCCGATGGATTACATTCGCCGCGAATTTCGAATGGCGATCTGGATAGTTTGCCGCGTTAAGCGTCTCTTTGTCCTTACTTATTATCCGGAGTCTGGCGGAGGTTGTTGCCGGTTACCGCTCGTCTGAGGTACAATTGCCGCGATGGCTATGACTAAGCGACGATATACAACGGTAGATGGGACAAACGACTGGATTGTCAGCGTTTCCTATGATGAGAAAGCGCTTGCCGCATCCCATTGGTTCAAAACGTCCGTCTCGGCGACGAACGAGAAGACGGGCAAGCGGTTTTCCTTTCCCCCCGAAATCGCTACCTATCGCATTGGCGAGGTGGAGCGCACGTTCCGACAACTGATTGATCGGGACTTTAGTGGCGATACCGAAGCCGCACTGCGTCACCATCTCGATTCGATTTATCGCCGCGTTTATTCGTGTATCGAATACGGGAAGTGACATAAGAATCACGTGATCCTGACGCTTCCGCTGGCGGACGCTTCGGGAGGGGACGCAGAGACGCTGGAGCGTTGGCGTCGATTTCTCAAGCATCGCGACGATTTATCTTCCCGGATGGATTTACAGACCTGCAACGGTTGCGATTATTGCGGCTCTCGTTGCACGGATGGCTTTCTGGTAACGCGGGAAGAATATGAGGCCGCCCGCACTTTTTTCGCTACTTTACCAATTGAGGAAGCGAAACGTCTGTCCGGCGAGGCGCGAACGTTGCCCTGGCCCGGCGCGGAAGAGACGGGTGCCCCCGTCACCTATTGCCGATACCGGGATATGGAGAGAGGACGTTGCGTCATCTATCCGGTGCGTCCGACAATCTGCCGTCTTTTCGGTCAGACATCCTGGCTTCCGTGTCCCATTGGCGCTATAGACTATTTCCCGGAGGACGCCGCGACTTTCTGGAACGATTATCGAAGGTTCGAGCGTCATACGTGGTCTGAATGGGATATATTGATGAGAAATAAGTCTTTCGAAAACGACAATGTCAGTAAAGAAGGAATCGTATCGCCGCAAGACGAATAAGGCGCAGTAGGGGAAACGCGATGACTGTATTGGGGGGTATTGCCTCCGAATCCGGCATCGTGCTATAATCCCACTCGGTTCCGCGTTAAGGCGGGGCGAACGGGTGAGACAGGGCTGCGCAATGAAAAGTAAATGGATGGTGCAAACCTCCGCAAGAACCTCGAAACCTTTACGGCTTGCGGCGCTTCTAAAGAGCTAACGGCAGTTGGCGCGATTTAGTTATGCGATGATGCGGCTTTCGCCATACGCCGTTTCGCATCTCAGAAGTCGTCATTGGGCGAGGACTGAATTAACTAATAGTATTCCTTTGCAGATTTGCATAACGTCTCCCCGCGAGCGATGGACAAAGAGTAGCCCGCGCTCCGGCCCGCCCGGAAGCCTCGCGCCACGAAAAGCGCGACGGAAAAAAGGCAGCGTACATGGAGGATGACCCCATTCGGATGTTCGTGATGACACGCTACAGGGCTGCGTTGCTTGCCCTCATAACGACTTTCTTCGCCGCTGGCGCTGCACAGGCTCAAAAAGCCCCTGCCAACGCTCGCGCCTCCGAAAGTCCCGCAAATTTCCGGGCCTCAATGGTTCCGTTGCGAAATTATCCGATGCTCGGCAACGCCACGAATATCCCGAAGGATATTCCAGTGCGTTCGCTTAACGGCGTCAAGGGATTTGAGAAACAATCGTCGCGCGTCCGTATCGGCGGCGACAATGGCGCGTCGGTCACCGAAAAAGTGGTGAACGTAACGCGGACGGACGTTCTCGATGAGCGGACTCCAGTCTGGTCGTCCGATGAACGGTACTTCTTTTTCTCGGGAAATACCCTTGCCAAGCCGACCCGATACAACCTGTATCGCATCGCAACAGATGAACCCACCGACGCTTCTTCGTCGACTGCAGTTCCGCTGACCGATAATACAGCGACGCAGTATGACTACTATTTCCCGTCGATCAACGTCAATGTCTCCCGATTGGCTTTTGTCCGTTCGTCAGACGGTTTGGAAGTGGATAATCCGACGAAACGTTGGGATCTCTATGTTTCCGATTTGCCCGCCAGTGGTCAATACATAAATACAGCGGAACTCGGCGCAACAAACCTGCGCTCGTTGACATTGCGACCCGATGGCACGCCACGCCGTTTCCCGGATGATAGCCCCGCTTCTACAGACCCCCGCATTACGAACGTCGGTCGTCCCGCCTGGATCGGTAGCAGCGATGTCGTTTTTGCGGCGCAACTGGAAGGCGAATCGAACTACCACCTCTTTACGGTCAATATTGAAACGAAGATCGTTTTTCAATTGACCGCAGGTCAGGGAGATGAGCGTAACCCGCAGGTTTCGCCGGATGGGCGTTTCATCGCTTTCGATTCCAACGCCGCGCCGAGTGTGACCGATGCAGGCGCTGCCCTTGCTGATACTGTTTATAAAAATGTTGGGACACGCGTCCGAAGCGCGACCGATCGTGACGCTACGCCCGCATCAGCCAAAGCTATTGGGGCGACGCGCAACATCTTTACCTGCTCCACGCTGGGACAGAACGTTCGGCAGTTCACCTTACAGTACAGTGATGCTCCGGTAACGACAGTCAATAACGTCCAGCCGACCTGGTCGTATGCGTCCAACTCGAACTTTTTCAACCCGGAGGGCGATACCTTCCGTCTGGCATGGTCTTCTGACCGAGTCCCGGTATTCGATGCCTCCGATACCGAACAGACGGGGGCTGTCATCGGCTGGAAGCAAGGTCCGGCGGATAAAAGCGGCATTTACTATGCCGTTATAACCCGTAATCGTGGGAATTCTCTGCTTTTTGAAGCGAACCCCATTGATCTGAACAATGTGGACGCCGACGGCGCCCGTCAACTCGATACGGCAAATGATACGCTGGTAAAGGGTGTGCGTAATGACCCGACCCTGCCCCGCTATCGAGATCAGTATCCTGCTATCGGACCTTTTGTCACCGCCTTCCGGATCGGCTTTCAGTCGAATCGTAACGGTAATTACAATACCAACGGATTCGGCTCCGGCTTCTCGGCGCCTACCGGACCGACACAAAACAACCTGTTTATCGCTTCCACCATCGATATCACCGCTCCGACGCTGATTCGTTTCACCACGAATACGCCCGTTGACGAAGTGGTTCATATCAATCTGGTCACCAATCCGACGAACCCCTTTGACGCCGGAACTTCTGTACGCAATCGTTCTGACGGCATTACGCCCGGTTCGACACTGCATTTTGCGGTGCGCGTCGAAGATCGTGGCGCAGGTCTGCGTCCGGAAAACAGCCCGGATGGCGGCGCTGTCTATCTCCAGATCAAAAACCCGAACTCGCGGTATCAAACGCTGCAACAGACGGGCGGACTGGTGGGCGACGTGACACGCGGCGAATACAAAGAATTCACCCGTTTCACTGCGTTCCTGGGGATCGTCAGTAACAACGCTGTATCTTATGGGAACCGAACCACTGGCTATAATGTCGGGCAAGAATACGAGTGCCAGGCAATCAGCGCCGCAGGAGCGCCGAACACATTCCCCACGGATGCCGCTAAGGGCACGCAGTACTACAGCCACTCGGACAACTCGCTGGGCATCGGGCCGCTGTATCAGGCGGGCGACGATGATATCGCCGCCTTCAGCGGAAATTCGCACCCGCCGCTTGATGGTAAAAATGGAACGCAAAATGTCTGGTTGCAGCTAAAGCCGCTTCTGGAACGGAACGCAGATGGAAGTCCTAAGAAGGATGCGAACGGGAATACCATTCCTTTACGTCCTTCGGATGGACGAGGCGGGGTTCTCTATGGCTCCACCTGGACAATTCCCACGCAAGCGTCTGACTGGTACCTTGATGTCATCGTTTACGATAACGCGGTGAACCCGTTCGATCCGACGCAACGCTCCAACTTCATCATTTATGATAATGTCTGGGGTTTCTCCAGCGCGCCTCCGATTTCCGGCCAGGCGACGGACATCCTGTTCGTCTCCGACTATACTCTGGGGCAGAAGTTCTTCACGTCCCGCTTCGGTTCCAAACCGCTGACCTCTGCGCCGAACAACAACCGTAATCGGATACCCTTCTTCTTTGGAGCGGAATCCTATTTCACCGATGTTGACCTGCAACGATATCCCAGCGAACAGGGGCCGGCAGTAGTAGCATATCCTGACTCGCCAACCGCGACGACCTTCCCGGTGTACAGCACTATTTCGCCCTTCCGAGTAACGGTGCCGCAACCTGGCGGCGGCGCATACGGTCGGGAAACGGTTGCTGGAATGCCGAACGTTCTAGGGGTTGAAGGTTATGGCGACGAATACACCTCGTCCGGGGCCGTCACTATCGAACCGAGTCTGACCGGACGAGGTGACTACCGCCTCTTCCCGACCAGTCGGTATAGCTTCTGGCGTACCCTGAGCCGTGGCCCGGTTCCGACTTCGCTACTACAGGATTATCTGCCTACCATCACCACTGCTCCGGCGGATGTGGCGAAGGGTGAGAAAAATCCGCGAACTATCATCAGCGCGACGCGAATGGTAGTCTGGGCGTCGCCGTTCTCCGGTAACCTCTTCGTAGGGCCGGGGCATATCACGGATGTCAACACCCAGAACAGTCTGACGAACTTTGTAGCGTCGGGCGGACGACTCTTCATCTCTGGTCAAGACCTCGGCTTTGCACTTGCAGGAAGCGGTCAGGCAAATACGTTCTTCACGAACACACTGAAGGCGAAATTCGCCAGTGATACCGATGGTGGCTTCAACCAGATAAATGCTGGCGCCGGAGCGGATCGCATTTCACGGGACGTCTTCGCAAGAAACAGCGCCTACGGTTACTTCGTACCGAACACGGGGTGGGTATATTCCGGATTCAATAGCGGTACTCCGACGCCGACTCGTTATGTGAACGGCGGGCCGGATGCGGGCGTTATCCTTGACGCCTCCTACAGCGGATTTGCCAGCTATCCCAATAATAACGATGTCATTACAGCGGCTCCCGATACAGGGACTGTTACGAACTCGCTGGCGACTCTGACGAGAAGCAGTAACGCAGCCGCGTTAATCGTCAGTGCGTCGGTGCCGGGTATCAACCCGCTTGAATATGATCCTGCCTATAATCCGAACAAAGCGTTCCAACCGGTAGGAAAAGTGGCTTTCTCGCCACAGGGTTTCGAGAGTATCAGTCAATCTTGGTACACCTACGCCGTTGGGAGTACGACCTTCCGCGCTACGGTCGGGCGCCGAACCATCCTCATGAACAACATTGTGGACTGGTTCCGTACCGGAGCATTGACCGGTCGTGTCATCGATAACGATGGTAAACCGGTCAGCGGTGCGCTCATTCGCGCAATCCGTGACGTCGCCGACGATACACAAGTCGCTTCCGGCACCGCGATCAGTGATGATACTGGGAACTTCCAGATCATCGGTCTACAACCGGGATTCTATGTCCTCTACGGATACCAGGCGGGCTTCTATACCCAGCACAATACTGGTAATAGCGTCCGTGGCGGATGGCGGTCGGCGACAAACCTCGTCCTGAAAAAAGCAGGGCCGGGCTCGTTGTCCGGAATCAAAGGCGCCAACAATACATCAGGTGGCGTCCTGCGAGAAGATGGTACGCCGGTGTCGGATGGCGTCGAGGTCATGATTGTCCGACAGGACAGCAATGGCAAACTCTCGAACGATGTTCGCACCTCTTCAACTGGAACCGATGGCTCGGGTCTGCCGCAAGGAGCTTACAACTTCGAAAGCATCTTGATCGGGACTTACATGATTGTGGCGAACTCTACCTACACCGTTATCAACGGTGAGTGGGTTCCCAAACCGCGTAACCCGGATGGCTCCCGAACAGGCGTTAATGAAAAGTACCTGACAGATGTGGTGGTCGGTTTCTCCGGCCCGCCCGCTGCCGATACGAAGAACTACTGGGCAGTTGGCCCTGGTACGGTAGTGGTGGACGCTCCGGGACTACCGAAGCCCAAGGGTGTCGTCATCTCTGAAGGTCAGACCGCGCAGATCAATTTCCTCCTGCCGTCATCGCCGAAGCGCATCAAGGGGCATATCATTGACCAGGATGCAAAGACGCCGATTGCCGGAGCGATTATTACAGCGACGCAGGCTGACGGGACGCTGGTAGCCAGCGGAACGTCGGATGCTGATGGTAACTATACGTTGACCCGGCCGAATGCGGCAGCGGGAGAAGATGCCGGTCAGATCCGTGGTGGCGTTTACACCATCACGGCGACAGCGAACGGCTTTGATTCCAGAGTTCCACCCGATACTACTTCCGAGGTTAATGGCGTCAAGGTGGATACCACTGCGACCGCCGATGTGACAGTTACCGTGCCGGAACTGCGACTTAAGAAGTTACCACCTGGATCGCTCTCCGGTCTCGTGACTCGTGTTGTGGGATCGAATAACCCCACAACAACCGGTGTAGCGGGTGCGGTTGTGACACTATACGCCGTGGTAACAGTAGATGGTAATCAGGTACAGGCGGCTACACCATCGTATACGGTGACAGTAGTTGAGCCTCCGACGACAACAAGTGGTTATACGTACAACTTCAAGATCGACTCGGTGTTGCCTGGAACATACAACGCCTACGTTGCGAAGCCAGGATTGACAGGTAACCCGTCTCCGTTCAGTAACATCACCGTTACCAGCGGAACGGAAACGCGAAACGTTAACCTGCGACTCGAGCCGCCCAAAACGTATCTTGCGGGAATTCAGTTGATTTCCGTCCCACAGGACTTCTCGGGACAGAAAGCTTCCTCCGTCTTCGGAATTACCGCCAATGGCGATAACAATGGTGATGGGGTGACGGATGCATCAGATGCGAGCATCTACAACGCCTTCAATGTGGCGGAGTGGAATGGCGCAGACTATAACATCTCGAAGGATATACCGCTTCGACTCGGCAAGGGATACTTTGTGAAGTTCCCAATTCAGGTGGCGGTCAATGCACTGGGAACTGCCCTGACAACGAACTCGTTCACGATTGACCTTCTGGGTGGATGGAACCTGATCGGACATCCGTTCTCCAGCCAAGTTAACGCGAGCGATCCGGCGGCGGCGATCAATCTTTCGAGCGATCTCGTCTCCCTTTCCTACACGGCTCCGAATGGGACGCAACGTACCAACGTTAACTACGCTCAGGCGGTGTTGGATGGCGCGGTTCAAAATACCGCTTTCTATTACAAAGGGTCTAATTCGGCCAGTGGATATTTAGAGTCGACAACACTCTCTCCATGGATGGGTTACTGGCTCCGGGCGTTTGTTCCGGTGCAGTTGACGCTGCGATACCCAGGGCCAGGATCGCGGGCGGCGAAACCTTCTCGCGCTACGAACGGGAAGTATGTGACCGTAACTCGCGCTATGCTGGATCAGATCGCCCCGCGCACTATTGAAAGCAAGAGTCAGACCGATTGGCGGTTGCAAATCGCAGCGCGACAGGGTGACTCAACCGACACCGATAACTCTATCGGAGTCGCTCCGGACGCTCATGACAGCTTCGATAACCGCTATGACACGGAAAAGCCTCCGGTCGTGCCGGATGCCTCGGGCCTGTACCTGACTATCAATGGTGTGAATGCAGCCGGTCGGTCAGTCGGTATGTCTGATGACATCCGATCTCCGGGAGGAACGAAATCCTGGGCGTTCACCGTTCAGGCGAACCGCTCCGGAGAGGTGACCGTCTATTGGCCCAACATCGGGCGATTGCCCCGTGGCGTTGAGCCGACACTGGTAGATGAAGCGACAGGCAAGCGCGTAGCAATGCGCGGCGGATCCTCGTCCTTCCGATTCACGCCCAACGGACGGGCGGAACGACGGTTCCGCATCGAAGTAGCTCCTGCGGCATCCCTGCCGCTGGACATTCTGAATCTGCGGTCTCTGCCGGGTTCCTCACGCTCAGCGGGTTACCGGTTCACCTTCACGACCACTCGCGCCGTGGATGTGAGTGCCGAAATCCGAACGCTCACCGGTAAAGCGGTGCGCCGAGTCAATACAAGAGCGGCGGCTGGTGCAGAGACGTCAGTAGTATGGGATGGACGTGATGAAAACGGCGGCACATTACCGCCCGGAGCGTACATGGTACGTATCACAGTTCTGGATGAAAACGGAGCGAGCGCTTCGCGTAGCGTTCCGGTACAAACCCTGCAATAAGCGGGAACGCGAAAACGACAACAGATCGTTCGTCTGAAAAGAAATTCCCCTTCCCGCCGCGAGGTGGGAAGGGGATTTACAGGCGGGCGGCGAAACTACCGAACAATAAGATGAGACTGGCTGCGGTAAGGCGACTGCTAACGCCTTCCGCCGCGCTGTTTGTAGACGGAGGATTAACGCTTTGAGACAACTGGCGCTGGGTAGCGTGGGGCGTCGAATCAGTTGGATGCTAATAATTGCATTGACGCTCCCTTTGTTGGTATTGGCGACGCCGCCGCGCCGCGCCTATGCCCAATTGGCGCGTATCCCGCAGGTAGCGGTACTGGATTTTGGCGTCATCGGCAAATCCAAATATTCCGATATTCTGGGACGCAGCGCGACGGATGCAGTCGTCATCGAGATGAGCCGATCCGGTAAATTCGATGTTGCAGCCCGTACACTTGTAAATCAGACATTACAGGATTTAGGCCTAAAACAACCCTGTACCAACAATGATATTCGACGCTTAGGCGCCGCTTTGGGAGTAGATTCGGTTGTTTCCGGTGACGTTATCAATGTCGCATTCACGGATAAGCCTCGTCGCGCTCAGGTGACCCTGTCCGTCCGTTTTACCGATGTGATATCCGGCGAGCTGATCAATGGCGCCATTCAATCTGGTTACTCGTGCGCTCCTGCGCCCGGTGAGTTTCTGGATGATGAAACGCTGATTAATCAGGCTCTTACGGACGCTGCCGCGAATGTCATTCGCACGATCAACAACTACACTCTTCCGGAAGCCACTATCCTCTTTAATAATGGTACCGAAACGGTCACGTTGAATCGCGGCGCACGAGATGGTCTGACAACCGGACAAGAGATGATCGTTACACGAGGTCGTGACCGGGTCGGTAAAATACGCGTTTCTTTCGTGGAGGCAACTACTTCCACGGCAACCGTTCTGGACTATGGTAAGGGAATCCGACCTGAAGACCATGCCAGGGCGATATTCAAGGTTCCTGGTTATAACGTCACGGATGAAGGGGTAATCACCTCAACCGCGCCGACCGGCGGAAGCTACCAGCCAACCAAAAACAAGGTGACGCCGATCCTGATTACCGCACTTGCAATTGGCGCTGCGGTTCTTCTGGCGACATTCTTGTTCGCACGTAAGTCTACAACGGCGGAAGCCACCGGCATCAGTAAGGTGGAAGCGCGTGCATATGCTATTGGTTCCGCACCAGCCTCCGCAGACTTTGGCTCTTCGCGAGTACAGGTAACCTGGAGAGCGGCGGCGGATATCGCGATCCCAAGTATTATCGAATATCACATCTACCGTGACTACCAGATTATCGGCGTCAATACTCGTAACAACACGACGTTTATCGATGACCCGACCCTGCCTACCGGTAATATCGTGAACTATTCGACGGTTTCTTATGGTCCGGGTCAGGTGCAAAATCCGGGAGCTAACACATCGACCACGACAACCGGTACTAATACAAACACCAATACAAACACCAATACAGGTGGTAATACAGGTGGTAATACGGGTGGTAATAACAATAACGCAGGTAATAGTCTGCCGCAACCTACGTTGAATACAGCATCAGCGACAGTCACACCGTTGACAGTAGGAATTACGCATCGTTATCAGATCACTATTGTTTACCAGCAGGTTCAGGCAGTTTCGTCTGGTAATCAGGGTGGTATCTCAACGGGCGGCGGCGGTGGCGGCGGTATCGGCGGTGGCGGTGGTGGTATCGGCGGCGGTGGCGGCGGTATCGGCGGTGGCGGTGGTGGTATCGGCGGCGGTGGCGGCGGTGGTATCGGCGGCGGTGGCGGTACGACGGGCGGTATCGGCGGCGGTGGCAACACAACCGGCGGCGGCGGCAATACCGGGAACACCATCATCTACCGTGAGACCGCTCTAAGAGCGACCAGCGGTGGAGCAACCCCGATTGTACGACCTTCTGTTACCGGCATTACGGATCAGGGACGACCAGTCGATGGTCAGAGTGGTACAGCAGCGCTGAACAATGTCGCCATCGAGTTTCAGACAGTCGCTGGAGCTGACAAATACATCTTTGAGTTCTCCAACGATCCGAGCTTCAAGAAAAAGGTCGTCAAAGGTCCGTTCTTCTTCCCTTCTTCCAATACCGGAGCGACATCTAATTCCTTCGATATCAGAAATGATCTGAAGAATGTGCCAGAGGGCGGACTGATCTGGTTCCGCGTTGGAGCGCGCAACTCGGTAGATGACCCCGGTCCTCTGGGCATCGATACGCCGAATGGCGGCGATTACGTCTACTCGTCGGGGAACACGACCTTCCGGGTCGCACCTTCCGCGCCGAACCCGCCACAGTGATCGGGATTAAATAACGGCAGAGCAATCTTATTCCGGCGGCATGCACCGTCATGTCGCCGGAAAGAAGTCGCCGCAGGACTTGAAAATCACGCATGAGCACGAATGTGAAGCGTTTACTCCTTAAAATTCAGGCAATCGTCCTAACGGCGCTTGGTCTGCTTGGCTACGCCGTCCGCCCGTCGTTGGCAGACACTGCACAAACGACGATGGCGCCAGGACAAATTATTGTCAGGGCAACGCCCGGAATGAGCGAAGCCGATGTCCGTAATTTAGCGGCGAACGCGAAATGCGATCTCGTTAAAGCGGTTCCTTTTTGCCCGAACTTTTATGTTGTTCGGTTACAGTCATATGCCGGGAAAACCCTTCCCGCAGAGGAAGTCATTACGGATGAGGTGAAAGCGGCGATTGAAGCTCTTACAGCAACGCCGGGAATCGCCGCCGATCCTAACCTGATTTTGCGCGCCACACGATCCTCACGCCGAGATGGGGCAAAGAGTCGTGCTGTTGCTCCTCCTTCAGGTTTGAACCTGATCCCAAACGATCCGCTTTATGATCGCGAGTGGGGACTTCGCGCCATTCGAATGCCCGAGGCTTGGGCGATTCAGACGGGTAACAAAGCGATAGTTGTTGGCGTCGCCGATACCGGTATCGATGTAGGTCATCCCGACTTCGCCAACCCGGACGGGACAGGGACACGAATCGTCGCAGCCGCTAACTTTGTCGCTGGATCATCTACAGTTCAGGATGGCGATGGTCATGGGACTCATGTTGCGGGGACTATCGCCTCAACCACCAATAATAACTCGCCGACGGGCGTCGCCAGTGTCGCTGGTTGGAACCGTGGTGGCGTCGATGTCAAGCTCGTGGTTGCA
The DNA here is from genome assembly GCA_903910385.1 of uncultured Armatimonadota bacterium. Classification (GTDB taxonomy): domain Bacteria; phylum Armatimonadota; class Armatimonadia; order Armatimonadales; family Armatimonadaceae; genus CAIVZM01. The sequence continues at coordinate 88,974 of CAIVZM010000075.1, forward strand.
CGAGTGCTGGATAATAATGGCGCAGGGACAACTGATGGCGTTATCAGTGGAATTGGCTATCTAGTCAATCAAAAAGTGAATGTGATCAATCTGAGTCTGGGAGGGCGAGGAAACGCCGCTCCTCAAGCAATGATTGATGTCATAAAGCGAGCGATTGACGCAAAAATCGTAGTTGTTGCAGCGGCAGGAAATGACAATCAAAGCAGCAGCGGTACCAGTAAATTCTATCCTGCAAACTTGCCGGGAGTTATCAATGTAACCGCTGTTGGACCGGGATTGACAAAAGCCACTTACTCTACTTATGGAGGCACCGTCGCAATTGCCGCACCAGGCGGAGATGGTGATGGCTCACAAGCAGGCGTCCTTATTTGGTCTACGTTCACACGAGGTGGAGCGACGCCACCAGGATATCCACCCACTGATGTGGATGGTTATACAGCAATTCAAGGCACTTCCATGGCGTCTCCACACGTCGCAGGAGCAGCCGCTTTGTTGTTGGCGGCAGGTGCGACACAGGATCCAGCCACTATCAAGTTATTGCTGCAACAGAGCGCCAAGCAGTTGAACGAAACGCCTAATTTCGATGGTGGTAACAACTACGGCGCGGGACTGCTTGATGTCTATTCCGCCTTGTTGCCTCTGTCGGATCCTCCGTTCTCCGCAGTACTCGTTGGTCCGCAAGATCGTGGTTCCTATCTGGCAAAACAGGTAAGCCCCATTATCATTCAGGTAGTAGGTGTGACTAAAGCGCCTGCGGCAGGAGTGGTCAAAGTTCTGGTTACCGATTTGCGTGGGAACGTAGTCTATACTTACCGTGAAGGAACGGACTTTACGATTCCTCGCACCGTTCCGGCGGATCAACCAAAGGCGACCGCCTTTCAGGTTCAGGTTCCCTCGAGCGGAATTGTTGACCTTGCGCCGGGACGTTATAAAGTCGTACTTACCATTAATGATGTGGCTCAGAGCACGCAATTCTTTGATGTTGTCGGGCAGGTTGTGGCGCGGGGACGTTCGCTCTTCTCCTTTCCTTTCAAGATACGAGATGTATCGTCCTCGAATCCTGAGCAAACGGTTTTTGGCTCTACCACGAAGTTCTCGCTGGCTCGGTATAATACGCTCCGTACTCAACAGAGCAGTGGTGACTATTTCGTATGGCAGTCGGGAGGCGTTAAAGATCGCGGAGCCAGTTTCTCTGCTGTAGCAAGTACGAATCCAGATGTGCCTTTAGTTTACGGAAGTGGTTCTCCAGATGTGTCAATCGCTCCGGTCGGCCTTGGTTATTGGCTTGATCTGAATGATTCTGTAACATTGAACACAACTGGAACGCCTGTTACTGTCCCGGTAAATGTTAAACTATTTGCCGCCAATGGCGGATGGAACCAGATTGGAACGCCGTTTACCGCAGCAATCGGTTGGGGAACGTTGTCCGTTGAAAAAGGAGGAGCGCTTTATTCACTGGATGAAGCGATCCGGCGCGGTTATATCAACGGGGCGCTGATCGGCTATGAAAATGGCGATTATGTCTATAGCCTTTACCCCTTCGGTGAATTACAACCGTTCAAGGGCTACTGGGTCAAAGTTTACACCGATTGTACTCTGGTAATTCCAACCGCGAGTTCAAGCCGAAAGGCGACCGCTCCGGTACGGCGCGGCATTCCTGCAGTCGATGGATGGCGTGCGCGTCTCGGGGCAAAGGTCGCTGGCGATGCAGACGCACAGAACTACTTCGGTCAGGCAAAAGATGCATCAGATGGCGCAGATCCACTCGATGTGTTGAAGCCACCTACGGGTGGCGGGCATGCCTATCTGCGCTTCCTGAGCGATTCCGATCCGACAAGAGCCGTGGCGAACTCTTTCGATATGCGTTCGTCGAATTCCGCTAAGGCGGAATGGCTGGCGGCTGTCAGTTCTGACCGAACAAATGCCGATGTAACAATCACATGGGATAATCTGGCGGTTGCGCCGCGACGCGCCGGATTCACCCTGACGGACTCGGTTACCGGTACGCGGGTTGATATGAAGTCTCGTTCCTCCTATACGTTCCGATCCGGTGAAGCCGGTTCAACACGCTATCTGAAGGTGACGATGACGCCGACATTGAGTGCTGGACCGCTTGCTATCACTGGAATGACAGTGGTGGGAGGCCGAAGCGCTGCGGACGCAGGATTCACCGTGCGATTCAGCACTACCGCCGAAGCCGATATCACCGGGGCGATCAAGTCCCTGAGTGGCAAGACGGTAGCGGAATTGTCCGGAGCTTCGCGATCCACGATGACCGGTGCTACAACCCTTCGGTGGGATGGACGTGCCCGGAGCGGTGGAACGCTACCACCTGGTCCTTATCTGGTAGAAGTGACGGCGCGTAGCGCGGATGGTCAGACGGCGAAGTTCGTGCAGCCGATACAAAATCTGCGCTAATATATAAGCGCAAGGAGAAAGTCTCTCAAATGGCGATTTTCACGGTTTCACGTAGGAACCGAATCTATAGAAGGGGGGGGGCGGTCAACCGCCTTCCCCAGGTCCTCGCCCTCGGCGCAGCGTTCGCGGTCTCTTTTGCCGTCACGCCTGCGGGAGCGCAGACTATCGGAAACAGCGGCGACGCGAATTCGGTAGCTGCTATCGTGGGTGGCTTGACAGATGGAACAGGTAATGCAATTGACCTGTCAACCGCTCTTGTCGGCTTTATTCAGAATCCTTATATTCAGGTAGTCAGCGGCATCAGCGGAAGTTTTTCCGCAAATTCCGTTACCTACAATATTCCGGGGATGATCTCGATCAATAACATTGATGGCAGTCGTCGCTTTACATCAGATAATAATAAACCTCTGGCGGGAGACCGGGATCGTATCACCTCACGAATGGCAAGCCAGTTCGAGGTGACCAATCAGGGTTTTGTTAATTATAACTTCCCAACATATCTCCGGGCAATCGTTGACGAAACGACCATAACGCCGCTTGTCACTCCGGCAAGCAACCGGTTCGATCCGAATACTCTGAACCTTATCGGCATCGCACCCCTGAGTAACAATGTGGTTATTCAACAGGAAGTGCGGTTGTTCCGGGCGACGGCGCAGTTCCGATGGTTGATTAAGAACAACGATACGACGGCTCATACGGTACGACTGCGGTATGCCGTTAACGGAAGCGATCCTTTCTTTTATCAGGATCCCGAACGAGGTATCAGCCAGACGCCTCGTGTTTACACAGGGGCGCTGATTCCTGATATCTTCTATCTCTACGGCAATCGTTATGAGACAGAAGCGACACAGAACGGACCTTACGCCGCTAAGTTTATCTTTCGGAAAACTGGGAATGCTGGAGCTCCGACTCTACCCAGCAAACTTCTGGTAGCGGATAACGTCGAACTACGACCGAATGATGCTCGATTCGATGTGACTTCGACACGAAACATAGAATCACTTGCCGTGGGCGTTTACTATGGCCCCTATTCCTTACCGCCCGGTGGTACAGCGGAAGTCATCGCCTATTTCGGCAATGGCTCCGTTACGGAAACTGTGGATCGGGATTATGTCGTCGCGGCGGATGGGCCGGAATCCTTGGGCTATAATACGGCGGCGGCGACCGCTACCGGAATTAAAGAAAATCCGGGAGTCGATATTCTGACTGCTGCGCCCCAGTTCCTTTCCCCCAACCCGTTCGTGATTTACGGAGGTATCTACAACCGTGTTGCGAATACGCCATCGACTAGCATCGCGTTGAATAACGTTCGTGCATCCTTGACATTACCGAAAGGTCTTGCGTTTACCAGCGGATCCAGTTCTTCTCCAGTTGATACAGCGGATAAGACGCTGACATCCGTCGATGGCGGTACTGGTCAGGTGGTTGCTGACCGTGGTGCGGACGCTTCCTGGAATGTCCGTGCAACGGGCGATGTCTATGGCACAGTAACCTATCAGGTTAACATCCGAACTAACGAAGCCGGATCGCGACAAATCAGCCGGACGTTGAACATTCCAGCGACGCCGTTCCGTCAGTTACCGACACAAAACTTCCAGATGCTCGGTTTCCCATTCGATTTCGACCCGACGCTTTCCAATAATAGCGATCCTTATACTGTCATCAACGGACTCACCCGTCCGATCGACGACGCTTATGTCTTCAAGACTTGGATCCCTGATCCGAACTCAACGACCGGTGCGGGACGATATGCCGATGTCAATCGCCTGGAAAATGGCGTAGGCTACTTCTTCAAACCGGGGACGACACGTTCCTTCATCTTCGCCAAGGGAGTCAAGCCTCTTGCGAGGCAGGCGGAAGTTACAGGCACAAACTTTGCTTCCACCAATGTCAAGCAGATTCAATTGCGACGTGGATGGAACCTGATCTCCAATCCCTACGTGTATGAAATTCCGCTTCGATATCTGCGCTTTGCTACCAGTGGCGATATCACGAACGCAATCAGCTTCCAGCAAGCCTCGGATAGCGGTCTGTTACTGACAGGTCTGTACTACCTGAACCCGGATCGGAATAGCTACGACTACTTCTTCCGACCGGAGTCTGGTATCAAGCCCTGGGAAGCATACTGGATTCTGCTTTCCAGAGATGTTACTCTGGTATATCAATTGCCAGCCCTGCGTAACTCCGTCGTTCTCCCCAATGCAACGGGTGAGGAACCTGCAACGCGTTCGGTTCGTGGTGAGATCGCTTCGGGTCGCGCAGTGAACGCAGCGCAGACAGGTCAGGATTGGCGCCTTCAATTAGTAGCGGCTCAAGCGGGCGGCAAATCGGATCAGGCAGCCATCATCGGTGTGTCTCCGACGAGTAAAGACGGAGATAACTCCTTGACATCGCCGAAGCCGCCTACGCCTTATAGTGACTATGTTTACACTACCCTGATCAAGGATGGGGTGGCGCCACTTGCCAAGGATATTCGCCGCTCCGCCAATACAGACCAGACATGGACATGGGATGTTACTGCGGACTCGGAAGGAAAAGTGATGCTTTCCTGGCCTGGAGCCGCGCGTCTACCCCGTCAGGTCAAACTGATGATGAAAGATACAGCAACGGGGCGAACGTATTCCATGCGTTCACAGTCCTCAGTGACCATCAGTATCGGTAAAGGACAGACCAGCCGCTTTGTCGTAACGGCGAAACAGCAAGCGACAACGCCGCTTTCTATCTCCGGTTTGCGGATGGTTGCGCCTTCGGGACGATCCTCCGGACGCTCGTTTATCTTCAATGTCAGCCGGGAAGCCTCAGTGACAGCGAAGGTGACGACATTATCAGGTAAGGTTATCGCTACTCTGGCTACTGGCCGCGCTGTCAGCGCAGGTGAAAATCGTCTGAACTGGACTAGCCGAGCTGAAACCGGGGCAGCTCTCGCTCCTGGCCCGTATCTGGTGGAAATAGTTGCGCAGGATGGGGACGGCGAAGTCGCCCCGGCTCGCCAACCGTTCGTTATCATTGAGTAAGTTTAAATAGGACAGAAAAGAAGGACAAGCGCTCGTCCCTTCGTCGATGGGTGAACTATCGACGAAGGGACGAAAGGAAAAGAGTGTCTAACAGGGCATGACAAGGACGAAATTTCGTATGAAAACCATCGCATTGCGCGGAAGCGGGCGGTCGCTGATGGCGGCGCTGACCTCCCTGCTTGCGGTCGTCATCAGCGTCTCGCCGGTGTTTGCACAGCATAGCAGGATGGCGGCGACGACTAACGGGTCGAAGTTGCCGGGTAGCGTTTTGCTGTTCCCGCCGACCATAAATGACGCGAAGGGCGGACCCGCTGAATTGACCCCCAGAATCAAGGAAGCCCAACAGATCATCGGCGAGGCATTGGCGCGCTTTTTGAACAAAGGCGGTCTGGGTGTCGTGCCGTACCGTGGGGTTCAATCACCCAGCGTCGTTCGCGCATTGCAAGAGACGCAGGGACTGAAGCCTGAGGAAGCCTCCAAAGGTCCCTTCGACGATCCGCGAATCGCTAAACGACTGGCGGAAGTGATGAACGCTCAGGAATACATCACTGCCACAGTTGACAATTATCAATATGATACGACGACACGACGCGCCACCTTCAACCTGAGCGTAACCCGAAACGCGTCGAACGGAACCGCACTTGGCTCCTTCGCGCAAAAAGCGGTTGGGGAGGCGCCCGGTGAAGTTTCTCTGAGCATGGCAGAAGGCTCAGCAACAGCGCGTGGAGCGGATTTTGTCGCTGAACAGGCGGTCAAAACTCTGTATCCCGACTCTGCGGCAGTTTTGAATCCTCCGCCACCCGTGAAGACTGAGCGCAAGAAATCACCCTGGGCTTGGGCGATTCCGGCGGCGGCGGTTCTGGGTCTGCTCATCATACCCCGGTAATCAGCAACTCGAACCCCCGTGATCGGGAATACTAATCTGACGGGCGTTTTGATGAGAGGAATATATACTTTCATCAAAACGCCCCTACTGTTTTATACGACGGAAGTCTGCTTGCTGTGTCTAAAAAATTTCGATTTTCGCACAGTCGCGTTCCTCTTGCCATAGCGGCGGGACTGTCTTCTACCCCCGTTCTCGCGCAAGGGGTCAGCTCAATACAATTTACTGCGGAAAAGACGCTTCTACGAGCCGACGGACGCAGTTCTATTGTTTTTACCGCCAAAGTCTTCGACAACCGCGGATCTCTTGTGCCTGATGGCACAATCGTCCAGTTTACCGCTACCGCTGGGCGTCTGGCTCAAAGTGAAGTCACCACCGTTGGCGGCGTCGCTCTGGTCACATTCTACGCTGCTGACCAACCGGGGCAGGCGGTGGTCACTGCGTCGTTGCAGGGTGTTGCGCAATCGCTTCCCAGCCGGTTGGTCATCAACTTCAGCAGGGATGCCGATAATGCCGATACACGTACTCCGTGGATCACTATCGCCGGTCCGCAATACACCGGGTACATCGCCGATAATGGAATCGTTCAGGCGGTTGGCAAAGGTGGGACTGCTGAATTCACCTACCGTGATCTGACTATCCGTGCGAATACGATTCAATATAATGCACGCGAAAACCGTCTGCTGGCAGTTGGTAATGTTCAGGTGACGGTAGGAAAAGTCGAACCTGTCAATTATAATACGTTACGCTATGACTTCGGACAGGGAGCAGGACAAGCGGAAAGGATCATTGACGCCAAACCCCTCGCCTTTGATATCACCGGTTCTACTTTTCAAGAACTTCCCTTTGCAGTGGGAAGATTTCCTCCGCCACGAGAGACCTGGGCGCTAACTGATCTTTCCGATGCACAGATGGCGGTGGTGGCTTCCGCGATATCCATCGAACCCGGGAAGCAGTTGCAGTTTCGGCGGGCGACCGTCTATGCGGCAGGACAAAAGACATTTACCTTGCCCGTCCATATGATGGAGATCGACCAGAAATTCATCTTTCCGCGACAGTTGATAGGATTCAGCGATCAGGGTATTTCGGTAGACGTTCCTCTATACTATGATGTCCGGCCTGGCGGGCTTGGAACTTTGCATATCCGGCACTCCTCACGAGTCGGCGGTTCCGCCTACGCAATCCGACCGGGTTGGAGCGTAGATGCCATTCAGACCTACACCGGTCCTCAACGGACGACGGGCCGTGTGGAGCTTTCCGGTCTGACACGAGGAGATTGGGGAATGGTGGCGCAGCATGCACAGCGCATAGGGCAGAACACGTCCGCGAGTCTGTATTTCAGTTCGCCCAATCATCGTAGCCTACTATTCAATCCGCAACTTTCCCATAATTTCCGCGACTTTTATGTGAACGCAAACGCACTCGGCTCACTTTCGCCAGGTTATACTGACCCCGCTTCGGGAGCTAAAGTGTCCTCCGGTTCCGCCGTCAGCGGTTCGGTTAATGCAGAAACCTATAGCCGACCGATTCCTGGCGTGAAATCCTTACGCTATGTGTTAACTGGGGGTCTGTCTCGTCAGCATTATGCCGGGGAAACGGATTATCAGAGAGGCGATACCTACACAAGTTCGCTGGGAACCCGCGCCTTCACCCCCGCTTTGAAAATCGCACGCAACACGACTCTGACACAGTCGGCATCACTGGCAAACCTGTGGGTCGCGCACAGGGGATATGCAGGGAATACGCTGCCAGGCATTACCATGCTTGCCACAACCTCCCTGAACTATAGTCTCGGTGATCTGGGACTTCTGGGGTTGAACTATAACTTTACCCGGACGCCCTCCAATGCGAAATCGTCTTACTATGGAAATGGCAAGCATCAACTGGGTTTGACTGGTTATCTTTCACGAGGCTCCGCTTGGGACCTGAGCGTTGCGGGCGTTCAGGGACTGGACGTAAAGCAGACCAGCTTTTACACGAACTTTGGATTTCGGATCAAGGGACAGGTGCGCGGTCGCGTCACATATCAGTTGACGGGAGCAGGAACGTCAAACTTCAGTGGAATGGAATACGCTCTGACCTATCCGGTGTTTGGCAGGGAGGTAACCATGTACTATTCCACAACCACCCGTCGCGTCATGCTTGATTTCGGTACGCACTTTTAAATCATAAGCGTACTTGAGATGGATGCTGATTCATCCTCCCACGATGTATCTTGATATTTTAATGATCCGTTCATTGGTAAATCACCCCGTCGATTTCCGCGATGTGAGGGGCGGATAGACGATATCCAGCATGGATTCAAAGGGTAGGGGATAGACTTTCAAGATTTCGTTGAGCGCCGTATTGTCACAGATATTGTCGCGGCTCAGGTTCTTGAGTTGATCTACTGTGATAGGGGGATTGGCGACAATCATCTCCATTAGAGCAGCGGCAGGATACATCATGAACATGGGAATGTGAAAGAGGCGCTTGCTGACATGAATACGTTTGGCAAGATCATTCAGAAGTTTATTAAAGGTGATACGATCCGGGCCGCCGACCGGTATGGTCGCGTTTTCGGCAGCGACTGCTGTCAGGCTACGAACCACCGCATCCGCCAGATCGCCAACATACACCGGCTGGAATTTGTTGGCGCCATTTCCTGGAACCGGTATAAAAGGTGGGTTGAAGGGGAAAAGTGGGGGTCTGCGAATCAGACTTTCCATCTGCTTGATGAACTCACCGCCGGGGCCGATGACAAGAGAAGGACGCAGAATAACGCAATCCATCGCTTCCGCTTTACGAACGAGTTGCTCTGCTATCGCTTTCGTTCGAGAATATTCCGAAGAAGCATCCGGATCGGCGCCCTGTGCGCTGACATAAATGATTCTGCCGCTTACTTTAGCGATCTGAGCGGCGCGTAACACCTGCCGGGTTCCACCTACATGAACAGACTCAAAGGTGACGCCCTGTTTTCGATTCTCCGCGATAATTCCTACCAGATGAACGATGTAACCGCATCCGCTGAAAGCTTCATCCGGAATATTTCCTTTAGTCACATCGGCTTTGAAATAGGTGACGCCGCCGACAGAACGATCCGGCTTTGGCTCATCACGAGATAATCCGATTACCTCGTATCCTGCCGCGACAAGGGCGTGGCAGACGGAAGTCCCGATAAAACCAGTCGCCCCGGTGACAGCGACCTTTTTCGGAAGGGATAATGGCGGTTCCACACTCATTAAGACCTACAATCGGAAGAGAATGTTCGGGTCAAGTGTGAGCCGCTTCTCGATCCAGAGGACCCATACGGCGCAATTTTTTCAGAGCGCGGAGTTCAATCTGTCGGACTCGTTCCCGCGTGATATGGAAGATAATCCCTACCTCATCCAGTGTGCGTGGAGAAGCGCCATCCAAGCCGTAACGCATGCACATGACTTCGCGCTCCCGCTCGGTTAGACGTGATAACGCCAGTTCCAACTGTTCACGGCGAATCAAATTGATGGCTACATCGGAGGGGGTAATCGCATTATGTGCCGGGAGGAAGTCCGAAAGCTGGGCGGATTCTTTATCGCCAACAGGGGTTTCCAGGGAAATTGGCTCCAGTGCGACACGCATAATCTCATTGACGCGATCTGGAGTGCATTCCATGGCGTGAGAGATTTCTTCCAGAGTCGGTTCGCGGTCATACTCCTGCCGCAACATTCCGGTAGTCTTGACCACTTTATGAATCATCTCGGCAACATAGACCGGAATTCGGATCGTTCTACCCTGATTGATTACGGCGCGAGCGATGGCACGACGTATCCACCAGGTAGCATAGGTTGAGAAGCGGAATCCGCGAGAGGGATCGAATTTTTCCACTGCCCGGATAAGCCCGATGTTGCCTTCTTGAATAAGGTCTGCCAGCGCGACGCCCGGGACGGAGTAGCGGCGTGCGATAGATACTACCAGTCGAAGGTTCGCTTCGGTCAGAATATCCTTGGCAGTCTTGTCGCCATGGGAGACGCGCCGTGCGAGTTCGATCTCCTCCCGTGCGGAAAGCAACCGGGTCGACCGAGTGCGCCGCATCCACATTTCGGAATCGATCCCCGCTTCCGGGTAAGCTGATTCGCCTGTTTCCTCTTCCGGAACGGTATCATCAGTGAACTCCAGATCAGCGTCCTCCTCGATTTCTGGAGGAGAAACCAGAAGGAATTCACCGTTCGCATCAGGAAATCCCAGTAAAACAGAGTCTGAAAGAACACTCAGTGAGGAGTCATCCTCCGTTGAATCACGGCGTTCTTGGGTCTGATTTCGTCGGGCTTTTATCAGGTTTGTCGGTCGGGAGACATTTACGCCGCCCCAGACTGCGCCCGCAGCGCTTGTCATATCTTCCACTCCCCTTGTTCTCCCAGCCCACACTTTTTCCGGTTGCAAAAGTTCTTTACAGGCGCTTTCTGGTAACCGTTCCTGTGCAGCGTTTTTCGGGTTCGCAAGCGGCGATGCCGCAAACAGGAGGAAAAGAGCGAGGCATTGAAAAACCGCTGACCCCGAACTATTTCCTACCGTTCCCAATGGAAATATTGCGTCAGCGGTTCCGAAAATTCCTCCTGTAAAGCAAAGGAAGAGGCGGTAAAACCGCCTCTTCCCGGGTTGTTTGTATAAAACGTTACAATTTAGCCTATGCTGGCATCGTTTCCGTGGTAGGTCGCCAGGCAAACAGGGCGCGTCGCACCCGTTCGCGTCCCCGACTGAGACGGGATCGAACTGTGCCAATCGGGATGCTCAACTGATCGGCGATATCCTGATAGGGCATTCCCTGAATATCCGCCATCGCAACTACCTGACGGTATTCGATCGGCAATGCCCGCACCGCTTCCAGAGCCGCCGCGCCTTCCATTTGCGATAGCGTTTGTCGCTCCGGCGAGGAGACGGTCAATTGTTGCGGAGAAACCGCACTGGCGACCCCTGCGCCACCTCTGCCAGAGGTAGCCGGGTCGAACAGATCAAGGGAAACCTGTTTCGGCTCCCGCGATTTCTTGCGATAAGCATTGAAGAAAAGGTTCCGCATGATTGTGTGCAGCCATGCTCTGGGGGAACCGTCCGCACGGAACGTGTCGAACCGATCATATGCGCGTAGCAAGGTCTCCTGAATCAGGTCTTCGGCGTCCGATGCGCTGTGCGTCAGGGACATCGCGGGGGCGTAGAGAGAATTTTCGTGAGGAAGAATGAGTTTCTCAAACATATCTCGTCGCGCCGCTTCCTGATTATTGCCGTTCGCCCGCCGCACCATGCTCGGCAGGGAGCGGACCGCGCTCATAGTAGAGTTCATTGTCGCTGCCATTGTCGCTGCCATAATCTTTAGATCCTCGTTCCTGCGCCGTTATGTCTGTTCTACCGACGTGCGGCGCGTCCGCCCAAAATCACAATCCGTATCTTGATTCGTTCTACTAATGACTGAAACGGTATTTCAGTCAGTGTGTTCCAAAAAAAAGCGATGACGCTGAAAAGTCCTTATCCCGGATTCCGTAGCCGAATACCATGGAACAGAAACTCCAGCATTGCGCTCGCCCGCGCCTCCAGATCTTTCCTGCAGGTCAGGTCTCCATTACAGGGATCGACATAAGGCGGATAAAAAGCGATTGTCGCCAGCATGACCTGCTTTGCCGATTGATGAACATCTCCGCCCGGAACCGAAAATTCTCCGCGCCGGACGCCTTCCGCCAGAGCTCCCGCCACCAGAGCGATCTGCGCCTCGCGTTCTGCATGACCGCACTGCATCAGTTTCGGGCGCAGTATCTCTTCCACCAGTTCCGCACCATGCGTAAATGTCTTGGCTGCATCATAAACCGAGATGATGGAAGCCAGCATCATGCGCCGAACTTTATCTTCCGGCGTTGCCAGTGAGGAAGAAATCGCTTCCATTTGCGCGGTGATATTGCGTTTCACTTCTCGCGCCAGCGTCAGCAGAATATCTTCCTTGCTGGAAAAGTGCAGGTAAACCGTCCCTTTGCCAACATTCGCATCCGCTGCAATCTCATCGATGGTCGTCTTTTTATAACCGTAATGCAGGAAGCGTGATCGCGCCGCTTCGAGGATTGCCTGTCTGGTAACGCAGGAACCCCCCGCCTCGGTCGCGCCTGCGGACATTCGTGGCTTAATATCGTCGCCCATTCGCATCGCTTTCCGCCATTTCGCTTTTCCTGTCCTCGTCTGAATGACTGATAGTCAAAGCGGAACCATTCTGATTCTGATTCGCTTTCGTATGACCGAAATCGTATTTCAGTCATATTGTATCGTATCCGGTGTAATTGTCAAGTTGAAGTGGCAATCCTGATCCGAACACGCGCTTACCGACCGCTCCAGACCGGACCTTTCTGGGTACGGGCATACAAGTCCGCCCATTCTGAACTGCCATCGTCTTTCTGAACCGTCATTTGAGCCCCGCGAGGCTCGATAGGATGGTTGCCCATCAGGAAGTCTTCCCACATCTGACGGTGTGTATCGAGAGTGGTGGCATTGGCGGCATGAGAGAACGGGCTTTTGGTGGCATGGTTTCCCTGACGATTTACCATAGTCGCATAGTGCAATCTTCTGCCCGATGGCCATTCGACCGTGATAATGTGGCGACGCTCCGGATGTAAATAGGGCGGCTGCATGGCGTATCTGGACAGGGTGTCCGTATTGAAAGTCACACCCAGGCCGGGAGCGGTCGGAACCTGCACGTAGCCATCCTCGATTCGTAACGGTTCCGAAAGAAGATCATCCGCGTAGTTGTTCATACAGGTGATAGCGGGCCATCGGGCATGCGATAAAACCGCTCCCAGTTGCGCGACCCATGCGGTCGTCAATCCCGCCCCGACCGCCTGAAGCCAGAACGGTTTTTCGAACGCCGCGCACAGCGCTCCGTTGGTCATGGCGATTCCAGCGCCGCACTCCGAAAAGACGAAGCCATCGCACATCTCTGACCGAACCGCCACCGGGAACGCCGGGACGCCGATATGGGCGACGATGGGTTTGGCGATTTTCCCCCGGAGATGGCGATATCCCTCGATGTCCCGCTGGGGCAGGGGACCCTCAAACAGGGCGACCTTAGGATGTTTCTCCAGTTCTTGCAGGATGGGAGTCGCTATTCCGACATGAAGCAACATGTCATTCCAGTCCATGTCGATGCGGTAATGTTCCGGGGTGACAGCGGAAATCGCTTCCGTTTGCGCGTAGCAATCCAGCCAGGGGCGCGTCTTGATTTTGTGCGCGGTATATCCCTTTGAAACCGCTTCCTTCGCCTCTTCTGCGAGCGCTTCGGGCGGCATTTTTGTATTCCACCATCCCAGAGGGCACCAGTCGCGGATTTTGGGGAGGGGGAACAGGCAGTGCGCCGGGATTTCCAGCGCCTTGCCGACTGCATCGTAAAGCGCCATCTGTAATCCTGCTCCGATAGAATCGTCCCCCATAAATTCGACCGGATTCATACCGGGTACGGCAAGCAGGGCTTCATCGGTTGTTTTAGTCCAGGTGTAAACAGGAATACTTTCTCCCCAACCGACAATTCCCCCCTCCAGTTCGACGCGGATTATCTCCAGAATGCGCCAGTTATAAACCATCAGAGCGTTCCATTCCTCGCAACGAGGCGTCAGAGGAACATTGACGACAAAACGGTCGGCGGATTTGATACGAAGAGCCATAGGAGCAACCTTTTTCGCTGTATTGATTCCGGGATTCTGAACTTTCCATTGATATGAGCAGGGCGTGATACGCCCCGCTTAGTCTTTGTCCTTAGCCGTGCTTGTAAACATTCCAACCGAGATAGTTACCGAGCGCTTCGTTCAAAGCGCTGGCTATCGCGCCGTTGTGAGCGGGGGTCTGTCCGATGGGAGCGGTATGCGAAGCAGCGACATGGTGCTCGAATCCGGCGCGGCAGAGGTAGGTAAGAAGTCCCTGTAAATCGGGGATTCGGGCGATTCCTGCGCCGCCGAAGGTCTGGAATGGGTCCGCTAGGAATTCGCCCTCTCCGACATAGGCGCGAATATTGCCATGTACATCGTCGGTTGCGACGCGGGCATAGGCGAATCTACCGGGACGGATATAACCTTCGATAGTGCCATAGGTATTATCGACGCCCACGGTTCCGGCGATAATCGCCTGATAGCCCATTCCTGCATGAACGAGGGCGTCCTTGGGAAGATTGGAGCAGTGAAAGACGATGCACTTGTCAGGGTCATCATCGTAATTATTGTTCCAGTCCAGAAGCATGGAGGCGGTTTCGGTGGCAAGAGCGAGTGCATACATTCCGATTGCCCCCGTGGTATCCACTTCACAGGCGGAAGGCATCAGTTTGTTGGAAAGCATGGACATGACGGTGCAAGGTACGACGCCGAAATACTCTTCCATCGAAGTCCAGCATTGAATAGAGGTGGCATCGTATTCGCCGGCGATCATCCAGTCATTGATGACGACCGCTAACTTGGCGATTTTCATCAGGGACTCGTCGGGAATGCCCTTCGTTGGGACATACGCATGGATTTCTTCCAACCGGTCTTGAACGCTCTGGGCGTTGTTGTCCAGTTTGGCGATACGTCCGAATACTTCAGACAAGTCCAGCGTTTCGACGGCAATACCGCTTCGCTCCAGAATCTTCTCCGAATAACGAACGGTGTTAAATGCAACGGGACGCGCACCAATGGCTCCCAATCGCGCATTACGCAATCCCTTGACGACACGGCAGACGGCGGCGAACTCGAACAGATCGGCGGCGAATGCCGGGGAGTCCGGCGCGACCGTGTGCCGTTTGGTCAGAGAAAACTTGATACCGTACTGTGTCAGGTTGTTACAGGCGGAAAGTTTACCGCAGAAGGAGTCGCGACGATCTTTCAGAGACAGTCGCATGGGGTTGTCAGGGGTCGCCTGTATCAAAACTGGTACATTCAGGTTTGCCAGACGAATCGTTTCCGCTACCCCACGCTCATCCCCAAAGTTCGGGAGGGTCACCAGAATTCCGTCAATGAGGGAAGCGTTTTTCCGAAAGAGATCGGCGCATTTTTTGGCGTGTTCTCGCGTCTCTACGGAACCGAAGGGCGTCTCTGCTGGCGTCAATGCTACGACGCCGAATCCCGCTTTTTCCAGGACGGCGATCATGTCCTTTCGTCCCTCATCGGCTAAATGGTCGGGAAAGAATCCCCGGTTGCCCACGATCAGACCTAACGTTACTTTTCGCATGATTATTATCTCCAGGGAAAGGGAAATCGTTCCGCGATATTCCCCACCGGTAATTGTTTTCCTTCTCAGGAATGTTATAGAAATCTCTGATTTTCTGTGAAATCAACAATACTTTTGAGAGGCGATAAGGATTTACCTCAAAGTGAAATTGGCGCTGGGAGCGTTTTCATCCCTGAGGGCAAGCGCCGGAGGGGTATGGTTTTTTGCCGGAGGAGTATGGTTTTTTGCCGGAGGAGACTCTGTCCTGTGAGGGCATCCTCTGCGCTCTACCATAGCGCTATCCCGCTCTACCGAACTGCACCAATAATCTGGCTGACATCGGTGAAATCGTTGGCGCGGAGGTACGATTCGATACCAGCGGCGATTTCGAGAGCGACGCCGGGATTGATAAAGTTTGCGGTTCCTGCGGCGACGGCGGTAGCTCCCGCCAGAAGAAACTCGATGGCGTCGGTAGCCGACATAATGCCGCCCATACCGATAATCGGGATTTTGACGGCGCTGGCGGCGCGATGCACGTGTAACAGCGCAATCGGCTTGATCGAAGGCCCGGACAGGCCGCCAGTGACATTCGCCAGTTTGAAACGGCGCGTTCGTGCGTCAATCGCCGTTCCGATGACCGTATTGATAAGCGATAGCCCATCGGCTCCAGCATCCTCCGCCGCCTGAGCGATGGGGCGGATATCCGTAACATTGGGGGATAGCTTCGCCAGTAGCGGCAATGTGGTAGCGCGACGGCAACGGGCGACCACTTCCGCCGTCGCTTTCGGGTCTGTGGCATAATCCAGACCATGCGAGACATTAGGGCAGGAAATATTGAGTTCGATAGCGTCTGCGCCCTTCGCCTCTGTTAACCGTTCGACCACATACGCGAAATCTTCCGGGTCTTCACCGGGCACATTCACAATGATCGGACAATCGAATCCGCGTAAGTAGGGCAGTTTTTCGGAAAGGTAGTTTTCGATTCCGCCGTTTTGCAGGCCGATTGCGTTCAGCATTCCACCTGCGGTCTCGACAATTCTTGGAGCCGGGTTCCCGGTGCGAGGGTGTGTCGTGGTCGCCTTGACACAGACGGCGCCGATTTTATTCAGGTCGATTAAGTCCGCCACCTCTGAACCAAATCCGAACGTTCCCGACCCGGTAGTGACCGGGTTCCGCATGGTAAGTGAACCGATACGGACTGATAAATCTACCATTTCACCTCACGCGCCGGAAATACCGGCCCATCCGTGCATCCGCGAGCGTAAGTTCCATCGTGACGGGCTACAGCGCACCCCATGCAAATCCCAACGCCGCAAGGCATAAAAACTTCCATCGAAACCTGACAGGGAACTCCCTTTTCAATAGAGAGATCGCCCACCGCTTTCATCATGGGCGTCGGACCGCAGGTATAAACATAGCTTGGTTGATGCGCCGTCTGGTCTTCGGCGAGGACTTCCTCCAGACGACCGGTCACCAACCCGTGATAACCGCATGAACCATCGTTGGTGCAGGGCTCCAGCGTGACGCCTATCTCTTCGAGACCATCCGTGCCGACCAGCAGGTTTTTCGTTCGACCACCGCTGATTACGGTAATCCGGGCATTCGGATTTGCTGCCCGGATGTTACGGCAAAGAAACGCCAGTGGGGGGACGCCGTAACCGCCTCCTACCATAATGTGATGACAGGAGGGATCCGGGTCCGCCTCAAAGACGCGACCGCCCAGCGGACCGATAAAGTCCAGTTCATCGCCGGGTTTCATTTTCGCCATTGTGCTGGTGGCGGGGCCATAGACACTATAGAGAATGGATGCCCAACCCGCTTCCGGATCAACGGAATAAACGGAAAAGGGGCGGCGCAAAATCTGCATCCCGCCTCCGGCGGCGACAGCGATAAATTGCCCGGGTAAAGCTTCCCGCGCCAGTTCCGGAGCGTGGAATGTCATCACAAAGTGATTGGGGGCGTCCAAGGGGGTATTGGACAGCGTCGGTGCGATAGTTCGTCGAATCACAGGAATTTTATATCACACAAGTGGCATGAAAAGAATTGGCTCAACTGGATTGTTGTCTTACCAGAAGTCTATACCAGATTTTACATCAGGTGACGACCCAGATAATCGGCATAAAGGCGACAACGTATTTTGGGCGAATGCGGGCTGTCGCCAATGAATACGCCTGCGGCGCGAAGTCGGTAGAAACTTTCCGGAGTGGGTAGCGAAGTTCCGCGCAGAGCGGTGCGAACGGCTTCCACTAATTCGGCGTCCTGCGATAGCGAAAAGAGCATACGCCGCAGATGATCGCCGTAGAGTCCTTCCTCCGAAATCGCCTGCATTTCGAACTCGCCGACATCCGCTCCCTGACTCGCCATAAAATCAAGCCCCCGATTGGTCAAATAGGGTTGCCCGCCGATCAGGGCGAAAAAGCGGTTCGCTTCGCCTTCGGTCTTGAGGGGATAATCATAGCGACGGTTCAAATCCGCCGCTTCCTTTTCGGTAAAGTCCGAAAGCGCCAGACGAGTCCCCACATTGAAAGGGGACTGATTCAGGTCGGTGATAAACAGGTGTGCTTCCGTAGCGTAGGCTATCGCCAGCGTGAGGCGTGACCAGGGACCGGTAGGGTCGAGGGAACGACGATTATGCCAGGAACGAAACAATCCAAACACTTCCGAGCCGAACGGACAGGTGAAGAGGCGGTCTACCTCATCCAACCCCCATACCAGAGGCGCATCGAACGCTCCAAGCACTTCCCGGCGCAGATAACGTTCCAGATTGACATTCGGTCCCCGTTTCACATTCCAGATTTCGTCCGGAAGAACGTCGAGATCGAGTTGATCGGCAATAGATTCCGCGAATGCCAGATACAGCGCTTCTGCTGACTGGAGATGTTTTACGGAAAGCGCCTGAAAATCGATAAAAACCACTTTGGCGTCGTTCTGTCGCGCCTGTTGAAGCCCACGCGCCAACAGAGATGTTTTTCCCATCTGTCGTCCGCCTTTGACCAGAACAATGCTGTCCTGACGGTCAATGGCGTCACGAAAGTCGATATCGGTGGGACGCTCTACATAAAATTCGGAATCCAGCGGAACAGCGCCGCCGACCGGTCCGCGTTTGACCGTTGTCGGACTGTTTTTGGTCGGTCCTACCAATGCCGTCAATAGTTCATTTTGTATGCGCTCATCGTCCGCCGCCGTCTTCCAGAGAGTGTACTGTAGATGATCCAGAATGGCGGCAAGCGGGTCTGGCAACGGGCCGTTATAGTTGACACGGATGGGTAGCAGGCGGGGACGATTGTTTTGTTCGCGGGCCGCTTTATCTGCCTCCTCTATTTCCCATGCCATCATTTCGGAACTGATCGAAGTGGCGGAAAGCAGGGGGACGACGGCATCCGCCGCCCGGATGCGGGAAAGAATCTCGCGTGCCCATTCCTCGCCCAAACGCAGATGCCTATCTATAAAGACTTCGAATCCGCGTGAGAGCAACAAATCTTCCAGGCATTTGAGCAAGGGTTCGCAGAGCGCATCGCCTCTCTTATACAGAAGGACAACCTTCATTACATTACCGGCGTGGTTTACGGGAGTTGGGCGGGATACCTCGCCGGAAGCCGGTGTGGAAGGTTTCAATAAAGTCGCCGGGGAACTGCGTTCCTGATGTTGTTCGGTGACGGATCGTGGAAGAATGGGGTTTCCCACCTCGTTCATCACCAGATTGTAAATCGCCAGGGGGACGTTGTGCTTGACTTCGACCTCACCGAGGTCACGCAGACAGTTCGCCCATGTTTCAAATTCACGCAAAACGCCCGCGTAATGCGAAGAAAGCAGAATATGACCTTCATCGCCGCAATTCATTACACGGCTTGCTATGTTGATGCCGCTGCCGCTGACAGTTTCCTTACCGTTGATATCCAGAACGCGGGAAACTGGCCCACTATGGATTCCCATCCGGATTTTGAGTCGTCCATGAGTGCGTACGGCGCGGGCTATCTCCGAAGCGCACTGTACGGGTGAGAGGGGATCGCGGAAAAAAACGAGAGACATGCCATCGCCGGTATCGTTGGCGATAATTTCCGTAGGTTGACCGAGAACATGGCGGGATTCGGTGCGTAAAAACTCCGGCGTTCCTCGTACGACATCACGTAACTCGCTGACCAGACGACGCTGTTCCTCAAACGAGGACAGACTATAAGCCACCATGTCCACAAAAAGGACGTGGCCGATCTCCGCCGCGATCCGTTCCGTTTCCGCCACAATGATGCCCTCACACTCTCTGGCCGGTCGCCTGCGCCCGACTCGAATACTCCCTATTGTATCGTAGAATGAATAAATGCCTGACCAGACGGTTAATCGTCGGTAGTAGCGATAAAGAGGTCCGCCACGGCGCCAAGTCGGTCACGCAGGGCGAGACGTGCGCGATTCAGGCGACTTTTCACTGTCCCCATGGGAAGTTGGGTAATTTCCGCGATTTCTTCGTAAGCCAGACCCTGAGTGTGATACATCACCACCATCGAACGTTGCGCTTCTGGAAGAGAGGCTATCGCCTTCGCTAAAATCTCTTTACGCTCCTCGCC
Source organism: uncultured Armatimonadota bacterium (assembly GCA_903910385.1). Lineage (GTDB taxonomy): Bacteria > Armatimonadota > Armatimonadia > Armatimonadales > Armatimonadaceae > CAIVZM01. The sequence goes on from CAIVZM010000075.1 coordinate 109,004, forward strand.
TTCCATGATCGCTTCGGGGCCGGGGCTGGGGTCTTCGTACTGGCGGGTGACGCTGGATTCGTCCAGTTCCAATTCCTGATCCAGAGAGATGTGGGGGCGCGCCCGTTTCCGTTTGCGGTCGTCCAGGAAAACGTTGGTGACGATACGATACAGCCAGGTCGAAAATGCGGAATCCCCCCGGAATGACTTGAGGTTGTTCCAGGCGCGAACGAACGCTTCCTGCGCAATATCGGAGGCGTCGTCATGCGAGTTCGAAAGACGATAGGCGGTGTTGAAAACGCTGCGCTCATAGCGGCGCACTAATTGATCGAATGCCTTGAGGTCGCCCCCCCGGCTGGCTTCTATTAAGCGCCGTTCCTGTTCATTCCCCATCAGGCTTGATTGTCCGGTCGAGTTTCCATCCTAATATACTGCGTTCAACGGCGCGAAGACGTTCGCATCGTCTTATCGGTCTTTAACAAATCGGGACCGCCCGCTTTCGCGCTGGCGATTGCCTGACGTTCTTCCTCCGTCAGGGTAACCGGCGAGACGCCGCCGGAAAGCGGTTTAGCGTAAATGCGAACGTCGTGACGAGAATGCAGTCCGCTGAGAATCAGACCGTTGCCCTGCATATCCAACAGGGCAACCGAAAAACTTTGCTCGCCGCCTACATCCGGGAAAGCGTCATAACGAACGATGCCCATACGCTGGAAGCAGTTTTGCAACTGGGAGGCATTGGAGTCGCCCGTATGAAGAGCCTGCCCGATCTGCCGTTCAAAGGCTTCCCGATAGTCGCCTTGCTCCTGAAGCATCCGCTCCAGACTGGCGCCGTCCGCTCCTCGTAATAATCGCGCCTGCCGTCGCGCCATCTGTGACTGACGCACAAAAAGAGCAATAATCAACAAAAACAGCGCGAAAAGGGCTCCTGCTATAATGCAAAGCGCTGCTCCCGGATTCCTTTGAACCTCGGCGACGATTGAGCTTAATGCGCTTTCCATTAATTGACGCCCGTCCTTGTCGTATGATGTTGATGCATCATTGCCTTATCATAACAAAAAGCGGGAAGTAAATAAACAGCCATCGAGTAAAGTCGCTCCGATTGTCGAGCAAACGATATTCTATCAAAGAAATGAGGAACTCGCTTTACGGTCATCTGGATGCGAGGTACACTGAAATGGCGCCGATGCCAATTCTGGGAAAGTTTATGTCTCGTAGCGGATTTACCTTAATCGAACTACTGGTTGCCATCGCCATAATAGCGATACTGGCGGCGATTCTTTTTCCGGCTTTCGCTCAGGCGCGTGAGAAGGCGCGGCAGAGCGCCTGCATGAATAATACGCGTCAACTTTCTCTGGCAGTCCTGATGTACGCTCAGGATTATGATGAGGTTTTACTCCCCTGCGCCTATATCGATGAAACCTCCGGAAAGACGTTGCTTTGGCCTGACCTGCTGGAGCCTTATGTAAAAAACAAGAGCGTTCGCTTATGTCCGAGCGATGGCTTAAGTAAAACCATCGGTTACGGTCTGAACGAACGACGCTTCGCCGATTTGACGGATACGGAGGCGCCGACGCGCCCCGTACAACCGCTTGCTGTGATAGACACTCCGTCGGGAACGATCATGCTGGGAGAAACGGGAACGGAAGATGATCTTATCACTCCACGACCGGACGCCTATAAATTAGTGGCTCCCGATGACCCACTCAACGATGATGTAGATGCCCGCCCCATCACTCGCCATCAGAAACGTGTCAGTATCAGCTTCATGGACGGTCATCAAAAGGCGCTGCGACTGGGTCAGTTCTATACCGATCAGACGCCTGCGGATAAATGGTTCGGGAACTGAGGGAATAACCCCCGTCAGTCTTAGCAGTCACGCAATTTAGTCACGCAATTTACGGCGTTTTTTCCGTTTTTTCCGCGACTGGGCGCTCGAAAAGGACGTCTTCCAGTTTGTTATTGACTTCAAATCCTGTCAGAGTCAGCGAAAGGACAGTCTTGCCTTTTTGCTTGAGTTGAATGGAACCGGGAAGGAGCGTTCCCTGAACAGTCTTATAGTCACCCATTTCAAGGCTGGACATTCCTGAAGGTATCTTCTGTTCCACGCGGCGTAGCAGATTGCGGCCTTCCTCCGAGTAGAGACGTATTTCCCTGCCCTTCTTATCCGTAACGACGAACCCTGCCAGTTTTTTGCCATCCGCTGTGAGGGCTATCTTGTTGTCCGGCAGAGCGGCCACTGTATAGTTGTCTTTGACCGCCTGTACCAGAACGGTTACCGGAATCAGACTGACGCCATAATCATTCGGATTATTTTGTACCTGCCCGCCGATCATTACCCATCCTATCTTGCTACCGGACTTGCCAGCGACGATTGACCCGAAACCTGTTTCCATTTCCAGCCGCGCTTTGTCGGGCGTGGAGATATAGATCGCCAGCGAATCCAGAGGAATCTCTAACTCTCCCGCTTCTTCCGGGCCGGTGGCGACGCCTCTACCAACCGCCTTAAGGGTCTTTACTCCCAGAAAAGCGTCTCCTCCGTGCGCTTTAATGGTGGCCGCCAGCATTGCCTTGCCCTGTGCAATGGCTTCTGGAGAGGGAGCGGGAATTATCGCTTCTTTAACGGTTTCGGGAGCGGTTGGCTTTTCCGTTGGAGCCGTGACCGGCGGGACGGGCTTGTCCTGAGCAAAGACGGAACTTCCGAACGCGCAGAAAAAAGAGGCGATAAGAAATGGGGTACAACGCATGATGGTAACTGATCCTCCGGATTCCATACGCTCAGGACTTTGTTTGCGTTACCACTGGCGCCAGGCTGCGACCCGATTCGATGGCGCCTTCCACACGAGGACCGCCGCACCAGTCTCCGATAAAGCCGATACGCGCGTTTTCGTCCCATACGTATTTTTCGGTCAGGGGGCGCGTGGGCAATGCATATCGCCATCGGTGAATTTGAGTTTCCACGGGCGTTATCGATCCAAAGACATCGGTGACCGCATGAAGTAGCGTGGATTGCGCATCCGCTGGATTATCTTCCAGATGAGCAGCGCTCCAATCTCCCTTGCCGTGTACGACCAGCGCAGGCGGGGAACCCGCACGGCGTTTGGTGTGGTCACGTGAGACAAAACCAAGGACAGGATGTTCACTGAACTCAATTGCAGGCCAGTTAGCGCCCGGGATATCGTTCTCCAGTAGCATCAGTAACGCCCAGGAAGGTAAAAACCCCTGTGACGCCGCTTCGACCTTTACCACAGAATCCGGGGTAAGTAGGGGACGTGCCAGCGTAAGTAGCTGGGCAGGAGGGATGTTGAAAATCAAGGCGTCGCTATGGAAAGTCTCTCCTTCCTGCGTTCGTACCTCATATCGATTGTTGTCTGCGCGCTCTGCGGAAATGACCGTTGCGCCGGTGCGTATGTCCAATCCCTCAGCAAGTCGTTTCGCCCATTCGCTCATGCCGTTGAACGGCGCATAGCGAGGGTATCCCTCTGGACGGGCATTAATTTCGCCATTTACCCACTGTGGAAACCCGTGGCTCCATATTTGTAGCCAACCTTCCGCAATGGCGGCATCCGCTTCCGCTTTGAGGCGTTCGGTTCGCGCCGTAAAGTATTGCGCCCCGTGGTCTACACGTGTCTGACCGATCCGGCGCGTCGCCATCCTGCCGCCGGCGCTACGCCCTTTGTCCAGCAACTTCGCCGTCGCGCCCGCCGTTTTCAGATCCTGCGCCAGCGCCAGTCCGGCAAGTCCTGCGCCAATGATTAAAAAGTCCATTATATTGTGAACAACATCTGCCACAAAGCCCGGTTCCCTGCGGAATCGGGCTTTGAAGTCATTTTTTCGCTCTCGTCGTTATCTTGCGCTATAGAGCGTGATTTTCAGGAGACCGAAACGGCGTCAACCGAGTGCCCAACCGGCGACCAGGCGAGATCGAGCTTTTTCGCCGCACCGACTTCATCCAATCGCCGAACCGGGGCGCTATGCGGGGCGTCCAGCAGGAGTTGCGGATTGTCCCGGGCTTCCAGAGCGATTTTTTCCACCGCTGTAATAAAGCGGTCTATCGTATCCATGCTTTCCGTTTCGGTAGGCTCGATCATCAGGCACTCCGGGACGATCAGTGGGAAATACATGGTCGGTGGGTGATAGCCATAGTCAATGATACGCTTTGCTACATCCAGAGCCTTGACGCCATGTTTTTTCAGGTCTTTCAGGGTGAAAACGCATTCGTGCATGCAAATTCGGTCATAGGCGACAGGGAACGTCTCGCCCAGACGGACACGGAGGTAATTGGCATTCAGAACGGCGTTTTCGCTGATTTCGTTGAGATGTTCGCGCCCATAGTGAAGAATATAGGCGTAAGCGCGAACCACTGCGAGAAACGCTCCGTAAAAGGGCGCGATCTTCCCGATAGAAAGGGGACGGTCATAGTCCAGATAAAACGTCCCGTCGTCACGTTTCGCCGCCTGAGGAACGGGCAGGAATGGCTCCAGAATCGCCTTGACGCCGACCGGACCAGAACCCGGTCCGCCGCCGCCGTGAGGAACGGAGAAGGTCTTGTGCAGGTTGACATGCATGACATCGAAACCCATATCGCCGGGGCGAGCGGTTCCGACCAGAGCGTTCATGTTCGCGCCATCGCAGTACATCAGTCCACCGGCGCCATGAACAAGGGAGGAAATGGTTTCGATATCTTCCTCGAACAGTCCGACCGTGTTAGGGTTGGTCAGCATGAACCCAGCGACCTTCCCAGCATTCTTTTCCAGTTGTGCGGTCAGGTGAGCGACATCTACCAAGCCGCGCTCATTGGTATTGACATCGACAACGCTATAACCGGTACGCGCCGCAGACGCCGGATTCGTACCATGCGCCGCTGTAGGGATGAGGATAGTCTTTCGGTGTCCTTCACCCCGATGCTCATGGTACGCCCGGATCAACGCCAGACCGAGTTGTTCGCCATGCGCTCCCGCCGCCGGTTGCAGGGAAACAGCGTCCATACCCAGAATCGCCGCGAGATCGGACTGCATCCGGTAGAGAACTTCCAGAGATCCCTGTACTGTTTCCTCTGGTTGATAGGGATGCACGCGTGAAAAACCCGGCATCAAGACCGCCTGGTCATTGATTTTCGGGTTGTATTTCATCGTGCAGGAACCAAGAGGATAGAACCCTTTATCGACATTGTAGTTCAGCGAGGAGATGCGCACGAAATGCCGCATGACTTCGCACTCGGAGAGTTCCGGCAACGGCAGTTCGTTCCGCAACGCCACACCGGGCAACAATTCCGCCGTGGGACGCTCAGGTACATCGCACTCCGGCATCAGCGTCCCCGTCCGCCCCGGACGCGACAGTTCGAAAATCGTCGGCTCAATCACTTTCAGCGTTTCATTCATGGTTGTGTTTTTCTAATTTTCGCCACTCGACCATATCCTCAGGTCGGATGCGTATTCTCTGAAAGAGTCTTCACACGCTTCCTGACGGAAGGGAGGAGCGAGACGGGCGGTTTTTACCCCTTCAGGGCGTCGATGAGCGCATCTATTTCTTCTCTACTGCGTTGTTCGGTGACGCACAGGAGCATCGCGTTTTGCAGATGAGATGACTCCGGGTAATACTGCGCCAGCGGAAGCCCACCCAGAATGCCGCGTTCCAGAAGACTCTTGTTGAGGATGGTCGGGTCTTCGGGACAGCGGATGACGAATTCCTTGAAGAAAGGACCGGAGAAAATGGACTCAAAGCCGGGTAGCCCGGTTATCTTCTCCTGTGCATAATGCGATTTTTGCAGGCATAGGCTCGCCACCTGCGTCAGACCGGTCTTACCCTGCGCGGAAAGGTAAACAGTCGCCGCCAGAGCGAACAATGCCTGATTCGTACAGATATTGGATGTCGCCTGATCGCGCCGAATGTCCTGCTCGCGGGTGCGGAGAGTCATTGTATAAGCGCGAGTCCCATCACGGTCAACCGTCCCGCCAACGATGCGACCGGGTATGCGCCGGACGAACTCCTTCTTACAGGCGAATAAGCCCAGCAAAGGCCCGCCGAACGCGGGGAAGCATCCCATCCCCTGACCCTCGCCGACGACAATATCCGCTCCCTGCGCCCCCGGAGTTTCCAGAAGCCCGAGCGAAATGGGATCGACGGAAACGATGAGTAACGCACCTCGGGCATGAGTGGCATCTGCAATCGCCTGCAAATCTTCCACAACGCCAAAGAAATTCGGCTGTTGCACCACCACGCAGGCGGTATCATCTGTAATGGCTTCGGAAAGCGCAGCGAGGTCGGTCTGACCGGTTTCAGGATGAGCTGGCAGATACGCTTCATCAAAAGGCAGGGTGGATAGGTAGGTTTGCGTCACCTGACGATAGGCGGGATGCACAGACGATGCGATTACCGCATGACGGCGCCTGGTCAGGTCGCATGCCATGATAACCGCCTCCGCGAGCGCCGTCGCGCCGTCGTACAGGGAAGCGTTCGCCACTTCCATTCCCGTCAGGCGGACAATGAGCGATTGGAACTCATAGATGCTTTGCAAAACGCCCTGTGAAACCTCCGGCTGGTAGGGCGTATACGCGGTGTAGAACTCGGATCGACCGGTGATCGCTCCGACGACAGGAGGAATGAAATGATCATAGATACCTGCGCCGAGGAAACAGGGATATCGATCCATATCCGCGTTTTTCGCCGATAATTTGAGGAGTCGCTTCTTGAGAGCGATGTCATCCAGAGAAGGCTCGACGGCGGAAAAATCCGCCTTACTTCGGATATTTTCCGATATTGGCGAAAACAACTCTGCGACGGAGCCAACGCCAATCGCCGCCAGCATTTTTTCCCTGTCGGCGTCCGTGTTGGGAATATACGAATTCGACAATACTTGAAGACTTTCTATGTTGAGCGGCGATAAAGACGATACGGTCGTCCCGGATCACGCCGGGAAATTATTCGCCGATTTCTGATTTGTAACCGTCGGCGGTGAGCAATTCCTCTGCGCCGCTCTCGTCCTTCAGGCGGACTTTGATCATCCACCCGTTTTCGTAGGGGCTTTCGTTGATAGTCGCTTCGGCGTTCGTGAGGGTGTCATTGACCGCAACCACTTCGCCTGCAACCGGGGAATACAGTTCGGAAACCGCCTTGACGCTTTCTACCGTTCCGAAAACTTCGTCGAAGGCGATAACGCGACCGACTTCCGGCAGTTCCAGATAGACGATATCACCCAATTCATCCTGTGCATGGTCTGTAATGCCGATAGTGACCGTTCCATCAGCCTCCGTACGAATCCACTCGTGGGACTTCGAATATTTCAGATCGGCAGGGATAGTAGACATAACGCAATTTTGCTCCGTGAAGATTATAGAGTTTCAAAAACAAATCGGGAAAACGCAAAGATAAGAGTCAAACGTTCTTGTAAAACGGCAGCCCGACGATACGGGCAGGATGGGGCGTATCCCGTATGACAACCTGAAGATTATTTCCTCTAGTGGCGTTGGCGGAATCCACTCGCGCCATCGCAACACCCTTCTGACGCATGGGCGAGAAAGTGCCTGAAGTGACGCTTCCTACCAGCGCTCCGTCCGGCGTCTGCACAGCGTAGCCCTCTCGTGGAATAGCGCGACCTTCCATTTCCAGACCGACAAGCGTCTTCCGGCGCGGAGTCGCTTTCATATCCTGCAACGCCTTCTTGCCGGAAAAATCCATGGGCTTTTCCAGTTTGACTGTCCATCCCAGACGCGCCTCATAGGGAGATACGGTCTCGTCCATCTCGTGACCATATAGCGGCAGACCCGCTTCTAGACGAAGCGTGTCCCGTGATCCCAGACCGCAGGGACGCCCACCCGCCGCAACGAGTGCATTCCAGAGAGATTCCGCCTCATCAGCCCGGCAGAACAGTTCGAAACCGTCCTCACCCGTATAGCCCGTACGGGCCGCCATGACCTGTGATCCGGCAAGGACAGTTTCATTCAGTCCGAACCGGGGCAACAAGCGCAGTTCCTGATCACTCAGAGAGTCGATCATACGGACAGCATCCGGCCCCTGTACGGCAATAAGCCCGGTTGCGTTCGTCTCATCGTCTAACGTAACATCGAAAGCGGCGCTATGGTTCCGCATCCATTGCAGGTCTTTCTCCCGATTGGAGGCATTGACCACCACAATGAACTCATCCTGAGCAAGTCGATAGATAATGATATCGTCAATAACGCCGCCATTGTCCAGACAGAGGAGGGAATACTGTCCTGATCCTCCGGCCTCCGGCAACAGGGAAACATCGCTTACCGCCAGAGATTGCAGGTAATCGAGCGAACCCGCGCCAGTGACTCTGACGCGCCCCATATGAGAGACATCGAAGAGGCCGACTTTTTCCCGTACCGCCTTTACCTCATCGAGAACTCCCGTATATTGCACCGGCATTTCCCAACCCGCGAATGGCACGAGACGAGCGTTTGCAGCTTGGTGGGTCTCAAAGAGCGACGTCTGTAAAAGCGGTGTATTCACATTATCACTATAGCATATTCAGGAATGAACCGGGTTTGCGGCTTACATTAGCAATGCTTGCGCTAATTCTTTCAGAGGGACGGGCGTCTGTTCTTTGGTTGTCATATTACGCACCTGAGCGATACCTTCCGCCAGTTCACTGTCCCCCAGAATAACAGCGTTACGCGCACGGATGCGATCCGCCTGTTCGAGCATCACTTTGAGTTTTCGACCGGTATAGTCCATATCAGCGGAAACTCCGCTGTCGCGAAGCTGAGCGAGCAGGGTGACGCAAGCGTCCCGGGCGGATGCGCCCAGCGGACAGAGGAACGCCGCCGGACCGGAAACGGAGGGGACGTCAACCTGAGCGGTCTGAAGGGCGATCAGGGTGCGTTCGATGCCCAGACCGAACCCGATTCCTGGCGTCGCCGGTCCGCCTAAATCTTCTATGAGACGGTCATACCGCCCGCCGCCCGCCAATGCCGATTGAGAACCGACATCCGGAGACTGAATCTCAAAGGCGGTCCGTGTGTAGTAATCGAATCCGCGCACCAGACGCGGATCGATTTCATACGAAACGCCAAAGGCGTCCAGATATCCCCGCAGTTTATCGAAATGCGTTCGACTATCGTCATCAAGGTAATCGGTGAGCAGGGGAGCGTCCACCAGAAGTTCCTGATCCCGCTCTTCTTTGCTGTCCAGCATCCGCAGAGCGTTCTCGGCGAAACGGCGTTGATTATCGGCGCTCATCTTTGGCAGAAGTGGTTCGGCGAATTCACGCAACGCGGCGACATACCGCACGCGACTTTCCACCGTCCCGACGGAATTGAGTTTGAGCGTCAGTCGCGGAATGCCGAGGGCGCGAAAAAACGCCATCGCCAGCGAAATCACTTCGGCATCAATATCCGGTCCTTGAGCGCCCAGCGCTTCGACGCCGACCTGATGGTGCTGACGGTAGCGGCCTTTTTGCTGTCGCTCGTAGCGGAAAATGGAAGCAACATAATACAGTTTGGCGACAGGTCGTTCGATCCAAACCCGATTCTGGACATAGGCGCGGAGGGTCGGCGCGGTACCTTCGGGGCGGAGGGTGATATCATCCCCGCCTTTTGTGACAAAGGAGTACATCTCCTTGTTGACGATGTCCGTTCCCTCGCCGACCGCCCGTTTGAAGAGTTCTGTCGCCTCGAAAGTTGGCGTTCGCACCTCTTCGTAGCCGTAGCGGGCGCATAAGTCCTGAAAAACGCTTTCTAACCAATGCCATTTTTCAATGTCATCTGCCCAATCCTTCCGGTCGTTTCCCGCCGGTAAAATATCGTGCGTTCCCTTTGGCGCAACATATCGCATATCCGGCATACTACGGCAACGGGCAGGGCGCGTCAAGCGTGACCGCTGATCATCAACTAGGACTTTGAGGGTTGTGATGGCGATAGGGCGTTGTTCTCGCTCCGCATAGATCGCTTCACTGCTTAATTTCCTGCTTCTTCTGAATTTTGCGACGAATGACCTGCACGATGGCGCCGGTGACGCTCAGGACGAGAATGATATAGGTCGCCGGGCCGAGGTATTTTTCTACTTCCATGTAGTTGTCGCCCAGATAATAACCCAGCGACGCCAGAATCGTATTCCATATGGCGATACCGATGGTGGAATAGAGTAGGAACTGTCCCAGAGGCATTCCGGAAAGACCGGCAGGCAAAGAAATAAACGAGCGGACGCCCGGTAACATTCGTCCGAAGAAGACGATCTTGGGACCGTAACGGTCGAACCATTTGTCCGCCTTGCGGATATCGTCGCCGGAGAGTGTCAACCATTTTCCGTACTTGTCCGCCCAGGCGATGAGTCGCTCTTCGCCGACCCATTTCCCCAGATAATACAGCGGCAGTTGACCCAGAAGCGCCCCCAGCGTACCCGCAGCGATGACTCCACCCAGATGTAGCTCGCCTTTACCGGATTTGAATCCACCCAGAGTAAGAATCAACTCGGAAGGAATAGGAGGAATAATATTCTCCAGAAACATGAGAAATACGATGCCGGGGTACGTAATCAATCCCTGAATCCACTCAATCATGATGCCGCTTCCTTATTCGCTTTTTTTGTGCGCTATCCAATTTTTCGCTGGTTTTTCCGGCATTCCTTACGGGCTTTCCGAAACGATAGTTACAACACGATACAATAAACGGCTATGGCAATGGCTCTCAATTTACCCGTACATACCCATGAACCGAATTTAACGCCGCAGGAGATACGTCGCCTGCCCAAAAACCGGGTCGAAGCGATCGATCCGGACGGTGCGGCGGCAATGGGCGGCGTTCAAATCGGCGACAAATTATTGACGGTAAACGGTGAACCTATCCGGGACATTGTCGACTGGAAATTTCAGACCGCAGGTGAAGTCGTCGAACTGGAATTCGAACGCGATGGTCAACCCTACCGTGTGAAACTCCACAAGGGGTACGATGAGAATTTAGGAATCACTTTCGGCGATGACCTCTTCGATGGCATTCACATCTGCAAGAACAAATGCGTCTTCTGTTTCCTTTACCAGCAACCAAAGGGACTACGACCCTCTCTGTATATCAAGGATGATGATTTCCGTCTTTCTTTTTTGCATGGCAACTATGTCACGCTGACCAATCTCAAGCCGGGCGAATTAGACCGGATTTGTGAACAGAAACTTTCACCGATCTATGTATCTATCCATGCCACCGACCCTGAAGCGCGAGGGGCTATTCTGGGACGTAAGCAAGCGGAACCGATTTTGCCGATTCTGGAGCGTCTCGCCGATGCCCGTATTCAGATTCACGGGCAGGTAGTTCTCTGTCCCGGCTACAATGATGGAGCAATTCTGGAGCAAACCATTGCCGAACTCGCCCGTCTGAATCCCGAGGCGCGAGAAACGTACGGCGGCGTTCTTTCGGTGGCGGTCGTGCCTATTGGAATTACGCAGTTCCGTGAGCGGCTCGCCCCGGTACAGATTGTTTCGCCCGCCTACGCCGCCGAACTTCTGGACTGGATCGAACCGATCCGGGAGAAATTTCGGCAGACGATGGGAAGCCGCTTCGTCTTTTTCTCAGATGAGTTTTACCTGAGTGCAAAACGCGAAGTCCCGCCGAAAAACCATTACGAGGGTTTTCCGCAATTGGAGGATGGCGTCGGATTGGTGCGGTTATTTCTGGATGAACTTGTCCGGGTGGAGAGACGCTTGCCTGCAAGTTTGCCGGAGCGGCGGTCGTTCACCCTGGCGACGGGGAAAGGGGCCGCCCCTATCCTGCAACGGTTCGCTGATGTAATGAACCGGGTGGAGAACCTCTCGGTCAATGTGCTGCCGATTCATAACCGGTTTTTTGAAGGCAATATCAACATTGCCGGTTTGATCGTCGGGCGTGATTTGATCGACGCCGTAAACGCGTTCGACGCTTGCGGTGACACTGTGCTCATTCCGAATGTCATGATGCGCGACGGCGAGGAGATATTTCTGGATGAAATGTCGTTGTCCGAAGTGAATCAGGAAGCGAAACGCCCGATTATCGCCTCGCCGCGAACTCCGCTCGCCGCAATGGAATTGATCCTCAGTAAGGCGCAGTAGTCACCGCCAAGGAAGAACAAAAGCCCGCCGTATTCATGAACTGTTTCAAAGAATTGGGCGAACCGCCACGCGATTCCAATTGAGCGACGAGTCGGTCATGCTGCGATTGCATCTCGGCTTTATGCTGGATGAAGAGCGCACGATCCTTTTCATAGATCGCATCTCGCGCCATATCATCCAGACCGCCTACCCGCGACGATTCCAGAGCGCTCGCATTATCCAGATAGCGATTCAAACGTTACGGTATATCCTGTGCCATTACGGTATATCCTGTGCCATTATTTGAGACCTTGTTTCTGACGCCATCTGGAGAGACTACATCAGAACTGATTCGTCTTTTGAGAATCTATACGCTGCGACGGGTGAACATACGCAACAGAGCGATCAATATGACGGAACCGACAAAGGCGACAAAAATGCTGCCGATATCGATGCCTTGCGCTCCTGCCCGTCCCAGAAAGGCGTTCCATATCCATCCGCCCAGAACCGCTCCGACGATACCAAGCAACGTTGTGCCGATCCAACCAGATGGCTCATTCGATCCACCGGGCATCGCCCATTTCGCCAGTACGCCAGCCACCAGACCAACGACAATCCATGCAATGATGGACATTTTGTGTTCCTCACTTTTTCTTTCCAGGAGCGCCTCACTTTTGCGCTTATCTATGTCATTCCTATCAAGGAATGACACGGTTGTTCCAAAGTTTTTTTCGATGAAGCCGGCAAGAAATAGGCGGAACTTCCAGCGGACGGATACGATAGTGTTTTGAATAACATCGGGTATCAGTCTACTTTTTTTGAGTGGCTTTGTCCCGTAGCGGCGTATCTGCACGGGATGTGAGGAGGTTCATCGGGATGGTTTCCCCTCAGCAGTCGGAAGAAATCATGGTGGCGGAAATGCCCCTCAAGGCATTAATCGCCGAAGACGAAGGCGTAATGGTAATGTTGTTACGACGCGCTCTGACAGCTGCTGGCTATAATGTGGTCGGTGCGGCTCGTTCGGGGGACGAGGTGGTCCTTAAGGCGGAAGAGCTACAACCTGACTTCATTATGATGGATATCACGATGCCGGGAATGACGGGGATCGAAGCCACTCGACTCATTATGGAGCGACGCCCGTTGCCCATTATTATGTTGACGGCATACAGTGATCAGGGACATGTAGACGATGCCATTGCGGCGGGAGCCTGCGCGTATATGGTAAAGCCTGTCAGCGGCGAACAGGTCACCCCAACTGTGCGAGCGGCGCTCGCCCGTTTCGAACAGATGCAGACGACATTACGCGAGAATTCCGAACTGAAAAACGATCTGGAAGCGCGTAAGGTGGTCGAGCGGGCGAAGGGGATCCTGATGAAAAGACAGGAGCTGAATGAGGCGGACGCTTATAACCGCCTACGTAAAATGGCCCGTGATAAAAGCGTCACGATGAAGCAGATAGCCCAGGAAATTATTGCGGCGGATTCTCTGTTGACCGAATCATGAGAATTACCGATTAAAGAATAGTGATTTCTTTTTTGGAAAAGTTTCTTCGCCTTGGTGGAACAATCCGGACGGGATCACCGTCTTTAAGTCTGTAGCGCGGAGTTGGTAATCCACCAACCTACGCCGCCCCCGGTTTTATTCGAACGGCCCGGTTCCGTCGTTCGTCACCGAAATAGAGGCCATGTCCGCCTCGCCGGGGAGGGGGAGCGTTTTCGCTCCCCCTCCCCAGTGATGGCGGACGTGGCCTTTTTTGGAACGCGCAGTAAAGGACAAATCGAAGTGTCTACTGCAACGACGTTTGACTCTATAATGACACCTGCGGCGAACCGGGCCGCTCTGTACCCGACGGATACGATTCGTAAAGTTGGTGGTTCTCTTTCCATTTCGGCATTGAATCGCACGAGCGATGAGTCCCTTCTGGAATTGCACCGAAAAGGATATTCAGAAGCCGCTCACGTCTTGTTAAGCCGTTACCAGAATATCATTCAGGCGACCGCCCGTCGAATGGTTCCAAAGGGAATGGACGCGGGAGATGTTGCTTCCGAGATATATCTGCATCTTTTCAACGTAGTGCACACCTGCCGCAACACGCAGACACTACCGGGTTGGATCAAGCGGATTTCGATCAATGTTTTCCATACTCTGTATCAGAAGAATCGCCGACATCAGTCTCTATCGCTCGATCAAATGATTGAGGATGCAGGGGAAGCGGCATTGCCGAGAGTCAATGAAGCCCCGTTGCTTCGTCTGGAATCGGAACTGGTGCTGGGACGGTTCGATAAGGCGGTCGCGTCATTGCCGGAAACCTACCGCAAGGTATGGGATCTGTACTTCCGCGAGGAGCGGTCTTATGAAGAGATCGCTCAGATCATGGATCTGAGTCTTGGAACCGTGAAATCTCGTTTGTTCCGAGCGCGTGAAGCCCTACAACGAAAACTCGGCGATTGTCTCGCCGCCTAAAGATAGCTACCTGGACTGAGAATAGAAATCACACACAAAATAAATCCGGGGTCGTATCGCTCGATACGATCCCGGATTTATTTTTGTCCGTCTCCAGCGACGACGCAGGAGATAACTCTGTGAAAATAATTTGGCGGAAATGGCTCCGGGCTAACTGATGCCATCCATGCCATACTCGTCCACGGGTGAAAAATAAATGATGGTCACCGTGTCTTCCAGAGAAACCGGATTGCTGTAGACGCGTGAAAGCAATTGCAACACATCGTCATGATCACGGAATTCCGGATTTTCTCGCTGAATATCCCGGGGACTCAATTCCGCAATCGTTTTGACTTCCACTTCATCCAGAATCGCGGTAAAGAGCTTGGTCCGCTTCCCGAAGCGTTGTCCAAGCGTCACCCAGACGATGTGCCCGTTCCGATACTTGTCAGATTTATCTCCGAGGCGAATGGTGGCTGTCTTGCGTCCCTTGCGGAGCATTTCTCCGTAGAGTTCATTATAAAAGTTTAAAGCGAACATCAGGGTATTATATCAAAAAAAGGACGGTCACGTCAGTGACCGTCCTTTTTTTGACTGAAGGCGCAGTTAAGCATTATCGCTTCTTTATCGATTCTCGGCGTAAGACCCCTTGCTTTAGCGATGGGGATACAAGCCGAGTCCCGCGAAGCGGGACTTTAGCGGCGAAGCCGCGTTGCAGGTGAGTTATACAAAAAAGTTGTATAATATCGTTTTGAGCGTTCTCTGCTTGGTCGCAGTTTCGTACTGTTCTTACGCAAAAGGCTGAAAGCGCCGTTCGTAAGATAGTGGAAGTAAACCCTGCCTATACCAG
>CAIVZM010000076.1 GCA_903910385.1 uncultured Armatimonadota bacterium
GAGGAAAACTTCGGGAAGCTTCTGAGCGACGATTTCCTTCCCTATCGCGATGAACTGATCATCTCTTCCAAAGCGGGCTATGGAATGTGGGCGGGACCCTATGGGGATTTCGGCTCGCGAAAATACCTCATCTCCAGCCTTGATCAGAGTCTGAAGCGAATGGGACTGGATTATGTCGATATCTTCTATCACCACCGTCCCGATCCTGAGACCCCGCTGGAAGAGACGATGGGAGCGCTGGACGCCGTCGTCCGTAGTGGCAAGGCGCTGTATATCGGAATCTCCAACTATCCGGCGGACCGAACCAGAGAAGCGGCGAAAATCCTGCGCGAACTGGGAACGCCCTGTCTGATTCATCAGCCCAGTTACAGCATGTTCAACCGCTGGGTAGAGAAGGACTTACTGACAACGTTAGAGGACGAGGGCATCGGGTGTATTCCATTCTCGCCGTTGGCGCAGGGACTGCTTTCCGACAAATACCTTTCCGGCATTCCAGCGGACTCTCGCGCCGCCAAACCGACCGGGTTCCTGAAAGAATCCAGCGTCACACCGGAAACTCTGGAGAAAGTTCGTAATCTCAACGACATTGCCGCGCAACGTGGGCAAACTCTGGCGCAACTCGCCCTTGTCTGGATTTTACGCCACTCAGTCGTCACCTCAGCATTGATTGGCGCGAGCAAAGTCGCCCAGATCGAAGATGCCGTCAGCGCCTTGAAGAATCTCACTCTGACGGGCGAGGAACTCGACTCCATCGAAGCGATCCTGAAAAGCTAAAATCCGGAGATTGTACGAAAGAGCGCCGGTCAGCAGTTTCTGCTGACCGACGCTCATTATTTTTATATCCTATATCTTGTTATCATTTATGCTTCTTTAAGCCGTTCTAAGGAGACGAAGAATTCTTGGAGGACTTCACAGGAGGTAAATTCACATAACGGTTCAGAGGAATGTCTGAGTAAGACTCCTTCTTACCATTGAGCCAGACGATAGTCACTTTATCAATCTTTTTGGCGTCACCAAGACCAAAGTGAATTCGGGAGTCGGAAGACGCCATAAAAGAGCCATCAGCATGACAGTGTCGCAAATATTTTTTGCCCCCCGCCTCCAGTGAAATCATTGCCCCGTAGGCGTTACGAGCAACGCCGGATGGTGGCGTTAATTTGAACCCTACCCAGTTACTCACAGCGGGCATCTCATTATGCAAGAGGAGCGGTCTTCCTTCACTATCGACAATCAGAACATCGATTTTGCCATCATTATCATAATCGCCAATCGCCAATCCACGTCCGACAATCGGGCGACGTGACTTCTCATCAAGACCAGCGACGCTCATGTCCTCAAAGTGTCCGCCCCCTGCATTATGGTAGAGTTGTGTGGGTTGACGGTAAGTCATAGTTTTATCGGATTCAGATATGTTATCCTGAACATGACCGTTGCAGAGAATAAGATCAAGATAGCCATCATTGTCATAATCGAGCCATTTGATACCAAAGGTCACGTAAGGATTTGAAGGACCAAGTCCAAGCATAGCTGATTTGTCGGAAAAAACATCATCTCCATCGTTCCTGTAGATGCATTTCGCCTCAGTTGCAAACGCGGCGAGGGCAAGGTCTAATTTTCCATCGTTATCATAATCGCCCCAATCTAACCCCATGCCGCCATGCACTTTACCGGAGTCATCGTAGGCAACCCCGGAACTCTTTCCAACATTTTCAAACTTGCCATTTTTATTAGATAATAAATCACCTGGAACTTCATCATTAGCGATGGCGAGGCTGAGTTTGCCAGAATTATTATAATCAGCGAAGGCGGAACCAAGTGCTTTTCCTTCAGAAAGATGGATATTCCAAGCTTTTGTCACATCTTGAAACCTCATCCCCTTTCCACCCAGAAAGAGAGTTCCTTTTTCGGGTTCATAGAAACGAGGGCCACAGGCTCCCTTGACCCCGTTGTTATCACACAGTTGCGGTCTGGTATCTGGGCCAAATTTGATATAGTTCCCAATGAACAAATCCAGATAGCCATCGCCATTAATATCGCCGAAGGCGCAAGTAGTTCCGAATGGCTGGGAAGGTATACCCGTAGAAGATGAAATATCTCGGAATGATTCCCCCCCTTCATTGTGCAACATCACTCCGCCACGATAAGCGCTCAGATAAACATCATCATGACCATCATTATCAATGTCACCCACAGCGCAGGAGTGAAAATTCCCCTTCAGCTTGTCTAACCCCGTCCTGGAAGTGACTTCTGTGAACGCACCTTTACCATTACCTTTGTAAAGAGCCAGTTTGAATCCAACCAGCAGAATATCTAAATTTCCATCGCCATCGTAATCTAGAAAAGCGCATCCATTTCCAATAGTTTGCAGAATGTTAAGAGGCCGTTTACCAACAATTTCCCAGCGATAATGTATTCCTGCGCTATCCGTCACATCCCTAAAGATTGAGTTGGCGCTGGACAGCGCATTTTGAGAAGGTACTGAGCTAAATTTGTCTGTCGTCGTTTCAGAGGGATTCGATGCAGTTTCCTTGCTCCTTATACATCCTACTCCACCGAAACCAGCCAGAAGTATGACCCCTACCAGGATTACGAGCCGCATCAGGAACCCTCCGAACGTGGAATGTCTATATTAGAGGAGTCTGCCTTTTTGACAAGCGCATCACGTTCCTTTCGCGCCGTGGCATCCTCAGGTTTCATAGTCAGATAGACCTGATACTGATTGATGGCTCGAGTAAGATCGCCACCTTCAGCATAGATTCGGGCAAGTTTGATGCGTAATGCCGGGTCTTTCGGGCTTTCACGCGTTAACTGTTCCGTGTTGCTGCGTCTGTTGAAATATTCTGTCCGACGCTCGGATTCTTTACGATAGAGTTTCGCTTTGTCTTTGTCCCCGATTTTAGTATAGGCGACGGCAAGGCGGTAATACACAACATTGATCTCAGGATTTTGGCGATTAGCTGCCATCAAATAAGGGAGAGCGACTGCGGCATCACCTCGATTAAGATACAGGTTTCCCAGTCCAAATGAAGCAGTGAAGTTGTTCGGCGACAAGGCAAGTGATTTTTTCAGTATGTCTTCCGCTTCTTTTACCATAGCGGAATTGCCAGTAGACTGTGAACGTTCAACGAGAAAACTGCCAAAAAACGCCAGTAAAACGCCATTTTCCGGTTCTTTAAGCAGTGCCGCCCGATAATTACGCTCCGCCTCAGCAAATTTATTGTTTTTTGCCTGTGCAAACGCTAAGTTGATTAGAAAATCATTGTTTCCGGGTTCTACGGTGACGGCTTTAAGGAAGCTTTCTTCCGCAGGCCCAAAGACCTCAACTTTTTGGTATGCTAATCCTCGTTCATTATGATACTGAGCATTCACTGGGTCTTTTTTCAAAAGAAGTTCCAGTCGACGAATAGCTTCATCAGCAAAATCCATCTCCCGATAGAGACGAGCCACTTCAAATTGAGCGGCATCCTGATTTGGGTCTATTTCCAGAGCCTTGTTGAAAGCGCGAAACGCATTGTCTTTATCGCCATTTCCGAGCAAGGAAAGACCCAGTCCCAAATAGGCTGGAGCGGATTTTTTATTTTTGACCAATACTTGAGCGTAGATTCGTCCTGCATCGCGAAATTTACCTTTTGAACGGAATTCGTCTCCTTTAGCAAGCAAGTTCACTTCTGAAACGGACAGGTTTTCAGGAAAGGCAGTTGTTGCCAATCTCTCAACATCCTGAAGTTCCTTTGCTATTTTCGCATCACCGGGTACTCGCGCCTGCAAGTGTTTATATTCACGTATTGAAAGTTCATAGTCGTTATGTTTCGCGTAAAGACGAGCGAGTTTCAGACGACGTTCATTACTTTTACTGACATCATCACGATCTTGATAAATCAGACTCAGTAGATTCCCCTTCTCCATACGATAAGCTTCCAGGTCATCATGTCGTGCTTTGAGCGTTGATGCCATTTTCGAATCGCCTGACGCCTGAGCAAGTCTCGAAAGTTCAAAATATGCAGACGCTTCATTAGGCGCGAGGCGTATGGTTTCGTTAAACTCTTTTTCGGCGCCTACCTTATCATTGAGACGCAATAGGGCTTTTCCTATCATGAGTGTGATTCCAGCGTCTTCCGGGGCAGACTTATTAACCTGTTTCAAGGTGTTCAGCGCTTTTTTAAAATCCTCATCTGATACAGCAGTAGCAAATTGCAGTGCGCCTATTTCTCTCAGTGGAGAAACCTCATCCGGCGCTAACTGAGAAGCTTTCTCAAAACTTCCCAGCGCATCTTTTTCTTTGTGCAGACCAATTTGCGCCTTCCCCAGCACATAGTAGGAGCGCCAATCATCTGGAATCAGCGCCAGAGCATGACCAATGGCGCTTTCGGCTTCCGTATACAGGGTCAGGTCAACTGCTGTTGTTGCAACGCGCCGCCATGCGCGAACGTTCTTTGGAGCTATCTGGGTGGCTTTTTTCGCACTATCATACGCTCGAATTACTGCATCCTGATCTTGATAAAATGCAGCAAGCTCCAATAAAGCGTTGACGTTGGTTGGATGGGACTTCATGAAAACTTCAAGAACGGAATACGCTTCCTGTATCTCGCCGGTTTTTTGGGAAACTCGCGCCCAACCAAGCCAAGCGGATTCGCTGTCTCCGTCCAATTCCGCAGCCCTCTTGTAGGCTTCTCTTGCTCCTGCCAGATCCTGCTTTGCCTCAAGCTTTGTTCCCAGAAGAAGTTGCGCTTTAGTGTTCCCGGGGTCGTTTTTGAGTATCTCTTGAAGTTTAGATGTATCCGCAGTTCGTAACTCCTGCTCAGCATGAATCCAGTTCGCCCATAAAGTAGCGGCGACAATGCCACATAAAACAAGAAGTGCGAACAACAGACCAAGCCGTCCCCGGCTTTTCGCATCAGTGGGAAGGAAGGAATTCATACGTGTTTATTCTATCGTAAACAAACGCCCATGCGGGTACAAGGAAGAGACGGATTAGCATTATCTAAAAACAAAGGATTAAAAATAAAAGCGGGGCGGAAGATTGCTTCCACCCCGCCGATTTTGAACTTTACGCTGTGGCTGAGCCACCTATGCGACTAGTTCCAGTTTCCACCGTCCCCGTTGTTAATGGGGTTGTTCGGGTCGTTGCACTGGTCAGCGACTTCGACACGACGCTGCTGCGGGTCAATGTTCTTGTTGACCGGCAGGGAGGCGCACAGGTTCGGGCTACCATCGGACTTGGTGGTCTTGATGAATTTCGCGTGGCCATCGACGAACGCGGCATTGCTACCGCCATTGTAGAACGGCGTACCGGAAATTCCCGCCCATCCGCCGTAGTTGCGTCCACAGATCAGAATGGTCTGAACACCGGACATCGTCTGTTCCTTGAAGAACTTGCTCTGCTTGACTTTCGGATCGACAAGCGCATCGCGACCGTCATACAGTTTCGCTTCAGCAGGATCAAGCGATCCCGGATTCTTGCTCCATCCGTTGTGACCTTCGATTAACAGAACGCAGTCAGCCGCAGCATTAACCGCAGCCTGTGATCCGCCGGTAGCAAGATGTTCCTGCTTGGTGAAAACCGCAGGGTAACCATTATCGTTGGAGCCAACGTTGTGGGAAAGCAGGTCATTGATCAGGATGGAGAACTTACCATCACTGGCATTCCAGTCGCTGGCAGGATCGCTGTCGCCGATTTTCGATGACGCGTCACCGGGAGAAATGAAGATCTGCGCGTTCTTGGTATACGGATAGGTGACATTCTGCCAGTTCGTTCCACCACAGGAGTTGCGGGCAGGAGCCACAGAGTCGTCACATTCCCAACCGGCGCGGGGGAATTTCTCATCATAGTCCTGAGAATACATCAGGATTGAGAGAGCGACTTGCTTGATATTGGAAAGACCGGAGATCTGACGGGCCTTGGAACGGGCTTGGGCAAATACCGGGAAAAGAATAGCCGCCAGAATAGCGATAATGGCGATAACGACGAGAAGTTCAATCAGCGTAAAGGCCGATTTTTGATTAGAACGGAACATACGTTTCCGAGCCTCCATTGGAATGCAATACATAAGACTCCCAAATGGTATCGGGAGCAGGGAACCCGGTTCTAAGCGTTCTGTAACAGGCGCAAAGTTACGGGAAGAAATTAATCGGCGGGATTTCCCCACCGATTTCAAAATGGACGATTACTTTTGAAATTTCTTGTAGGTCGTGGCAATGACCATAGGCGCATAAGGCCCCGTGGACTTACGGACAGCGGCTTGATCTTCTGGAGATAACTTACTGAAATCTCCCTGACATTTCTTCGCCATTTCGTCCAGTAAGTTTTGCGTTGCAACATTTTCTGAGGATAGCGGCGGATCCTGCGGCCCAAAGTTCTTGTAGCCCCACCACCCCATCAACCCCAGAAGTGCCACAGCGGCAGCGATAATAGCCCAGAGGGGAACCTGCTTACTTTCCCCCTGATTGTTTTGTGCGGAGTAAGACATCAAAACACTACCTTATCTTCTCTAACCGAGATTACAAAGAATCCAAGGATATCATTTTCAATATCAGAATCTTGAAAAACTCTACACTACGACTTTGATAATAGAGTAGAAGAATTATACGACATCCATGTCATGAGATAACAAATTCTTTTCGGATCACCAGATTAAGTTTGTTGCTGATTCTGGTTAATCGCATTATAGCCCATCTAGATTCCATTGTCAACTGATTGACTCCATACCAATTATAGCGCCACGCACACTGTCTCCAAGGCTAATTTATGACACAGGATACTATTCTATAGTACAAATATATACTTGGAGTCATTTGACCTTGGGCGGTAATTCTAAATTTCCCAACGCACCATTTATTTCGATTGCATTTCATTGGCGAGGCGCAATGCCATCGCAACGCCAACGCAAGCGGCGGCGGTTACAATAGCATCCAGATTCACAAAGAATTCATCCCAGCGCATCATACCTTCGGCAACGCTTCGAAATGAACAGTTCAAGGCGATAAGCGCAAGTATAACCCATGTCAATACGATATTTTTTATACTCGTATCTGGCACAGGGATTTTGGACTGATTATTCGCAATCCAAAACATAAACGCCAACGAAAGCGAAGCGAACGCTGTTGTCCATGCGGAATACCAGCCAAAACTGGTGAAGAACTCCGGTTGCGGTTGCCCACCCTGCAGTGCAACACGACGCCAGTATAAGGTTCCCATAGTAATAAAGCCGCTAAAGATAAAAGTAAGCAACCATCGCACGACTTTGTTCGTCATAAAATTATCTTACTCCACCGTTACATAAATCAGGCATCTGATATTATCAGATATCAATAACCATCATTAACCCTGCCGATAACAGTATTACTCTGTGTTTAGAAACTCTGGGATATCCAAAAGCTGATACTTTAACAATATAAATAACACACTATTATGTAGCCATTACCACAATGAAGCCATTATATAATGCGTGCTATAGATTTCACAATGATTTGATCACGATATTGGCAATCTGAAAATATAGCATGGTTATGCGCTATGGAAGAAATGGTAAAAAAAAGAGGCTTGCAAAATTTGCAGTCCTCTTTTTCCTTCTCAAAATATCACTTTTGCTTATTAGTTTATACCGTAGTAAGCTCAGAACTATTGTTCTGTTGTCGCCCCGGCGATTTGCCCAGAAGCTTGTTCAGAGCGTTCAAATACGCTTTTGTTGCGGCGACGATGATATCGGTGTGGGCGGCATGGCCACTGAAGATATCATCGCCGGAACGGATACGGATAGTGACTCCCGCCTGAGCGTCGGTACCTTCGGTCACGGATTGCAGGCTGATCTCTATCAGTTCATTCTCTACCCGGACAATCCGGTTGATTGCGCGGTAGATAGCGTCCACGGGGCCATTGCCCGTATCGGCATCCATAAGGATAGCGAGGTTTTCGTGGCGCAGTTTGACGGTCGCCGTTGGAATCGCCTGATCGCCGCAGGTCACCTGTAACTGAATGAGTTCATAGATTGCTGAACCGGCTCGCGCTTCATCGGTGGCAATCGCTTCCAGGTCTTCGTCATAAACGATTTTCTTTCGATCTGCTACCGCGAGAAAACGTTGATAAATCTTCTCAAACTGCTCATCTGAATCATAGACATAGCCCAGTTCGTTCAGGCGATGTTTGACGCCATGCCTGCCGGAGCGTGGAGAGAGGACGATCTTGCTTTCGGTAATACCCACATCTCGGGGATCCATTATTTCATAGGTGGATCGTTCCTTGAGGACGCCATCCTGATGGATTCCGGACGAGTGCGCGAAGGCGTTCGCGCCGACAATCGCCTTATTGGGTTGAACCAGAATGCCGGTCAGGTTGGTGACCAGTCGAGATGTTTTATAGATTTCGGTGGTGACAATTCCCGTCTCGACGCCGAATACATCCCGGCGCGTATGGATCGCCATCACGACTTCTTCCAGCGAGGTATTCCCCGCCCGCTCCCCGATGCCGTTGACCGTGCATTCTACCTGACGCGCCCCATTTCGCACCGCCGCCAGTGAGTTCGCTGTCGCCATTCCAAGATCGTTGTGACAGTGCGCGGAGAACACCGCTTTATCCGCATTCGGAACCCGTTCCAGAAGCATCTTAAAGATGGCTCCGTATTCTTCGGGAGTGGCATAACCGGTGGTGTCAGGCACATTAATCACGGTTGCGCCCGCCGCAATGACCGCTTCCACGACGCGGCACAGATAATCGGGATCGGCGCGTCCGGCATCCTCGGTGAAGTATTCGATATCCTCACAACCCAGCGATTTTGCATAGGCGACTGCGGTGACGCCCATTTCCATCGCCTGCTCCCGCGATTTTCTCAGTTTGTGTTGCAGGTGATTGTCGGAGACGCCCAGCCCGGTATGGATGCGAGGTCGTTTCGCGCCTTTGAGGGCATCCCAGGCGACATCGATATCGCCGCGCACCGCTCGCGTCAATCCGCAGACGGTGGGAGCTTCGACCGCCGCTGCGATCCGTCGCACCGCTTCGAAATCCCCCGGCGACGAAATGGGAAACCCGGCTTCGATGATATCGACTCCGAGACGCTCCAGTTGCCGTGCAATCTCGACCTTCTCTTCAATATTGAGCGCCGCTCCCGGCGACTGCTCCCCGTCCCGCAGAGTCGTATCAAAAATCTGAACATGGGTACTTGGCATGGTCTTTATTTCTTGGGGGGTATCCCTGCACTTTTCGTCGCTTTAGGCGTTGGCGTTGCACCGGACTGATCATGGTGGAATTCCGGGTTGTAGAGCCAGTAGATATAGCCCCAGAAAGCCAGAGAAAGGACAAGGATCAGTACGCCGGAGAGGCAGGTGATGCATCCCTGTTCTGGTGTCTGGACGCCGGGGAGCAGAGCGGGCTTGCCCATTCGACGTTGCCCCGCCTTATGACGAACTTCCCAATCATCCGGGTTATCAGGCTTGCTATCGCCTGTGCCGTTCTTCTCGTTACCGTCACTCAAACATTATCCGCCGTTCTATGAGAACACGGGTATAAACCCTCGCCAGAAAAGACGGAGGTTTATACCCGCATCCGAGCC
Source organism: uncultured Armatimonadota bacterium (assembly GCA_903910385.1). Taxonomy (GTDB): domain Bacteria; phylum Armatimonadota; class Armatimonadia; order Armatimonadales; family Armatimonadaceae; genus CAIVZM01. The sequence goes on from CAIVZM010000076.1 coordinate 9,543, forward strand.
AATTAGAGTTCGATATCTCGTTTTGCGTTGCCAACCGTCTGCACCTGAGTGGTCACCTGCTCGGCGGAGACGTTCGTCGTAGGTTTGATCCAGGACATCATTCCGCGCAATTCGGCGCCGACCTGTTCGATGAGATGGTTGGAGTCGCGTCGGGCAAGGGCGTTGAATTCGGGGCGACCGGCGCGGTTTTCCAGAATCCATTCCTTGGCGAAGCGCCCCGACTGAATCTCGTCGAGAATCTTCTTCATTTCTTTCTTGGTATCGTCGTTGACGATACGCGGCCCACGGGTCATATCGCCGAACTGGGCGGTATCGGAGATGGAATAGCGCATACCGGCGATTCCCGCTTCGTACATCAGGTCGACGATCAATTTGAGTTCGTGCAGACACTCGAAATAGGCGATTTCCGGCTGATATCCCGCTTCGACCAGAGTCTCAAATCCTGCCTTGACTAACGCCGTCGCGCCGCCACAGAGAACTGCCTGCTCGCCGAAAAGGTCTGTCTCGGTTTCTTCCTGGAACGTGGTTTCCAGAACTCCTGCGCGTGCTCCGCCGATACCTAACGCCCATGCCAGCGCGATTTCTTTCGCCTTACCGCTGTAGTCCTGATGGATCGCGATGAGGCAGGGAACGCCCTTGCCTTCCGTGAAGACGCGGCGCACCAGATGACCGGGGCCTTTCGGCGCGACCATGAAGACATCTACACCCTTCGGGGGGACGATCTGACCGAAATGGATATTGAAGCCGTGTCCGAAGGCGATGGCGTCTCCTTCTTTCAGGTGGGCTTCGATGCTTTCTTTGTAGAGCGCTCCCTGATGTTCATCATTGACAAGGATCATGATGACATCGGCCTTTTCCGCCGCTTCCGCAACCGGGAACACATCAAATCCATCCTGCTTCGCCTTCTCCGCAGATTTGCCGGGGCGAAGTCCGATGATGACGTTCATGCCGGATTCGCGCAGATTCAGCGCATGCGCATGACCCTGTGATCCGTATCCGACGACTGCAATCGTCTTGTTCTTTAGCGCGTCCAATGAGGCATCCGCCTCGTAATATACTTTTACTGCCATATTTTATTCCTTATAGTCTCACTTTTGCGTCTATGCGCCTGTGACTTCTCTTGTAATACATCGACCACAGTCGAAAACGACGAAGCAATGCCGGTGAATCCGCTTCTTACCCTTCCAGAATTCGCTCCAATTCGCGAGCGGCGTCCGAAACGTCATCGATTGCAGAAATGTTGGGCAAAACGGGAATCTCGGGCGTGGAGTCCGGTTGCATCGCTACCAGCAATTCCCGTCGCAACTGGCTCGCTTCGGCGTCGGCTAAACGAATAGCAAGTCCGAGACGAAGAACCGTTTCCTGCGCCTCTTCCGAAGTGGCGATTGTAATTTCGCTTTCCGCTATCAGCCGACGTAAATCCGGTAACTTGCTTTCGAGCTCTCGTATCAGAGTTTCCAGAGATTCCTGCATCCGTCCTCCTCGTCATGGGTAACTGATCAGACGGTTCGCGATCCCCGCATCATAGCGATCCGTCCCGTACGAACCAGTTCACGGACTCCAAAGGCTTCCATCTGCTTCTCAAAAGCGTCTATCTTATCGCCGCCGCCAGTGACTTCGATGACATAGGTCTTATCGGCGACATCAATGACGCGCCCCCGGAAGATTTCGATCAGTTGCATCAATTCCAGTCGCTGTCCGGGTTCGGCGTTGACTTTGATCAGCGCGAGTTCTCGGGCAAGCATCGGCGTGTCGAGGTAGTCATAAACCTTGAGCACATCGATCAATTTGTGCAATTGTTTGGTAATCTGTTCCAGAGTATCGGAATCGCCGCCCACGACAATAGTCATGCGAGAGACTTCCGGGTCTTCGGTAATAGAGACCGTCAGCGATTCGATATTGTAGCCACGTCGGGCGAATAGTCCGGAAACGCGGGCGAGAACGCCCGGTTTGTTGTCTACCAGCACCGTGATTGTATGCGTTTCCTGCACCCGCAAACCTCCCGCCATCACTGTTGCGCTTGCCATATTTTATCTCTTCATCCTTGCAAACTTCACATGCAAACTTATTTCTATAACTCGGAGGCTTCCTGATCCGCGTTTTCATCCGCGCTACTTTGCCAGGAGGCTCGTTGCCATACCGTTAACAATGCTTTTTCCCGTGGATGCCCTTTGATCAGTCGACGGAGTTCGCCGTCTCCCTGACCTTCCGCGCATGCCATTGCGATTTCGAATTCCAGCGTTGCCATATCCGGATCGATACCTGCGGCGACTGCCTGAATCTCTTTCTGCCCGATTTCCTGTCGTAGCACACGATCCATTTCGGTCAGGAACGCACGCCGCAACGAATTCCACTGCCCCGGCGGGGGAACCGAGGCAGCAAGAACCGCCTTCACTTCCTCCGGCAATACCGGAACCAGACGTTTTGGCGACGCGACGACAATCGCATCCTCCGTTCGTGGCAACGCATGCCAGCGTAGCATAAAGGCGTTCAGAAACGGCGTTACATCATCCGCACCGCCCTTTGTCCCACGTTGCGGTTCCTCGCAAATATCGATGCGCCATCCGCCGATCTCACGAAAGAGAGTCAGGAACCATGCCTTATCCCGCTGCTCCGTCTCCGGCAAGACCGAAAAGAACGCCCGTCGCAAATACTGAAAGAAGAGCGAATCGCCAAAATAGAAAAACTTTTCCGGCGGCGGCGCCTCACCCAGAATGATCAATCGCGCCTTTTCCGGACGGTACACTTCCGCCGCTAACGCCCGATACACGCTCCCATCAGTCAGATAACGCCCGGTTCGCTCACGCGCGATCTTCCCCGACGGACTTTTCGCCACAGCGAAATTTTCTCCTCTAAAATCGAAACCGACGATATTCCAAACCGGTTATGCATACCTTTTTCAGGAGTTACGCTTTTTCCGCAAATAGTATAGGCTCGCTATAGCGGCGACGCCCAGAATCGCTACGATTTTCGGCAGCGGGTCCGCCGTTTTCGGCGGAATATAGGTCACCCCATTTTCATCCGTTAGCGCCGGTTCGCAGATATATCTTCCGCTGAAGGGCGGATTGAAATGGATCGCCATACTTTCCAGAGACATCGGAAGGTTATTGTCGGAAAGCGGGATGCCATGCCCCGCGCCAATCGTTCGTGGTTGTAGTTCCGCCAATCTCTGAAGTGATTTCCGCGCCATGATCCAATCGATAGTCGATGCGGGCGGCGGCGGCGCCAGCTGATGTGGGCGGCGTAACGCATCCCAGAGATGATCCAACCGAACCGTCATCAACGCGTCGCCCGCCAGCAATACTCTGTCCCGCTTTCGAAAGTAGCTCACATGACCGGGCGCATGACCCGGAGTCGGGACGACTTCCCATCCCGTCATTCCCGGCAGCGCTCCGGTTTCCGGGAGTGGGCGGACGTAATCTCGCAAATCGAGAGGCCAGTGCTTCGCCACATAAGATACAAGTCCGATGGGCCCACCTACCGTAGGATCGATGGGCGGGTATACCGCTTTTCCCGTCACATACGGCAGTTCCATTTTATGGATATAGATAGGAACATCCCAGTATGCCGCGAGCGCAAGAGCGGAACCCGCATGGTCATAATGCCCGTGTGTCAGATAAACGCCTTCCGGACGAGAATCCTTACCGAATCGCGCTTTCGCGGCGGAGATAATGCGTTCGGACTGCCCCGGAATCCCGGTATCCACCACTGCCCAGGGCCCGCCGGACTCCCCCACCAGATATCCATGACCGGGATACATCGGCAACCAGAGGACGCCCGGCGCGATGGTGCGAGCGTTTCCGTATTGCGTAGCGTATCCGATTTCAGGTTTCTGGTCAGGGAGTTCGGCGGATGATCTCATCGGGCGACATCCACCACTTCATTCGGTTGCGGCAAACGTAGCTCGAGCGGTTCAGCCGGCGATGGCGGCGTCATTGGAATCGCGGGAGAGTCAGGACGTCGCACAATCATTTCATCGATCGTCTGACCGCTGGGGATCATCGGATAGACGTTCGTTTCTTTGGCGACGCGGAAATCGATCAGAACCGGCCCTGGCGTTTCCATAGCTTTACGGACGGTGGCTTCGACATCCTCAGGATGTTCGCAACGAAGACCGGGAATGTCATAAGCGTCCGCAAGTTTCACGAAGTCGGGAGCCTTTTCCAGGTTGACTTCCGAATAGTGCTTCTGCCAGAACATTTCCTGCCACTGCCGCACCATACCGAGGAACTGATTGTTCAGAATGGCAATCTTGACCGGAAGGTTATAGATTCGGGCGACCATTAGTTCTTGCAGACACATCTGGAAGGAACCATCGCCGGAGATGCACCAGACATCCGTATCCGGTCCGAGTCCGAAGGAGGCGCCAATCGCGGCAGGCAGACCAAAGCCCATAGTACCCAGACCGCCAGAAGTGATGAACTGACGCGGGGAACGCATCCCGAAGTGTTGCGCCGACCACATCTGATGCTGACCGACATCGGTGGTCACGACTACTTTACGATCCGTGATTCGCGCGATTTCCCGGATAACGTGTTCGCTGTGCAGTTGACCATCATCCTGGCCGGTGGGAGCCTCCAGCGGGAAATCGGTCTTCCACTTCCCGATTTCATGCCGCCATTCACTGAGGGCCATGATACTGTCCATATCGTTGCGCGGTTCGACCAGCGTCAGTATTTCGCGTAGCGCAGCCCGGCAGTCTCCGACAATCGCGACATCCGCACGGCGGACTTTATTGATCTCGCCGGGATCGATGTCCATATGGATCACTTTGGCTTCCGGCGCGAATGCGGATACCTTACCGGTAACGCGGTCATCGAATCGCGCTCCGACAGCGATCAGCAGGTCGGCATTGTGGACGGCGTAATTGGCGTATGCCGTGCCATGCATCCCCAGCATTCCCAGCGAAAGCTCATGATTTTCCGGGAAAGTTCCCAGACCATGCAGAGTCGTGGTGACCGGGATTCCGATTCTTTCCGCCAATTCGCGCACTTCATCGCCCGCCGCCGCCGCTTTTGCGCCGCCGCCGATATAGAGGATCGGCTTTTTCGCTTCCGCAATCAGTTCGGCGGCGCGCTTGATCTGAACCGGATGAACTTTGAATTCTGATTTGAACGAGCGGATATTGACCTTTTGCGCTTCATCTGGATCATATTCGAGCAAAGCGCGGGCGATATCGACAGGCACATCCACTAGCACCGGACCGGGACGACCAGAACGAGCGATATGAAACGCCTCATGCATAATACGCGGCAGATCATTGACATCCTTAACCAACCAGTTGTGCTTGGTGATCGGCATGGTGATGCCGGTGATGTCCGCTTCCTGGAAAGCATCCTTGCCAATGACTTCAGTACGCACCTGACCCGTGATGGCGACCAGAGGAATGGAGTCCATCATGGCGTCCGTGATCGGCGTCACGAGGTTTGTGGCGCCGGGGCCGGAAGTTCCGATACAAACGCCTACTTTCCCGGTCGCATGCGCGTAACCTTCCGCCATATGCCCGCCGCCCTGCTCATGCCGGACGAGGATATGCTGGAGGAAATCGCAGTGATAGATTTCATCGTAGAGGGGGATCACCGCACCGCCCGGATACCCAAAAATAGTATCAACGCCCTCGCGTCGCAGACATTCCAGCAGCGCTCTTGCGCCGGTTGACTTGATTTTCGCCATAGGATTTTCCTGTCAGCGAGTCGCCATGCGTCTCGCTATCCGCTTCCATATTTCCATCTGGTAAAGGGCTAAAAACACAAAAACCCTTCGCCCCGGACGTTAAGACATCGGGACGAAGGGCCAAATTTCCGTTTACACGAAAAGGCTCTCCGCGGTACCACCCGAATTGCCGCTCCGCCTCAAATAAATGGGAAAGAGCTAAGCCACTCGATGCGCTATAGCGGGCGCACCCGGCAGACTTATTCCGCTTGCCGACGGAGTCAGACAAGCGTTTCAGTTCTGCGGCTCAGAGGGGAGTTTCGATCGCTTGCGTCTACCGTTTCACACCTGACCTACTCTTACAAGTACTGTCCAACGGCTCTCTGAAAGTCCGCAACGCGCCTACTGGCCTCGTCATCGCCAACATCAATAAAAATGTCACATTAGACTATCACGGGAAATTCTGCGCGTCAACAGAGGACAGTTTCCCGGCAAGATCAATTTCTGTAACGATCTCCGTATCCGACAGACAAACAAATAACCGGGCGGAGCATTGACGAAAACCCGCACGGGTGATAAGTTGAAAAGGTTACAGCGCTGACACATTTGAGAAGACCGCGCACGGGGCGTCCCGGGGCGCGTTTTTTATTGTCGGCAATGTACGATGACTATCGCGCACAGTCGAGACGATTCTCGAAGGAGCGCGGACGTGCGCTATCCCGCCGGGGCGAGGAAGCGCAGGTCGAAATATCAAACGAAAGTAAGGAATATCCCCCATGCCATTGCCCAAAGAGACGGCAGCCAACGTTATTGGCGAGTACAAGACGCACGAAAGCGACACAGGTTCGCCGGAAGTGCAGATAGCGCTGCTCACAGCGCGTATCAATCAACTGACAGACCACCTGCGCGTCAATAAGAAGGACAACCACTCCACTCGTGGCCTGATGCTTCTTATCGGTCGCCGTAAGCGTTTGATGGCTTACCTGAGCCGCGCCGACATCACGCGATATCGTGAACTGGTGCAACGTCTTGGTATTCGGTCCCGGTTATAATCCAGAAAAGAGGGCGTCCGTTTAGTAACAAACGGACGCCCTCTTTTCAAACTAGTCTCTAATATCCTATAATATCCTGTGATTCAATTCAGGATCAGATTGCGATAGTGGCGCGCTTTGTCGCTCCCTTGATATCGCGTTGCGTCGCGTTAACGTAAACGAACAAAAGAAAAGAGCCAAATGTCTATTCAGACCGTCGAGATTACCCTGCCGGAAGGTCGAATAATCTCCATTGAGACGGGGCGCGTGGCGAAGCAGGCCAGCGGTTCCGTCCTTCTCCGTACTGGAGACACCACCATCCTCGCTACGGCGACCATGAGCGCGAATACGCGCTTCGAACTCGATTTTTTCCCCCTGACCTGCGATTACGAGGAACGTAAGTATGCAGTCGGCAAAATCCCCGGAGGCTTTGTCAAGCGTGGCGGACGACCCGGTGAAAAAGCTACGCTGGTATCCCGCCTGATCGACCGGCCGTTACGGCCCCTGTTCGACAAGGGAATGCGTAACGATGTTCAGGTCATCGCTATGCCGCTTTCCGCGGACATGGACTATATGCCGGATGTCAACTCGGTACTGGCGGCATCCGCTGCGCTTCATATCTCGGATATTCCGTGGGCGGGACCGGTCGGTTGCGTTCGCGTCGGGCTGGTTGAAGGCGAATTCGTGATCAACCCAACCCAGACAGAAATCGGAGTTTCCAAGCTTGACCTGGTGGTCGCTGGTACAGCGAAGGCTATCCTGATGGTCGAAGCGGGCGCGAATATGGTCTCAGAAGCCGTGATGCTGGAAGCCTTCGATATTGCACAGGAAGTCATCTCGGCGCAGTGCGCCGCGCTGGACGAACTCCGCGCCAAAGCCGGTAAGCCGAAACGCGAAGTGCCTCTCCATGAATACAACAAGGAAATCGTCGAGAAGATTCGCGAACGATACGCTGTTGAGCTTCGTTCTGGTCTGCAAGACCCGGACAAGGCAAGCCGTGAAGCAGGTCTCAATATCTTGATCGATGGCGTTGTGGAACGGATGAAGGAAGAATATCCGGACAACAAGGCGGATATCAAGGAAGGCGCCGACAAGGTCGTCAAGGAGCAATTACGTGACCTGATCCTGTCGGAAGGCAAGCGTCCCGATGGACGCGGCACGACCGACATTCGTCAGATCGACTGCGATGTTAGCCTTCTGCCTCGCGTCCACGGATCGGGAATGTTTACGCGTGGCCAGACTCAGGTGCTGACGACGCTCACCCTCGGTTCCGGGGACGATGCACAGACGGTTGATACGCTGGAAGAAGATGGCGAAAAGCGCTATATGCACTTCTACAACTTCCCCCCTTACTCGGTCGGCGAAGCCCGCCCGATGCGTGGTCCGGGTCGCCGCGAAATCGGACACGGCGCTTTGGCGGAACGTGCGCTAGTCCCGGTCATTCCCGGTAAGGATGTCTGGCCATATACCATGCTTCTGCAATCGGAAGTTCTGGAGTCGAATGGTTCGACTTCAATGGCGTCCGCCTGTGGTTCAACACTTGCTCTGATGGATGCCGGCGTTCCGATCAAGGCGCCAGTTGCGGGTATCGCCATGGGGTTGATTACGGAAAACGACAAGTTCGCTGTCCTGACCGATATTCAGGGCATGGAAGACTTTTCTGGAGACATGGACTTCAAGGTAGCCGGAACTACGGAAGGCATTACTGCCCTTCAGTTGGACACGAAAATTCAGGGCATACCTCGCCCGGTATTCGTCCAGGCATTCGAGCAAGCCCGGCAAGCCCGTTTGTATATCCTGAGTAAAATCACCGAGACGATTGCTCAGCCACGTGAAGCGCTTTCCCGATATGCGCCACGTATCATCACCATCAAGATCGATCCGGAACAGATCGGAACGGTTATCGGACCGGGTGGCAAGATGATTAAAAAGATCACAGCCGAGACCGGCGCGAAAATCGATATCGAGCAGGACGGTTCGGTCCATATCGCCTCTGTGGATGGCGAAAAGGGAGACGCCGCTCGACGTATGATCGAGGGGATGACCAAGAATCCGACTCCAGGCGAGATTTTTGAAGGCAAGATCGTTCGCTTCCTGCAATTCGGGGCGTTTGTTGAAATCGTTCCGGGTAAGGATGCGCTCGTCCATGTTTCCCAGCTTTCCGATCCGCCGCCTTCCAAGCCGGACGAATTCCTGAAAGTTGGCGATACATTGCGCGTTCGTGTGACCGAAATCGACGGTCAGGGTCGTATCAATGCGACAGCACGCAACCTGGAAGACACCTTCGATCCGGCAAATCCCGAACCGGGGCGACCGCCTCGACCGGGTGGAGGAGGCGGTGATCGCGGCGGACGTGGCGGATTTGGCGGCGGAGACCGTGGCGGACGAGGCGGATTTGGCGGCGGACGCGACCGTGGCGGTCGTGACGGCGGCGACAGAGGCGGATTCCGGGGCGGACGCGAAGGCGGAAACTTCGGAAGTCAGGATAACGAACCCGCAAACGCAGCGCCAGAAGCTCCCGCTCCTGCAGCGACATCGGATACAGATAGTGATGACGATCTGCCCAAAGCGCGATTCCGACCTCGTCGTTAATTCAATCTGGCGGAATTGATATTCACTGCATTAAAAGGCTACGCCCGGAGGCGTAGCCTTTTATTTGTAACATCTATATAATAAAAGGAAAATCTCTCGCCTGCTAAATTGTTGACTGATACAATTTCGACTACATATGCCTGTCACAATCGATTTCGGACCATGTTATCCTAGTCCCAGAAGTCATGCGATTCGTTAACGAAATCAGGTTGCAGGAAGACTTCACCGCCAGTATGGGCTGGTTGCAGTCTTGGTAAAAAAAGGTCAAAAAATGTGGAATAGGCTCAATATCCGCAACAAAGTATTGTTGATGCTCCTTGGCGTCAGCTTATCCGCCGTTTGTCTAATCAGTTATCTCGCAATCCGTAGCGCCAGCCAATCTTTACGTCAACGGGCTTTGAATCAGCTTGTAGCGACGCGCAACGGTATGGCGACGCAACTGGATATGTACTTTCAGAATATCCGTGGCTCCGTCAAAACCTTGAGTCAGAGTCCTGAAGTCATCAGTGCGATGCGTGAGTTCCGAGCGGCATATCCCCCGGAGGAGACCAAATTACTTCCCGGCGACGAGAAAGTTTTGGAGCAATGGTATACCACGAATTTCCTGCCTAAAATGGCTCAGGTATCGGAAGGTGAACCGACTCTGGAAAGTTACCTCCCACCACGCTCAGTAGCCCGTTATCTGCAATATTATTACATCGCTACCAACCCGCAACAGGATCGACGCAAGCTTGATCTCGCTGCCGATAAAAGCGCCTATAGCGCTGTCCATCAAAAATATCATCCCTATTTCCGAGGACTTGTCGAAGATTTACCCTTTTCCGACTTTTATCTGGTGGATGCGAAGACCAGTAACGTACTTTATACCGAAGAGAAAGGCATGTCATTCGCTACCAGTCTGGTGAACGGGCCGTATGCGAAAAGCCCGCTGAGCGAAGTCGTGGAACATATACAACGTGGCGTAGATTCCGGCGGCGTTGTCTTTACCGATTATAAGCCGCACCGCGCTGCATTTTTTGAACCGACAATGTTTGTCGCCGCTCCGATTTATGACGGCCCGGCGCTAATCGGGGTTCTGGTCGTGCGCATTCCTTCGGGAATCATCGTCGGCCATGGTATCCCGTTAAATGACGTGCTTACCGTGAAGCGACGATGGAATGAGGTGGGACTGGGTAAAACAGGTGAGACCTACATGGTGGGTCGTGATTATCTGATGCGTTCAGACTCGCGTTTCTTTCTGGAGAATCCGAAAGAATTCCTTAAGGAAATGACGGCGGAAGGCGTTTCCGAGGACAAAATCCGGGCGATGGAGAAACATCAGAGCACGCGCCTTCAGTTAGAGGTTCGCAGCAATGCCGTGAAGCAAGCATTAGACGGAAAATCCGGTGCGGAGGAAGTGCAAGACTACCGTGGGGAAAACGTCCTTTCCGCCTACCAACCGTATGATCTGGGCGATACCCGCTGGGCGCTTCTGGCGGAAATGGATTCCTCCGAAGCCCTGGCTCCCATCCGCGCTTTTGAGGGAGAGATTTTGCGCTGGGCAGTCCCCCTGCTTCTGGGAGTCATCATGCTGTCCATGATTTTCGCACGGGCGTTTCTGAAGCCTATTGGCGAACTCATGCGTGCTGCGACCCTTGTCGGTTCCGGGGACCTGACGGCGAAAGCGGATGTTCGTGGCGGCGATGAGTTCCATTCACTGGCGACTGCTTTCAACCAGATGACCGACAATATCAGAACCCAGCGCAACACGATCCAGCGTCAGATATCGGAAAAAGATGAACTATTACGCAATATCTTGCCCGGCCCTGTCGCAGACCAGTACAAGGATGGCAAGGAAGTCATCGCAGAGCGTTACGCCAATGTCACCGTTCTTTTTGCGGATTTCCCACGCTTCGCCGAACTGACTGCCAGCATAAACGCGGGCGAAGCCGCTACTTTGTTGACCGATCTCTTTGAAGCGTTTGATGAAGCGGCAGAGCGTCATGGTGCGGAAAAAGTGCGGTCTATCGGCAGTTCCTATCTTGCCGCCTGCGGTTTGATACGCCCCCGCATCGATCACACCCAGCGTATTCTGGACTTTGCACGTGATCTGGTACAAATCGTCCGCGCCATCGAAGCGGATCGCAAGGTTGATCTTTTCTTCCGCATCAGCATCAATACGGGTCCTGTCGAGGCGGGAGTCATCGGGCGACGTCGATTCATCTATGATCTCTGGGGTGAAACGGTGACCATTGCAAGGCGTATGGGCGATGGCGCGGACGATTACAGTGTGATCGTCACCGAGGCGGTACTGTCTCAATCGGGCGGCGCCATGGAGTTCAAGCCAACCTCCCCGCTGCTTATCGCAGGACGCGAGCCTATTCCGCTCTGGGAAGCCTTACTGGAAAGCAATAGTTCCGTGAAGGAAATTGGTTCCTCCACTTTACAGCGTGAGGAGCAGGAGGCATAAGGATGATCTCCCTCCTGGCGCAAATGCTGGGCGACTCTATATGGGTGGCATGGGCTATCGCCATTGTGATCGTCCTGCCCGTCGTTATGATTGCGCTCGACGAGTTGGCGGAAAGTCTGACCAACCGCAGGAGCGCTCTTGCAGGTCCGATTCTGTTCCTGCGCAATGTGGTTTTGCCTGCGCTGGCATTCTTCATTCTCCTGACCCGTATTTTAAACCTTCCGCCAGACAATACTCTGGTGCGGATCGTAATTACCATTGTTGGTATTGTGGTCATCTTTTCCGCCCTGCAATTGCTCAACGCAGTGCTGTTCACGGATACCGCTCCAACCGCAAAGATCATTTCCGCAACCGGTCGATTTGTTGCGGTACCTGCCAGTTGGCGTAGTCGCGTCCCTCCCATAGGTCGAGACTTGCTACGATTCCTTATTGTGGGAATCGGGTGCGCCATCGTCCTATCGCGTGTGTGGAACCTCGATGTCGGGGGATTGTTCACGGCTCTCGGCGTCAGTACCATCGTCCTCGGTCTCGCATTACAGGAACCGCTGGGTAATATTTTTTCCGGTATCGTTTTGCTGATGCAGCGTCCCTTCGATGTCGGCGATACTATCCGAGCGGATGGTAATATCGCCGAGGTCAAGGAAATGACCTGGCGCGCCGCTATCGTACAGACGGCGCAAAATGAAGTACGAGAAATTCCGCATTCTATTCTTGCGAAACAGGTAGTTGGTAACTTTAGCCGTGCGGAGACGTACAGTGTGGAGCCGATTCCCCTCGCCTTTCCCGCTTCACTGCCGCCCAATTTGGTGCGTCAAAATCTGGAAGAGCTCTGCGTGAAAACGCCCGGAGTCCTGCATGACCCTGCGCCTTCCGCTGTCGTGGCGGGAATATCGGGGTCGACCATAAACTATACGGTGACCTTTTCCGTCGATTCGTATGCGGAACTGGCGACAACCCGGCAGACTTTCCTGACACGCCTCTGGTACGCCACGAGACGTAAACGTTTCGGACTGCCGCCATTAGGGGCTGCGGATGCTACGGCGCTTGCGTATCCCCGTGAGGCGGTACGACAGCGAATCGATCAGGTCTCCCTCCTTTCTCGCCTCGCTCCTGAAGTAAAAGACCAACTTGCCGGTTGCGCCGATATCGAGATTTACGGGCAGGGAGAAAATCTCATGGTGGAGGGTACTTTAGCGTCCGGAGTCTTTATTGTCCTCGATGGGAGTGTTTGTCTTTCCGTCAAACCAATCAACTTCCCTGCAATTACGATCGAATGTCTGGATAAAGGAGGGCTGATTGGCGATCCCAATCCCGGCGCGATTTGCTTTACCACAGCGGAAGCGCACACGGATGCGGAGGTTCTTTTGCTGAATCATGACGCGTTAAACCTTATTTTGAAGCATGATCCCCATCTCTTGCGACAGATCGCCCAGACAGTCGAAAGTATGAGGAAAGGGGCGGAAGCCGCCCGTCATCTGGCAGAAAACAAAAATCCATCCCGCGATTCTTGGGACGACTCTCCAAACAAGGAATCATAAGATGTTCTCATTTTTCAAGAGACCATTGGTGATACTATTCGCGCTTACCGTGACCATTCCCGCTTATGCTCAGGAACCGGGCGTCAAGAAGCCAGTTCCTGTCAAAGTTGCGCCTCCTGATGCGCCGACAACGGGTTCGTCCATAGTGACCCGCTTATATGCGATCAAGTATGCAACACCTGCAGAACTGGCAAAGATCGTCACGGATTTGATGCCCGCCGTTAAAATCGTTCTCGGCCCACAACCTAAATTTGTTCGTGATACGCCAGCGGGCGAAACTTTGGGATCGGAAGCGACCGTCAGCCAGGCAATTGCTTTAAAGGTTAAAGAAGGGCCGTCTGTCAATATTCCAGACCAATTTGTCAGGAATTTGATTTTGCGAGGAGCGGCGAAGGATGTTGCCGAGGCAATCGAAACGCTGAATCAAATTGATCTTCCAGCGCCACAAGTCCTGATCGAAGCCAAGATTGTCGATATGACCGAAGGAACTGCTCAGGATATCGGAGTATCCTGGGATTTCGCTCCTTCTGGAACTACTGCCAGATTCAAACTGGGATCACCGGCTTCTCCCAACGAAGGCAAAGAGTGGCCACAGGTAATTTTCGGGCGACTGACCCGCGACATCGTCTCTTTCAATGCGACGCTGGAAGCGGCAGTAAGAGATAACAAAGCGCGTATCCTTGCCAGTCCTCGCTTGATGGTACTCTATAATCAGAGGGCGCGGATTTTCATCGGCGATGAAGTGACCTATCTTCTGGGAACAGCCTCATCCATCAATGGACAAACATTACAAACAGGTCGCGTCAATGTTGGAGTCGAACTGAACGTTGTTGCGACTTCGAACTCCGATGGAACCATCAATTTGAAGATCAATCCGGAAATCGGAAGTTTGTTACAGTTAGACACTCTTGCCAACGGCATCTCCCTCCCACGAATAGCGCGACGGACGCTGGCGACCGCCATCCGTATTCGTGATGGAGATACTATTATCTTGGGCGGATTAAATTCTTCCGTTGATACCAAGACCACCCGCAAAATTCCTATTCTGGGCGATCTTCCTATTCTGGGTCAGTTCTTCCGACGAGAAAGCAAGAATATTACCAAGTCGGAAATCGTTATGTTTCTACGCGCTTCCGTAGTCACGGACGATACGGCTACCGTATATGAAGAGATACCGGAAGTAAAAATCCCTCTACATCCCGACAAGCCCTGATACACGTTTCTTAACAAAAAGGGAAACTCTTTCTGTTGGATGGAAATCCGGATAATCAGTCCGGATTTCCTCAAAGGCGCTCCGTAATATCAGGGTTTCAGGCCGGGAGGAACTCCCTTTGGGAAAGCTTCCTTGATGACGTTTTCGATATTACCGATGCGGTTCTCCGGGTTGGGGTGCGTCGCGAAGAAGTCTGGCGTCCGTCCTCCGCCACCGGCTTTCTCAAGAACTTTCATAACGCCAATCATGGCGCGAGGATCATATCCCGCCTCCGCTATAATGCGAACGCCGAACTTATCCGCCTCGATTTCATCGTTACGCCCGTACTTTAAATTGACGAGATTACCGATCATTGCAATGACTGCGCTGTTCCGCATTGTACTCGGATTATTGGGGTCGTACGTCGCCATGACCGCCGCACCGGAAAGACCTTGCGTGAGTTGCTGTTTGGCGATCTGCTGGGCGCTATGCCTCGCAATAACGTGCCCGATTTCATGCCCCAGAACCCCTGCCAGCTGTCCCTCAGTCATCAATTGACGGTATAGCGCCTCGGTAATGAAAATTTGTCCTCCAGGCAGAGCAAAGGCGTTCACGGTGCGGGGGTCTCCCAGAAGATGGAATTGATAGCGGTACGGCGATTTGGCTGCCAGACTGTTTTGCACCAGCCATTCTCCCATTCGAACCACTCGTTGCGTTGCAACGGGATCACGAGACTCGCCTCCGTACTGGCGCACCATTTGGGGGGCGGACTGCAACCCAAGAGCGATTTCCTGCTGAGCGGAGATTCCCGCGACATGTTGTACAACGCCTGTAGTCGGGTTCTTTTCCGCCGATCCTATGTAGCGAAACAGTGCGAACCCTGCCATTGCAAGCGCTATAAGCAGAGTTACTCTACTATTGCGTTGCCTTCCACCACGTTGATTGCCATATTGTTGATTACTATATCCGTATGCCATATTTGCTCCTTGACTCCGTTATACCTCATTGTTCTAGGATTTTAAGGTACGCCCGCTTCGGACGGATTCATAGATTGCCGTGATCCATTTCATATCCGCTAATCCTTCTTCTCCCGGCGTCCGTGGAGTAGAGGCATTAAGAACGTTCTGGGATAAGGCGTCCATTTCCAGAGCGAATTGGCTTCCGGTTTCGAATTTCTTTTCTTCATACTTTCCGTTTGCGGAGTAACGAAGACGAATTCCCCGATACGAGGTCGCCGGTTCCATATCCAGAAAGCCCTTATCTCCTACTACCCGAATGCGGTTCGTCCCCTCATAACCGTAGGAGGATGTGCAGTTCGCAAGGCAGCCGGACGGGAATCGAAGCATAAAATTGACCGTCTCTTCCACTTCCTTGAAACGGGGATCGTTAGGTGTGGTGTAAGACATCGCCGAGACACTCACTGGCTCTTCTCCAGTCAGGTATCGGGCTGCATTGAGGCTGTAAATTCCGATATCCATCAAGGAACCTCCGCCCGCTAATTTTCGATTCAACCGCCATTGTCTGGGATCGCCAATGGAAAAACCATGATCGCTGATGACTTCTTTAAGATTTCCTAAAGCGCCGCTTTTACAGAGTTCGATTGCGGCCATGTTGTACGGTTCGTACTGGCATCGATAGGCTATCATCAGCTTTCGATTGGCGGCTTTCGCTGTTGCGATCATTTGCTGACATTCCTGCACCGTGTTCGCCATCGGTTTCTCACACAGGACGTGCTTCCCCGCCTTCAACGCCCGAATGGTGTATTCGGCATGCATCCCGTTGGGCAGAACGATATAGACGATATCGACATCAGGATCATTCTTTAGCGTGTCGAAATTATCATAGTTATAAATCCGCTTGACATTGTACTGATCCGCGACCCGCTTCGCCTTTGACGGGTCGCCACTGACCAGCGCAGTCACCCTACTGAACTTGCATTCTTTGAATCCCGGCAAGATTTCCCCGAGTGTAAGACCGCCGAGACCGACAATTGCCCAGCCTAATTTTTTTTCCTGACCATTCTTCAGGAGCAAGGGCGCAGCGGTGACCGCCGCGACCCGACGCGAAATTTCCCCGAGCGCCGCCCGACGCGTTATTTCGATGTTTCCTTCGTTGGACATGATAGATACCCCCTGTTATTGCTTTTATGATTCATTCGCTTGATGCGCTATACTATCCTTCGTAACCGTTTGTCACATTTTTCAAAACAGAATCTTCAATAGTGGGAGGCGCACATGGGAGAACCGATCACGGCTGTGATACTGGCGGGTGGAGAGAGCAAGAGAATGGGGCGAGATAAAGCGAGCCTGCCCCTGAGAGGCGGGACGACTTTTCTACAACGCACCGCCGCGCTTGCCGCAGAGGCATGCGATTCCGTAATCGTTGTCGGGCGTGACCGCCCTTCCGACTGGCCCTTCGCGCATACGAGCTTCGTCCCGGATGACATGCCAGGTCTGGGTCCCGCCGGGGGAATCGCCACGGCATTGCGCCATACTCCCGATTCGATTCTGGCAATCGCCTGCGATATGCCAGCGCTTACCGCCGAAGCCCTATGCTGGTTACGCGATGCGGCAGCGGCGTACCGCTTCGCTCCCGGCGTTATTGGTGTCCGTGACGACGATGTCGAACCCCTGTTTGGAATCTATCGACAATCCTGCCTTCGCCCCCTGGAGCTGCGTCTACAGGCAGGCAGGCGATCCTTGCAAGGATTGATTGCTGCGTTGCCTTTCGCCCTCGTCGAAATCCCCGCCATCCACCGTCCGGCATTGAGGAATGTCAACACTCCGGAAGATTTCGCGGACGCTTTCAAAACCTGACGGAATGGGCTTCATCCTACGACGAAAAAGGGGAAGTTATAGGCTTCCACTTCCCCATCAATCCGTCATCTGTAAGACAACTTATGCCGCGCTTTTTGCGAATGTCCCCTTCTGAAGATCATCCAGCGCTTCCTTCATCTGATCGACTGTATTCATTACCAGCGAGCGATATTGCAGTACCGGTTCTCCCAGCGGTTTCGCAGAGACGTAGATGAATCGCGCCTCTCTCTGTATCGCAGAGACGAACACATCCTCTCCATCCGTAAATACGACAAGACGGGACGCTTCGATAAGCGTTTCCGGTTCGCCAAATGCCGCTGCGCCTTCGTAGAGATATGCGAACGCCATATGACCGGGCAATGCGGGCAATGTCACCTCGGCGCCCGCTGGCAAACGTACATCGAAATAGTGAGGTCGAACGGCTATCTCCTGAAATGCGCCTTTTGTCCCATTGAACTCGCCTGCCACTACCCGCACCACTCCGCCGTTGGCTAATGTTACGATTGGAATGTCGGCATTCCGTCCCGGTTGGTAGTGTGGAGGCTTCATCTTCTCAGCGGCTGGCAGATTGAACCAGATTTGCAGGCTGTTATGCACTCCATCTGTCGTTTCGACCATTTCCTCATGGAACAGACCACCGCCCGCCGTCATCCACTGCGACTCGTTTTCTTCGACGGTGTCCTCATTCCCCATCGAGTCCTTGTGCTTCATCTTTCCGGCGAAGACATAGGTCAGAGTCTCAATCCCGCGATGCGGGTGACGAGGAAAACCGATAACCGGGGTCGCACCGGCATTCGTATCCACGCCCAGATGATCCAGAAGCAGGACAGGGTCTAGCAAAATGAGTTTTTCCGATCCAATGCTTCTTTTTATCAAAACGCCGGGCGCTTCATGTGCTTCCTCCGGTTCCATTACAATTGCTACAGCGCGAGTCAACAATGATATGTACCTCCATTTATGAAACGCTATAAACGCAAGAAACAATCCCGTGGTCATGGTATAAGACACGGGATTTTCGTTCTGTTCCGGAGAACTCCTGCCTTTTGCGAATGTCAGGAGTCGGCAATAAGCCTCGTGTATCGAAGTTTATTTCCTCCATTACTTCCATCCGTCTCCACATTGGCGCCAAACTAAGCAGCGGGAGACGTTCCAACCTGACCCCCCTACGAATCTCAAGAGGATGAAAGCATAAACTCCCCGGAAGATAAATCCTTCCGGGGAGTTTTGCTTTTCAACCACAGGTGAAAGTGACTCGTGTGAGATTCCAGATGACCGCTCAATGGAAAGTTTGCGGAAACATCAGTCCTTCCACCATTGTGTATTAAAGGCTTCCGGTAGTTTGACGGCAGCGCTACAAGGTATCTGACCTAAACCAAGCGGAGAAGGCAGGTTGGGATTATTCGTGTCCACGACGGCATCCGCACTTGAACAGAACATCATTCGGTCTTCGTCTTTTCGTGGAACTCCGATGTAAAGCGGTAGTCCATTGACAACAAAGCCTGGAACTGTCCCTCCTTTAAACCGAACCGCTTTGGCGTGGCCATCACAAAAATTGACATTGATGTTGCCGCCATGGCGCAGAGATGAGTTGGAAGTGATATTTCCCCCGAGGGTGCCAGCATCCAGAATAGAGCCGATTGCAGACATGGAATATCTCGGATGGTTGTAAGTATCCGCCCAGGCGGCGACTTCGGCGGGACGATCCAGAGTAGCGATGCTTACTCCAGGTTCGACTTCAGTCCCGTCCGAGGCGGTAAATGAGGGAGCCATGAGACCGGCTCCTGCATAAGGCAGGAAGCCCCAATTATAGCCATAGCCGTTGCAACGTCGGGTATTAGCGGGCCAACCCGTGGGAACGGCGAACGCGCAAGAATCAGATTCATCGGTTCGATCCGGACAGAAGAATACACCAAGATTCTTGATATAGGGTTGGAGGTTCATGAAGGTATCAACCCGAGTTCCAGCATAGTAAAAGGCTGACGGGGTCGTTTCATCATAATCGTTGATATACATGAGCATCGCGGTGCCAATCTGTCGGACATTACTCAGACAGGATGTGCGTCGCGCCGATTCCCTCGCCTGTGCAAAGACAGGAAAGAGGATAGCCGCAAGGATAGCAATTATTGCAATGACGACAAGAAGCTCAATGAGGGTAAATGCGCGAGTTTTGAAATTCATAACAGGTTCAGGCTCCGGTTCACTAAGGCATAAGCAGGCCACCAAAGCGTAACAGTGTTTCGTGGGCATGTCAAGGCTTTCAGAT
Source organism: uncultured Armatimonadota bacterium (assembly GCA_903910385.1). Lineage (GTDB taxonomy): Bacteria > Armatimonadota > Armatimonadia > Armatimonadales > Armatimonadaceae > CAIVZM01. Next base: position 29,076 of record CAIVZM010000076.1, read on the forward strand.
TAAGATTTGATTAAATCAAACGGGGATGCCTTACGACATCGAAGCTACTATGAAGCTACTATGAAGCTACTATGAA
>CAIVZM010000077.1 GCA_903910385.1 uncultured Armatimonadota bacterium
CACACCGTCGCGTGTTGCTGGTCGACGCTGATCCGCAGGGGAACGCGACAAGCGGTGTGGGCGTGGATCGCCGCACCGTTGACTCCGATATCTATACTGTCCTCGTTCATGGTCAATCGGTTCGTGAGGCGAAAGTCGCAACGGCAACGGCGAATCTTGATGTTCTGCCCGCAACTATTAATCTTGCTGGCGCGGAGATGGAACTTTATGCGGCAAACGAGCGAGAATATCGCTTGAAAAAAGCGCTTGCATCTGTTTCAGATGATTATGACTACATCCTGATCGACTCTCCCCCCTCTCTGGGACTGATTACGGTCAATACGCTCACCGCTGCGGACCTCGCGCTGATTCCCCTGCAATGTGAATACTACGCGCTTGAAGGGATTACGCAGCTTCTCGCCATCATTGATCGCGTCAAACAGGGACTTAATCCTGACCTGGAAGTCGGTAAAGTTGTCCTGACGATGTTTGATGGTCGTACCAACCTTGCTCAACAGGTAATGAGCGAGGTGAAGTCCTATTTCGGCGAAGCGGTTTCGCCGACAGTGGTTCCCCGAAATGTCCGGCTCTCTGAGGCGCCCAGCTTTGGACAGCCTATATCCGCCTACGATGCCAAATCGAAAGGTGGGATCGCATATGAACAGATAGCGAAGGAAATAATCGGTGATGTCGAACGTAAAGAGAGTGCTGGGCCGCGGACTGGCGGACCTTTTGCCCGTTGGTGGAAACGAAGCGGATGAGAAGCAATTTGGTCCGGGTCAGGAAGTTTCTATCGCCAGCGTTCACCCGAACCCGAGACAACCTCGTACCCGCTTCGATGAAACTAGCCTCAATGAGTTAGTGGACTCGATTAAGGCAAATGGTATTCTTCAACCTATTCTGGTTCGACCTCGAGTTGCCGGAGGGTATGAGATCGTCGCCGGAGAACGCCGGTTCCGCGCCGCCAAACTTGTCGGACTGAAGCAGATTCCCATTGTCTTGCGTTCCTTAAGCGACGAAGACACCCTTGCCCTTGGCCTGATCGAAAACCTGATCCGGGAAGACTTAGGGCCACTGGAGGCTGCACGCGCTTTTCATCGTTTGATGGAAGATTATGGTTGGACTCAGGAAGAGATGGGTAGACGGGTCGGAAAAAGCCGTTCCGCAGTTGCAAACGCCTTACGCCTTCTTCGCCTTCCTCCGCCAATACAGGAAGCTTTGGAAAAAAGCGAACTTTCTGAAGGTCATGCCCGTGCGCTCATTGGAGAAGACCGTCAATCACAAGAGCCTGTCTTTCGTGAGCGCCAGTTACTCGTCTTCAATCAAATCCGTGATCGTGGTCTGACCGTCCGTGATGCGGAACGACTGATGAAGGAAGAGAAAAATCGACTTGGCAGTGAATCCAGCAGTGATATGACGCTCATCAGACCGGTAGTGAAAGGCTCACGACATCCAATCACAACGGACGTTATTGAGTTAGGCGCGCTTGAAGACCGATTGCGATCTGCTTTAGGGACTAAGGTGCGTATCAATGGCGCCCCTGAACGCGGTCGAATAGAAATCGATTATTTCTCTTCTGAGGAACTGGAAGGTTTGTTGATGCGCCTCGAAGATTCCGGGCGAATATGATCTTCGTCGATTACTGATTGAAAACCGTAAAAGCGATTTCGTGATCTTTGAAATGTTTCACATGAAACACATTCCGGCAGGTTATAGACGATGATAAGAGTGGACGCCCTTTCCGCAAGTCATCACGGTCATGCTGTGTTACACGATATCAATCTGGGTATCTTGCCGGGTCAATTGACCGTATTGATTGGCCCTAACGCCTCAGGCAAATCGACACTGTTACGGAGTCTTGCCGGGATTCACCGGCCGGATAAAGGGCGAATCCTCTTCGATGGAGAAGATATCTCGCGTCTAACGGCAAAAAAACTGTCAGAGATCCTCGCCTATGCCCCGCAGGATAATCCTCAGGTCTTCGCCTATACCGTCCGGGAACTGGTTGGAATAGGAATCGCCGGGAACGACGATATACGAAGCGCAATGAGAATGATGGATTTACTTCCCCTCGAACAGCGCAGTTTGCTCACATTATCGGGCGGAGAACGGCAACGAACCGCCATCGCTCGCGTACTAGCGCAGACAACGCGCTATTGTCTGCTGGATGAACCGACAGCTCATCTGGACCCCTACCATCAAAAATCATTGTTTGAAAGCCTGCGGGAAATCGTGAAAGGGTCGCAAAAGGGCATTCTTGTGGCTTTGCATGATTTACCGCTTGCCGCCGCTTATGCTGACATTGTCATACTATTGCATCAAGGAAAGATTATCGCTCAGGGACCGCCATTCGAGGCTATGACTCTGGAGAATCTTCGTGTGGTCTATCAGATTGACGCTGAAGTGCATAAGGGCGGAGACGGTAAATCAAAACTGTCAATTTTTTAACAATTCCAGAATTTAAACTTTTCTTAACACATACAGTCAATAATAATGTTACACTGCTGAACATTGATAGGAAGCATGCGTTTTCAACAAAATGCAAATGCTCAGTTTGTCAAAATAGTGACTGTTGGTGATGTTAATTAATATAGAGATTTGTAAATTAATCAGGACTGCGTCAAGCGTATCATCGACGATAAGCTCGAAAGGCAAGGACTGATGGCGAGAACGGCTTCATTTGGTCATCCGAGCGTGGAGGATGAACTGGAGACCCTGCGCATGCGTCTTCTGGAGATGGGCGCAGCGACCGAAGAGTTGGTTCGTGATGCCATCATAGCGCTTACGGAGTCAGACCACACCCTTGCCGCCACAATCATTCCCCGCGACGATGTGATTGACAGTATGGACTTGGAAATCGAAGCGCAATGTCTTCGATTGATGGGGCGCAGCCAACTTCTTGACAGCGAAGTGCGTATCGTGAGCGCCGCGCTGAAAATCGTCGCCGATATAGAGCGTATCGGCGATCATGCGGTGGACATTTCCCGGATTGCGCAACGCATGCAAAAAGAGATGTTCTATAAGCCCCTGGCGGATATTCCCCGTCTCGGAGAAATGGCGCGTGCGCTTCTATATGAATCTCTGGAAGCGTTTGTCCGCCATGACTCACTAATCGCCGAGCAAGTAATCGTCGCAGATAAAGAGATAGACGCCCTGTATGCCCGAATGCGACGGGAACTTCAGGTGACCATGCAGGCGGATCCGTATTCCGTACTGCAAGCGGCGCATTTATTGTTTGTAATCCACTATATCGAGCGTATCGGGGATCATTGCTGCAGTATTGCAGAACGTGTCATCTTCATGGAAACCGGTCGTTTACGGGGAAATCAGCTCGTTAATCTTGACCATCCACCCATGACACCTCATCTGAAGACACATTCATTCGCAACCGTTGCTGAATAGTAGCAGTAACAAAGAGAAATATCGATCTAAAAGTCGAAACCTTTCTTCTCACATAACCTCAAACAGGATAGAGTCGACGCCATGACGCGGTGACTCTTTCACATCCGGACATCGCAAAAAGTCGCGAAGGTCGGAACTTAAAAGGACAATAGGGCGTGGGGACAGAGTTCGACGACAATGAGATACGACTCCGCCTCGCAAGTCTGCAACAATCCATAGTGGAAGCGGCGGCGCGATCCGGGCGTTCGGCATCCGAAATCAATCTTCTTGGAGTGACAAAGACGGTTTCGCCAGAGCGTATCCTGGTCGCCTGCAAAGCGGGATTGCATCTGTTTGGCGAGAATTATGTGCAGGAAGCGCGAGAAAAAATACCTGCAGTCGCCAAATTGTTAGCGATGGAACATGGTGACGGAAACTCCGCTGAAAATTACGCCGCCAAATGGCAATGTATCGGACATTTACAATCTAATAAAGCGAAATATGCGGTGGATCTCTTTTCCGTCCTCGAAACAGTAGACAATTTCGCACTTGCGGAGGAAATTTCAAAGCAGGCGGCGAAGAGAAGTAGAAATCCGACGATTTTGATAGAAGTCAACATTTCCCGCAATCCGGAGCGAGCGGGAGTTCTGCCAGATCAGGCGCTCGAACTGGCGGAAAAGGTGGTTTCACTGCCGGCTGTGAGGCTCGAAGGAATGATGGGCATCGCGCCCTACTCTGAAAACCCGGAAGATTCACGCCCTTATTTCCGTGCCTTGTACGAACTGTATAATCAATTACCACAGGAAAATAGACGTATTCTCTCCATGGGAATGTCAGGCGATTTTGAAATTGCAATCGAAGAAGGAGCGACGGAAGTGCGACTGGGAACCGCTCTCTTTGGAAGAAGGTGAAACGCAAATGCAACATGAGGACTATGACGACGAAGAGGAACGAGTGGGAATGCGACGTAATCCGATCGGACGATGGTTCGATTCGATCCGTGGAAGACCCGAGGACGAAGAGGAATATGAGGAAGCAGTTTCCGTGCGTGATATTACGGAACCCAAAGTTAACGCCTCACCCCGAAAGGACAACCTCCGCGTGGCTTCCATTAAAGGCTCGATCGCTCTGACGCCCATTACTAACTTTGACGAGACGCAGGAAGTGGCGGACCGCCTCAAGGGCGGAGAACCGCAGATTGTGACGCTCGATGGCGCTCCCGCCGAGATATCCGAACGCCTCATCGACTTCCTCAATGGGGTCACCTACGCACTGGATGGTTTCGTGGAGAAAATCGCCGATGCGGCGTACCTCTTTACGCCGTCGCATATCGCGATCCATGCGGAGAAGGTCGGATCGCAAACCAGCCCTACGTCCGGTCAGGGAAGTGGGGCGAGTTCGCCATTCATGTCAGGGTCTCTGTAATCGCTCTGTGAAAGGATCAAATCGATGACGCAAACGCCCGAAGCGAAACCCCGGTTGGATCGCTTGAATCTGGGGGGAGACGCGCCTCCGCGCCTCCGCACTCACCACTCGCTCTGGTCGCTCATAAAACTACCGATGAATGCCGAGACGGAATGGACTCTCGATGAGAAGTTCGCGTGCGTCAAGGATGCTGGTTTCGAGGCTGTCGAATGCTGGCTAGGGCCAGATAACGAATCGCAGGTGGTCGAAACGCTGGAAAAGTATGGACTGCGGCTTGTCCTCGGGCATCACCCGCACACACTCGATGATGTGAAGCGGTTTGTGGAGCAGGCGGTTCGTCTCAACCCCGATTACCTGTTCGCCCAACCGTTGCATCCCTATATCCCGCTAACGGAGGCCGCCGCCTTCTGCCGCGAAGCGAGGAAGATAGCCAATGAAGCGGGATTTCCCTATTTCATCGAAACGCACCGTAACAATATCCCCGAAACCCTGAATCAGGCCCTCCAACTCATCGATATCTATCCGGATGTGCGATTCACCGGTGATTTATCGCACTTCGTGGTGGTTGGAGAGTTCTACGGCTGGGAAGATGAGAAAGCGGTCGAGCGAATGGCTCCCGTGCTGGAACGCGTCGTTCACCTCCATGGGCGTATTTCCAATGGCGAACAGGTACAGGTGGATGTCGGCGATGGCTCCGGCATGACCGCGCAGTTCTTCGTCCGTATCTGGTCGTACGTCATGCGTCACTGGCTCAAGGATGCTCAACCCGGCGATATCTTCCCCTTTGCCACCGAACTGGGGCCGCCACGTTACGCAATTACCCTCCCCGATGGCTCGGAATTCTCGGATCGCTGGGAACAAAGTCTGGTAATGAAAAAATTAGCCGAACAGGCGTGGGAGGAAGCGGTAAAGTAGGGCTTCCGGCATCGGAAGATACGTCGAGATTTCCAGTGGCGTCTGATTCCCGCCGTCCCAAGCCACGCAAAAGCCCTGCCGCAAAATGGTATGAAAATAGCAGTTCTGGGCGCAGGGAAGATGGCTTCCGCTCTGGTGCGGGGGTGGGTGGCGGCAGGGGCTATCGCGGGAAGCGATGTCGCAGTGGCGAACCGGACGGCGATGCGGGGGGAAGCATTCGCGACCGAGATGGGTGGCGTCTATTTTCCCGCAATAGCGGACGCGGTAAACGGGGCGGATATCGCTCTGGTCAGCGTCAAGCCGTTCGCGGTAACCGAGACGCTGCTTGCGGCGGGGAAGGCGCTGTCTCCTGATTGCCTCGTTCTTTCCGTCGCGGCGGGAATCCGACTGCGGACGATGGAGGAAACGCTTCCCGAGGGAATCGCTGTCATACGGACGATGCCCAACACGCCGGCGCTGGTCGGAGCAGGGGCGACTGCCTTCTGCCGGGGCGCTAGCGCGACGGAAGAACACGCCATCCTGGTTCGCCAATTGTTCTCCGCCGTAGGCGTCGTAGTCGAAGTGACGGAAGACCAGATTGACGCTGTGATAGGTGTTTCCGGCTCCGGAGTCGCCTATCTCTATCTCATTATTGAAGCCCTGACCGACGGGGGTGTCCGTGCCGGTCTGCCCCGCGACGCCTCCCGACTTCTTGCCGCACAGACCGCCCTCGGCGCCGCACGGATGGTATTGGAGACCGGCGAGCATCCCGCCGCTCTCAAAGACGCCGTCACCACCCCGGGCGGAACCACGATATCCGCACTGGAAGTCCTCGAAAAGGCGGGTTTGCGTGGAACATTAATCGAAGCGGTTATCGCCGCCCGTGATCGCGCCAGAGAACTGGCGTAATCGTATAGGGAACGTGATTACAATCGATTCACGATGCATCATCTTCTTCTTCTTAGATATCTATTGATATCTAAGATGCGATGTTCGAACAAATGAGCGCCTGCGGTTTCCCCTCTCCGCAAAAAACGAAATTGACCTTATAGTATCCCGAAAAAGATCGTGGGAAGACATGGTTTTGCTAAGATGATACAGATTTCGCCTGAAGGGGCGCCCTTATGGGCGCAGAACATACTGGATAACCGCTCGAAAGCGCGATTCGAACGCGACGAGATCGAAGGTTCCATTTGCCTGCGGTTTGAGCGGATAGTGAAACAATTTTCCGATCATGTGGCAGTTCGCGCTCAGGACGTCGAATTATCCTATTCCGAGCTGGATCTCCGGGCGAATCAGGTAGCGAACGCAATTCAGGCTCAATGCGGTAACAGACGAGAACCAGTGTCGATCCTTTTTGAACAGGAAGCGGACGCGATTGTCGCCCTGATGGGAGTTCTCAAGAGCGGGAAATTCTATGTCCCGCTTGATCCACTTTATCCGGTTGAAAGAAACCTCTATACCCTCCACGATATTGCCCCTGCATTATTGTTGACAAATCGTCGCCATGAAGAGGTCGCCGAGCAGTTGATAATGTCCTGCGACTCACGGCAAAGACCGAAAACCTTATTTCTGGAAGATACTCCCCGAAGATGCGATAGCGATAATCCGAAATTTTTAATCAATCCAGACGATCTTGCCTATGTAATCTATACCTCCGGGTCAACAGGGACGCCCAAGGGGGTCATGCAGAACCATCGTAACACGCTTTCCGACATCCGGAGGCAAGCAACCGCTTATTCGACAAACCCCGGCGATCGCTTCGCTATGCTTTTCTCGCCATGCTCCAGCGCATCCACCGCCAGTATATTCGGCGCTTTGCTTTGCGGCGCTGCAACTCTCCCTTTCGATCTTCGCATGGGAGGATTCTCCCGTTTCAAGAAATGGCTCATTGATAAAGAAATATCCATCCTTGATATCACGACCGCCGCATTTCGCGAACTGTGTCAAAACCTTGGGCCGGCAGACCTGTTTCCCCACCTGAGAGTATTGTGTCCTGCGGGCGAACCGTTGCACCGACAAGATGCTGAACTATTTCGACAATACTTTTCCCCGAACTGCGTATTGCAGAATGCGCTCGGTACGACAGAAACACGCACCGTGACGCAATTTTTTATCAATTCAGAAACAGAGTTGACGGAAAGTCTGATTCCCATTGGCAGACCTGTTAATGGCAAATCATTGTTATTGCTCGATAATGACCGTAAGGAAGTGGAAAACGGAGAAATTGGGGAAATTGCCGTTCGTAGTGACTATCTCTCGCCCGGATACTGGAAGCGGGACGACCTGACAAAGGAAGTTTTTATAGAGGATTCGTCGGGAGGTTGTGAACGGACATACCTGACCGGGGATTTGGGAAGATTCGACCGCCACGGAATGCTGTTTCATCTGGGTCGAAAAGACTTTCAGGTTAAAATACGCGGCTATCGCATTGAAATATCCGAAGTGGAAATGGCTTTACAGGGACTGCAAGAGGTCGCAGAGGCGGCGGTCGTTGCGCCGGAAGACCCGATGGGAAATCGATTTTTGGTGGCCTATATCGTGATGAAACCAGGTTGTCAACTTTCGATACCGGAAGTGCGTCGACACCTTGCGCAATGGTTGCCCGAACATGCCATCCCGACCGTATTCGAAATCCGAGATACTCTCCCAAAAAACCTGAATGGCAAACTGGACCGAATGGCGCTGATCGCTGACGCGAAAGCCCACGCGGAGCAATCTCCCGAATTATCGGTGGAGGCTATAACGAAAAATGATAAGAAATTCTCGCCAGAATCGCCTGCAACGGACGTTGAGACGAGGCTAAAGACGATATGGACTTCAACTCTGCGTCGTGCTGATATCGACATTGACGATAATTTCTTCGATTTGGGCGGACACTCATTACTGGCGATTCGTCTGCTGAATGAGGTAGTACGTTCCTTTAACCTCTCGGTCACGTTGGCGGAACTGGTACAGCAACCCACGGTGCGTGAAATGGCGCGATTATTGCGAGATCGATCCGCTGGAAAGCGCGGATGGTCGCCACTGGTGACGCTGCAACCGTTAGGAGATGGTTCGCCTCTTTTCTGCGCTCCTGTTGCGGGGGGCAGCACCTTTTACTATCGGTATCTGGCAATGCATATTGGGAGTGACCGACCTCTCTATACTTTTGAACCTCTGGGGATGCATCAGGGTGATAACCCGCACGAAAGCGTGGAAGAAATGGCCGCCTACTATCTTAGATTCCTACGTTCTGTGCAGCCGAAGGGGCCCTATCATCTTTGCGGTCTGTCGTTCGGGGGTCTGGTCGCTTATGAAATGGCGCAGCAACTCACGGCGTCTGGAGAACGGGTTGCATCTCTGATCTTCTTTGATTCCTGGGCTCCCGGATATCCGGAAACGGTTCGAGTTTCCGGTAATGCTCACAGGCGAAGAATCCTTCGAAACGGCAGATACCATATCCATGCGCATTGGGATAGTCTGGATGCATTATCCTCACTATCAGAGCGAGGGATGTATATCGTTTCTCGCGTTACTCGGTTACCTGAACGAATACAGGCAGTCTACCGAAGCCAATCGTTCGGCAAGCATCGCGCAAATCCAGCAAGCGCAGAGTTGCCAGAGAACTTTCAAAAGATACAGCAGTCTCAAGAGAAGGCGCAGAAGGATTATTTACCCGGTTCCTATTCCGGTAGCGCCGTATTGCTACGAGCGCGAGTCCAGGACCCACAGTGGCAATACCATGCATCGATGGGTTGGGAACGGTTTGTCGATGATCTGGAAGTCATAGTGACGCCAGGGACACATTATACAATGCTGGATGAACCTTGCATCCATCGGACTTTAGAGCAGGTTCGCCATGTGTTGAAAAGGTCAGAGACCTGATTCCGGCGACCAGCGAAAACAGGACAATGTATGAAGCGTTCCTCCAAACGCCAGAGCCCCCCTTATTTCTGTACCAAGGCGGAACGACTGGATACGCATCAATTCCGGGCGACTGTGGGCGCTGTCGAGTGGCACGCCTATCCCGACACCCAGAGCTTTGAGATAAGCCTCTTTTCGTGCCCAGAGATGGTAAAAAGTTTCCGCTCGGGCTTCCTGCGAAGCCGCCTCAAGACGTTCATACTCTATCTTCGTAAAATAATCACGAGCGATAAGAAGGATGTCGGGTATTTCCTTGATTTCCTCGATATCGATGCCCACTTCATGGCCCCTACGGAAGGCATAGACGATGTGATGATCGGAATGGCTCAAGTTGAAGCGGAGGTCTGCTGGTCGCCCGGTCGCTCTATCGGCAAGGAACGGTTTGCCATATGCGCCGGTTTCTAACGCGATATCCGCCGGGGCAACGCCAGTAAATGAGGAAAGCAAAAGGCGTAAGAGACCACGGCCCACAATGTAGCGGTCACAATGCGCCTGGCTCTTGAAGCGATCCGCTCTTTCCTGTTCTACCGATGACAATAACGGAGAAAACTGAGCGACATCGTGGCCGAGAGAAGCTCGTACCAGACGGATTTCACCGGGTTCCAGAACTCCCGATTCGCTGTAAGGTTTCCAGATCAGTTCAATGTACTGCAATGAATTTGGGAGATATTGGAGATAGCAGGTAAACTCCGACGCTTACCCGCTCCATAAAACTATCGCTACACTAAATCGCCGTGGAAGCCCCACATATGACCGGATTTCGCACGAACCCTGACGATTTGACCGGTCAGGTCTCGTCCCGCCGCGAAGTGAACCGTTTTCCCGCCGCGTGTGACACCCTGCCACAAATCGTGATTCTTGGGAGAGATACCATCTACCAGCACATCGAAGATGCGTCCCTCGGCCGCCTGCTGATTATTGATTTCCACAGCAATCGTATTGACCCTTTCGATCAACAGGTCAAGGCGTCGTGATTTCTCCTTATGCGGGATTTGATCCGGCAATTTTGCCGCCTGCGTGGGGTCACGGGGCGAGTAGATGAACATGAATGCGCCGTCGAAACGGATTTCGTCGACGAAAGCCATCGTATTCTGGAACTGTTCCTCGGTCTCGCCGGGAAAGCCGAGCATCAGGTCGGTAGTGATCGCGATATCCGGCATGGCAGCGCGGAGTTTACGCACGATTTCGCGGTACTGATCCAGAGTGTACCCCCGGTGCATCCGCTTCAGCAATGTGTCGTCCCCGACCTGCACTGGTAGGTGGATCTGTTCACAGACCTGCGGCAACGTCGCGATGGCTTCGATAACGTCGTCCGTGAAGTCTTTGGGATAAGGTGAGGTGAACCGAACGCGCTCAATACCCGGAACAGCGCTCACCCGGCGCAACAATTCAGCGAAGGAACAGGTGGCGTCCAGCCCCTTCAGACCGTAAGAGTTGACCGTCTGACCTAACAGCGTAATCTCTCTTGTCCCGTGGGCGGCGAGGTGCTCCACCTCCGCGACAATATCCGCCGCCGGGCGTGAGCGCTCTTTCCCACGAGTCAGAGGAACGATACAGAACGCACAGAACTTGTCACATCCGTACATGATGGAGACGAACGACTTCAACTTGCCGGTCGTCACACGCTTGCGTTCCGGGAGGAAGAGATTCGCTTCGTTGACCTTGCGCGGCAGCTCTAGCTGAATCAAGACGTCTTTGGCGCGACCGGGAGTTGCCTGACGGGTTTCTAGAAGGCTCTGACGTTTGCGCAACATCTCCGGAATCCGCTCCAACTGTGCGGTTCCAGCGATGACATCGATATGCGGGGCGCGGCGAGCGATTTCCGATCCGGCGCGTTGCGCCATGCATCCGGTGACGCCAATGGTCAATTTCGGGTTCGCCGCCTTGAGTTCGGCAAGTTCACCCAGTTTGGAGAAGACTTTGTCTTCGGGCTTTTGCCGCACGGAGCAGGTGTTGAGAATAATAACGTCCGCATCTTCGACGCCGTTTGCCTTCTCCATCCCATCGGCTTGCAACAGGTTTTCAATCTGGTCGGAATCGTCCACATTCATCTGACAACCCCAGGTCAGGACGGCGAACTTACGCGGCGTATTAGTTTCATTAGCAGACATAGCCCCTCATTATATCAGGAGGCGCAACGCCTCGGTCAAACTACAGGGATGAAATGGGGAAAGACGCCTGTAGTTGCCCCAACCGTGTGACAGAGGCTATACTAAGCCCGCTTATGGCTCTTACTAACAATTCCTCGGATATATCCGCCAGTCCTACCAGGACGGTGGGATACGATGCGCATTCTTTCCTCATCGACGGCGAATCGCAGATTCTCCTTGCGGCGAGCATCCATTATTTCCGTGTTCCGCACCAGCTATGGGCGGATCGTATCGCGAAGGCGAAACGCGGCGGAATGAATACCATCGAAACGTATGTCGCATGGAACTATCACGAACCCTCTCCCGGAACGTTCGACTTTCAGGGAGACCGTGACCTGGACGAATTTATCACGGAATGCGAACGGCAGGGATTGTATGTCATTGTGCGACCAGGGCCGTATATTTGCGCTGAGTGGGACTATGGCGGTTTTCCTGCATGGCTACAGACCCTGCCCGGGGTCGCCTTTCGCACCATGAACGCGCCCTATCTGGCGGCGGTGGATTCCTGGTTTGACGCGCTTTGCCCGATTATCGTCAAACACCTCTGGACGAACGGTGGCAATGTCATTCTGGTACAGGCGGAAAACGAGTACGCGAATCTGAAGTGGACACGTGGCGAAGATATGGTAGTGGACGATGATTACCAGCGCTATATTCGGGATGCCCTGATTAAAAGGGGCGTCGATGTGCCGTTGATTTCCTGCGCCGGGCACATCAGCGGAACCGTCGAGTGTATCAATTCTCACCATCCCGCCGATAGTATGCCGGAGTTTCGGAAACGCTTCCCGGATGCCCCATTATTCTCGACGGAGTTCTGGACAGCATGGTACGACGCCTGGGGCGCTCCCCACCATTTACGTCCCGCCGCCGATCTGGAGTACGCCTCCTGGCGGTGCTGGGCGGAAGGGGGTTGCGGCTATAACTACTATGTCTACCACGGTGGCACAAACTTTGGATACACTCCTATGTATCTGCAAACCACTTCCTACGACTACGACGCACAGATTTCCGAGACGGGACGCCTGACCGAAAAGTGGCGAGCCTGTCGCCGGGTCGCTCTGTGGGCGCAAACGTTCCGGGAGATACTGACAACCGGGACGCATCGCCGTGAAATCAAGGCCCTCGGAAACCTGCGCGTGAGCGAGACTGCTACCCGCGAACGAGGCTCCATTGTTTTTGTGGATAATCCGGATCGCAAATCGCCCGCTACCGGGGGAGTTTTCCCTTATCTCCCCGAAGTGACTCTCGCTCCACGCTCCCTGTTCGCATATGTTCATGATGCGCCTATCGGGGCGTCTTCACGTTATCTTTCCGCTTATGTCGGACTGGTGAAATCGGATGCGCAGGTTTTGACCGCGCACCTGATGCCTGACCCGCAACCGGGGGCGCGCGTTTATGTCTACGGCGAACCGGGAGAAACCCGCGAAGTCGTCCTCTTCAACGGGTATGGGAACGGCGAAGGCGTCTTCGTGACATTCATGGATGCCCCGCAGGTGTACGCCTGCGGATTTTCGCAGATTATCGCTCTGCCGTCCGCCCTGGCGGGTCGCGTTTTCCTTGCTGAGGATGAAACCGATCCGGTAATAATCGGATCGGAGGATGTCCGGGCGCATTCCGGCTCTTTCGCGCAGGTGGAACTGCCACCGGATCAGGAATGCCATTTATGGTCATTGACCGCCGATGGAACGCTCTCAGCAATTTCGATGACGACTCCGCCGTTGCCCGCTGCGCCCAAACTCGGAGCATGGGAAAGTAGGGCGCCGGTTGATATGACATCGTCGGACTACGACGATTCCCACTGGCGCGAACTCGACGATATCGCAGAGCAGGGGAACCTTATCGCGCTCAATATCGCCACACTCGGCTCGGCGCATGGTTCTGACCCTTATGGTTGGTATCGTGCCGAAGTCCGGGGCGATGACGCTGCGGGAATGGATGCAAACTTACATTTCGCCGCCTGTTCTGACCGTCTGACGTTGTTCGTCAATGGAAAGCGTGTTGGTTCCTCGCAACCGCCGCCCGAAGATCGGCGAACGGATTGGGAAGCGTCTTTCGATTTTCGTCTGGAACCGGGGCGTAATGTTCTGAGTTTACTCGTCGATAATCTGGGTCTGATAAAAGGAGACTGGCAAATCGGCAAGGGGCAAGAACATGAGAAGAAAGGCGTCTATGGCGCCGTCACCCTGACCCCTTCGGGGCAGTGTTTTCAAGCCGATATTCGCCGATGGAAATTCCATCCTCTGGATTTGCCCGCCTTTCCCACAGAAGCGACGCCTGGCGCCGGGGAAGCGATCAACTATCACCGAACGACCTTTACGCTGGAATCTCCCCTCGACTCCTCGACTCCGCTTCTGATTCGTCTGGAAGGAATGGGAAAAGGCGTTCTCTGGGTGAACGGACGCTCGTTGGGGCGTTACTGGGTCACTGCGGGCGAAGGTAAGACCTACGGGGTCGCGCCCTGGTTGACGGAAGCGGGTATTGCCGCCGATCCGGGGAGATGGCCGCAATCCGATTACTATCTCCCGGAACCCTGGTTGAATGTCGGCGAAAATGTCATCGTCCTGATGGAAACTGAAGGGGCGTCCTTCACGCCAGATCACATTTCGCTAATCTGGGACAAAAACGCGGCGATAGTATGGGATATCGCTCTATAATGGCAGGAGAAATGCACGACCTATGAAAGGCATAATTACAGCAGGGGGGGCAGGGACGCGACTGAACCCGGTAACGCTCGCCCTGTCCAAGCAACTGGTTCCGGTCTACGATAAGCCGATGATCTACTACCCGCTCGCCACCCTGATGGAGGCGGGCGTCCGCGATATTCTCATCATTTCGACACCATTAGATCTGCCGCAGTACGAGCGCTTGCTGGGTGATGGAAGCGATTACGGGCTTTCGTTGCATTACGCCGTACAACAGGCGCCGCAGGGCATCGCGCAGGCATTCCATATCGGCAGAGAGTTTCTGGCAGGCGGTCCGGCGAGTCTGATTCTGGGCGATAATGTCTTTTATGCGCACCATCTCCCGGCGCAAACGCAGGAAGCGGCGCGTCGCAACGATGGCGCGACCATCTTCGGCTACAAAGTCCGCGACCCTGAACGCTATGGCGTCATGGAGTTCGATGCGGCGGGGAATGTCATTTCGCTGGAAGAAAAGCCGGAGAACCCTAAATCGCACTATGCAGTCGTCGGTCTTTATTTCTACGATCATCGTGTCACCGACATTGCGGCGGAGTTGCGACCGTCGGCGCGAGGCGAATATGAAATTACGGATGTCAATAAAGCGTATCTGGAAATGAACCGTCTCCGGGCGGAAACACTCGATGGCGTCGACTGGCTGGACACCGGAACCCATGAGTCACTGTTGGAAGCGAGCAATTTCATTCGCGCTATCGAACAGCGGCGCGGCATGAAGGTCGCCTGTCTGGAAGGTATAGCCTACCAGAGCGGATGGATAACGGCGGATGATCTGGTACGTCGTGCGACGCAACTCGGAAAAACGGATTATGCGGCGTATTTACGCCGTCTTGCGGAAGGAACGAAGTAGTTATTATGGCGGAACCTCAGGCGCACTCTATAGCGCCACTCTCCCCGGACGCTCTTGGAGAGGAATATCGTGAAGCGCTTACCACGCAAGAATACCCGAAGCGCACGCCGCTGGAAGGCGTCCAGATAATCGACCTGCGGATGATGCTGGATGATGGCGGCAATTTCGCCGAACTCATTCGTCTGGACGAGAAGGGGCGCTTGCTGAATATTCCCTCCTTTCAGGTGCGGCAGTCCTCGTATTCGCTTGTCCTGCCCGGCGCAATCAAGGCGTTCCATCTCCATTACAATCAGGAAGATGTCTGGTTCGTCCCGCCGACCGACCGATTGGTCATCGGTCTGCTGGACGCCCGCGCCGCTTCCCCGACCTGCGGCCAGAGTATGCGCTTTGTCATGGGCGCGGGCAAGGCGCAATTGCTCTATATCCCCCGTGGCATCGCTCACGGTTGTGCCAATCTGGGAAATGTCCCGGCGACAATTTTGTATTTTGTGAATCAGCACTTCAATATTTCTGACCCGGATGAGCGCCGCTTGCCCTATGATATTCTCGGCAAAGCGTTCTGGGAAATAACGCAGGGCTAAAGACGGTGAGTGGGACGTTACGTGTGGCGGGAAGGATTAAAGGCGGTCATAGACCTGCATTCCACTGAGAAAAACTATGCGATTACTGGTTACCGGCGGCGCCGGTTTTATCGGCTCAAACTTTGTGCGGCATATGCTGGGCAAGTATCCGGACTACCGTATTACGGTTCTGGACGCGCTGACCTATGCCGGAAATCTGGATAATTTCCATGATCTCTGGCAGAATCCCAACTTCCAGTTTATTCAGGGGCGAATCGAAGATGCACCGCTGGTGGACAACCTTGCCCGTAATGTCGATGCGATTATCAACTTCGCCGCCGAATCGCATAATGACCGCGCTATCCTCGATCCCTACACCGCGACGACGACCAATTTCTCCGGCGTTCTGACCTTGCTGGAAGCGGCGAAAAAGTATAATCACGTCAAATTTCATCAGGTGTCCACCGATGAAGTTTACGGAACTACCGACGGCGAATTCAAGGAAGGTGACCCGCTGGAACCCAACCAACCCTATTCGGCGGCGAAGGCGGGCGGGGAACTGCTGGTGCGAGCGTACCATGTGACCTTCAAACTGCCGACGATTGTCACTCGTGGCTCCAATACGTTCGGTCCTTATCACTATCCGGAAAAAATCATTCCGCTGTTCATCACGAACGCGATGGATGACATCCCTCTGCCGGTCTATGGCGATGGTAAGCAGGTGCGCGACTGGATGTACGTGATGGATCATGCGAAAGGAATCGATATCGCCTTCCATCAGGGGATGCCGGGAGAAGTCTACAATCTGGGCGGCGGCAACGAGCGTTACAATATTGATGTGACGAAGGCAATCCTGAAAAATCTGGGAAAACCAGAATCCTTGATCAAGTATGTTACCGACCGACCCGGTCATGACCGCCGTTACAGTCTGAACTCGGACAAACTCAAGGGATTGGGATTTACGCCGGACACGGATTTCGATGCGCGGCTGTCGGATACGGTTCGCTGGTATGTCGAAAACGAGGCATGGTGGCGCAAGATCAAGGCATCAGAATCCTATCAGTCATTCCATAAGAAATGGTATGCCGAACGTAAATAAGCCTCGCGAACATTGCCTTCACAGGGATATCCTTATCAATCGAATCCCTGTTTCCGCAGTACGCTACATAGTATGACAGGTTTAGAGAAGAGAACGTCAACGATGCCGAAATCCAACGAGACACATCCGGAACAGCCGCCGATAACGGATGAAGATAAGAACCTGACCGCGCATGGCGTGGAGCGGGTCGCCGGAGGACTTCCGGCGATTTATCAGACGATGAAGTTCGGTTTGACCCGCATGGGCGCCGGCAGAACGCTGAAAACGCTCTCGCTGATCAATCAGAAGAATGGGTTCGATTGTCCTTCCTGCGCCTGGCCCGATCCTGATGATCATCGCTCTTTCGCGGAATTCTGCGAGAACGGCGCCAAAGCCGTCTCCTCCGAGGCGACAAAAGCGCGGGTGACACCGGAATTTTTCGCACGACATAGCGTCCGTGAACTGGCATCGCAAAGCGATCACTGGTTGGATCAGCAGGGGCGCATCACGCACCCTATGATTTTAAGACCGGGCGCGACACATTACGAACCGATCTCGTGGGAGGACGCTTTTTCCGTCATCGCCGGGGAACTCCATGCGCTGCCGTCGCCGGATGCGGCGGCGTTCTATACATCGGGACGAACCTCCAACGAAGCGGCGTTCCTGTACCAGCTTTTTGTGCGTTTGTTCGGCACGAATAATCTGCCGGACTGCTCCAACATGTGCCATGAATCCACCAGCATCGGCTTACGAGAATCGACGGGTCTGGGGAAAGGCTCGGTCAAATTAGAGGATTTCGACAAGGCGGATTCTATCTTCATCATCGGGCAGAATCCGGGGACTAATCACCCGCGTATGCTAACAACCCTTGAACAGGCGGCGAAACGCGGCTGTGAGATCGTCTCGATCAATCCGTTGCCGGAAGCGGGGTTGACCCGCTTTCAGCATCCGCAAGACCCCGTCGGGATTCTGCGCGGCGGAACCGCGATTGCGAAACTTCACCTGCCCGTGCGTATCAATGGCGATGTCGCTGTTCTGAAGGGCATAATGAAAGCGATGTTAGAGGCGGATGACCGTACCGGCGGCGCGGTTCTTGATCACCTCTTCCTGAAGGAAAATACCGAAGGGTTTTCCGAGTTTGCGGTGGATATCGCGGCGACCGCGTGGGAAGATATCGTCGGGCATTCCGGCGTCCCGCGTGAGTTGATTGAGGCGGCGGCGGAAATCGCCATTCGTTCGGAGCGGATGATTGTCTGCTGGGCGATGGGACTGACACAACACAAAAACGGCGTAGCCAATGTGCAGACGGTGGCGAATTTCGCTTTTCTTCGCGGCAATA
The DNA here is from genome assembly GCA_903910385.1 of uncultured Armatimonadota bacterium. Classification (GTDB taxonomy): domain Bacteria; phylum Armatimonadota; class Armatimonadia; order Armatimonadales; family Armatimonadaceae; genus CAIVZM01. The sequence continues at coordinate 18,259 of CAIVZM010000077.1, forward strand.
TCGGTCGTCCCGGCGCCGGGCTTTGCCCGGTGCGAGGGCATAGCAATGTACAGGGCGACCGGACGATGGGAATCTGGGAGCGTGCGCCGGATTCTTTTCTGGATGCACTGGGCAGGGAGTTCAAGTTCGAACCGCCTCGTGCGCATGGGTTCGACGCTGTACAGACCGCTCTGGCGATGCATGATGGTAGGGTGCGCGTCTTTTTCGGTCTCGGTGGCAATTTCCTCTCCGCCATGTCCGACACCACCTTTGTCGCGCAGGGAATGCAGCGTTGTCACTTGACCGCCCATGTCTCCACCAAGCTCAATCGCGGACATTTGATCACAGGGAAGACCGCCCTGATATTGCCCTGCCTCGGTCGAACCGAAAAAGATAGTAGTGGGGATTCGGAACCCTCCGCGCAACAGGAACGATTTGTCACCGTCGAGGATTCGATGGGGGTGGTTCATGCCTCACGGGGAGCGCTGGAACCGGCATCACCGCATCTGCTCAGCGAAGTCGCTATTGTCTGCCGTCTGGCAAAGGCGACTCTCGGGGATACCGCCAAAGTGCGCTGGGAAGCGATGGAAAGCGACTACGACCGCATCCGTAACGCTATTAGCGCCGTCATTCCCGGTTTCCATGACTATAATCGGCGCGTCCGGGAACCCGGCGGATTTTACCTGCCCAACGGCCCGCGTGAAGGCAAATTCACCACCGACAGCGGAAAAGCGCAGTTCAAAACACACCCGATACCCCGGCATGATCTCGAACCCGACCAGTTACTCCTGATGACCCTGCGCAGTCACGATCAGTTCAATACCACCATCTACGGACTCGATGATCGCTATCGGGGAATCCACGGTGGACGTCGGGTCATTTTCCTGAATGAGGCGGATATTGAGCGCCTGCACCTGACGGCAGGTCAGAAAGTCGATATTACCAGCCATTTCAAGGGAGAAACGCGCATTGTTGAAGCGTTCACGGTGGTTCCCTATCCGATCCCGCCGCAGTGCGCCGCCGGGTACTACCCGGAAATGAATCCTCTGGCGCCCATCCGTCATGCCTCCGACGGCAGTAACCAACCTGCCTATAAATCCATCCTGATTACCGTAGCGTCATCCGCGCAAAACGCGCCCTGATAGGTAGGGCGCGTTAGGGACGCCTAACGCGTTTTCGTCGCTAGAGGAGCGTCTTTTGCGGCGAGGACACGAATAGGCGTACACAGGGTATATGCTGTCGAGCCTTCGCCGAATTCCATTTCTGCGAATACGGCGGCGTAGCCAGTGTGCGGCGGTTGGGCTTCGAAGGCGCGTTGCGTCCCCGCTCCGCCTGTATCGACCGCTTTCCATTCCGAAGGACGAAAGTCACGGGTGGCGGACAAAGCGGTCCACAGGCGGGTGATGCGCGGCGCTACAGTAGAGGTCACCGTGAGGCGATAATTTGCCGTCGCGCCACTCGTCTCCTGCCATTTCAGGGTGGGAAGCGGTTCGCCGCCAGTCTGGCTACGAATGAACGCCGCAAGGATATTTACCGGTCGCGCCAGTGCGGCAAATCCCTCTCTGCCTTTTTCCTGAAGATTGTGTCCGGCATTGGGAACATACGTGACCCATTTTTCGCCTTGCAGGTCATCCCAGTAAAGACGAAGAGAATCCGCCGTCCAATACTGATCATTGGCGCCATTCAGGATCAGTTTAGGAACCTGTAATCGTTTGCGGTACGCGTAAGGATCTACCAGAGCGAGTAATTTTTTGCCGATGTCGCTTTTGAATGCGTCCGTCAACCCGTTCCTGCTGTAATCCTGAATCTGTTCGCTGAGCGTTCCATACGATTCTTCTTGATGCCGCATCTGCGCTGGCATATTCAACGTGTCGATGACCATCGGAGCGATCGCTTTGACCCGTTTATCGCCGCTTGCCGCCGTCAGCCAGGAAGTCCATCCGCGTTTGGAAGCGCCGGTGATGACAAAATCTTTGATAGAGCGCTTCCATTCCTGCTTGCTGAATTCCTGCAAGGCGTCCATAGAGCGCACGACGCTTTTCACCATAGGGAGTAGCAGTGGCCATTCGTCATCGCCCGTCTTCAGATAACGAATGAATGTCTCTGCGATCAAGGCATCCTCAACTTTGTCGCCCAGAAGCGGTTGATTGGGCACATCATACAGAACGGCGAGAGGCGATTGCGCTTTAATCGCCAGGTTCATCGCAAAGAGATCAGCAGCCGCGCCGGGACCGCCGCCCGTGTTCAAAATCGTCATCGTCTCGCCGGGAGTAACGCTGGCAGGGACATAGATCAACAGGCGATGTTTCCAGACGATGCCCTGCCAGGTCTGCGATGTCATCTGCAACGTGTAGATAAACCCGGTTGCGACGCTTTCTTTTTTCTCCTGAACCCAGCGAAAGGAGGAGTCCGGTTTGGTCACATATTTTTCCAGATCCGCCCGGGCGAAGCCCGTTATCCACCAGAACGTCAGAGCGAGAACGAACAGAAGCGTGCGTATTATTTGAGTCACGATTTTCTCCGCACTCTCTTTGCGGCATTCGGTTCTGAAAATCCTGCGTCCTGTATCGGAGAGAAGACCAAAAAAAGAATCGCGGGTGAAACGTCTTCGGCGCGGCGCAATCCGGGCGTTTCATTGCGCCTGTTCGCCGCCGCGATACAATGCGGGACGATTGTAGCGTGAAATTCGGGAATGATTTCCCGGATTTTTGCGGTAAGCATAGCTGGTATTATTTTCATCTCGTCAGGACGGGATTATCACCGGGTTGGTAAGGAGCCGGATTAACGCAATGCAGCAAAATCAGGCGGCGCGTGTTTTAGCGACGCTATTTTTTATAGGACTTCTGGTTTGTGTGGTTGTTTTGAATAAGCGTAGCGTCACCCGACAGGGCGGTTCTGTCGTCGCCAATAGCGCGGAAGAGGCGGGGGGGAGCCAGTACCCGGTTCCGGCGGCCCCGGACGCGATGGAGCGGTACGGGTTCAAATTGACTGAGGTCAGCAAGACGGCGGGAGTGGAATTTACCCACCAACCGCCGAAACTGGACGCGAAACTTTCGCACATCATCGACCGTGTGGCGGATATGGGCGCGGCGGTCGCGATCGCTGACTTTGATCGTGACGGTTGGCCAGATTTTTATGTGACCAACAGCGCCGAAGGCGGCAAGAACCACCTGTACCATAATAACCACGATGGAACTTTTACCGATGTGGCGGAGCAAATGGGAGTCGCGGCGGTAAATAGCGCCGAATCCGGAGTTTCCATGGGGGCGGTCTGGGGCGATTACGACGACGACGGCTATGAAGACCTGCTGGTCTACAAATGGGGCAAGTGCCAGCTTTTCCACAACGAAAACGGAAAAGGCTTCAAGGAAGCGGTCAATTCCGGCGTGCCTCAATGGATGAACGCCAATGCTGGTATCTGGCTCGATTACGACAATGACGGCAAGTTAGACCTCCTCTTGGGTGGCTACTTCGATGAGAAACTCGACCTCTGGAAACTGCCCAGCGGAAATATCATGCCGGATTCCATCGAATACGCCACTAATGGCACGCGCCTGTATCTGCTCAAGGGGCGGGGAGATGGAACTTTCGAAGATGTCACCGTACAGGTTGGGCTGGATAAGCATAAGGCATGGACTCTTGCGGCGGTAGCGGTGGACATGACCGGCGATACCTTCCCGGATATCTTCCTCGCCAATGACTATGGCAAGGCGGAACTCTGGCACAATGTCGAAGGAAAGCGTTTCGAGAACGTCTCGGTTCCTTCCGGAGTGGGGGATCGTCCCAAGAGCGGAATGAACGCTGCGGTCGGGGATATCTTCAATGACGGCAAGTTCTCTATCTATGTCTCCAATATCACTGAAGACCACTACCTGCTCCAGGGCAACAATATGTGGGTTCCCAGCGCCGCCGCGAAGCCGGGCGAGTTGATGTTCGAAAATCAGGCGAACGGATTGGGTGTGGAGAATGGCGGATGGTCATTCGGCGCACAGTTCGGCGATTTGAATAACGATGGCTTTCAGGATATTTATCTGGTTAACGGATATCTGTCCGGAACAAAAGAGTCATACTGGTACGATTACGCCACCTTCGCGGGCGGTAACCAGAGCATCATCCGCGATGCGGCGAAATGGATACCGATCAAGGGACGCAGCCTTTCCGGCTATCAGCCCAAGCGTGTTTGGCTCAACGATGGCGCGGGACGATTCACCGAAGTCGCTCAGGCGGTCGGCGCATCGGATCGCTTCGATGGCAGAGCGGTGGCACTGGCGGATCTGTGGAACCGGGGATCGCTGGACATACTCGCCTCAAATCAACGTGGCCCTTTACTGGTATATAAAAATGAGGTGAGACCGGAAAATCACTGGATTTCTTTCGAACTGGAAGGCGTGAAATCGAATCGCTCAGCGATTGGAGCGATCACGACCGTCTACTGGAATGGACAAAAGCAATCGCAGTTTGTATCCGGGGGGGTAGGTTTCTGCGCTCAGAATGATCGTCGATTGCATTTCGGACTTGGGAAAAGCGTGACGGTCGAGAAGGTAGAAATTCGCTGGCCTTCTGGTATAATTCAAACAATTACTTCACCTGCGACGGACAAACTCCATCGCATTAGAGAAACATCTGCGTCGGGGTAGACATAAACTCCGTCGTGTAAAGGAATTATTGTAGCAATGACGCCCGCTATGACTTCCGCGCCCGCCACTGAAACCCGGAGCGCGGCTGTGAAAAAGCCGTTCGCAATCGATAAGCGTTATCTTGCGCCCCTGTTGATTACCGCGATTCTTCTCGCGGCTCAAGTCAACTTTGGGGTGCTGGAGGACTATCGTAAGACGTTGCTCGCCATTGGCGTGAGCATCGTCATGGAAATCATCCTCGGTTATATCTTTAATCGAAAAATTCCCCATCTCGCCTCCGCTTACGTATCCGGTATCTCCTGCGGGATTCTGGTACGCTCTCCGGAATGGTGGCCATACGCTCTGGCGGCGATGCTGTCCGTCACCAGTAAATATGTCATCCGTGTGCAGGGACGCCATCTGTGGAACCCGTCGAACTTCGCAATCGCCTGTCTGCTTTTACTTGCTCCGCAAACAGTGGCAAGCCTGAGCATTCAGTGGGGTAACTACATCTGGCCCATGCTGATTGTCTGGACTCTGGGGGCCATTATCGTCTCCCAGTTCGGCCGGTTGCACATCTGCGCGATGTATGTTGCCTGTTTTGTCGCCTTCGCTTTCCTGCGTTCGCTGGGAAATGGTCATCCCTTCTTTGCGGAAGTTTCGCCCATCACCGGGCCGATGTACCAGTTGTTCATCTTCTTCATGATTACCGATCCGAAGACGACGACGCATTCCCGATGGGCGCAAATGCTGGTCGCCTTCCTGATCGCCGCCACAGAATCGGCGTTGCGCTACTGGGCTCCCGCGCCTATCGCAGTTCATGCCCCGTACTACGCACTGACCATCATGGGGCCGACGTCGAACTTCATCGAAATCTGGATGAACTCACGCGCCAAAAAAGCGACCTCGGAGACAGCATCGCTCCGTTCAACGACGGAAGAACTGTCGCCAAAAACCGCCTGAGTTTCCGAATCCGTATTCGAAAAGGCGAGCGCAGATGCGCTCGCCTTTTTCTTTTTACTCACTCAAAAAGGTCGTTACCCTGGTCTGTAAAATTTAATAATCTCTTAACCTGAATCGCTGGATTTTTAAACTTCTCTTAACATGAATCGCTAATCCGTATGAGATGATAACACGGGACGCGGAGTAAGACTCTCTTATAAATTTCGACCTGTATACTTCCGCTTTCTTCTTATCAGGAAAGGCTACAACCATGCGAAACGTTCGCCAGAGCGCCTTCACGCTCATCGAACTCCTTGTCGTTATCGCTATTATTGCGATTCTCGCCGCTATTCTTTTCCCTGTCTTTGCGCAGGCTCGCGAAAAAGCGCGTTCTATCTCCTGTCTCTCAAATACGAAGCAGATGGGTCTTGCCCTGAAGATGTACATCCAGGATTACGATGAAGTTTACTTCCCGTATCGCTGGAAAGATGATAATGTCAACGATGGCGCGACCAACTTCCCCGGTTGTGTTACGGAATGCTATCCGCATCACCACTTCTGGAACCAGATCATCGAACCGTACACCAAGAACTATCAGTTCTTCGTTTGCCCCTCCGCCAAGAACGGCGCCGTTAACAAGGTGTCCGCTACCAAAGGTCTCTATGGTGGCACGAACTCCTATGGCATGAACCACTTCATGAACAATACCAACAGCGTGAACAAGGGTATGGCAGAAGCCGCTATCGCTGAACCGTCCAATACCTTGATGATTCTGGACACCAATTACTACCATGCCGGTCCTTCCTTCTATGACCGAACGGGAGTCAAGACCGTGAGCGGCAAGCTTCTGGGCTATCCAGATTATGACTGGTCCAGCAACGGCTACGACCATGAATGGCGCTGGATCGGCGCCGGATGCGACGTTTCCTTCGAAGCCGCTTCTACCGTTGACGGTATGAAAGCCTGCCTAACGCAGGAAAAATCCCGCCACAGCGGTCTTGTCAACATCGTCTGGGCGGACGGTCATGCTAAGACCATGAATACCGAAAAAGTTGTCTACGATCTGGTAGATAACCCCACCAAGAGCATCTGGGATCCGTACAAGCAGGGAACCTTCGCTCCGTAGTCGATAAGGAAAGCTATGAAGAAATATACGCTTTGCTTGCTTATAGCCCTTTGCGCCGTCAGTTTTCTTGCTGGATGCGCCTCTGCTCCGGAACCGGATACCGCCAAGGTTCAGGAAAACCAGAAGTCTTCCAAAAAGCTGGACGAAGGCGGTTAGATCACAGGCATATGAAGCCGGGAGAACTTTCTCCCGGCTTTATTTCCGCTTTTACAATTCGTTGTTCCTATTCCGCGCCGTCATCAGGTATATCAGGTCTGATAATGGAGCGGACATCCGCCTGTTAACTTTCTCTTGTTTACTTAATTCCGGCGTTGACCGGAAGGATTATGTCGTTATGCGTCTCGCCCCGCCTCGCCCTATTTTTGTCATCTACGCTTCTGTCGCTGTCGCTGTTCTATTTGGTTTTGCGTCACTGGCGACGGGAAGGCGCGAGGAAATGAAGAAACGCGCCCGACTGCCGCAGAGCGGCTGGACGCTCACCCCCGCCGGTACATTGCAAAAGACAGGGGATATGCTCCTTGGCTCTGCCCTTTCCCCCGATGGCAAAACGCTGGCGCTGGTGAACGCCGGATACAACGAACACCACCTCTACGCTTTAGACGCCTCTACCGGAGAAATAAAGCAGACATTCCCTCTGGAAAATGCGTGGAACGGCGCGGCGTGGTCGCCAGATAGCGGAAACCTGTATGTTTCTGGCGGAACCAGTCCGAAAATTCATGTTTTCCAGCGCAATGCGCAGGGAACGCTGACCGAGGCGAACGCTCTGACGTTCCCCGATCTGGCGACCGAGAAAGAACTGGGAAAAGATAAAGCGAAGTCGCAGGCTTATGTCGCCGGTCTTGCTATCGCCCCCGATGGAAAAACGCTTTACGCCGCGAATTTCGCCACCAACACGATTTACGCACTTGCCCTTCCCGGCGGCGCCGTAAAAGCGACCCTGAAACTGGGAGAAAACGCCCACCCCTACTGCCTGCGCATTTCTCCCGATGGCAAAACGCTGTATGCGACGCTCATCGCATTGTCCGCCGTCGCCTCGATAGACACCGAACGATTGACCCTGAACCGTTCTTTCGTCACCGATAGTCACCCGAACGATATCGCTTTCGCGCCCGATGGCAGAATGTTCGTTTCCTGCGGCAACGGAAACAGCGTGGACGTTATCGAACCGAAAGATGGTCTTATCCGGGAACGAATCAAGGTGACTCTGACGCCGGATGCGCCGGCGGGAACGACACCCGAAGCCCTGGCGATAGCTCCAGACGGCAAAACCATGTACGTGGCGAACTCCGATAATAACTGTGTCGCTGTGGTGGATATTTCACGACCGCGTGAAAGTCGAATCCGGGGGTTCATTCCTTCGGGTTGGTATCCGACGGCGGTCGCTGTTTCTCCCAACGGAAAAAACTTGATTGTCGGAACCGGTAAGGGGATGGGAACGCATGCTAACCCGACAAAGAGCCCCAATTATCGCGACCCGGAAGCGGGCTTCGAATATATCGCCAAACATCTTCATGGCATCGTTCAGACCCTGCCTGTCCCGGACGATACTCAATTAGCCGCATACACCCGGCAGGTAATGGAAAATACGCCCTACCGTGATGCGAATCTTACGCGCCCAACAAAGGCTCCACGGCCGGGAAGTAATCCAGTTCCCTCGCGTGTCGGCGATCCTTCTCCGATAAAGCATGTGCTGTATATCATCCGAGAAAACCGCACCTACGATCAGATTTTAGGCGATCTCAAAGGCAAGGATGGAAAACCGCGCGGTAACGGCGACCCCAATTGCTGTCTTTTCGGAGAAGATATCACGCCGAATTTTCACGAACTCGCCCGTCAATATGTCACCCTCGACAACACCTACTGTAGCGGTGAAGTCTCAGGAAATGGACACCCGTGGAGCACTTCAGCCTACAGCGCCGATATCGGAGAGCGTTCGTGGATGCTGGACTACGGCGGTCACGGCCCCTGGATGCTGACGGATAGGGATATCTACCCGCCCACAGGACGCATCTGGGATAATGCCGAGCGCCACGGCGTTTCATTCGCCTCCTACTATTACACCTGGACTACCGATAATACGAAGCGCAATATGCCGGTGGTCTGGGAGGACGGCTTCGATAAACGGCGGGATACGGAAAATGCGGATGTTTTCATTGCGGAATTGCGCCGTCACGAACGCGACAACGATTTGCCCGGGTTTATGATCATGTCGTTGCGGGAAGACCACACCTTTGGGACATCTCCGGGGAATCCCACCCCCCGCGCCTGCATCGCATCCAATGATTATGGGTTAGCAAAGATTGTGGAGGCGTTCTCGAAGTCAAAATACTGGAAGGAGACCGCCATTTTCGTCATTCAGGACGACGCGCAGGATGGACCAGACCATGTAGACGCCCATCGAACGGTCGCTATGGTGATCTCTCCCTATACCCGTACCGGTAAAGTGGTCTCCACTTTTTACAATACGACTTCCTTGCTACGCACGATGGAACTGATCCTCGGTCTGCCCCCGATGAGCCAGTATGACGCCTCCGCCACCCCGATGTACGATTGTTTCCAGCAAAAACCGGACTTAACCCCCTATACCGCCATCGCGCCCCGGGTGAATATCAATGAATTGAATACACGCCTTGCCTACGGGGCGGCAGAGTCGGAGAAAATCGACTTTTCCGGACCGGATCAGATGACCGGAGAACAGGTAGCTGCTCTGAATCGAATCCTCTGGGTATCGATGAAAGGGGAAAAAAGCGTCTGTCCTCCTCCGATCCATCGTCTCACGGCGGCAAACCAGTTAAACCCCGAAAACATTTCTGCATCGGGTTCTATAGGGGAGGACGAGTAAGAGGAATCAGGGCAGATGGCCGACGCGGGGACTACCGTAGGCGGACGTAGCGCGGACAAAAATCTGGGGTAATCCCTATTAGAACGGGCGTTGTCGGCTTCGCAGAGCGGTAGTCTCATCTGGCATTCTCAATGCGCTTTCCGCCCATACCGCCATACGTGATGATCGTGGAGTAGTGGATGCGGTCAATGATGCCTGGAACCGCTTCGCTCTTGCCAATGGCGGCATGAATGAACCGAGCAAAGAACCGAAAGTAAAGGTGTCATTTCCTTTACCGCCCTCAGCGTAAACATTACGTGCGCTACGCTCCCTGAATTTACATTCACACGACAGCGGGAGCGCCTGCCGAAGCGATAGCGCCCCCTTCCACGGGCAGAAGTAATTCATCGACGTTTTTATCATCGATGCCATTTTCCGTTTCCGAAAAGCGGAATTGCGCTTCGTAGAGGTGGGTGTAAACGCCGTTTTTCGCCAGTAATTCCTCGTGGCGACCCCGTTCGATGATTTCGCCATCCTGTAGCACCAGTATCTGATCCGCATTCAAGATGGTGGAGAGTCGGTGCGCGATAGCGAAAGTCGTCCTACCTTTGGAGAGCCGGTTCAACGCATCCTGAATCAGGCGCTCGGAGCGGGTGTCCAGAGCGGAGGTCGCTTCATCCAGAATCAGGATCGGAGGGTTTTTCAGGATCGCTCGCGCAATAGCGATGCGTTGTTTTTCGCCTCCGGAGAGTTTGTATCCCCGTTCGCCCACCACCGTTTCGTATCCTTCGGGCAGACTGGCGATATGGTCGTGGATGGCGGCTGCCTTGCAGGCTTCGATCATTTCGGCATCGGTAGCATCGGGGCGTCCGAACTGTAAATTCGCCTTGATCGTGTCGTTCACTAGATACGTCTCCTGAGTGACAACACCGATCATCTGCGCCAGAGATTCCAGAGCGATCTGCCTGACATCGCGCCCGTCCACCGAGACCGTACCAGATTCCGAGTCATATAACCGGGGGATCAGATAGGTCATTGTCGTTTTACCGGAACCGCTCGGTCCGACCAGCGCTATCAGTTGACCGGGTTCAGCCGCGAAGGAGAGGTTTTTGAGGGTAGGCTCTTCCTGAGAAGCATCGTATTTGAAGAACACTTGATCGAAGCTGACCGCTCCACGCACTTCGGATGGCTTGATCCGAATCGCGTTTGGCGCATCGACGATATCCTGCTTCATGTCCAGATATTCGAAAATCCGGTCGAACAGGCCAAGAGCGGACATTACCTCGACCTGAACGTTCAGCAAACTGGTCAACGGAAAGAATAATCGGGATTGCAGTGCGGTGAATGCGACAATCACGCCGATGGTCAGATGCGGATCATTCTGAACGATTTTCAGATATCCCGCTAGCCAATAGACCGCCACTGGCGTCAGAGAAAATGTCAGGCCGATCAGGTTAAAGAAATACCGCCCGATCATCGCGGACTCAACCTGGACTCCCGTCAGAGAATCATTTTGTTTCTGGAATCGCGCCAGCGTCAATCCCTGCCGCCCCGACGTTTTTGTCAGAAGAGCGCCGGAAACGGACAGGGTTTCCTGCATGGTAGCGGAAAGATCCGCATTTAACTCCGCGCCACGCTTACGTACCCCCCCGGCGTAGGCGCCGACCTTCGCTGCCAGAAAAGCGAAAAGCGGCAACATACTGATGGCAAGTAACGTCAATCGCCAGTCCAGAAGTAACATCGCTACCAGAGTCGATAGTACCGTCGCCACATTCGAGAGAATGGAAGCGGCGGTATCGGAAAGCACTCCCTGCACCCCTGCAACATCGGATAGCAGGCGAGATTGAATCTCGCCCGTACGGGCATTGGTAAAGAACTTGAGCGACATCCCCTGCAAATGATCGAATAGCCGCAGGCGAAAATCCCGCATGATACGCTGCCCGACGACAACGGAGAGGTAGCCATAGGCGAGGCTGAACGCCGTAGATCCTAAAGTCGCCAGTATAGTCCAGAGGGAATACCGGGAGACCACTTTGATATCGCTTGCCTGAAGCCCCTGATCGATAATGACGCGCAGGAAATACGGCGGCATCAATCCCACTGCCGCCGAAATCAACACCGCAATCGAAATCAAAACCAGATAGCCGGAATAAGGTTTGAAGGACGCCATTACACGCTTGCGCGTTTGCGGATTCAACGGTCTTTTTTCGCCGCCCCCGCCTCCACCCATTGGTCGCATACCCATAGTGTCTAATTATACCCTCTGGTGTAAAAAATTCCGTAGAGAAATGTTCGTCACCGAAGTATTATCGCTGATTTGCTGACAATGAGAAAGAGTCTTTTGCCTGTGCCGGGGGTACTCCCGACTTCCATCATTTCCGGAATAAGGTTTTTTGGGTTCTCCCATCTTTTCATGCAGTTTTCATGATAGGCGCGGATACTGAGATTGTCGCCGCCGGAGGCGGATGATGGAAAGAGGGAAAGAACAATGAGCGATTCCAATGATGGGCTGGGTAAAATTCCGAGCCTTACCGCCATTCGTCTGAAATGGGGTTTGCGCCGCTTCTTGCATGTGGCGGGCGTCCTGTTAGCGTCTAAACGGGCTCCTCTGGTGATCGGCGGACTGATCGCCGCGATAGCGTTGCTCATGATGAGCGCACGTCCTCCCGGCTTCCACCGAGGGGAACATTTACGTCCTCCGCATGGAAAGCCGCCACGAGGTCCTCGCCCACCGCGTGACGGTGAAGACCGTCGCCCACCGCGTGACGGTGAAGACCGTCGCCCACCGCGTGACGGTGAAGACCGTCGCCCACCGCGTG
>CAIVZM010000078.1 GCA_903910385.1 uncultured Armatimonadota bacterium
CATAGTCGTCACCGTGGTCCGTGCGGTTTTCTGTGGAATCTGGCGGCGGGACTGATTGCGTATTGCCACCAGCCTACGAAGCCGTCGCTGCACCTGCGAGACGTGGGAGCATTGACCCAACCTTAACCCGAACTCACGTTAGTTAGCGCAATTCTGAACGAATGTCTTTACCTGAGAGACCTGTAGATTGGCGCCCCCCCAGTACCCTGCCATACTTCCTTCCGGTTCGTTGACGATGTCATAACCGAGGACACGCGCCCGGTAAGGGCTTGCAGCGATGTGCTGAACCAGCGGTTTGAGCGCATTATCCAGATAGGAGGTTTGCACGGTCGCATTAGTGACCATGGCGCTATGACCGCCCATGACGACCGTGCCATTGGTGGAACCACTATTCCACATCCCAAAATCGATCAGGGTGAACAGGATATAGAGTTTGTTGGCACCCGCCATTTGCAAGAAGCGGTCGATATCCGGTAGGACATTGGCGTCCAGACCGGAGATTGTGCCATCGCTTCGGAATTCGGGGGAGTAACGACCATCGCCGAATACCCAGAAGCGGATGATACGAACTCCCTGTCCGTTCAGAGTCGCCATGCCGTTATTGAGACTGGTCCAGTCGGTGTATTTTCCCCATCCGCCTGTTCCGAAATCCGTAGCATAGTTGTACCAGGGGTAGTTCGCCCCCAGTAAGTAGGTACTGGAACCATTCCAGTCGATGACGCTTCCGGGACCGACTACCACGACCGCCATCAATGCGAAATTGACGGTAACCGTCGCGCCATTGGCGATGGTGGTCGCGGAAGTGGCGTTTTGATAGCCGGCGGCGACAACGGAAACAGTAAGGCTTGCCACCGGGGCTTTCGCGAAACGGTAGAAACCGTTAATATCTGTGGTCGCTTGCAACATCGTACCAGCGATGCTAACGGTGACGTTTGAGATCGGCTTCAATGTAACGACATCACTGACCGTTCCGCTGATACTGCCATAGTTCGGCGATAAAACGAGGTTCGGCGCTGTGACGGTTTTGCTGGCAGATACCTGCACCGTGACCGACTTAGAGGTGAAAAATGTGGCGGTGGCTGTTATCGATTGAGTTCCGGTGGGAACGCCGGAGAGAGTATACTTACCTGTAGCGTCCGTGGTAGTCGTCTTGCCGCCAGCGGAAACTCCTGCACTGGAGATCGCTGCGCCGGTAGCGTCCACAACCTTGCCGGTCACTGTTCCTGAGCCTCCTGCCGCACTGGCAGGGATTCCTGAACCGAGCGTAAGGACGAACGCAAACAAAGCCAAGACAGAAACGAAAGAACGTAACACCATTGCCGTTTCCTTTCTTTTTAGGCAGGTAACAATCAGATACGGCGACTTCTGTAGCGGGATTCAGGGAGTCACCTTTATTTGCACGAGATTCTGATCGCTACTAAAAAAGTGTAACACAGAATCATGAAATTAGATTAATGAGATTTTAAGGAATTTAATGTGTTTTTGGTTATTTATAACCGTTCTTTTCTCTTTTGTATCCTGACTTAAAAATATTTAAAGATTTCAGGAATCACGAGAGGAATTGACGAATAGAAGTGAAGCCATGAAATCTGTGTTAATAGTCGCTTTTTGCATAACGATACCCTGCGCTATGAGCGCGTTCGGGCAGCAAGCCGTCAAAACGCCTCCCGTAGCGACGCCCGCCGATATCGAACAGTTTGAGAAAAAGGTTCGCCCTTTGCTGGTGGATAACTGTGTCGCCTGCCATAGCGGAGACCATCCGCAAGGTGGACTGCGATTCGATCCTATTGACGCTGCATTCAAAAGAGGGGCGCACGGATCAGCGCTCGTTCCCGGTGATCCGGATAAAAGTTTGATGATTCAGGCGGTTCGACGCGCTCGTGGCATCGCTGCCATGCCCCCTTCCAATCATCTTTCCCCTGAACAGGTTGCCATTCTGACGGACTGGGTGCAACGAGGCGCACCGATACCTGCCAAAAAGTCAGCCACTGTCGTCACGAAGGGATTTCCGCTGGCGCAACGCCGACAATTCTGGTCATACCGTCCCGTCCTGCGTCCTGTTGTGCCCGTCGTTAAGAACCGGCAGGTCATCTTTAACCCGATTGATGCATTTCTGCAGGCGAAGCGCGAGGCGAATGGACTTACTGTCGCTCCTCCGACGGATAAGAATACGTTGATCCGTCGCGTCACCTATGACCTGACAGGACTGCCCCCGACTCCACAAGAGGTCAATACATTTCTCGCGGATAAATCGCCGAACGCGTATGAGAAAGTCGTGGATCGTCTGCTGGCGTCTCCCCACTATGGCGAACGGTGGGCGCGACACTGGCTAGACCTGACACGGTATGCCGAATCCCTTGGTCATGAGTTCGATTTTTCCATCTTCAACGCGCACCATTACCGGGATTATGTCATTCGTTCCTTCAACGCTGATGTGCCTTATGACCAGTTCATAAGGGAGCATCTGGCGGGCGATTTAATGTCCTCTCCTCGCCGCGACCCGACAAGCGGCGTCAATGAGTCTCTCTTGGCGACCGGATTCTTCTTTCTGGGAGAAGGCAAGCACTCTCCCGTGGATGTTCGACAAGAACAATCCGACCGAATTGACAACCAGATAGATGTTCTCGGCAAGACATTCCTCGCGCAGACCCTTGCCTGCGCCCGCTGCCATGACCACAAGTTCGATCCCATTCCTACCCGTGACTACTATGCCCTATACGGCATTCTGAAAAGTTCGCGGTATCAGCAGGCATTTACCACTCCTGACTCTGTATTTAAAGTAGCGAAGGAGGCGATCTCGGAGCAAAAACGATCTTATGACCGAGTCGCTCTCGCCGCACGTTGGCGCGATAACCTTGCGAGTCTTGATGATACTCAACTTCTGAAAATCCTTCAGGATCCAAAGGTGAACGACGCTCTCAGTAAAGCGAATGGAACTCCGATTGCACCATTGACAAAATGGGTTCCGTCCGGCCCCGCCTTTACCTCGTTGTCCGCGCCGGGCGACCTCATTCTTTCTGAGTCGATGCTTCCTGCACTGATTGCCCGGCCGGCGGCGAATAGCGCTCGTCTGTCCCGCGCCTTTCAGGGCGTTTTGCGCTCTCCTACCTTCACGATAGATAAGGATTTTCTTCATCTGAGATTAGCGGGTCAGGGTGGTCGTATTTCGATTGTTGTCGATAACTTCATGATGATTCGTGACCCGCTGTACGGCGTACTGGGGCAGGGGGTGGACAATCCTTCGCTCCAATGGCGCACCATCGACCTGAAGACCTGGAAAGGACATGAAGCGTATATCGAACTTGCCGATAGCTCTGTCCCCATTCCCGGAACTGTGGATTATCCGGTGTTGCCTAAAGAAGCCTACCAGCCAGGCAATACATGGATTTCCCTGACCGATGCCGTGCTATCCGATACCGCTAATCCGGCGGCGCGACCACTGGATCATCCGGGTGCGCCATCCGATATTCGTAAAATCCTGACGGAGACGCTCGACCGATGGGCGCAAGACAGAACGACCAGCATGGATGTCACCGGGTTGACATGGTGGAACGAACTTCTGCAGGCGCGGCTGCTGAATTTATCGCCTTTGACCGAGGTAACGGCGAGAATCGCAAAAATTGAGGCTTCGATCCCAGCTCCCGAAAGGGCGCTAGCGATCTGTGATGGAACCGGGCGCGACGAACGCATCTTTGTCAGGGGCAGTCATAAGACGCCGGGTGATGTAGCGCCCCGACTCCAGCTTGCCTCCCTCTTTACGGAAGCCGCTCCAATGCCCGCCATCGCCGGAAGTGGAAGACGCGAACTGGCGGAGCGCATCGCCTCACCGACCCACCCCCTGACCGCCCGCGTCATGGTCAATCGTCTCTGGAAGCATCATTTTGGGACGGGTATCGTCGCATCTACCGATGACTTCGGGCATATGGGCGAGAAACCTAGCCACCCGGAACTGCTGGACTGGCTGGCAAGCGAGTTTGTTGGACAGGGCTGGAGCCTCAAGAAAATGAACCGCCTGATAGTCCTTTCCAACGCATACCGAATGAAAAGCGCGGCAACGGATGTCGCTGCCGAAAAGAAAGACCCTCGAAATATCTATCTTCATCGGATGCCCGTGCGACGCCTGGAAGCTGAACAGGTGCGCGATGGTCTTCTGGCGGTTTCCGGACGACTGGACTCTACTCTTTATGGGCCGAGCGTACACCCTTACCTGATGGGGCAGGATGGGCGCGGTTACCCCCCGACGGGTTCACTCGATGGTGATGGTCGCCGCACCATTTATCAAGAGGTTCGTCGCAATTTCCCGTCGCTGTTTTTGATGGCATTCGACTTCCCGACACCGTTTACCACCATCGGGCGTCGTACCGTCTCCAATGTTCCGGCGCAATCATTGACTCTAATGAACAGTGATTTTGTCTGGCAACAATCGGAAGTCTGGGCGGATCGTATGTTGAAAACGCAAAAAGATGCGTCCATCGAAACAAAGATACGATTTCTGTACGAGACCGCTTTCGCCCGTCCGCCCTCTATTGCTGAGCGAGATGCGATTCAGGCATACTTGAATGGCAAAAATGACCGAACGACATGGACGGAAATCTGCCATGCTTTGTACAACGCGAAAGAGTTTATCTACGTCTTTTGATCTATGCCGGATGTTTCGTAAGGATCCGTGAAGCGATTTCTTAAAGCGATTTCTCAACCGGGCAGTTGTAGTAGGGGTATAATTCACTATGCATATTGAAGGTCCTCCGTGTGGGCGCGTTCGGCGTCCTCTGACGCGGCGCGAAATGCTGGCGTCCTGTGCGAATGGCTTTGGCGGGCTTGCCATGCTCAGCTTGCTTGCCGGGGAATCTCAGGCGAGCGATAGCGGGGCAGAGGGGCGTAAGGTTATCCACGGACTGAGCGGTCTTCACCATCCCGCCCGCGCTAAAGCGGTAATTTTTCTGTACATGGATGGTGGCCCATCACAGATGGACACATTCGATCCCAAGACCCGACTGGATCGAGACAACGGAAAACCGCTTCCTTTTCCGGTTCCTGCCACTCAGTTCAATAGCAACGGGACTATTCTCAAGAGCCCCTGGGAATTCAAGCAATACGGGCAGAGCGGTCTGCCAGTCAGTTCATTGTTCCCCGAAGTCGCTACCTGCGCCGACGATCTGTGCGTGATCCGTTCAATGACCAGCAATTTTTCGGAGCATACGAACGCCAACTACTTCCTGCATACTGGAAGCGGTCAACAGGGACGCCCTTCCATGGGAGCCTGGACAACGTATGGACTTGGCAGTGAAAGTCAGGATCTGCCCGGTTTTGTCGTTCTTAGTGGCGGATTGATTCCTCCCGGCGGGGCGGATTGCTTCGGAAGCGGTTTCTTGCCCCCGGATTATCAGGGATCAGTCTTTCGACAGGGGGCGAAGCCGATTCCCAATCTCGAACGTCGTGAACCGACCGAAGCGGAACAGCAACGGCAATTAGCCCTCGTGCGTCAGTTAGACCGCAGTCTAATGGGTCGTGTCGGCGCGACTCCTGCGGTCGAATCCGCGATTGCAAACCATGAACTGGCGTTCCGCATGCAACGCACCGTCCCGGAACTGACCGATATTTCAAAAGAATCCGAGGCGACGAAGCGTCTCTACGGGTTGGACAGCGACTACGCCCCGACGCGCAACTATGGGACGCAATGTCTGCTGGCGCGACGATTGGTAGAACGAGGTGTCCGCTTTATCGAACTTACCTGCCCCCCGACCGGTGGCGACCGCTGGGATCAGCATGGCAACCTGAAAGTTGGTCATGAGAATAACGCTCGCGCCGTCGACAAGCCTATCGCTGGGCTGCTTAAGGACTTGAAATCACGCGGACTGCTGGATTCTACCCTTGTCCTGTGGGGCGGTGAGTTCGGGCGCACTCCGATGGCGCAGGGCACGGACGGTCGCGATCATAACCCGTTCGGATTTACGATGTGGATGGCGGGCGGTGGCGTCAAAGCCGGGAGCGTCTACGGCGCGACCGACGAGTTCGGCTATTACGCCGTCGAGGGCAAAATGGAGATGTACGACCTCCACGCCACTATGCTACACCTCCTCGGCGTCGACCATAAGCGCCTCACCGTTCGTTTCGGAGGTCGCGATATGCGCCTTACTGATGTCCACGGCAACGTTATCCATGAGTTGGTGGGATGACTGTCATTTTTCCCGGTTCATGTGAGCGGTCCGTGATGACTTCCTGTGGAGATTTTTCGGCGCTCGATTTACCCGTCAGGGCGTCGGGCGTCCAACCATATCGTCAGCACGAAATGTGGAAAGGTCAACGCCGCAATCAAGGCAAGATAGAGAGATACGAACCCTCCGACACTCTGCACAGTAGGCGCCCAGTACAGGTAGACTCCCCCTAGCAGCGACAGCGATGCCCCCATAATAAGCAATGTTTGCTGTCCGAATCGCAATGCTGCCGCGCCTACATAGCCACCGGAGCACAGGCTACGTAAATTATCGTCCAACAGCAACAATCGGGCGATGTGGCGCAGACCATGCCATAGACAGAAGTAAATCCCTATAGCGAAAATTGGGTCAGCGAAAGCGAAGACGGTGTAGAGCAGCCCTACCTCACCGGCGTCCTCTCGAAACTTGCCCTTGTGCCGCATTGCACTTTCCCAACCGCCGTTACTCTGAAAAGAACGTATCATGTAGAGAACGACGAGCGCTCCCAGAACGAACAAACCTACACGGCATGTCAAAGGCGGCAACCACTGTTTCCAGAGTTCCGGTCCCACAGGCGTCAGGTTGCTACTGTCGCGGAATCGACTGGTAATATCCGCCGCTGCTTGGGCGAACGCTTGCGGATGCGTCAGAATTGGCAACGCGATTGGCGCTCCACCCCTTACCAGCCAGACAAGAAGCGATGCCATGCGTCCCGTCCGAGCGTGACCCCAAATTCGCAAATAGGCGGCATCCCCCTGACCCCAGTGGAGCCAGGACATAGCGATAAACAACAGATAAGCGACGGTCGGCGCGAGGGGCCAGAGCGCGCCATATGCCGCAACAAGCGCCAGGTAGATAACGCAAAACGCCGCTACAAACGTAAGACGCAAAGGCGCACGTTCTGCGGCGGACATGACCCGATGATCCCACGCGCCATGCGGCAAACCCAGAAACAGCAAACTGACCAGAAACGGCAACAGACTGATGCGCCGAAGCAGGTCGGGCGGCAGAACGAGAGACAAAATGAGCGCCGTCGCTAGCGATGCCCACGCAGGGATCGTCACCCAGAATCTGAGATTCTTCACTGCCTCCGTCAATTCTGGCGTCTGCACTTCAGGTGTCGGGGCATTCATAGTTAAATCCCCTTGCAGAGGAAGTTAAAGCCCCCTGTTCTTGAGATTACTCAACGTACAGGAGGCTTTAACTAAGTTACAAGAAGGGTTAATGCTCTACTGCAAGAGCGCCCACCGGGGCTTCCACCTTGTCCTGTTGCGTCTTAATGCGTATAATCGCATAAATCATCAAGCCATATATTGGTTTGGCGACTACGTCGGCAATCGAATATCCGACCTGACGACCCACCAGTGCAGTCGCGGCGTCCAGATGGAGAAATGGGAGAAGGTAGGCGATGGGATAGACTCCCCAGCTTGCCAGTAACAACCATCGCAAATTGCTCAGGAGGTCACGGACTTCCGGGGTCTCATTTGCCATTACAGTTCCGAGTTCGCCCCAGAGAACGTAGAGAATGTATACGAAGGGAATGGTGCTCAGAATGCCCCATACAAAGCGGGTAGTTGTATCTGCCGTAACTTCTCCGGGGTAGCCCAGAACAATCATCAGGATGGCGGCAATTACCAGGCGCGTCGTTAATCCGCTACGTTGCTTCGCCGTCAGGTTGAGAACGGCTATCAGTTCGGCGAGTAGTAGAGGGACTGTCAGAAGCCAGTCAGCATAGCGATACGCTTCATTAAAGCGTTCATTAGTCGGAGTGTAGGTTGCCCCCGTATGATTAAAGGCAGCGTTCCAACTGGCGAACATTCGAACGTAGTGGTAGGCGGCGATACCGACAATAACCGCCGCAATCATAGTGACGCGCTGGTATTTGTAAGCGACAGTATTGCGCGCTAGCAAGAAAAAGACGAACGCCGCGCCCATAGCAGCAATGGTGAACGACAGCGCATTGTAGACCATATCATATTGGTCTAGCGAAAGATTAGGCATGAAATCACGCTTTCTAACCGGAGAGTTAACCGCCCGGTATCCTGTTTCTATCCGGTGGTTGGGAAAGGCATTAGATTAACAAGAGTAGCGCTCTTAGCAATACACTAACGACATTCCGTTACAATAACACATGGTGGAAGCAAGCGTTCCAGCTTTCTTTGTTGCTTTCTCCTATTTGTGAGAGGAGAGATTAGCCCCGTCAGGAAATGCTGTGTGCGATGCTCACGGCGAACAAATTCCCCCTCGGCTTGGGGGTGCCATTGTCTTGAGGTAAATCTATGGAAAGAACGAACCCAGTAGTTTCCACACCCATCACCGATGACGTTTTGCAGGCGGCGCGACGATTGCGTGAAAAGTTGCTTGCCGACCCCTACCGTCCCGGCTACCATTTTTGTCCTCCGGAGGATCTCGCGATTCCTGGCGATCCGAACGGCGCGTTTTTCTCTGAGGGGACATACCATCTTATGTACCTGTATAGCAGGAGTGGGTCGGGTTTCTGCTGGGGGCATATTTCGAGCCGTGACCTCGTTCACTGGCGGCATCATCCTGACGCCATCGGTCCCGGTGACGGCGACGAAGGCTGTTTCAGCGGTGGAGCGTTTCTGGATGACGACGGCGCGGCATACCTTTCCTACTGGATGTTGCCGCCCGATCCGGCGCGGGGGATTGGAATGGCGAAAAGCGTTGGGCCGCGCTTCGATACATGGACAAAACTTCCCGATAACCCCGTCATAGCTTCGAAATCATGGGGATTGACCGAAACAACGGATGTGAATGGCACTCCCATCATCTATGGTTCGGCGGATCCTTCCAATATCTGGAAGAAAGACGGTCGTTATTATATGCTGACGGGGAACCTGCTGGCTCTGGAGAAATTCGGACGCGCTCCGGAAGCCCCTGCTGAGATGCAGGGCGACCACCTCTATCTGTTCGTCTCCGATGATTTAAAATCGTGGGAATATCTGCACGAATTTTACGAGCGTAACTCCGAATGGACGGATCGTAGTGAGGACAATATGTGTCCGAGTTTCCTGCCTTTGCCATCCTCTCCAGATGGCGGCCCGCCGTCCGGGAAGCATCTGTTACTTTTCATCAGCCACAATAAGGGCTGCCAGTATTATATTGGCGACTATCGGGAGGATCGTTTCTTCCCTGATAGCCACGGTCGCATGACATGGATAGACAATACGTTCTTCGCGCCGGAAGCGCTGATAGATGACTGTGGACGACAAATCATGTGGGCATGGTTGACCGATAACCGCAATGACGAAAAACCGTTCGGATGGTCGGGCGTCTATGGCTTGCCGCGCGTTCTCTGGCTGGGGAACGATGGCGGATTACGGATGCGCCCCGCGCCGGAACTGGAAAACTTGCGCTGTCACGAAAAATCCTGGTCTGATGTGACTCTGAACGCCGGTGAGCGAAAACTTCTGGACGGTATCACCGGAGATTCCTGTGAAGTGATGCTGGAAGCGGAACCGGGGGATGCCATCCGTATCGGCTTGAGAGTTTGTGTGTCTCCTGACAGTGAAGAGGAAACTCTTCTCTATTACGATACGCAAACTTCGGAACTGGTCTTCGATGCTACCCAAAGCGGTAAGGAAGGACGCATCATCATCGAACGCGCCCCTTTCGTCTTGATACCCGGCGAAACTCTGAACCTGCGCGTTTTTATCGATAAATCGGTCGTGGAAATCTATGTCAATGATCGGCAGGCGATCTGTCGTCGCGTTTACCCGACGCGACCAGACAGCGGAAATATCTTTCTTTTCACTGAGGGAGGATCGATGCACTTCAAAACGGTCACGGTATGGGAAATGACGCCATCGAATCCATTCTGAAAGGATTGCTGGAGCCATAAGCGATCAGCAGGGCGAACGGTTTCTCCGTTCGCCCTGCTCCTATATTTGATGGGATCATCCGGTTAAACCTGCTTTGATAAGTTTGCCTTTAGGCGAGAAACTAAATCCGCCGGAGGCGCAAACCCGGAAAGGGAAACGGGGCGACGCTCCAGAGCGCTCTGATAAAGCGCAAGGACAACCTCCCATTCATGGAGAGATGCCGCCAGATGGGTTCCCGGCCGCTTGGTGTCATCGCTTAGCCAATCGATCATCGCCTGATGGAAGTTCGCCTGCGCTTGCTTATTGTTCTTTCGCCATCCGTCCCATCCGCCATAATCTCCATGCTCGATGCCAGCAGGAGTGACGATTTCCCACTTGCCGAACTCTTCATACAGCGTCCTGCCGTACTCCGTATAAACCGCCATGCGCACATGTTGCCATGTCGTGGAGGGATCGCCACAACGCGGAGAGATATCGCCGGAAGTCCAGAGCGCCCGGACGCCGTTCTCAAAGGTCAGAAACGCCTCAGTGGCGGCGGGCGCTGGATGACCGGGGTCTACATCGTCCCAACCCTTCGCGCTGGCGAATACATCGGTCACGCAGGCATCACCGACCAGAGATCGTCCGTAGTTCAGAGTATGCGTCCCCTGACCGGCGATATTCATTCCGGCGGAGATGTCGAGAAAGAGCGGCTTGCCGAGAGCGCCGCTTTGCAACGCTTCCTGACAACGCATGACATCGGGTTGCCAGCGAAATTGATGGCAGATAGCGAATTTGGTCGCTGAAGTCGTCGCCAACTCCTGCAGAATTCGCCAATCCGAAACTCCGGAAGCGACTGGTTTTTCCACGGTGCAGAGCGGAACGCCCATTGAAGAAACCAGTTGCATCAAGTCGATACGAGTATCGGGCCACGTCACTATATGTACGAGGTCGGGCGATTCTTCCCGAATCATCGTTTCGGCGCTGTCATATGCCCGAAGGCGGTAACGTTCGGCAAGCGGGTCTCGCCGTGTCGGGGTAGGGGCGCAACAGGCGACCACCTCCGCATTTTCCAGAAGCTGATACGCTTCGATATGCGCCGGGGCGCGTCCTCCGCATCCAATCAGGGCTGCCCTATATTGTCTTTCCATCAGGCTACATCATCTCCAGGGATACAGAACGATTTTTCCGCATTCGCCACGTAATTGAATTTCCCACGCTTGCTGAACCTGATCCATGGGCAAACGGTGCGTGATGAGTCGATCGATCGCCGCGCCACTGGCGCCGATGACCTGCAACAATCGGGGGACGATATGGATGTTGTAGTGCCATGCTCCGTGAATCGTCAAACCCTTGGTGATAATCGTATTCGCTTCGACCTGCCCGCCCCAACCGACAAACGCCATACTGCCTTTGCGCCGGACGGCATCCATCAAAAAGGTCTTCGCCACCGCTGTACCGCTGGTCTCGATACCCTTATCTGCGCCATTGCCGCCGGTCAGCGCACGAACTTGCTCCGCCGCATCGGGGTCATGTGGGTCAATCACCGCTTCGGCGCCCAGTTCCTTCGCCAGATTCGCCCGGCAGGGATGCGTTTCGACCCCGATCACTCGTGCGCCGCGATACCGTGCGTTCACGACGCCGCCCAGACCGACCGGCCCCATTCCGGTGATCAGGACGGTATCAAAAGAGTCTACGTTCAGGAGCTCCATCGCGCCAAAGGTTGGCCCCAACCCGCAACATGCCATCGCTGCATGTTCGTCGCTGATATCATCGGGAATGGGCGTTAAGAGGTAATCGGGTTTGAGAAGGTATTGCGCCATCGTCGCCGTCCCCGCTTCGCTCCCGGTTTCCTGAAGGACATTGCGCTGGTTCTGGCAGTGGATATGATCGCCAGATTGGCAGAGATAGCACTTGCCGCAGGCGTTTTGCGGTTGGACAATCACCCGGTCGCCGATTTTGACACGACTGGATTTCTGTACCGCCACAACCTCGCCCACCGCTTCATGTCCCAGGCAATCAGACGGATGCCCGTCGCGAAACCCGTGGTACTCCGTACACATCGGGGCGACCCGCGTCTTCACGAGGACGATATCATTTCCCGGCGTCGGGTCTGATTTTTCGATCAGCGTTCCCTGTTGCAACCCGGTGATTGCAGCGACTTTCATGGTGATTACTCCGTCAATGGATTTTTAGTACGAAGGCGTGTTCGCCCACAGGATTTGAAGGCAATGAAACGGTGAGAGCGTCCGCTGTGCGCGAAAAGGCAAGGGGAGCATCATGACCCAGAAGAGTGATGGAGTGAATGTCGCCTTCATACAATCCGGACGCCGTTCCCAGAGATCGGATCGTTGCGGTTTCACCGGGCCATGCCAGTAATGTCGCGTATAAAGCGTTTCCTTTCACGGTGAAGCGGATATCCTGTCCGGTAAAGGCGGCCCGGTTCGTGTCGGTAAACTGTCCTTCCGGAATTTCCGTCGGCCCTTCGCCGAAGATTTTCCAGGGGCGTGTCCCGTAGATCGCTTCGCCATTCACCGCAAGCCACTTGCCGATCTCGTGCAGGATGCTCTGATCTTCGTCTGGGATCGTTCCATCGGCTCGCGGCCCGACATTCAGGAGGAGAGCGCCATTTTTACTGACGATATCGACTAGGTCTTGCACCAGCGAAGTGACCGCCTTGTACTCGTTGCCTTGTGTGTAACACCACGAATTTTTCGCCACCGACGTATCGGTCTGCCAGAATTCGGCGCGAATCCCGGCAAGTTGCCCGCGTTCTACATCGAATACTGCTGTTCCCTCTGGAAAAGCGTGATGCTTGAAATTGATTGCGACCTGCTTTCCCCATTGCGCTCCGCGATTATAGTAATATGCGGCGAACAGACGCAGGTATGGCTCGAATTTCTCCTGCTGGATCCACCAGTCGAACCAGAGTAACTGTGGTTGGTATTTATCGACGATCTCGCAAGTGCGCTGGAGCCAGTCTTGCAGGTATTCTTCGCTCGGTGGCGCCTGAGTTGTGGAACCCAAATCTTCCGGACCGGGTTGCGCCGGGCCGTAGAAGGATTCGAACGCCGGGTCCTGTACATCGGAAGGAAAAGTACGTCCTTTATCCATGAACCACCAGCGCTCCGCACGGTGACTGGACGCCCCAAACACCATTCCCGCATCGCGTGTGGCATTCGCCAGGTCGCCGATCAAGTCACGGCGCGGCCCCATCTTTGCGGCGCACCATTCCGAAAACGCGGAGTCATACATGGCGAAACCATCATGATGTTCGGCAACCGGCACGACGAATTGCGCTCCCGCCGCTTTGAAAAGAGCCGCCCATTCCGCAGGATCATACCGCTCCGCCTTGAACATCGGAATAAAGTCTTTGTAGCCGAATTCCGTATGCGTGCCATACGTGGCGACATGATGCTTGAACTCATTGCTGGCGGGATCGTACATATTGCGCGGATACCACTCATTGGCGAACGCGGGAACGGCGTAGACACCCCAGTGGATAAAAATCCCGAATTTCCCGTCCTCGTACCACGCCGGAACCCGGAATCCTTTCAGAGACTCCCACTCCGGCAGAAACGGCCCCGAATCGGCGACTGCTTGAATATCTGAGATGGTCTTATGATCAGCATTGACTTCCATAGAGCTAGAATCGCTTTCTTTTACGTTTCTGGCGGGATCAAATCCGGCGCTGTCATAGGGTAGTGCGTACGGAAACGCAGAGCTTCCGACAACAGCGTCATGCAACGATAACACACATCGCTATCATCCGGCAAGAAACAGTTAAAGCGGAAAGCGGCTCACTTAATAGTGAGCCGCTTCCAGATCTCCCTGCGGTCGGCGTCGGCTTACGGTTGCTTACCTTCCGCCGCTTTACGCGCCTTATTCATTTCATCCATCATTTTTTGCTGTTTAGCGCCCTGCTCCTGTGCCGCGTTTGCCATAGCAGCCGCTTCAGGAGGCATGTTCTTAGCTGAAGCGGCGGGCGTCGGGGACGTCGCGACTTCCGCAGGCGACTGACCTGTGCAACCGGACAGAAAAGCGCACAGGAGGCAGGTGATTCCGAGAATCAACATCGCCGATCTTACAGGCGCATTCGAGCCATTAATCCGCATCGTCATCCTAATTTCCAAGTCCGGCGCAGGGTTGACCTGCTCCGAAAATCCAGTCCTCGCCGCCTGGATTCTTAGCATCGTCCGAGGAAAGACCTGGTTGCGCCAAATTCTTACACCAGTTCAATTGACCCTTCTTGAACGATTTTGCATGACCGTCTGCAAAGGCGGAATTGATGTTTTCGCTGTGGCGATATCGGGGCATCTGCCAGTTAGGGAAGGCATTATTATCCTTGTCGAACTTGGCGCCGGAGTTCGCTCCCGTGAAAACGGGAGGCCACTGTGCACCGCCATGCCACCACCAGGCGGTTTCCATAGATTGCCCGGTCGCGCCCCAATCAGGGTTGATTCCTACTTCCGTAACAACCAGCATATCCGCCGGTTTCTGCAATTCCGCCATCGTGTGCGAAGGCATCAGGATATTGCCATCGCCACGCCAGTCATAGCCGCCAAAAACGACCCGGTGAGCGTGATAGGTGTACCGACCGACAGGGGCGGAGGGGCAGGTGAAAATCCCTTCGACCGCTGCAACCTGACCCGCGCTAAGATAGCCCGGATTTTTCGTACCGTTCTTGACATACGGCGAAATGAGTTCGCGCCAGGTCAACTGCGCCCAATCTGGTCGAGTCGTATCGCCCTTTAGCCAGTTGCGCGGATAAGTCTCATCGTAGTCCTGAGCATACATCATGGTTGCGAGCGCAATCTGCTTCATGTTAGAAAGACAGGATGTTTGTCTTGCTTTCTCACGAGCCTGAGCGAAAACCGGAAAAAGGATGGCGGCAAGAATGGCGATGATAGCGATGACAACGAGCAGTTCGATTAACGTAAACGCTACTCGATTCGAACGGCAACTACTGCTTTTCAGCATTACAATGCTCCTTCTAAATTGCAGGGATTCTATGCCTGCTGCGACAAAATAATTATTTCTCGACCATCGTGTCGCGGCGACAGACGAAAAGGGTTAAGCCTGATTCCGAGGGGAAGAAGTCGATCTCCTCTCCCGGAATTCTGGCTTAATTCGGGTAATACTGGGTGGAGCGGGTTTTCCCGCCTTAATTTGATCAATCAGGGCGTTCGCCGCCGATATGCCCATTTCATTTCCTTTTAAGTTGATGATAGAAATCGGCGGATTCAACCGTTCCAGCGGAAAGGCGTCATTAAAACTGATAAGGCTCAAGTCGGTCGGGATGCGATAACGCAGCTCCGATGCCGCCGAAAACAGGTCCATCGCGATAACATGGTCGTAGGACAGAATCGCGGTAGCGCGTTCCGATAGATAGACCTGACGAACGAATTCTACGCGATCTCCGTCATGCGGACGAATATCATGTCCCGGCAGGGGCGCCAGGCCGAAATCCTGCATAACATTCAGGTATGCCGAATGCCGCTCCTCGATGCTGTAGTGCGGCAAGTGCATATTCCCGGTAGCGTTCGCGTAAGCGATACGCCGATGTCCGAGCGCAACGAGATGGGCGACCGCTTGCCGGACTCCTTCCGCTTCGTCCGAAAGCACACATGAAAACCCTGGAATCAGTTCATTAATGGCAATGCATGGCTTTCGGGAAACTTTGACGCGGTCGATCGTCTCGCGGGTCGGGTGTTGTAAAATCAAGGAAGCATCGTATTTCCATGCCGGTAGAGGCGGGATTTCATCGATATTTCTCTCGACGGAAAACGCAAAGAACGCATCGAGACCGTGCTCCTGTAATACTGGAACTGCCTTTCGGACAATATCGGGCGAAATGCCGCTCCAGATACCGGCGAGAGGAGAGGCGAAAAGCGCGACAAGATTACTCCGGGAATCCCGCATGCTTCGCGCCGCCAGATTGGGCGAATACCCCATTTCCTGCGCCGCATGTAGCACCCGTCGGCGAGTTTCTTCCGAAATAGGCGTGGTGGACTGACCACTCAGGACACGGGAAACCGTGGAGTGGGAAATATTTAGACGTCGGGCTATTTCTAATATCGTCGCCATAATACGCTGTCTTTGCGCTGTCTCGTGAGATGTCATATGCACACGTGAACAACTCGATGATATCAGGGTTTGCATCGTTTGTAAAGGGATTGACAAAGCGTTTTTAGACTTTTTGTCGTATGGTTGACTGATGGGGGATATGTAACTTCAGGTGTACGAATGATCTGTTGCGGACACTCTGTCACAGATAAAATGAGGTTCAATATCACCTCGTTATGTTGTTTTATGTTTGATCTAATAGATGGGATGAACGACGGGAATAATTCCATCGCAACGGTGGAAACTCCGTCTCTTGCTCAGGCGATATCCAGAATCCAGCGAACGGCGGGATGGAGGCGCGCATATAACTCCGGCGTACAATGGGCGCGTTGATCGAACTGTTGGGGCAGGTCACGGCGCGTGAAAGAAAGATGTAACTGGCGCCGTCGCTTTCCGCTGGCATTGCGTGTACCGCTATGCCAGAGGGAACTGTTGATTGCGATAATGGAACCGGCGGTAGCCGTGACATAAAGTTCGCCGGGGTAGGGCGCACGCCGATCAGCAGGGATCAACACCACATCTTCCTGCGACATCTTCGCTGAGGGGTTGTCACCGGGGGTGACGTTCCATCGATGCGAACCGGGAATAATGCGCGTACCGCCGTTATCCGGGTTCATGTCATCGAAGCAGATCAGGGCGTTCAGGACGCCCCAATCGCCCACAAAGCGGCGACCCACATCCACATGAAGGTCTTGTTCGCCAAAGCCGGGAAGGGGTTCGCGCAGATTTGCCCCATGCAATTTAAACTCTCCGAGCAAATACTGCGCCGCTACCAGCAGGGGAGGGTATATCAGTAAGAAATCGAAAACATCCGTCTTATTGAAAATGTTGGAGACACGTCGGGCTCCCACTTCGGTATGGACTTCACGCCCGCCTTCCGCGCCTTCCTGCTCACTGAGGCGGTCAAATTCCGATGCCGCCCGGGTGTATTGTTCCGCTGTAAGGGCGTTCGGAAACGAGACATAGCCCGCCTCATCCAGAAGATGCCTGTCCTCCGAGGGGAATAACGCCCCGAACGTTTCCTCCGTGACGCCCAGTTCAATTAACGCCTGTGTCGTGTCCATCACCGTGCCTGACCTCGCTGTATGTTACCGGGAGCGATCCCGGAGGACGCTCTTGCAGAATACCGAAGATGAACCTTACCAAACGCCGAGGCGCTTGTCAAGACGGCGTCACTTTCCATCGACCCAAATAGGAGGATAAAATAATCGCTGAAGCGTCGAACGCAACGCCATTCCGCCTGCGAGCGCTGATACACATCTTCGAGTCTACTGAAATAACTCATGTCCGATCTTATTACCACTCCTCAGGAATGCATCGCCTACGTCGATCGTGTGGGAATCTGCTCGTGGCGCAAAATGGCGAAGACGCCTTCTTTTCCTTCGCTGGAAGAGGCGACACCCTGGGACGGGCATATGCTGACGCTACAAACCTGGTTCTGGAAGGACGATTTGCATATCGAAAAGCGTCTGTACTACGGGAAGTTGCTGGATTCGGAAACGCCGACCTTCGTTTCGATGGCGTGGTTACCGGTTTTTATTGCGGCTCAGGGAGATAACGACCCGTATACCCTGTACGAAAAGGGGCGTCTGTCACAGATGGCTTTCGAAATCTACGAACATATCGAACGTAATGGCCCGACCCCCGCAAGCCGTATGCCGTGGCGACGTGGCAGTCATCAGATGCATCTTATCGCTCTGGAACGATGCTTTCTCATCACAAAGCATGGTTTGACCGGACGCACACGTGGGACATATGGATACCTCTGGGGGAAGGCGGATACTTTCTTCCCAGAGGCATTCGATACCGCCGCGAAAATTAACGTTGCCGATGCCCGAGAACGGATTCGTCTGCATCTCGGCGCCCATGGCGTCACGCTATCTGCCGCCGAGACGGCGAAAAAATTCCGTTGGGCGACCGAGTAAAAGCGGGAGTAACTGTACCCGTCAGGCGCAGAGAGACAGAAAAGCTCCCTATCCCATGGCTAACTGGTCAGGGAGCTTTCTATGAGAAGGTCAATCGCCGGAAAGGATACGAACCGACCTTTCATCTCGCGGTCGAAGCATCAGATACGGCGTTTCCGGAGGACGATACCACCGGTTAGCAGTCCGACTCCCGCCAGAATCAGTGTTCCCGGTTCCGGCGCGGTAGATGCGGTAATGGCAAGGTTGTCGTAGTTTGCGCCTGCCGGAAGCAAAACATACTGCGCCGCCTTATTGGCGGAGGTCAGTGTATAAGTTCCTCCCGGTTGCGTCTGGTTCGTGGCGACGGAAGCTACCGTTACGCCGTTGGCATCCAGAAGCAGGGCATCGATAGCTGTATCACCGAAGGTGTCGTTATCGAGCGTAAAAGTGACGGCATTGAAATAGTTCAACGGCGCATTCAGGCTGATCAAAATGGGGGACAGACGGTCGCCCATCATATTCAGACCGGAGGGCGCCGAGGGTTGCCCTGCTTCCGTCGTCACAATTGGGACTGCCGGAGAATTGGGATCGATTCGCCACCGAAACGTGCCGGGGATGGGAAGGAAGTTCTCATCGTAGGCGAAATCCTGCACCGCAGGATTGATAGAAATCGTCGCCGGCAGTAACGCGCTTACCAGAGTCCCGGCGGCGACGTTATCGAAGTCGAAGTTGTAGTTGATAATGTCATCCGCTTTCGCTCCCGTCGCTGTCGCCCCGAGAAGGGCGACAGCGCACAGGGCGGCGAAGGCGGAGCGAAGGGCGTTTTTCGCCATCATGTCACTTTCCTCTTACTAATTCAATTATTTGCTTCCGCCAACCAGCGCCTGAGCTGCACGGAAGAAGACTTCGGTATTGTCCATGACGCCGCTGAAGAGGATAGATCCTCGGCCGTAAGCGGACAGAACAATATCGGAAGCCGTATGGACAGCGGTTTCTCCCGGAACCTGACCGGTAATCTGGAAGGCTCCCGCCGTATCGCGGTTCAGCGGACCCGCCGGATAGTTGGGAAGCTTGCTGCCGTAGTTCAGCAGGCTCTGGCTATCGCGGAGCGGCAGGGGGTTGGTCAACCAGTCTTCGTTGCGGTCCGCGTTGCTGGCGTATCCGATCAACAGTTTTCGATCCGGATCGGTGGTTGTCGGGTAGCCATCGGAGTTGATGACATAGCGCGGAAAGCCTGCCAGATCGTACGTTCCTACCAGCGGAACGCCCGTGACCGGGGACGTGTCGCGCAAAGCGTTCGCCCCGCCACCCAATCCCGCTCGTCGTTGCAATTCCACATTGGTAACGGTGGAAGCGCCGATCAGGTTGACGCCACCGCATTCATGGTCGGCGGTAACAACGATGAGCGTGTCCGGATTTTGATCTGCGAACGCTTTGGCGACAGCGATAGAACGGTCGAATTCGATAGCATCCAGAATCCATCGGTCGCTGTCCATGTTGTGCGCCTGCTTGTCGATGGAAGCGCCTTCCACCAGAAGGCAGAAGCCA
Source organism: uncultured Armatimonadota bacterium (assembly GCA_903910385.1). Classification (GTDB taxonomy): domain Bacteria; phylum Armatimonadota; class Armatimonadia; order Armatimonadales; family Armatimonadaceae; genus CAIVZM01. The sequence continues at coordinate 19,594 of CAIVZM010000078.1, forward strand.
TTGGGGTTCTTCTTGAGAACATCCAGCGCTTTAGTGGTCATTTCGTCCAGCATCGGTTGGTTCGGGAAGCCATAGTCATCGACCACGAAGTTGCCGGTGTTGGGGTCTTTGCCACCGAGGTTACCGACCGTCGCATTGCGCCGTTTGGCGATTTTGTCCAGGGCGATATTCATATTGCCCATCGCGAAAAGACCGAGCAACCGGTTGGGAGTTCCAGCGGCGTCCAGGCTGTTCTTGTCGGAAGCGTACGTGAAGCCCGCCGCCGTGAAGGCGCTGATCAGGTTATCGTTCGGATTGACGGTTCCGGCATTGACTCCCCAACCGGTCACGATATCCTGCGGCAGGATATAGTCCGTCGCCGCCGTTCGGGAGGAACCGGCGGAAAGGTTGCCCGTCGCGCCAGTGTTGCCTGGCAGGAACCAGCGGCGACCGCCGCCCATCAGGACGCGCAGGTCAGCGTTCGGAACCGCTTCCAGAAGGAACTGATCGATGATTCCCGTTCCGGCGCCACGGTTACGAGTATGGATGGCGAAAGCGGCAGGGGTAGCGTCGAAGACATCCGCTGTGGTGACAATCCCCGTGGACTTGCCATATTTGCGGTGCATAAACTCGCCCAGATATTCCACGCGAGGATCATCGAAGTCTTTAGATCCGTCCGGATCGGAACTGCCTCGACCCTGAGAGTCCGGGAAGACGCCTTCCTGATTGTTGTTCGCTTTGTTACCGGTGGAGTAACACGCCATACCCGGCGCGGAGTCGGTGACAATGGAGTTCAGGGAGGACGTTTCGATGATGCCGGTCATCGGGAAAGTATCCATCGTGAGCGGCGTGTTGGTCTTGCCCTGCGTCAGACCGGAAAGGACGTGGCGTGCGGCGGTGCGGTGGGCGATCCCCATGCCGTCGCCGAGGAAAATGATGACGTTCTTGGCGCGGCGTCCCTGCTGGGAAATCGACACAATCTCAAAGTTACCAGTCGCCGAGAACGTCTTGCCATCGCTCTGAGTTCCCGAAATGGCGAACGTGTGCACACCGGGCGTGGTATTACGATAGGCGCGAGCAGTAATGCTGAAGCGGTTGCTACCAATCGAGGTCGCCAGCGAAGCGCCCGGCGTCACCGAGACGGGGGAGCCATCGACCGTGAACTGAAAACCGTTCAGGGTAGTTCCGGCATCCAACTGCACGGTCGCCTGAAAGTCGAACCGCTGATCGGGCAGAAATCGCGCCGTAATCGGTCCGTTCTGAGAACCGGTGGCGAATAAGCGGCTGGGAGGGTTCAGTGTCGTGATGGTGGGGTCCGCCAGGACGGAGCTTCCGGCAAGAGCGGGCAAGATGCCGGCTCCCCAGAGCGCTGCGAGACGCAATGCACGATACGTTAAGTCAGGCATGATAGATCGTTACCTCAATCTTTCAATCAATAGAATGTGATAAGAGATGAGCAGGCCGCTTGCAGACCTTCCTTGCTTACGCTTACTTCGGTTTGCCCGCGCTATTCGTTTTTTCATTGTGGGCGGGCTTTTTCTGTGACGGAAGACTCGTTGTCTTTTTCGCGGTTTCAGAGACGGGTTTGTCTAAACTCAGGCGCACGAAGGAGATGGCATTCTCACCTTTTTCTTCCCGGTTCCCTATTTCGAGGGTTCCCGTAAGCAGGAGGGGACGATGCACACGAGGAACCGCCCGGTCCGGGGCATAAGGCAGGAAGACCCAGACATGGGTGGCGGGCAAATCGGCGAAACCCGCTTCGTCATCCTCGATATTGACGGGCGCCCCCGCGAGGATGAAGCGACCGGGAACCTCTTTTTCGCGGATCGCCATATAACCCGCGATGCGCACTTTTTTCCCCTGAAGCGCTTTGAGTTTGTCGGTGGGTTCGAGTCCATACGGACCGACCGGCGTCTTGAAGAACTCGGTGAATTTCAGTTCCGTAACGCCTTCGGGTAGGGGGGGAAGCGGCGCAAGTCCGGGGGACGCTTTTCCTGCGCTGAGCGAAACGCCCTGTGACGCCTGCGCCACAGCGGCATTCGGTGTCAGCAGGACACTCGCCCCCCCAAGAGCGACGATAGCGGGTAAGGAAATACTGATGTAACGCATACGGTGATGCATCCTTGAATCTGTTGCGAATTGAGTCAACAGTAGAGGATAGCCCCGCTATATTAAATAGATTTTAAGAAAGGATTAAATCTATGTTAAGAAATGTCTACAGTCTTCTCTTTCTCCCGGTTTGACAACTCTTTCGCCTCATGATACGCTGATTGTGTTGACGCGGGGTGGAGCAGTTGGTAGCTCGTTGGGCTCAACCGCGAGGTCAATTGTTGGATACAAAGCAAAAAGGCGATATAGCCGAGCAAGCAGCTATTCTTCAAGCATTGAAGTTTGGTTGGGGCGTTTTGAAACCAGTTGGAGACCGACTCCCTTACGATTTGGTCTTTGATGTGGACGGGACGCTAATTAAGATTCAGGTCAAGTATGCATGGTTTGATGGTGTACGCGGCAATTATGTTGTGGACAATCGGAGAACCAAAACGAATCGAAGACAAATGCTTCGTTCGGCGTACAGAGAACAGGATTTTGACTTTGCAATCGCGTATATTGCTGACCGGGAATTGTTTTACATTTTTCCGGTAGCGGTGTTCATCAGTTTCGCCAGTGAGATTCATCTGGTGGAAACAGACAGGCGTCAGAGGAAACCACGTTCCGCTGCGTACCGTGACGCATGGCAATTGATTGAGCGTAGGGCTGCATATCGGGAAACCGGTATGCGAACATCTGTCGAATTCGGGGAAGCCTTTAGCGGGGTAATCCCGAGCCAAGCCTCAGAAACTGAGGAAGGTGTAGAGACTGAGTGGCAGACACCCTAACGGGACGGAAACGTCGCCGAGGGTGAAGAGACAGTCCAGACCAACAAACGGGCCTGATAGTCCGGTGGCGAAAGCCATAGTGGTAAGCATAACCCAAAGGTCGCAAGTTCGAGTCTTGCCCCCGCACCCATTTGCGAGTTAATTCTAACTTGCTATCGAAAAAGGCGGAATCCGTATAAAGCGGATTCCGCCTTTTTCTTGTTTTAAGAAGTTGACTGAGGATCGAATAAGTCTCTAACCCGTCTGTAATGCCAGGTGACCCTGGCGCCAGAGGGTGCGAACGATGGGGACGCCTGCGTGTTCGCGGACGGAAATCAAATCGGCGCGGAGACCTTCGCGCAATGCGCCACGGTCGGTCAGACGGGCGGCGGCGGCAGGCGCTGTTGTGACAAGGTTTACGGCGCGATGCATCTGCCAGCCGTGTTCGCGGGCGACGCGAAATACCGCCGGAAGCAAGGCGCTCGGCGCGTAATCGCTACAAAGGCAATCGCCCAATTCCGCTCCGATCAAGTCCATCGCCCGGACGCCGGTTCCGGTGCTGCCGCCGCGTAATATGTTGGGAGCGCCGACAATCGTGTGCATCCCTCGCTCTTTCGCCGCGCGCGCCGCCTCGAACGATAGCGGAAACTCGGAGATGGTCGCACCCTGTGAATGGCGACGCTGAATTTTGGCGGCGTCTTCGTCATCATGGCTCGCCAGTGGGACACCGACGGAATGCGCATACTCCGCCATTTTTGCGCCATGCATTTCCGCGTCCTTCGCCTTCTCGATGCGCTCTTCGATGTATCGATTCACCTCCGCATCGCTCATGCCGCGCTTTTCCTTCAACCATTCCCGAATGCCGGTTGTGTCCTGATATTGTCCCTGCCCGGGGGTATGGTCGTTCAGGGAAATCAGAATGCAAACGCCTTCTTCCGTCAGGTTTTGTATATAGGGGAAAGTCGAGGGAACCGTCATTTCGAATCGGCAGTGAACCTTGTTATCGATCAGGGAATGATTGTTATAGGCATGAATGCGCTGAGCCAGTTCGAACATCAGGTTGGTGTTGCGGTATTCATCATCATCCCCGTGAAAACCTATCGCATGGAACATGGTCGTGATCCCAGCGAGGGCGCACTTACGATCCCCCTGCGCAATGGCGAAATCCAGCGGGAGATTGGCTCTCGGACGTGGGCAGATTTCCTGCTCGATAGCATCCCCATGCAGATCGATCAGACCGGGCATGAGATAATCGCCGTGGACGGAAACTTCGGTGACGCCATTCAGGGAGACAGAGGAAGGGTTGATTGCCGCAATCTTGCCGTCTTCGATCAGGATGCAACCATCCGGGATTGTCTCCTGAGGCGTGACCAGAGTCGCTCCGGTGATATACGTTCGCATCATGCCTTCTCCCATGTAACGCCGCCCCCGACGTGTATTTTTTCCTCCGCCAGCGCATCCATCAGTTCTGGATCATGGAAAACGCCTAAAAGGGCTACCCCTTCCGCTTTGAGTCGTGCGATTTCTTCCACCATTTTCCGTGTTGATGCAGGGTCAAGACTGGCTGTCGGCTCATCCAGTAAAAGCAGGCGGGGACGAACGATCAGGGCGCGCGCCATGTTGACCAGTTGTCGTTCGCCGCCGGAAAAGGTCGCTGGAGGCAGGTCCCAGAGTCGTTGCGGCAGACCGATACGCTCCAGTGTTGCAGTCGCCTGATTCAGGGCATCTTCCGGCGTAATTTCTGATTGAATCAGCGGCTCGGCGACCGCTTTACGCGCCGATTGACGGGGCAACGTGTGCAGAAACTGGCTGACGAACCGGATTTCCTTCCGGCGCAATTCCAGTGTTCGTTGATCGGATGCCGTCACCAGGTCAACGATTTCACCGTCCGTCGTATGAAACCAGCAATTACCGCCGCTGGGCAGATAGCGACGATAGATACATTTCAATATCGACGACTTTCCCGCCCCGGACGCCCCGACCAATCCCGTGAAAGAGCCTGCCCGAACCGTCAGTGAGACATTATCGAAGGCATCGAATGAGGTTTGCGTTTCATGTAAAGTGAAACGTTTTTTTAGATTCCGAACCTCTAAAATAGTGGCGCTCATAGACGTATTTCGCTTTCCAACCGCGTTGCGCCTAAAGCGACGCCCCGATCAATTCCTGGGTGTAGGCGTGCTGAGGGTCTTCGAGAATCTGATCCATCAAGCCGGTTTCGACGACCTGCCCGTAACGCATGACGATACAATGGCTCGCCAGCATACGGGCGACACCGATATCATGCGTCACCAGCAGGATGCTCAGGCGCGTTCGCTGATGTAGCTCCAGAATCAAGTCCAGAATTTTCGCCTGTACCGACAGGTCAAGGCTGGTTGTCACTTCATCCAGAAAGAGGACGCAGGGTTCGGTTGCAAGAGCGCGGGCGATCTGAACGCGCTGTTGCATCCCCCCGGAGAATCCTGCCGGAGATTCGTCCATGCGTCGTGTCGGGACGCCGGTGCGATCCAAAAGAAGTGTTGCCCGTTCACGGATGTTTCCGTAATTCCGCTCACCGCTGACCAGAACGCGTTCCGCGATATTCCCGCCCGCTGATATTCGAAAGTTCAGTCCCTGATGCGGATTTTGAAAAACGATTCCGAACTCTCTGTCGCGCAGTCGCCGACGTTGCGCTGGGTCAAGCTCTCCCAGTTCGATCATCTCGCCGGATGGATTGCGGTACAGCGCTGATCCGGTAGCGCCGAAATCCACCCCGTAGAGGTATCGTAACAGCGTCGTTTTTCCGCTACCCGATTCTCCGATGACGCCCAGTATCTCGCCTTTCGGAACGCGCAGATTCACGTTGTTGAGCGCGACCACAGTTCCGCAGTCGGGACAGATGTTCGTGCCCGCCGCCGCCCCGGTTTTTTCGAGGCAACGCGGACAGCGGACGCCATAGAAACGTGTCAGATTTTGAGTTTCAAAAACGGTCATTATTCAATGAGGTTCAGAGCGGAATAGGTGAACGGAACTCGACTGCGCCAGAAGGAACGGGGGAGACGATCTCCGCATTTTTACGGCAATACTCGGTGTCACTGCACATGAATGTCGTCGCGCCGTCTGACAGGTAGATTTCATCGAGAAAAGACCCTGTGGAACCGCATCGGGCGCAAGCGATACGTTCTCCGTTCCTGTCCAGAAAGGATTCAACAGAAAAACGCTGGTCTGAAAATTGGATCGGCGTCACCTCGGTATAGGGTGGGACAGCAAAGATTTTCTTTTCGCGACCGGCGCCGAACAGGTTGAGATTGTGGGACATGCTCAGACGTGGCACATCCCAGCGCGGAATAGGCGATGGGGTCATTGCGTAGTGTCGATTGACCTCCACGGGATAGCCCGCGCCGGATGTAATGCGCCCGTTCCGAACCACATCTTCATACAATGCGACATACAGTTTGGCGTAGTCCGTCTCTCCGTGCAACTGAACGCGGCGTTCCTCGTTCATCTCGACGCCGCCCAGAATATCCGGGTAGGGAACCTGAAATACCAGAACCTGATGTTCCCCCAGGATCGTTTCCGGAATACGGTGGCGGGTCTGCACTATGGTCGCCTCATCTGAGTCCTCTGTAGTGTTCGCGCCGGGGCAGACTTTCTCAATCAGGCTTCGAAGACTTACAGCGTTGACAGAATCATCACTTCCCTGATCGATGACTTTCAGGGTGTCGCCCGGTCCGATGATCGAGAGAGTGATTTGTAGACCGCCAGTACCGAATCCGCGTGCGATGGGCATTTCACGGGAAGCGAAAGGGACCTGATAGCCGGGAATCGCTACCGCCCTCAGACAGGCGCGGCGGATTTCCTTTTTCGCCGCTTCGTCCATCAAGCCATAACTGTATTGGCGCGATGCTTCCGACGTCTCCCCGTCGTTGAATGAGGCGTCCTGCGTGAATGTATCGGTCATTTCGTTCCCTTAACCGACCTCATTGGCTTTGACTCCCGGATTCTTCGCCCGATAATCGTCCTGACGATCCCGCATCTGGGTGAGGCTGGATTGAAAAGTGACATAATGCGGCATTTTGTAATGGATGCAGAACCCCATAGATTCCAGACCGTCGATATGGGACAGCACGAATTCCGGGTCTTCCGAAGGAATCGTACCGTCGCGCCGACCGACACGAATCGAACGCTCCAGAATCGCCATCGAAATCGCCTTGACTTCATTATGACCGAAGCAGACACCGTAGCCGAGACCGAAGGTGGGTAGTCCGCTCGATTTATTGGCTGTGGAACTGGTAAGAAGCTCGCACTCCGTGATGAGGGTTTCGCCGACTTCCATCATTTGACCTGTCACCGGATGCGGCATTTCCACGGGCAGATATCCGACACGCAACTCTGCAACTGTCGGATGGACGCTGCCATAGCCGCGCATATTCGAATACGCCAATGCCAGTAACGATCCGCGATTCCCACGAGCTAATAGCGTCAATGCGCCGGAACGTGGCATCGGGAAAGTGATCGGTTGTCGGGTCACATCATAAGGCGCTTCATTCGGTTCGGACGCTTCTTCGACCAGACCTTGCATGCGGAGGAAATCCACTACTTTGGGCAGGCAATCCAGAGAGGGGTCTGGCGTAATGCCATCGAGCCACCTTTCCAGAATGGCGCGGAACGCTTCCGGGGTTTCCTCCATACGCTCGAAATTCAGCAGGCGATGGGTGTAGTCCGGGGTCGGTCCCAGTATCTGTCCTCCCGGAATCTCTTTGAACGCGGAGGAGATACGACGAATCAGGCGCATTTTCGAGGTGTCCAGAACGGGCGTAACGCCGATACGCGGGCGCGTCGCCTTGAACGCCCGCAGATAGAACGCCGCTTCCAGCGCATCGCCAAGACTCTGCTTCAGCGCCAGCGCTGCCAGTTCCTCATCATATAAACCGCCTTCGCTCAACACCTGAGAATGCAGGAAGTGTAACTGATGCTGAATCTGATCCGGCGACAGCGGGGTTTCGCCCTTCCGGGCGCCTCTTGTCCGTAGAATTTCTAATTGCAGTTCGGCTTCCGCAATCGCTTTCCCGCCGCCCTTTACGGCTACATATCCCATTTATCCGCCTTTTCTATGACGGTTGTTCGTGGAATTGCGACAATTCGTGTGGCGTCACAGAAGATAAAATCCACCCCTGTCGGGAAGTTGGCATTCCAGCGTTTCCGAACTTCGAGCCATGCTGGATGTAGACCGGAAAGAGATAGTTCTTTCGCCGTTTGTATGCCCGGTCCGGTCAGTTTCAGGTGTGTATCTCCTTCGTCCAGATTCACATCGGTCAACGCCAGTAATGCGGCGCTCTCCGGACGGTAGATAGTCCCGAGGCGTGGCGTGAGGTTTTCGGGGGGAGCCATAGCGCCTTCAAACAAAATATAATCCGCTTCACTGGCAGGAGCAGAGCCTGCGCAGAGCATACGGCGGTCATCCTCGGTCAGTCGGAAGCATGGATCGGCGATAGTCACCATATCATCCGCGAGGGATGCCAGAACGCCCAGTTCCGTTCTGGCGCCTTCCAGCAGTTCCCCGATATCCATAATTCGACCGGGAAAGCTCATCGCAGTCAACACAGATCGGAAGATCGCTTGTTGTGTCAGCGGTCTCCAGATTGCCGGCATTTTGATCAGCGTCTGCGTCATTCGGCTGAACCTTGTTCTGGCATTTCGTCCTCTTCGTTGAGCAACGCGAAGTTTACCCGACTGCGTTCCAGCATCGTTTTGCGGATTCGGGCTTCGTCATCCAGAGCGTTCAGTCCATCGCGAACGCCTTCCGCGATACGCTCCCATCCGTGAAGCCGATGCGCCAGGGCGCCATCACAGAGGGCAAGCGCGGAGGCAAGTTCCGCATCATCCGCCATAATAAACGCCCCGCCCTCCACGGTCTTACCTTCCCCTGTGATCCGGATATGACTGGAAGAAAGCGGAAATTCTCCCAAATAGAACTGTTCGCGCTCGACCGAATCACGAAGTGTCAGCAACGCTAAACCCGCTTGCGGCAGAGTCACCGGTTGGCAGTCGTAGCGGACGGTGATAGCGCGTCCCAGTTCCGTAACCCGTTCTCTTGGCAGACTCGCCAGCGCTACCGACCAGCGAGAACGCTCTGCAAGAATCGTTTCATCATCCGTCATGAAAACAGTTTCCACACGACATCGCATCTGACGCCTCCGGTCGGCAAGCATCGCAATAGCGGATTACAAAACCGTCCCGGAAGAGTACAACATAAATGCGCTTTTGGTCTGAGTCGAAAAGAAGTCTCCCCATTGTACGTCAGAAAGATTAAGACGTTGTTAAACAATAGAGGTAAGCTGTCGTCCAACTAAAATTATTCGGTGCGGATGCGTTGACCGTGCGTGAAATGGTTCGTATGACATCGCGCTATTTCTGATTCTCTCTGTTTTGAAGGTTTCCTCCTTTTGATTGTCACTAAGGGCATTGACAATACGTAGAGCGGAAAGATAATAGAAGGTAATATAGCACTTAAGGAAGTGCTATATGACATCGCTTTTAGCCAAATTCCGATTTTCTCTCGGCAACTCGTTTGGAATCGGAGTCGGAATTACCTGCCTTTTCGCTCCCGGATTCGTGTTCGCTCAACCGAAACCTGCCATGACAACAACGCAACCTTCCGTTCCTGCCTGGATGGCGACGGTTATCAGTCGAACGGGCAAAAACCGTCCCCAGATTATCACCGCCTGGAACCAGACGCCGCCGGAACAGCGAGAGGGAATGCGTTTCCTTCTGGAGAATATGCCGGACTCCGATCTACAGAGTCTCTCTGCTACCTACCTGCAGGAACAGGTCGCTCTGGGCTATCAGGCGCTGGCGGGCGCTCCCTGGAAGGGGCGTATTCCGAAAGCGGTATTCCTCAACGATATCCTGCCTTACGCGATTCTCAATGAAGAAAGGGACGCATCGCGCAAGATGCTTCGGGAGAAATCCCTTCCTCTTATCGCGGATTGCCGAACGCCCGGCGAAGCGGCGATGCGTCTCAATGAAAGGCTTTTTCCGCTTTTTAAAGTGCGCTACTCTACCGAACGCAAGCGTCCGGATCAAAACCCGACCGAAACCATCGAGAGCGGTAAAGCGACTTGCTCCGGGCTATCCATTTTGCTCGTCGATGCCTGTCGCGCCGTCGGAATACCGGCGCGTGTTGCAGGGACGCCGCTTTGGGCGAATATGCGTGGGAACCATACATGGGTCGAGATATGGGACGGTGAAAAATGGCGCTTCACAGGAGCGGCGGAACCTGACCCGAACGGACTGGACAGAGGATGGTTCACCGGAGATGCGGCGCAGGCGCGTAAGGATGCGCCCCAAAACGCTATCTACGCCAGCAGTTTCAAACGTACCGGGTTGTCGTTTCCGCTTGTCTGGGCGACGGATATTCGTTGGGTCGCTGCGGAAAATGTCACCGACCGTTACACGGCGAAGACCGCCGTTCTGGATGATGGCAAAACGCGCCTTCTGATCAAGACTCTGGATTCAACCGGCAAGCGCGTCCCGGCGAAGGTCGAATTACGTGAGGCGGGAAAGAGCTCCATTGCATTCTCCGGGGAGAGCAAGGGGGAAACCGCCGATTTGAACGATATGCTCTCGTTCCGCATTCTCCGCGTCTGCCCGCCCCAGAAGTACGATATCACTGTCACTCGGGGAAGAAAGACGATCCAGCAGACGATTGCCGCCGGGATGCATCCGGAGGAAGTGATTGTCGTTCGTTCGGACGGCTCCGTCGCCATCGAGACGCCGCTGGCTTTAGTCCTTGCTGACAGGTTCGGCGCAGATGAAGTTCGTAAATCTATCGCGCAGTCGGAGTTAAAGGATCGTCTGTTCGAATCTTCCCTTCGCACATCGGTATGGGAAGCCTACAAAAGCTCCGTCGTTCATGATGCTCTCCGGAAAGACTGGGAAGCCAAAATGGTATCGACGTCAGACCGCACCAGCCCGTACCTCTGGCGCACCGTGGGTGAGAAACCTGCCAGCGGATGGGCGCTCGTCATCGCGATGCATGGCGGTGGAGGCGCTCCCAAAGCGGTAAATGATGGCGAGTGGAAGTACATGTTTGAGAAGTACTACCGCGACCACCCCGAAGCGGGGGGCTATGTCTATCTTGCGCTACGTGCGCCTAATGACGCCTGGAACGGTTTCTATGATGACGCCATCAGCCCGTTGATCGAGCGTTTGATACAGCAGTTTGTTCTCTTTCAGGGAGTTGACCCGGATAAAGTCTATACTCTGGGAGCGTCGCATGGCGGTTATGGGGCGTTCGTGATCGGGCCTAAAATCCCGTACCGGTTCGCCGCCATCCATGCCGCCGCCTCCGCGCCCACCGATGGAGAAACACGCGGTGAAAATTTGCGTAATGCGCCTTTTACCATTATGACAGGTGCGTTGGACAAAGATTACGGACGAATTGACCGTGACCGCAAGTTTATGGCGCAAGTGGAGGATTGGCGCAAAGAATACGGCGGTTACGATATCACGCTAACCGCGCCGGAGGGAGTCGGTCATCTCGTGCCAGATCATGATGTACTGGCGGACATGCTGAAGCGCCCACGGAATGCCTTCCCCAAACACGTCGTCTGGACGCAGACCGACACGATCCTGAAACGGTTCTACTGGCTCGAGGCGCCGAATCCTGTGGAAGAGGGACATATCGAGGCGAAAATAGAGGGCAATACGATCACTATCAAGGCGCGTAAGCAGGAACGTATCGCTCTATGGCTGGATACCGATCTGGTCGATGTCAAAAAACCGGTCACCGTGATTGTCAACGGGGGCAAGAAACAGGTCTTTACCCTCAAGCCCGATCTGGAAACCTACTGTGAGGGACTGGAAAAGACCGCCGACGTTCGATTGTCTACTCCGTACCGTATCGAGATAGACCTTCATCCCTAATCCCGGAGACGGGTCTGCGAAATTCCGTTGTAATATCTTGCCTGTCAGGAAACAGGAGAATGCCTTGAGAGGGCATAATGAGTGCGAATTCTTTACTGCATCAAGCGCAAAGGATTCCGTTGGGAAATTGGGCTGCCTGCCGGGCGCATTTCTGGCTGTCGGATGAGGAAGTCCTCTTTAATCAGAAGGTGGCGGTATCCCTGCATGGGTTATTGCGCGAGCGCTTTATTCTGTGGCCTCTTTCCGGGTAGGGGGAAGTAGCGGAGTATCCAACAGAGGCGTCGTATATCGGCATCTCTGAAATAGAGGATGACTTTACCGATGCGGGATGAGGAATTGACGCCAGAAGTTGCGGCGGATTTGGCGGAGCGAGGGGATAAATTGCGGGATGAATATGAGGACGCCGCTTGCGAAGCCGAGGCGTTGCGCTGTCTGGAGTGCGGTTTCAAACGAGGCGGGCATAGTCCGGACTGCGAAAGCGGGTGTCATCATCCCGGTATGATTCTGGTTCCATCGACCCTTTTACCGCCGTCCCTTTTGCCATCGTCCCTTTCCGATACTAACCGTTGAAGTGAATCACCTGATCTCATTTTTGCGAACGAGTATCTTTAACGCGCCTGATTTTCGTCCCAGGGTTCTGGTGATAATCTTCGGGGTGGGGAAGTCGCTCGGGCAATGCGTAGGGCGATAAGGGTTCGGTTTCCCGCCGAAAAGAGTTGATCCTCGCCAATCGTCGTCAGCAGGGCAACGGCGGACGCGACCGGCAGATAGACATCCGATTCTTCGCCCATTCCCTCCGAATTCAATTCCGCCAGCGTCACCGAGATTACGGCATCGGGTTCCGTCTGCGCCAACGTCTGAAGTTCTGTGGTCGCTTTCGAAACATCGAACCGGTATTCGGGCGGCAAATCGAATATCGTTTTTTCGGGACGCTTCGGCATTGTTGGTGAACCTTAACCTTTTTATATATAGCGCTCGCGCCCGGTTTCCCAATGGACGACCGCTGAACGCTATTTCTAAACCCTATGCACTGAGGGAAAGAGCGAGCGTAACCGCACTTTCCAGAGACATTACCTGACCATTGGCGAAGGCGGACGAAAATTCCCGCTCGCTGAGGAACTCCCGTGCGCTCTTCATTGAGCGGTCAAACAGAAGTTGTTGAACGGGAGGCAGACGACTGTTCATTTCCTTCAATAGATGACTTACCGCCCCGCATAGCATAGCTGCCTTGACCGGGGCATAGGTATCCTCTCGAGAACCGAAGGTCATGAGCCAATCGGCAACCGTTGTGAGCGTCCAGGCGAAGCCGATCTTCAAACCGACGCGTCGACAGAGGATAATACTTTCTTGCTGATACCGGAGCGCGGCGGAGCTATCGCCTCGGGCGCTCATCGTGATTCCCATCAAATGGGTGACATGGGCGGCGGGACGCTGATATTGCGTCCGATTCAGGAGTGAGTCCGCCTCCAGTAACATATTTTCCGCTTCAGCATATCGTTCCTGATAAATCGCGAGGATGGCTTGACCATTGAGCAGGCGGTTAATATTGAGTTTCATTCCCAACCGCCGCGCCAAATCGAGACCTTCGTCTATCCTCGCCAGACCGGTGGTCAAATCACCGCGAAACCCGGCAATGACCCCGCCCAATGCCAGACCAAAGGAAAGTGTCACCGGGTCGTAGTGACGTTCCATCACATAGCGAATACGTTCAAAATACGATTCGCCCAGTGTGTATTCTCCCTGTTCCATACAGGCGTGCAGCAGGCACCGGAGCGCAATTCCTGCATCTTCCCAGTTTTCACTGGCTTCAAATCCGGCAACCGCTTCTGTCAGGAAAAGATGGGTCGCCGCATAATCGTTTTGCGCCTGCGCAAGGATTCCTGCCAGGGAAAGAAGCCGGTCAAATGCCAGTTTTTTCCCGAATCCGGCATCCCGTCCCGCCTTGAGCAGGGCGCTGACCTGCGAACGCGCTTCCGTCACATAATTACTGGTAAACCAGAACTCTCGCAGAGATAATGCCAGTTCGATACCGTTACGGACGCTTTCCTGATCTGCTCCTGTTCGAGCGCTCCATTCGAGGGCGCTCCGCAGGTTTGCGTACTCTGACTGTATTTGCCTTACAGACTCCGTCGCTTCCGTCCCATGCAAATCCGTCGCCACTCTGGCGACGAATGCAGTAAAGTACGCCAGATGTCGTCCCCGAAGTAATTTCTCCTCACTTCCTTTATGGTCGTTCATAAGGCGTTTTTCCTCGCCAAAATGCCGAATCGTTTCGAGAAACCGATACCGGGCCGCTTTTCCCATTTCATCGACCTGAATCAGAGATTTATTGACCAGACCCGCGAGAATATCCGCGACGGGTTCGCTATCACCGCAGACAGCCTCCGCCGCAGACAATGTCAGACCTCCGGTAAAAACGCTCAATCGCTGCCAGAGTTTTTGCTCTTGATCCGTTGTCAGATCATAACTCCACTGGATCGAGGCTCGCATCGCCTGATGACGCTGGGGAGAATCCCGATAGCCTGCATTAAGGAACTGGAAATCCTTGTCCATTTGCTGTGAGAGCGATCTGAGTCCGAAGACAGGCGTACGCGCTGCCGCGAGTTCGATTGCCAGAGGAATGCCGTCCAGTTGTCGGCAAATGTGGGCGATAGCGGATGCATTTCCCTCATAGAGTGAAATTTCTGCGCCTATGCTGCGGGCTCTCTGGAGGAACAGCGCCACCGATTCGATTTTGGGAAATTCGTCAACGTTCCATTCGGTAACTTCATCCGGTGTCTTAAGAGAAGGGACACGCCATTCACGTTCGTCACGTAACCGCATCGCTTCACGCCCGCTGGATAGTATCGTCACGGACGGACAGGAACGAACAATTTCTGTAGATAGCGCCGCGGCTCCGTCGAGTAAATGCTCAATATTGTCCAGAAGCAAAAGAGCGCGTCTGGGACGAAGAAAAGTGCACACCGTATGAATGAGGGCTCGGTCCGCTTCTTCTCCGATTCCCAGAGTGCGGGCGGTCGCGGACAGGGGGGCGTCTCCGCCGGTCAGGGAGGTCAGTTCGATCAGGTAGACGCCATCCGGGAATTGGGTCTGGACAGCGTGAGCGACCAGCAGTTGTAAGGTGGTTTTTCCGACGCCTCCGGGACCGGTCAAAGTCAACAGACGGGTATCGGTTAGCGCATCCAGAATAGACTGCGTTTCCTGGCGGCGTTCCAGAAGATGAGGGGGTAATGGCGGCAGATTGCCGGGAATCGGTGTAAGTGATGCCGCAAGTCGTGGACTTGAAGGAGGAAAGGAGTCGCCATCCGCATGTTGTCGTAACTGCGCCAGAAAGGCTTCATCATCGAAGGCTGGATAAACTTCCAGGCGTTCGGTGGAGTTGTCAAAGTGAGCTTTCACCTCTTGCCAGAGTGAACGGGCTTCCATATGCTCTTCGCCAGGCAGGAAGATGCCGGCTTCCAGATAAACAGTGAGAAGTTTATATAATGTCGCCGGTTTTGGCAGATTGCAATCACTTTCCCAGTTACGCACTGTCCTGCCGTTGATTCCGCCCAGTCGCGCCCCTAATTCGCTTTGACTCCAACCGCTTCGACGTCGGTATAATAAAAATAACTCTCTGGGAGTGGTGTATGCTTGAGTAAGATGCGATGGCGTCACCCGTTTTTCGGAAGCTGATTTCGATTGTATATGCACGATACAGACCTCACCATACCTCGCTTACCTGACGATCAGTTCTTCAGAAGAAAAGCGGAAATAACGTGGAAACGAACCGGAAATCAAAGGAGGCTTTTAGTAGCCAGTTATTTGATATCATAAAAACTGGTTATAAACCAAGCGCTGAGTTATCTGATGGTTTATCGGCGCTAGCTTTGCCCAACGTGTTCCTTGTTTGGTTTGCCTGGTTCAGGATGCGCCATTCCGGGAATCGACGCAACCGATTTTCATTGTGGAACATGACGCTTCGTTTCGAAAGGGTGATCGCTAACACATCGGATGAAGTCGAGCTTAGAACGTGCAAGGTTTTTCTGCGATGGCGTGTTTGAGGAATGAAAGCGATGAGTAAGGAAATCAACGAACCGTTGTCCCTGACGGAGTTCCTTGAGGAAAGCCGTGAAAGCGGTAGTGCCGTTCGTTTTGGTGCGGAATCGCTGAGGATTCTGCGGGTGGAAATCGGTGATGGAGACAATGAAGGGGAAGTGTGGATAAAGCCCGGCGCGAGTATCGCATATCGGGGAGTCATTGATTTCCAGAGGTTACCTACTTTCGCCCGGGGAGCCAGTTTCAGAGAGACGATGGCGCGGGAAAAGGCGCCGCTGGCTCTGGCGGTCGGTCGCGGTAAAATTTGGCTTGCCCATCATGGTTACCATCTTCGAGTTTTAAAATTATCAGGAGAAACCATTTTTGTCGCTGCCCGGGAATTGCTGGCGTTTGAAGGGACGCTCGAACACGAAGTCCAGTTGATCGGCGGCGGAATCGGATTAGTCGAGGGAGGACTATTCGCTGTGCGTCTCTCCGGGCATGGTTCATTTGCTATCGCTATTCATGGCGATCCTCTGATTTTACACGTTACGCCGGAGGCGCCCGTCACGACGGATCCGCTAGCGACTCTCGCTTGGACTGATGGCGTCATTCCGCATCTTGCCACAGACGTGGAATGGCGGTCGCTTTTCCGGCACGGGGGCGGCGAACCTTTCCAGATGCAGTTAATCGGTGACGGTTATGTCGCGGTACAACCCAGTGAAGACGATGATAAGTGGGCGGATGCCGGTTTACATCCAATGCGTCGCCTCAAATCGTGGATTTTTGGCTAATCGAATCGACGTTTACAGGAACGGCTCAGGGTTAGCTGAAAGCCTGACTGCGATTTCAAGAGTCTATGACGCTGAACAGGTATGGAGAAATAGTTTTAACGTGATGGAACAAAGATCGGAAGCCCTGATACCCTCAAGGGAAGATTCAGGGACGATGGAACTGGCGAACTATTTACGATCACAACGTGAACGTCGCGCTATTTCATGTACGGGTCTGGCGACGCTTTCCGGCATCAGCCGGATGACGCTCTGGCGATGGGAAAATTCCGTCTGCATTCCTCATGTTTACGAATTGGAAATCGCCCTTGAAGCGTTATCCGTCCCCACTGAAGAACGGAATTATGCATTAACCCTGCGCGCTGAACTACTCTCGCGCAAGAGCGTCTGCGAGAATGAGTTGCAACTGTGTTGTCGATAAATTTTAGTTGATGGAAGAATTCAAGCAACAGTGACGCCTTAATTCATTTAGGTGTCACTGATAACTGTATTCAAAGGATACAAAGTGATGAGTAATAAGGAATTCAAAGGCGTTATTAGCCTTGATGTACGTGATTCTCAGCCGGACTGGGAACCCTATGAATTGAAGAAGGCTCCGGAAGGCGCTCCTAATGTGTTGATCGTCCTCTATGATGACACAGGTCTTGCCGCCTGGTCGCCATTTGGTGGCAGAATCAATATGCCCACTCTGCAAAAACTTGCTGATAATGGCCTGATGTATTCGCAGTGGCATACCACCGCTCTTTGTTCCCCGACTCGCTCCACCTTCCTGACCGGACGTAATCACCATGTGAACCGCTGCGCCTGTATCACCGAAGGCTCCAATGGATTTCCGGGAGCCGCTGGACGACTACCCGCAGAGTGCGCGACCATCGGTCAGGTCTTGCAGGACAATGGTTACAGCACGTACTGGCTTGGCAAGAACCACAATGTCCCCGAAGAAGATATCGCTTCCGGTGGAACTCGGAGCGAATGGCCCCTCGCGAAGGGCTTCGACCGATTCTATGGCTTCCTCGGCGGCGAGACCAATAACTGGTATCCCGACCTCGTCGAAGATAACAAGTTCATAGAGCAGCCCTACGGCCCGGAAGATGGCTACCACCTTTCCAAAGACCTGGCGGATCAGGCTCTCACGATGATTCGTGACCAGAAAGCGAGCAACCCATCCAAACCCTGGTTCATGTGGCTCTGCCCCGGCGCCAACCATGCTCCCCACCACTGCCCGCAGGAATACGCGGACAAGTACAAGGGGATGTTTGATGATGGTTACGAAGCCTATCGCGAATGGGTGCACACCCGGATGATCGAAAAGGGAATTTTGCCGAAAGATACCGCCCTCACCCCGATCAATCCCTTACCGGCGGAGGTCGCTGATCTTGCGCCCGGTGATGCGGTACGACCGTGGGATTCGCTGAATGCGGATGAGAAAAAGCTCTTTGCCCGCATGGCGGAAGTATTCGCGGGATTCTCCGAATACACTGACGTTCAGGTTGGGCGGGTCATCGATTATCTGGAAAAGACCGGGCAACTGGACAACACTATTGTCTTCTACTGCGCCGATAACGGCGCATCCGGCGAAGGGTCTCCCAACGGCTCCGTCAACGAGAACAAATTCTTCAATGGTTATCCGGACGAACTTTCCGAGAACCTCAAATATCTGGAAGTCCTCGGCGGACCTGACACCTACAACCACTATCCGACCGGCTGGGCGGTGGCGTTCTCAACCCCGTTCCCGATGTTCAAGCGTTACTCGCAGTTCTCGGGCGGCACCTGTGACCCGTTGGTCATTCACTGGCCCAAGGGAATCAAGTCTAAAGGCGAAGTGCGCCATCAGTACCACCACAGCACCGACATCGTCCCCACGATTCTGGATGTTATCGGTATCGAAATGCCGGAAGAATACCGGGGCGTCAAGCAGTACCCACTGAACGGCGTTTCCATGCGGTACTCGTTCGATGCGAAGCCAGATGGTCCGACCGAAAAGAAACGGCAATATTACACCATGCTCGGAACGCGTGGTATCTGGGAAAACGGCTGGAAAGCCTCCGCCCTTCATGCGCCGTTGACCAATGTCGGAAAGTTCGATCAGGACAAGTGGCAGCTATTCCATGTGGATACAGACCGCGCCGAATCCAAAGATCTGTCGGCGGAGCATCCGGAAAAACTGGAAGAACTGATCAAAATCTGGTTCGAAGAAGCGGACAAGAACTTTGTCCTGCCACTGGACGACCGAACCGCGACGATAATGCTCGGAGTGGCGCGTCCTCAGGCGGAACTACCCCGTAACCGGTATATTTACTATCCCGGCACCGCCCCAGTCCCGGAAGGCGTCGCCGTCAACATTCGCGGACGTTCCTACAAGATTGTCGCCGATGTGGAAATCACGGATGTGAACTGTAAAGGCGTCATCTTCGCGCATGGCTCCCGCTTCGGCGGTCATAGCCTGTTTATCAAAGACAAGAAACTGTTCTACGTTTACAACTTCCTCGGTATCAAGCCGGAGCAGAAGTTTATTTCTGGAGAACTGACGCCGGGTAAATATACCCTCGGCATGGAGTTCATCCGCGAAGGCGCAGGACAGTATGGCGAGTCCCTTGGCACGACCAAGCTTTATGTCAATGAAAAGGTCGTGGCGGAAGGCCCGATGAAGACCCAACCCGGCAAGTTCACGCTCTCCGGTGACGGTCTCTGTATCGGTCGCGACAGCGGCGACAACGTTTCCGAAGAATATTCAAACCCCGGCACGTTCAAGGGTGGCGAAATTCTCGGCGTTGGTGTCGATGTCAGCGAAGAGGTTTATATCGATCTGGAGCTCGAGGCGCACTCGAAGTTCGTTCTCGACTAAGAAACGTTCCTGACGATCCTATTGGTCGGGAGGGATCTAACCTCCCTCCCGACTACTCCAGAAGTGGTTACATCCAATTCGTACAAAGACAATCCCAGAATGCGAAAATGATTCACTCACCGCTAATGTTCTCCTTGTGCAGTAATCGGTATGGTTGGCGGATTTGTAACACTTTATTGAAATCTGAGCAGGAACTCAGGATTCCATAGGGGAAACACGAAAAGATAAAGACGCTTGACAAAAGTCAGGCGTCTTCAACCATCTTATTGCAACAGTGATGCTGGTAGAGAGGCTTTTGACGGTATGAAAAAAATATTGGTTCTTCCCCTGACAGCGTTTTGCATTGCCCTGGCGACGACGGGAGCGTTTGCGCAGAACAGTCGGCAACGGGTCGAGTTCAGCGGCGAGGTCGATGAAGAGGCGATTATTTTCATCTCGCGAAACCGGATCAGTCTCAAGACCAGTACGACAGAACCCGTCTATGGATTGAAATATAAATTCGGTTCTGAATTTCCGCGTAAAAGGGTAAATTGCTACTTTAAGAGTAAAAATGGCAGAGGCAAAATCGAACTGATTCAGCAACCTCTGGAATCCAATAAGTATACTGCCGCAATTCGCATTACAGATACAGATCGCGCACGAGCGAAATATGACTTCGTTCTGGTGTGGGACTGAACATTAACGCTACATTCAAGGCGAAATCATTATCGCTCCTCTGAAAACTAATACTATTCATCCGAACGCTATTATTTAAGAAAGGTATTTTCGATGCAAATCAATCAAATCGGGCAACGTTTCTGTTCGTTGGCGTTCGCCCTTGCGTTAACGTCTGGACTGTGCGCGTTTCCTGCTTACGCTCAAGAAACTCCCGCTGCGAAACCCGCAACACTTGCCAAAACGGGGAAGGTGGAAAACGTTCAGATTCCCAAAGGAGCCGTTATTCTGGTGGTTCTGGATACCGAAATCAGTTCGAAGACTACCAAAGTCGGCGACCAGATTGAAGCCCACCTCAGTACGATGGACGAAGCGGACATTTTCCCCAGGAAGACCCAGTTTTTCGGCAAAATCGGCGATATCAAACCGAAGACCGCCAGTGGTCCCGGCGCCGTAGTGGTGAAATTCACGCAGGCTGTCCTGCCTGATGGCTCCAAGCTCGAAATCGAAGCGAGTCCGCGCCCATTAGCTAAAGAGAACGCTGAGTCCGCGAGCAAAGACTCCAGAAATAAGCAAAGAGGCGGCGGAATCGGTGGCAAGGCGGCGGTAGGTGCGCTCCTGGGAACTGCAGTTGCGGGAAATGATACCACTGGCGCCATCATCGGGGGAACGGTAGCGGCGGCGGCGGCAGGCAGTAAGAAAAACAAAGCGGCGGCAGCGGAAGCGGCGAAGACGGTCGATATCGTTATCAAGGAAGCCACCAAGTTCGAACTGGTCTTCACAAAGTCTTTTATCCTTAAGAAGACGGTCGCCCCGTAGGGTAGTTTCCCTCAACGGTTTGGGTCGATAGAAGGAGAAGGCGTGAGCGCTTCTCTGGTAGGGGAAACAGGCGATGGAAGACAAAGCGATCTCGATGAGTTTAGAATCCACGGAGGCCATCTTCAAGGCGATGGCGTCGTGGGTGGCGCTTGGTGTGGAGATTTTCGCCTGTGCCATCATTGTCGTTGCGATTATAGAAGCGATAGTGATATCGTTTACCTTGAAATTTGACCCACTTCGTCCGTTGTGGAAGCGTAAACAGATTTTTTTGCGCTTCGGTTCCTGGCTCATTCTGGCGTTAGAGTTTGAACTAGCGGCGGATATCGTGCGTTCCGCAATCGCGCCTTCCTGGAATCAGATTGGCATGCTTGCGGCGATTGCTGTAATTCGCACCTTTCTGAATTTCTTTCTGGAGCGTGATGTAGAAAAACTTTCAGAATCCGAACGGGGTTTTGTTGCTGAGCGGGAAGCGGTTATTCGGGAATAGTCATGAATGAGCCG
>CAIVZM010000079.1 GCA_903910385.1 uncultured Armatimonadota bacterium
CATAGTCGTCACCGTGGTCCGTGCGGTTTTCTGTGGAATCTGGCGGCGGGACTGATTGCGTATTGCCACCAGCCTACGAAGCCGTCGCTGCACCTGCGAGACGTGGGAGCATTGACCCAACCTTAACCCGAACTCACGTTACTATATGTACTTCGCGCCGGGGGCGGGCCACTCGCCGCACCATGCGCCGAAGGAGTACATCGAGCGTTATAAGGGCGCATTCTCGGACGGTTGGGATGTCATTCGCAATGAGACCATCGCTCTGCAAAAGAAGCTGGGCGTCATTCCGGAGAACACCGACCTTGCCCCCATCAACCTCGGTCTGCGGGCATGGGATACCCTCTCCGACAAGGAAAAGGCCGTTTATGAGCGTCAGATAGAAGTGTTCGCCGCCTTTATGACGCATGCCGACGAGCATATCGGGCGAATGATTGACTTCCTGCGGGATTCCGGGCATCTCGACAACACGCTGATTATGCTGGTCAGCGACAATGGCGCCAGCGCCGAAGGCGGCCCCAATGGACTGATTTCCGAGATTAGCTACTTTAACGGCGTCCCGGAAACGCTGGACGAAATGTACGCCAAACTGGACGAATGGGGCGGCCCGACGACCTCTCCCCACTATGCAACGGGCTGGGCCTGGGCGGGCAATACGCCCCAACGCTGGTACAAGGGCTTCTGCCACGAGGGCAGTTCCCGCGTTCCCGCGATTATGCATTACCCGAAGGGCATCCATTCCAAAGGCGAAGTGCGGTCGCAGTTCCATCATGTCATTGACTTTACGCCAACCGTTCTGGATATTCTGGGAATCGAATTCCCGCAGGTCTTGAACGGTTATCCTCAAAAGCCTGTCGAGGGCGTGAGTTTCGCCTACACCTTCGACAATAAGGATGAGCCGACACGGGCAAACGCCCAGTATTTCGAGATATTCGGTCACCGGGGACTGTGGGACAAGGGCTGGAAACTGGTCACGATGCACCCATCGAAGGCTGCGGTCGGGAAAGTCGGCGATATTCCCATCAAACTGCTGGACGGCGATTTCGCCCATGACGCATGGGAACTCTACAATCTGAGCGAGGACTTCTCCGAGGCGCATGACCTCGCCGCCGAACAGCCGGACAGGGTGCGGGATATGCTCGATACCTGGTGGTCGCTGGCCGGAAAGTACGGCGTTCTGCCGCTCGACGACCGCCTGATCGAGCGCCTGATCGCATGGCGACCGCCCGTTTTCGACGCGAAAGACGTCTACGAGTACAACGCCCGTATCCGTCTCGGACGCAGCACCTCTCCGAATGTCATCAACCGTTCGCACAACATCACGGCGAATGTCGTGATTCCGAAAGGCGGCGCAGAGGGCGTCATCGTATCCAATGGCGGCATGGACGGCGGTTATACGCTCATCGTCAAGGACGGCAAGCTGAAGTATGTCAGCAACTTCCTCGGTCGTGAGCATTACACCGTGGATGCCGACCAGCCTCTTCCGGAGGGCGAAGTCACCGTCGCGATTAGTTTTGAGAAGACAGGCGATTTCGCCGGCCATGTGACGCTCCTGCAAAACGGCGCGACGGTCGGCGAAGGCGACATTCCGCATACGAACCCGGTAGCCTACTCCGCGACGGAGGGACTGGAAATCGGCTCTGACTCGATGGTGCCTACCTGGCCCGGCTATTCGGTTCCCAATACCTTTACGGGCGCCATCAAGAAAGTGGTCGTGAATACGAAGGGCGAAAAGTACGTCGACCCCGACGGCGAAGAACGCCGCGCCGCCCTGCGCCAGTAATTGAGCAGGTATAGCGTAACCCCGGCGAC
>CAIVZM010000080.1 GCA_903910385.1 uncultured Armatimonadota bacterium
CCGCTTTCTGCACCACCTTCGACAAATCGAAAAAGCTAGCGATATGGTCATGAACAGGGACATAATTTCTTGCTACGTTGAATCTCTTTACGATAGCCAAATCGAGCGCCTTCAAACCGTCCAGTTCGTTACAGGAGAGGCTTTACGGTCATACGGGGGAGGTGACATCCGTATGCTACGCTCTTTCCATGTCTATTTCCTCCGTAAATTGACTTTCAGAGTGGCATAACCATCGATCTGAAAATGCTCTACGCGGATACGATGAGCGCCTCCCAACCGGACATCCATTTTATAGGCGGTCGGCCCCTGATATTTCCAGGCGTCCGTGAGAATTAGTTTGTCATCGAGATAGACCCGGCAACCGTCATCGGTCGTGACTTCCAGAACATAGTCTCCGGACGAAATCGTGAACTTACCCTCAGCGATGGTAGCAAAATAGTCAGCGGGAACCCCCTCCGCGAACTTGTATCCGGCAAATTCGAGGCGATCCGCAGTCATTTCCACCAGCGGTTTCTCTTTGAGACGAGTGGCAAACGCGTCGGGTTGGTCTCGTGGATCGCTCTTAGCTTTCTCCCAGGAATAGAACTTGATGCCCCAGTCAATTGGAGCGAAAAAAGCGGAGTAGGAGAAACCGACGGGTTTTCCAGCTGGCGTCGCCACGCCACGATAATCCACCGTTTCCGCACCGGTGTACTCTAACTTCACCGAGAGATCGACCACCTTTCCTTTTTCCTGAGTAATATATAGATCGCCGGGAACTGTGAGAGGGAGAGCGCTGGCTATTCGCCCTCCTGAGATACTGACGACCCGGAACTTCCCTTTCGGCCCCATTACCTCATAGCGTCGCGTTACCTCGGAAGAACCAATGCTGCCGGACATCTTGATTTCCTCACGGGGCCAGAGAATCGGTGAACGGAAGTCATAGGGTCCCCACTTATCTACCAAAATATACCGACGTCCGCGCAGGGAATTCGCAGGCAAAAACGGCATTTTACCGTCAGGGATCGGTTGCGGAACGGCGACAGGAGCTAACCGGTTTACTGCCGTCGGATCAGTAGGATGAGCAGTCCACCCAACATTGAATCGTTGGAGATAGGAGGTATTATCCGTCTCGGAAGGAAGAAGCGGTTTCCCGCTCGCCTCCATTGTCGGCGAACCATTATTTTCTTTTATTGTATTTTCGGATAACTGTATTTCGTCCGTCTCTTTGATGTTCAGCGCTGTCTGAAAAGTATCTATCTGATTGAACCCGATATTATAGTCACGGCTGGTGGTTTCGTGGTACTTGACATAGCCCCACTCCGGGTCTTGAGTCTTGTTTTTCCAGAGACGAATCGCTTCGCGATCTCGGATGAAACGATTCTTCAAAATACTGTTGGTTCTGCCGTGTTCGATAGCGATGCCTGTCGCGTTATAGCCAAACGTATTTCCCAGAATCAGGCTGTTGTAAGAATAGCCGCCCCAGACGCCGTGCCAGCATTCCAAAATCAGGTTATTGACAAATGTGTTCCTGGCAAAAGTGGCCTCAATGCCATTCGTTGGAGCATGGGAAAAGTCGTTACCGAAGACCAGATTATCGTCACAGCCGCCTTTCCCGGTGTCCATCGTCGTTTGACCTGCCCAAAGAAAGAATCCATCGCCGCCATGAGTGACGGAGTTATAGGCGAAAACGTTCTTACTGGATTGTTCATAGATAAGGATTCCGGCAGAATCCTGACCACGATTGTACACACCGTGCGAGTAACCACGAACGCACCAATCGATCCTGTTGTGCATGATCCGGTTCTCCGAAGACCGATACATGCCAATTCCAATACCGGAAAGAAAGGAAAAATCGTTATTGTAGAACGTTCCCTTATTACAGGATGTCAGCATCAGACCGCATTGCCCGCCGGTAATCCGGACGTTTTTCACTGTCGCTTTATCGCAACCCTTCAGGTAGACGCCCGCGCCGTAACGTAACCATTCGCTTTTTTCGTTCTGATGAAATGACATCCAGTCGGTTTCATCTTCACGATCAAGCGTACTGCCGAGACGCTGTTTCCAATTGTACGAAAAATCCGAATCCTCAATTTTGAGACCGGGCGAATCTACCGCCAGTAATCCAATCTTGTAGCCATGCACCCGAACATGACGCAGAGTGATATTTTTGCCGTGCACCAGAATGCCGGTTCCGCGACGCAGGTCAGGTTCCGTTGTCGCCGACGTTCCGCGTAGAGTCGTTCCGCCAAAATCGACAGTAATGTTGTCGCCTACGATAGAAATCGCCGCTTCTTTGCCGTCTTCGTGCTGGTCAGGCAATAAACGCTCCTGACGAGCGAATTTGGCGGAAACGGAGATGCGCTCGCCGGGTTTGAGAACGGGCGGAGCCTCCGGCGAGGCGGTAAGGATGAGATAAGGCATGATGCCGAGGGCGAAACTCAATGCAGGAGACAATAACACAGATAGAAGCTTTCTCGAAAAGGAATTCTTAATGAGCAAGTATACGGCAAAATTTGCGAAGTACGACCAGGGAAAATTATTCGTTCCGGGTGACGGATTTATTGTATAATGAGTTGTGCTTTCGCAGGGCCTTCTCCCCTCTGCAAGTATCTGAGGACTTTGAGAGACGTTTTTCGGTACGCTGTCCGTTTTCGGCGTTATAGCCCCAAGGGCTGTTCGAGCGATTGAGACCCTGCGCTTCCGTTTTGGAAAGTCTGTTAGTGAAGTCTGTAACTACTGGGAAAGCGCCTGTGACGCGATTGGCGCGTCGGACTGTGGACTGTGGGAGAAATCTGGTCAGAGATGGTTAAGAGCAGGGGTTAGCAATCATGCGTCTTTATGTGGGTGGTTTGCCCTATCCAACGACGTCACAGGAACTGTCGGAGTTATTTTCGGAAGTCGGCCAGGTCGCTGACGCTTCCATCGTTGAAGATCGCTATAGCGGTCAATCACGCGGATTCGGTTTTGTAGAGATGGCGACCGATAACGAAGGTCGTGAGGCGATCGCCCGATTCAATGGATATATGCTGGGCGGACGACCATTAACGGTAAACGAGGCGCGCCCCCGGGATGATCGCGGTGGCGGTGGCGGCGGAGGGCGCTCTGGCGGTAGCGGCGGGGGCGGCTATAGTGGCGGCGGAGGCGGCGGACGCTCTGGCGGCGGAGGCTACGGCGGAGGCGGTGGCTATAGTGGCGGCGGAGGCGGAGGCTACGGTGGCGGAGGCGGACGCTCCGGTGGCGGTGACTATGGTGGCGGTGACTACGGTAGCGGCGGAGGCGGACGCGGCGGACGCGGCGGACGCGGTGGCGACCGGGATAGAGACCGGGATCGCTACTAAAATCACTGCTCGGAATCACTCGTGAATTCGAGCGATTCATGATAAAACTTTTGTCTGGAAAAAGAGCGAGGAATCTTGGTTCCTCGCTCTTTTCTTTCGTGGATGTTCTAAGCCGGTGACTCAGAAACATTCCTTCGTGTATAACAGGGTAGCGATTGGGGAAGACTATGTAATCCTCATTCGACTGAATACTTCTTGATAAAGGAAAAATATGGAAGAACGAACCGGAACCGTTACCTTTAAGGGTAGCCCGATGACGCTCGAAGGACCGGAACTCAAAGAAGGCGCTATCGCCCCTGATGTCACCCTGACCGGACAGAATATGGCGTTAATCTCTCCGCTAAGCCACAGCGAAGGGAAGAAGAAACTCATTATCACCGTTCCATCGGTAGACACCTCGGTCTGTTCTCTGGAAAGCAAAAAATTCAGCGAAGCCGCCAAAGGGTTGGGCGACTCGGTCGCAGTTTATATCGTTTCAGCCGACCTGCCATTTGCTCTCAATCGATGGTGCGCCGCCGAAGGGGTAGACAATCTGACAATGGCATCAGATTATCGCACGATGGAAATGGCGCGATCCTGGGGTCTGTATATCAAGGAACTCGGTCTGTTCGCACGCGCCGTTTATGCACTGGATGAAAACGGCGTGGTGATCTATCGTGAAGTCGTTTCCGAAATCGCCAACGAACCGGATTATGATGCCGCGCTTTCAGCAGTGAGGTAAATCACCCGGTATTTCCCGTAAAGATACAATGTACACATTAATACACTTATATTAATGATACCTGTGACACGCCGTCGCCTCTGTATGGGGCGACGGCGTGAACTTTAACATGTTTGCTGACTGTTCGCTAAAATGAACAGATCAGGCAAACAAACAATTCACTTGGAATATTGTACAGGTACTACGTTCATTGGCAACCGAAATTTTCTACGACACTTCTTGCCTCAAATTGACGCTATAGACGGTCTCTTACACGTTATCTGCGCTTAAAAATTGGTTGCCAATACGCACAACATCTGCTAGAATCCCCCTCGTACTCCACTACCTGTAGTATTTTTTATGGCATCTAGGCCAGTCACGAGTCACTGCATCGCAGATGACCATACCACGACGCTACAGGAGGGAGAAGGGACGAATTGGGCGAGCAATTACAGTTTGAGGACGAGGAAATCAGTATCACGCTGCGACGGGCATGGGACCGTGCGTTGCGTACGCTGTCCGTTCGCGTCACCAGACCAGCCTTCGAAACCCATATCCGCGCCTTGCGCCCTCTCTCCCTTTCCGAAGTTTCAGACAAGTCAAAATCTGTCTACCAAATAACTTTAGGGGCGCCTTCCGCCTTCGCCCGCGAATGGGTGGAGAAACGACATGGAGTGCTGATTTCTCAGGTTCTCGAAGAGATTCTGGACCGAGATGTTCGATTGACATTTGGATTATCGCCCCGTGAAACCGCCCAGAATAGCGTCTCTGCGCCTTCGCTGTTCGAAGAGGATTTCACCGAGGCGTCATCCGGAGTCAATGATGCTCCCGGAGACAGGCTCAATAACGCCAGTACTCTTCCGACCGTTTCTGCGTCGTCCCCTTCCTCATCGCCAATGGGTAACACCGTTACAGGAAGACCTGTAGCGCCCCCTACAACCCCGACACGCCCCGCACAGGCGTCCACAGCGGTTCGGACGGGATCGAGGTCATCCGGCTCGTCTGGAGCGGATGCGCCCCTCCTGAATCCGCGATATACCTTCGCAAACTTCGTGGTCGGAAATACCAACCGTCTGGCTCATGCCGGGGCCAAGGCGGTTTCCGAAGCTCCCGGTCAAACCTACAACCCACTTTTCCTCTACGGGTCGCCCGGATTAGGTAAGACCCATCTGATGCACGCTATTGGTAACGAGATAGCCCACGCACGCGGCGCGGACGCCTCCCGCGTCGCGTACATTTCGGGCGAATCCTTCACCTCCAACTTCATTACCAGCTTGCGTGAGCACAAATCCGAAGAGTTCCGGCGCAAGTGGCGCAATGTCGATGTCTGGCTGGTGGATGACATACAGTTCATCGCCGGGCGCGAACACACCAAAGAAGAGTTTTTCCATACGTTCAACGCCCTTTACCAGACCGGAAAGCAGATCGTGATCTCATCCGACCGCTCGCCACGGGAACTGCGGGCGATGGATGAGCGCCTGCGCTCCCGTTTTGAATGCGGGCTGATCGCCGATATCGCGCCTCCCGATCTGGAGACGCGTCTGGCGATCCTGCACAAGAAGGCGGATGTTGAAAAAGCGCGTATCCCGGACGATGTCTTGCTGTACATGGCGAAACTGGTTCAGAGCAATATCCGGACCCTGGAAGGGGCGCTGGTAAAGATTATCGCCTGCGCATCTCTACAGAATTCGCCGGTAACCACCCAGCTTGCCTCCGATGTCCTGGAGAGGTACTACATCGTCTCCGGAGCGGAACGGAGTGTTGAGCGGTCGTCCGCAGGCGATTCCGAGGAAGAAGCGGAAAACGGTTCCGGCGAACAGATCATACGGAAGTTCGACTTTAGCGGGCGGGTGACTCCGGAAATGATCCAGCGATCAGTGGCGCGACATTTTAACATCGCGCCGGAAGAGTTGATGGGCAAAAAGCGAGACCGGGATGTCGTCAATGCTCGACAGATTGCCATGCATCTGGTCCGAGAGCTGACGGAGGTGACATTGCAGGGCATCGGAAAACTGTTTGAAAAAGACCATTCCACTGTGGTGCATGCCTGTGATCGGGTGAAGGCGCAAATACCCAAGGATGACAGTTTAAAACGTTTAGTTGAAGACCTTATCACGCAGATTCAAGCACAGGCCGCCGGATGATTCCGACGGCCTTTTTTGTTGATTATTTCTTTTATTTAGACTACTAAGAAAACGTCTGTATCCACAAAATCCACATTACCTTTTAGCGATCAATTTGGTGTGGTAAGTGACACTTTTTCTGATATAGAAAGATAATTCAATCGATAATATACGCTTTTTGTTACAAAGCAAACGTTTATATCCACAAGATATCCACAAGTTATCCACAAATGAATGTTTGCCTTTGTGGATAACCTCTTTCATTGTGGATATTGTGGATAACTCTGGCTGATTTTGGGGACTTATCCACAAGTTATCCACAATATCCACAATGAAACTTATGTTTGTGGATAACTTTTTTTGAGAGATTCTGTCACTTTGACCCTGACGACTATGACAATTGATTTCAAAAAGATCGGTTTTAATGTGTATTTATGCACTTTGCTTTACAAAGCAAACTTTAAATTCAAAGTTATCCACAATGCCTACTACTACTACTACCATTTATATATAAATATATAGTAGGAAGAAGAGAGAAAGTCTGGTCGCTTTTAGGAGTTTATACAAACTTTAAAAAGCAGGTGAACATTAAGTTCGAATATTCAGGATTGTAGGAGCAGGATAAAGACTCTACGGTATACGGAAGGTTTCTTTTCTTGACAACCCCGGTGATGGGCGGCATACTGCGAAAGGGGATTCTCCCTATTTCACTTACTTCCGAGGTCTCGTCAGAACGCTATGCCCAGAGTCATTGTTTATGTTACGCTGAAGCCAACTTTGCTGGATGCACAGGGGCGCACGGTTCAGACGGCGTTGCATAGTCTGGGATTCGGTGAGGCGGGCGATGTTCGCCTGGGGAAGATCATCGAAATGAATGTACCGGAGGGCGATGAAGCCGGAATCCGCGCTCGTGTGGTTGCCATGTGCGATGAACTCCTGGCGAATCCGGTCACTGAGTCCTACCGTATCGAAGTGGAGGCCTGACGGAATGTCCCTTTCCTCGTCAGCGATTATGGCGCCTCCTTCCGATATGACGTTTAAAGGCGGCTCAGCGCCCCTGCGAGCGGGCATCATCGTCTTTCCGGGGTCTAACTGTGACAGGGATGCCGGAAACGCCTGGGAAGCGCTGGGAGAGGGTGAAGCCGTCTACCTGTGGCATCAGGAAAATGATCTGCGGGGAGTGGATGTGGTAATTCTTCCCGGCGGATTTTCTTATGGGGATGCATTGCGGGCAGGCGCGATCGCTCGCTTCGCACCGATTATGAAAGAAGTCACTCGCTTCGCTGAGGAAGGCGGGCCGACTCTGGCGATCTGTAACGGGTTTCAGATCGCCTGTGAGGTGGGTTTGCTACCGGGTGCGCTGGTTCGAAACGAGCGGATGCGCTTCGTCTGTAGACATGTGGGACTTCGCGTCGAAACCGAAGCCAGCATGTTTACGAATGGGTACCGGAAGGGAGAGGTTCTTTCCATTCCAGTAGCGCATGGCGAAGGTAGATATGTGTGTGATGACGCCACATATGCCGAATTGGTAGCAGAAGATCGAATTGCGTTTCGCTATGCTCCCCAAACCGGGAATTTCGTTCTGGGAGCGGATTCCGGCGAAGATTACAATCCTAATGGCTCTCGCGACCATATCGCCGGGATTCTGGGCGGACCGCAGCGTAACATTCTCGGAATGATGCCCCATCCGGAACGGGCGATGCATACGGAACTCGGTTCCGCAAACGGTCGTCCCCTGTTTGAAGCGCTATGCGCCGTAATGAACGTCAGACATTAGAGCTTATTGACTCATAGACTAACGATGGTGACTAAGGGGGAATAAATGCTTCCTGATAAGGCGCTTGCGTCTGTCCCGTTATTTTCTACGCTCAATGAGGATCAGTTAGATTTTATCGCCGCCAAATTGAAGCGTCAGAAGTACAATGAGCGCGAGATCATTGTCAAGCGTCACGATCCGGGCGACGCTCTGTTCATCCTCATTTCCGGCAAGGTCAAGGTGACCTATAGGGAGGATGAAGGTGAAACGATCATCGCGGTTTTGCAGGCGGGCGACTTTTTCGGCGATTTGTCCCTTCTGGATGGCGTTGGTCGTTCCGCCGATGTCGTCGCCCTCGAATTGACGGAAGCGTTGATTCTTTCTGCGGACGACTTTACCCGATCACTGACAGCGATGCCGGAAATCGCTGTCGCTCTTCTGAAAGAACTCGCCGGACGATTACGTCGCTCCACAGGATGGATACGCTCGCTCTCCTCACAGGACGTTTACGGGCGAATCGCAGAACAGTTACTCTATCTTGCCGATACGCATGGGGAAGAGGTGGACAACGGCAAGCGCATCAATCTACGATTGACCCAGCATGATATAGCGGGTCTTGTCGGAGCGTCGCGGGAATCTGTCAACAAAGCGATGGGTTTTTACAAAGCGAAGGGATATATCTCCATAGATACTTCTTTTCACATTACAATCCGTGATCGCGTCGCGCTGGAAAAACGTCGCCAGTAAATTTTGTCCGCATCGGACGTATTTCGCTTTACTTCTAACACATTCTCTGTTTTGGATTCTCAGTAAAAATTCCGAAACCGTGTGATGGCTCGATTTGTCGGGTACGCCAGTATGGAAGGGTAAGGAATATGAGCGTTCAAGATATGGAGTTAACACAACGTTGGGGAGCGGTCCAGGCGGCCTTTCGAGGCGGAAAGAAAGTGGAGGACGATCAATTGCGGCGGTTAAGGTTCTGGGAAATGGTGGTGTTGTTGCCCCTGCTGGCGCTGGCGACAGGAGGGTTTTTCACTTTTGGAACGGTGGAAGTCCAGGGCGTCTCGATGGAACCGCAGTTTCGGACAGGCGATCGACTGTTTTACATCAAGCCCTATGCGTTGCTGTCTCCCCTGAAACCCGGCGATATCGTCGTGATCGATAAAAAATATGGCGCCCATGCGGGCGTTCATCTGATCAAACGGGTATTCTTTATTCAGAATGACCGGGGAGACGCCGAGTGGGCGCCATCCATCAACACATCGCGAGGTCAAGTATCGCCGAAAGCGTTTTTCCCATTTTACGCCGCTTCGTATGCGAGCCGTAAAGCGGTGGGTCGGAACCATATTCTGGTCGTGGGAGACAATTTCGATAACTCTGAAGATTCGCGGGACGATGAGATTGGTGAGGTTTCTCCGGATGAAATTATGGGGAAGGTGATTCTTCGTTGAATAGGGCGACCGCGTCACAGGCAACATATCCGCAAATCGTTTTGACCACAGAGATTCCCGGTTTGACTCGTCAGGCGACCGGCAAAGTGCGTGATGTCTACCGCGTAGGGGATGACACACTCTTACTGGTAGCGACAGACCGAATCTCTGCTTTCGACGTTGTGATGGCTCAGGGAATTCCCTCCAAGGGGCGTATCCTGACGCAGATGGCGCGGTTCTGGTTCAACCAGACGGCGGATTTCATTCCAAATCATCTGATTTCGGCGGATGATGATGTCATTGCAGAGCGTCTTCGGGAACAGGGAGTGACGGTAACGACGGAGTTACGAACCATGCTGGCGGGGCGTTGTATGCTTTGCAAGCGAACGACTCCATTGCCTATTGAAGCGGTTGTACGCGGATATATCTCGGGATCAGCCTGGAAAGCTTATCAGAGCGCCCCGGCTACAAGTGACCATGTCGATCTCTGGGGCGTTACATTGCCGGCGGGACTTCTTGAGTCTGACCGGTTGCCCCTGCCTGTCTTTACGCCCTCTACCAAGGCGACTGCCGGACACGATATGCCCATGCCCTATTCCGAAATTCCAAACTATATTGGAGATTATGCAAAGCCAGTAGAAGAAGCGTCCCTTGCGCTCTACCGGTTTGCGACGGAACGGGCGGAACGACAGGGAATTATCCTTGCGGACACCAAATTCGAATTCGGAACCCTGCCGGACGGTTCCCTGTTGCTGATCGATGAAATCCTGACGCCAGATTCCTCACGCTACTGGGATACTGTTCTGTATGCTCCCGGCGGATCGCAACCTTCCTTCGATAAGCAGTTCTTACGCGATTTTCTGGAAACCGTCCCCGGCTGGAATAAACAACCGCCGCCACCCACGCTGCCGCCGGATATTATTGCCAGAACGGCGGAAAAGTACCAGGACGCCTATCGCCGCATAACCGGGACAGAGTTACCGCAGTAAGCGGTCATTAAAACAAAATAGAATTATAAATAAAAAGGCGCAGACCTTCCG
>CAIVZM010000081.1 GCA_903910385.1 uncultured Armatimonadota bacterium
ATAGTCGTCACCGTGGTCCGTGCGGTTTTCTGTGGAATCTGGCGGCGGGACTGATTGCGTATTGCCACCAGCCTACGAAGCCGTCGCTGCACCTGCGAGACGTGGGAGCATTGACCCAACCTTAACCCGAACTCACGTTATTTTACCGATCCCTATTACAAGCGCCCTTACTGGAAGCGCGGCGAAAAGGAGCAGGGCGAACACGTTTACTATCTTGCCCCAGATCGTAAGAAACTGCGGCGTGTGGTGGACGACCTGAAACAGCCCAACGGTATCATCGGGACGCCGGACGGCAAAACGCTCTATGTCGCCGACATCGGTGCGGGCAAGACTTACGCCTACAATATCCAACCGGATGGAACGCTCACCGGGAAACGCCTCTTCTGCGAATTGGGAAGCGACGGCATGACCATAGACAGCGCCGGAAATGTCTATCTGACCGGCGATGGCGTCACTATCTTCGACAAGAACGGGAAAAAGGCGGGGCATATCGCGGTGCCGGAACCCTGGACCGCCAATGTCTGCTTCGGCGGCAAGGACAAGCATACGCTGTTCATTACCGCCAGTAAGGGGTTGTATTCCATTCGCACCAAAACCCACGGCGTCGGTAGTCAATAAGCGGAAGTCAATAAGCGGAAGTCAATAAGCGGAAGTCAATAAGCGGAAGTCAATAAGCGGAAGTCAATAAGCGGAAGTCAATAAGCGGAAGTCAATAAGCGGAAGTCAATAAGCGGTTGCGTGCCTGTTTGTAATACTCTGATCGCTGCCGGAATAGCGGTCTTGCTCACGATGGCGGTTCCGGTCAGGATTGTCTTCCGCCTTTGCGGCGATGCCCAATTCCAGACCGGGGCCGTGGTCATGGGTTATCGTCCGGGTTCCCCCGGCGCTGGTCGGATTGGGCTGGATAGGCGTAATCATGCTCTGGATTTTTGCCTTACGCGATAAATGAGGCTTATGTGTCCCGGATAAATTCAAAACGCACTGGATCAACTGGATCAAGCGGCGGCCTTGTCTACTCGACCCAACATGGGACGATGTGCCCTGCGTGTAACGCGCCGCTATCGGATTGTCAGTGTAACGTAGCGCCATCCTCCTCCGCCTCTCGTGACGGAATCGTTCGGGTCGGGCGCGAGACGCAAGGACGAAAGGGCGCCGGGGTGACCGTCGTTATCGGGGCGCCGTTGGATAGAAACGAACTTTCGGAACTCTGTACGCAACTGAAAAAACGCTGCGGCTCCGGCGGAACCCTCAAAGACAGCGTCATTGAAATTCAGGGCGATCATCGGGATGTGATCGTCGCGGAACTGGCAAAGCGCGGATGGATCGTGAAGCGCGTCGGCGGATAAGATGACCCCGTAAAAAAGCGTCCTGCGGTTTATGCCATGATTTCTCTGAGGACAACTTTGGTAGCGGATAGTGTCTGATCTATGTCGTCTTCCGTATGCGCCGCCGAAACGCTTCCCTGCTTGGTCGGAAGCGGGAAGTGGTAGACGCCTTTCTCGATCAAGGCGGTGCGGTATTTCACGTCGAACGCCATATCGTGATTCTCTGCGATATCGTGCCAGTCCACCGGCGCGTGATCCATAAAGTAGGCGCAAAACGCCGAACCCTGACGCGCTACTGTCGCGGTGACGCCCCGTTCAGCGAAAATGGCGCTCAAGCCCGCTTCCATCCGCGCTCCCAACCGCTCCAGACGGGGGTAAATCTCTGCGCCGTCACGCAACAACTTTTCCATTGTGGCGATTGCCGCCGCCATCACGATGGGGTGGCCGTTGTAAGTTCCGGCGATCATGACGCGTTTGGCGGGTTCCGGGTGGTTGAACAACTCCATAATTTCTGCCTTGCCGCCAATCGCTCCCAGCGGATACCCGTTAGCGATCGCCTTACCAAAGACCGAAAGGTCCGGTTTGAGTCCTGCCAGCGATTGATATCCGCCGATATGGTGGCGGAAGCCGGTTTTTACCTCATCCATTACCCAGACCACTCCATAGCGATCGCATAGTTCACGAACGCCCTCCCAGTACCCCGGCTTCGGCTTGACAATACCGATGTTTTGCAGAATAGGTTCGGAGATAAGGCAGGCGACCGGATAAGTCGAAAACGCCCATTCCACCGCTTCCAGATCGTTGAAGTTGAGGACATGAACGCGATTTTCGACGCCTTCCGGCATTCCGGCAGACATAGGTATAAACGGATACTCCCCCCGACTGATTCTCGGTCCGATAGCGCCAAGCGGAGTCATGACATTGCAGGCGACTTCATCGTGCCAGCCATTGTAACCGCCCTGCATGACCGCCACATGATCCTTACCGGTAAAGGCGCGGGACAATCGCAGAGCGTGATAAGTCGCCTCACTTCCGGTTGTGGCGAACTGTACCTGCTCAAGATTCGGGACACACTGGCAAAGCAGATCGGCGGCGCGTCCTTCCCAGGGCGTCGTCCCGCTTCCGGCGAGCGTCCATCCCTCCTGCATCGACTGCATCACCGCCGCTTCCACTTCCGGGTCGGCATGTCCGAGAAGGTAGGGGGCGAATCCGGCATGGTAATCGGTATAGCGATTGCCGTCCACATCCCAAAGCGAGGCGCCCTTTCCCCGGGCGAACGCGATCAGCGGTTCGACCTTGCGGTTAAGCGAGACGGTTCCGCCGGGAATAAGACGCGAGTTCGCCGTGAATAAGGCGGCCGATTGATCACGTTTCATGTCGATGTCTTTCTAAAGCGCTCTCCACGTAAAAGTTTCGCACGATATGAATGTTTCCGTCAGGGAGGGGAGAATCGCCTCCTGAAGATCATTTCCAGTTTATCGTCTCTCACTTCCAAAAGATGCCATGCGCTGATCTGGAAAGCGAATGCGGGAATCAAAATCCGTATTTTATGATATAATTCGGAGGCGCGTTTTTTCCGCCGTCTCGCAAGAGGGCGCGACGTGAGAGAAGACATCCGCCGAATCCAATATCAAAAGCAATGTCCATAGACGCCAATAGTACCTCGCTGCGTACACGCAGCGCGGGTCGTCCGGACAGGGACGCGGTGAATCGCGAAACCCGGTCTGTCGGCGTCGCCTCCCGAATCTAAAGAACGGAGGCGATTCCGCTTCCGCTTTTCCGCTTCTTTCTCCCCTTCTCCTGACGATTCCGTTGCAACGGTTCCTCGAACCGGCGTGTACGCGGCGAACCAAACCGCAAGATTATTGAACTGACACCGCCGAAAGGGAACCGCCATGTCCGTAACCGAACGAGAGGACCTGGTCGAGGGCCTGCGTGACGCCTTGCGCCTGCAACAGCAGGGCGATAGCGATGCGCTCGTTCAGGCATTGGAGGGACGGCACCCCGCCGATATCGCCGAGGCGATGAGCGA
The DNA here is from genome assembly GCA_903910385.1 of uncultured Armatimonadota bacterium. Classification (GTDB taxonomy): domain Bacteria; phylum Armatimonadota; class Armatimonadia; order Armatimonadales; family Armatimonadaceae; genus CAIVZM01. The sequence goes on from CAIVZM010000081.1 coordinate 3,358, forward strand.
GTTGCCCAACGGGGACGCGCTAACTGTGTTTAGCCTCCTCGACAACGCCCGCGCCGCCGAAGTCCTCGATGAACTGCATCTGGAAACGCAACGTTATCTTCTCGATAACGATGTTCCGGGACGCATAGCCGATTTGCTGGATCGCCTCCCGATGGATGACGCCGCCTATGTCGTCGCCAACATGGCGGATGATTCCCCGGAACGCGCCGAAGTCCTCGTCCAGAATCTGGAAAAGCGTTCTCCGGAAGACGCCGCCGAAGTGCGGGAACTGCTTTCCTACAACGACGATTCCGCCGGGCGACTCATGACGGACAAGTTTGTCCGCCTTTCCGCCTCGATGACGGTGGATGATGCGTTCGTCGCCGTCCGTCGCTCCGATCCGGAAGTGGAGACGCTGTCCGACCTGTATGTCGTGCAAAACGCCCCGGACGGGGGAGAATTGCTTATCGGAGTCCTCAGCCTGCGGGATCTGGTGCGTGCGCGTTCTTACCAGACAATCCGTGAGATCATGGTGCCGGAACCGATCACGGTGAACGTCGACACCGACCAGCAGGAGGTCGCTCGGATTATCGCCAAGTACGACTTCATGGCATTGCCGGTACTCGATGATAAAGGCTACCTGGCAGGAATTATCACCGTTGATGACGTGATCGACGTCCTCGTGGATGAGTTCAACGAGGACTACATGAAACTCGTCGGATCAGATGCCGAGGAAATGGATCGTCGGACCCCGGTACAGGTCGCGAAACTACGATTGCCCTGGCTGATGGGAACCATGCTTATCGAACTGGGGGCGGGCGGGGTGATATCGCATTTCGACTGGGTATTGCGGGAGGTCATCTTACTCGCCTCCTTTATGCCCGTCATCTCTGCCATTTCCGGCAATGTCGGATTACAGGCGGCGGCGATCGTGGTGCGCGGTCTGGATACGGGGCATATCAGCCTGGATAATATGGGGAAGGCGGTTCGCAAGGAATTGCTCACTTCTCTTTTGATGGCGCTGGTCTGCGGTATCATTCTGGGACTTGTCGGCGTCATCTGGTCACGACATCTGCCATTCGGTCTGGTTATCGGCGGCGCAATGACCGCTTCCATGCTGACCGCCGGAATGATGGGCACGATCATTCCCATGTTCTCCAAGAAACTCGGATTCGACCCTGCCGCCAGTGCTGGACCGTTTGAGACTGCATTTCAGGATGTCATTGGCTATGCCGTTTTCCTGTGGCTCGCCTCTCTGCTAATCAATTACCTGAAATAACTGGAAGCAAATGGAATAGGGAAGGTGCGACTATCGAAAAACGGGTCGCAACGGGTATAATCGGTGTCAAATAACCGAATGCGTTACACCTGTCCTTCCCTTTGCCTTCTTCTATTATTCACTATGAATCTATCCTCTACTGCCGTCGCTGCGCCGCCGGAAGGCGACAGTCCTGTTCGCGTTCTCGATGTCGAGAAGCGTCGTGTGGTTGTAGCTTCCGAAACACTCGCCGATGCTGGCCCTTCCTGTGATGTCCTGATTCTCGGCGGCGGGACAGGTGGAGTGGCGGCGGCGCAGGCGGCGGCGGCGCGGGGCGTCTCTGTCATTCTGGTGGAGCCTACCCGTTCGCTGGGAGGTCAGTTTACCAGTCAGTTAGTGCCCGCCCCCGATGAAAACCGCTACATCGAACCCTATCAGGGAGCTTCCACGACAAACTATCGCAACCTGCGCCGTCGTGTTCGGACACACTACCGAAATCTGCCCGATATCAAGGCAGGACTGGAAGAATCCGTCGGTCAGTGCTGGGTCAGTCGCGTTTCTGGAACTCCCGATGTATGGGAAAAAGCGATCAATGAGGCGCTGAACCCGTTGATAACCATAGCGACGGGCGATGGGCGACCGATCAAGCGTATCTACCGGCGCCATCAACTTGCACGTATGGGTTTTCTGGCGAATGGGCGGGTCAATTACGTCGATATCGTCGATCTGGATTCCGGTAAGGTAACGCGCATCGGGGCGCAATTCGTGCTGGACGCTACCGAAGATGGTTCCGCTCTGGAAATGGCGGGATGTCCTACAGTCCTCGGGCAGGAGGCGAAATCGGAATTCAACGAACCCAGAGCGCCGCAGGAAGCGCGTCCGGACTGGGTCCAGTCCTTCACCTATTGTTTTTTGGTTCGCTGGCAGACAAAGGGCGAGAAGAAAATGATTGAAAAGCCTGCGGAGTATGATTATTTCCGTCAGGTCGGCGAGTACACGCTCAACTATGAGTATATCGACCGGGGGACTGTCCCGTATCAGATGCTCAAAAAGGCTCCCGGCGCGGGAGGCTCTTTCTGGACCTATCGACGATTGGTAGCGTCGTCTTCCTTTAAGAACCGTCCCGTTTCTCCTGAAGGCGATATTGCGTTGATCAACTGGCGCGGTAATGATTTCCATGAGCAACCCTATATCGGTCCCGGCATGTCGGTCGATGAACAGGCGTTTGCGCTGAATCGGGCGCGAGATTTTGCGAAGGGATTTCTGTACTTCCTTCAGAATGAGGCTCCCCGTGATGAGGGGGGCATTGGTTACCCGGAGATTCAACCTCTCAATGGAACCGATGTTGCGGGAGTGGATGAGGAAGGATTTGCGTTGCATCCCTACATTCGCGAATCGCGTCGGCTGAAGGCGAAATTTACGCTGAACGAGAATCATTTGCTTGCCCCACCCACCGATAAGGATGCCAAATGGGGGGAAGCGTTTCCGGACTCCGTGGGATGTGCGCTGTATGCAGTGGATATTCATCCGGCGAAGGGAGAACCTCCGTTGCTGGTTCCGGCGTTGCCCTACCATATTCCGCTGGGATCGTTTTTGACATCGTCCGGACCCGTAAATGTCCTCCCCGCCGCCAAAAATATCGGCGCGACCCGGCTGGCGTTAGCGTCCGCGCGTATGCATCCTACGGAATGGCTTATCGGTGAGACGGCGGGCGCTCTCGCCGCCTTCTGTTTGCGCCGTAATATAGCTGACCCATCCGCTGTTCGGGCGGATTCCCATCTTCTGACCCTGTTTCAATGGGACTTGCGCTCCGGTGATTATCCGCTGTACTGGTCGGATATTTTACCGTGATTTATGGCTTATTTGCTGATCGCTTCGCAGAAGCGGCACCCCTCAAACGCTTCTTTATTGAAGAATTTTCTTCGTCGCTTATATACTCCTTACTCCAAGCCAGGAGACGCCAGAACCACGGTGATTATGGCATCTTACTGTGAACATTCTCAGTTAAGATTTAACATTGCCTTAATCTTCTTCTGTAGACCGCAATGTAGAGTAATCTGACTCGTTAAGAGAAGTATCCTGTTCCTCTGGCGCAAACCCTTCTTAATCTATAGCGCCGTCTCTGTTAAGGTGAAAAATATGCCTAAAAACGTTCACAACCGAAAAAGCGCCTTCACGCTTATTGAACTACTTGTCGTTATTGCTATTATCGCTATTCTTGCTGCGATTCTTTTTCCTGTTTTTGCGCAGGCTCGTGAGAAGGCTCGCGCTATTTCCTGTCTGTCCAACCTCAAGCAGGCGGGACTCGCCTATGCGATGTACACGCAGGACTACGATGAGACCACGCCGATTCAACGGGCGTATGACAACCTCAAACAGGGAACAGGCGGACCGTACTGGTATGTGTTGCTTCAACCATATGTAAAGAACTGGGGTCTGATGGTTTGTCCTGACCGAACCGCAACCACGACAAAAACGGGCGTAAACTATCCGACCGCAGTCAATGGCAGGCTTCTGGGTTATGGCTATAACGATGGCTGGATTAGCGATAGTAGCCTGGGTCTCACTCTACAGACGACGATTCCTGACCCGCTCAATCCCGGTGGGACGGTCAGCGCACGTCCTGGTCGTTCCATTGCGGGAATTCAGGCGCCCGCTGATACGGTCGCGTTTGGTGACACCTACGATACGCCGGGTTACTCCATCGCTATGGACAACCTGCTTGGCGGTAGCGACGCTCCTACGACCACCAAGGGACTGCGCCATAATGGGAACCTCAACTTTGTCTTCGTAGATGGTCATGCAAAAATCATTCATATGCAGGTAGGTAAGTATTCCAACGGCTACATCGTGACCCGTCCTTCAAATGAAGTGGATGGGCAAAAATGGTGCTATGATCCTAATGCAACGCCGGACGCCTCCTTCGGAGGACCCGGCGATGGTTACCCAATTGTTTCCGCAACGGCAACCTGCCAGGAAGCGGTTCATGACTATTACACCGGTTCCTGGACCCTGATTCCGTAATTAACTTTAGGACGTGACGCCGTAATAGAGTCAGGAATGGTTCTATTACGGCGCATTTCCCTCTGTGATTCACCCCGGGAGGTTCCCATGACAACAACGAAACGATCCGCTGCCCTATTTCTCGCCCTTGTTCTGTGTATTCTCTTCGTCACCGGCTGCCAGTCCAGCGGGAACGGGGATGCGCCCAATGCGGGAATGCCCGCCGCGCAAAAAGACTCTATTCAGCGACACAAAAAAGAAGATTAACCGACCAATGAAATTCCGCTTTTCCACGCTTCGTCCCTCTTTCAAACGGATGTCTCTCGCGGCTTCGCTCCTTGCCGTTGGCGCCATTATCCCCGGTCCCTCAGGCGCCCAGGTCGCTCCCTTATTAAGCGCTCAAAAGCCGATAGTTGTCCCCGGCGGTTCCGGCGGATACGACTGGATGCAGTTCGATGCGAAAATGAACCGCGTTCTGGCAGGGCATAAGGGTAAGGGAACTCTGGTCGTTCTCGACCTCAACGATAATAAAATTACCTCTGTCCCGGTCGGAGCGGCGCAGGGAATAGCTATTGACGAAGCGGATGGTAAATATTTCGTCGGCGATGCCGATGAACAAAAAATTGTTGTCGTTGACCGCAAGACGCTAAAAATCACCGGGCAAATTCCGGTTACAGGCCCGGTCGACGCGATGGCTTTCGATACGAAGCGCGGTCTGGTCTACGCCGGGCACGACGATGGAACCGAAGTATGGGTCATTGACGGTAAATCAAACAAAATCGTCGGCGCTGTAAAAATTTCCGGAGCGCCCGAATATATCGAGTACGACTCTGTCACCGACCGCTTGTATCAAAATGTCAAGACCGACGATACTCTACATGTGATTGACAGCGATAAAAAGGCGGCGGAATTCGTGTGGAAAACAACGCCCGCCACGGGACCGCATGGTCTTGCCGTATCTGGCAAGACAGGTCGCGTTTTCTGTGCGGGCAAAAATGGCAAACTGGTCGCGCTAGATATTCGCACGGGAAAAACGCTCGCCATCGCCGATATTGCTTCAGGCGTAGACCAGATTGCTCTGGATCATGGCAATCAATACATCTATTCGGCCTGTAAAGGATTTATCTCCGTGACGGAAGTCACGAAAAGCGGATTACGCTCCCGGGCAAATATTCCTTCTCCGGCAGGCGTTCATACACTGACCGTAGATCCTAAAACGCACACAGTCTGGGCTTGCTATGCAGACAAGAAGGACAGTTATCTCATCGCCTTCGCAACAAAATAAGAAATCGCCTGAAAACTGTTGATCGCTGAAGCGTCTGTTCCGGCAGGCGAAATGGTGACTGACAGTAAAAATAGGAATCAACTCTTGACGGGATACGGAGGGTGTATGTTATAATCACGGCATTACCCTCTTAACCTTTCCTGGCTATTTCCTGAGAAGGAGTTTTTGATGAGACTTGTTCGTTCTGGCTCCACCAAACACGCCATTACATCGCGTAATAGCGCGGCATTTACGCTCATCGAACTGCTCGTCGTTATCGCCATTATCGCGATTCTCGCCGCTATTCTTTTTCCTGTCTTTGCACAGGCTCGTGAGCGAGCGCGACAGGCTTCCTGCCTCTCGAATATGCGCCAGCTTTCCCTTGCCTTTCTGATGTACGCGCAGGATTACGATGAGGCTCTGGTTCCCACCGTAAACTATGCCGTTGCCCCGCCTGCTCGCCCCATCTGGTCTGCGGTTCTCCAACCTTATGTGAAAAACGAAGGCATATTCAACTGTCCCAGCGCCTCGGGCGTCGCTTACCCCAAAGATTGGGATAACCGTAAATTCGCTTCTATTGGTCTGAATGCGCAGACCGCCTTTGATCCAGCGTCAGCGGAAGGCTTTCCGAGCGTCGTCTCTCTGGCGGCAATGGAAGAATCATCTCGGACGCCCCTCTTCGCCGATACGCCCAATGCGGCGCCGGGGGCGCCGGGTTCCGATAAGCATCGCGGTTTCGTCTTTGATCCCTGTGTGCCGGATAGTGTCGTGAACGTCACTGATGTGCGCCTTTCGACGCCGCTCGTCGCTGACCGTGATCTGGTAGAAGGCGATCCTCGTCCTGCCGGTCAATTGAAACCGATTTACGCCCGTCACTTCAAAACAGGGAATAATGGCGGACAAACGACCCTTGTCTTCGGCGACGGTCATGTCAGGTCTTATTCCGCATCTTCGATTCTGGCGCAGGAGAAAGGCGCGAACCTTTTCTGGCGCTTCCGTGGAGTCTGTCCGACTCCGTAAAAAGCGCTCCCATGACAGCGCAATTGATTCAAAAGATCGTCCTGATACGTCCCGACGCTAAGTTCCGGCTGGTAGGTGGTGTCAAACCATCAGTAACAAATTCATACTAGTTCAATATATTATTTGAGATGATGGCTTGGAGGGCGAATTGGCGCAGGAAGCTGACGAATTTTGAGGCTATCTATCGCTGTCACAATCTCTTGCATTATCTCTGTATGACCTGTGCTGCCAGAAAAAATAAAAGTTGAGTCTCCTTTATTGAAGATCTCACCGACAAAGTGGCTGTCGCGGCCATCCTTATTAGTAGAGTAAGATACGCGGTACACAGGAGCGCCATCATTAAGTCGCAGAGATGCCACTTTTGCATGCGGGACTTCCTTGGGTTGCATAGCCAGAAAGGCGTCGCGTAAGCCATCTCCTGAAACTTGCAACTTTGTCTGCCTTGCCAACTCCAAAACTGTTCCCGTTTTTAATTTGAATTTTACTACTTTTTCATCCTCGGTTTGTATTCTTGATTCAGGTGGAAGATTTACAGTAACCACAGTTCCATGCCACAGGTTAGAGTATGTCATGCCTTCACTATTAGCAGTCAGTGTTCCATGGGTTTTACTAGTTGCCGAAACGGGAGGTTTCTGTTGAGTTTTCGATTGGTCTCCTTTTTGTGCAAGGGAACTTGAGGCAAGACAAATTATAAGTGTAACCACTAGGCCTGAAATTGTCGATTTATGTGTCGTATTCATAACCCGTTATCTTTCAGTACAATTTTGATTCTTATGATCTTGCCCTTCCGGCTTTTCTTCGCCGGGGCTATTTCAGTTTTAGTTATACGCTGTCGTCTCGCCGAGTCCCTCCTCGTCTCTACAAACGGGCTGCCATCGGCGCTGTTTCTGAAAAATGAGTCCGTGTGCAATGCACTCAGTCCGAGCGCAATAAACTCATAATGATAGCTGGAGCGTGACTTGGAAGCGAACCTTGCGTATAATCAGTTGTTACACAGCGGTTTCCATGTCTGGTCAATCTGGTTCTGAAAAGGAAAACAATGAACCCTCAACCCTTAGGGAATAAAGTGGCGTTGATTACCGGAGCCGCACGCGGAATCGGTTACGGTATTGCGCGTCGCTATGCCGAAGAAGGCGCATCCGTCGTTATTGCGGATATCAACCAAACCCTCGCAGAAGAAAGCGCGGCGCGAATTACGGCGGAAACCCGTCAGAAAGCGCTGGCGTTGCGTTGCGATGTGTCCGACCGTGCGAACGTCGATGCCGTTATCGCGCAGACGATAGCGGAACTGGGCGGACTGGATATTCTGGTCAGTAATGCGGGTATCTGCCCCTTTGTCGAATTCCTCGATCTGGACAACCAAATCTGGCAAAAAACAATCGATGTGATTCTCACCGGTGGATTCAATGTCGGGCAGGCGGCGGCGCGAGCAATGATCGCGCAGGGACGCGGCGGACGGATTCTGTATATCACTTCGCTGTCGACTATTCAGGCAGGCAGCAATCAGGTAGACTATGCCGCTGCCAAATCAGGTGAGAGGATGCTCATGGCGAGCATGGCAGGGCCGCTGGGAAGATATGGCATCACGGTCAACGGAATCGCTCCGGGCGTCATTTATACCGAAATGGGGGCGCATCACTGGGATGTAACGGAGCATCGTACCGCATTCGAAAAATCAAACCCACGCGGACGATTGGGAGAACCGAAAGATATCGCCAACGCCGCCGTCTTCCTTGCGCTGGACGAGAGTGAGTACATTACGGGTTCCACCATCCGCGTCGATGGCGGTCATATGCCCATCGGTTGAGAGAAAAAGAGCCTGCCCATCACACAGGAAATAATTCTGCGTTCGCCATTGCGGACACAAGATGTAAGGGGAAATAATAAAACGAATGCTCGAACCAAGCCACAATGATCCGCAATTAAGTGACATCGCTCCGCCCGCTCCCTATGGTCCGACCCCCACGTCGCGCCAGTTGTTCTGGCATCGGGAACGACCGCTGTACGGGTTCCTTCACTTTACGGTCAATACCTTTACCGGTCGAGAATGGGGATTCGGGGATGAATCGCCGGAACTATTCAATCCCACCGATTTCGACGCCGATCAAATCGCTGCCGCCTTTGTGGCGGGGGGATTGGAAACGCTGATTCTGACCTGCAAGCATCACGATGGCTTCTGCCTCTGGCCTAGCCCCCTGACACGGCATTCCGTCGCCGCTTCTCCTTGGAGAGAGGGGAAGGGGGATATGGTGCGGGAAATCTCCGATGCCTGCCACCGTCATGGTCTCCGGTTCGGCGTCTACCTGTCTCCCTGGGATCGTAACCATGCGGAGTACGCCCGCCCGGAATATATCACGTACTATCGGGCGCAACTGCGGGAACTTCTGACACAGTACGGCTCTATCTCGGAGGTCTGGTTCGACGGAGCCAACGGTGGCGATGGTCATTACGGCGGCGCGAAGGAAGCGCGGCGCATCGATGCCGCTACTTACTACGATTGGCCGACTACCTGGGGATTAGTTCGGGAGTTACAGCCCGAAGCCGTCATTTTTAGCGATGTCGGCCCTGATGTCCGCTGGGTCGGGAACGAGGAAGGTATCGCCGGAGAACCTTGCTGGGCAACCATCGATGTGACCGGGCTCGCGCCGGGGAAGGCGGAGTCCGAGTATCTGAATCGGGGCGACCGTGATGCGCCGAACCGCGTCTGGCTCCCGCCCGAATGCGATGTCTCTATCCGCCCCGGTTGGTTCTATCATCCCGAAGAGGACGACAAAGTCAAAAATGGCGAAAAGTTGGTCGATCTCTACTTCAAATCCGTCGGGCGTGGCGGTGCGTTCCTGCTCAATCTGCCCCCGGATCAACGGGGACGGATTCCAGACACGGATGTCGCAGCTGTGACCGATATGCGCCGCCGTCTGGATCATCTTTTCGCCAACCCCATCACAGCATCCGGCTCCGGACTGACAGTGACGGCAAGCCAGACACGGGGGGGACAGACGGACTTTACGCCTGATTGTGTCCTTGATGGCAACCTGGATACCTACTGGGCGACCAATGACGGGGTAACGACGGCGGAAATCACGGTTCGCTTGCCGGAGTCGCGACCAATCAGCGTCATTCGCTTGCGTGAGCATTTACCGTTGGGTCAGCGGATTCACGCTTTCGCAGTCGATATCGCCTCCGGGGAGGGGGATGAGTGGCAGGAAACGTTCCGGGGCGAAAGCGTCGGTGGTTGCCGTCTCATTCAACCTGGCGGTTCGGACTCGATAGTGGCTGACCGCATACGCCTTCGAATTCTGGAAGCGGGCGCCTGTCCTGCGATCGAGGAAATCGGTCTGTTTAGCGGGAGCGCTACAGTAGCATCCTAATCTACGAAGAATCATAAAATCCTGTGCGAAGCGGTTCCTTCAGTAGACTGATGGCTGCTGAAGGAACCGCTTCGTGATCTTTTTTCTTCGGGCGAGCAAGTGACGCTCTCAGGCGTTCGTCTTGATCCACTCGTCGAAGTCGGCCTTCATTTCATCCGTCCAACCGCCGTCCACCTGACCGGACGTGTAAACACCTTCGCGAATACGGATCTGCCCCCACTCATCCATTTTTCGGATACGCTCCGAACGGGTGACCACTTCCTCCGCAAGGTGGGGCGGGACAAAAACGATGCCGCCAATCGTGCCCAGAACGATATCGCCGGGCAGGGCGATCGCTTCACCGATACGGGTCGGGGCATTGAGCGACGAAAGAGAGACATCCGCGATAGCGGAAGCGTCTACACCACGATGGAAGGCGTTCAGGTTCGGAATCTCGCCCATGCGGATGACATCGCGGACACCGCCATCGATGACCATTCCCACCTTTGTCTTCTCGGCGATAGCGGTGCCGAGGTTGTCACCCGCGAACGTGCCGTCTTTGACCTTGCCGAACATATCCACGACCACGACATCGTTTTCGACCAGAGTATCGATCACGAAAGAGTTGTGCAGACCGACGCTACCCTGCGCCTTGCCCCAATCCTGAATACAGGCATGTAAGTCCGGGCGCGTGGGAACCAGCGTACAGGTGACGGCGCGACCGACCATGACGCTGTTCGGATGGAGAATATGCCAGTTGCCCGCATATTGATAGCGGTAGCCTTTCTCCTTCACGACGCCCCATGCCTCTTCGACGGTGACCAGTTTCATCCGCTCAAGGATTGAATCCGGGACTTTTGGTCGTCCATCTGGGAACCGTTCCCCCGTCCATTCGCGTGTCCAGTGAAGAATATCTTCCTTTCGATTCAGCCACATTGCCTCTAACCTTTCCCCTGTGAAACTTGACGAGCGCGTCCTGACGAATTCAGATATCGGACGTTCGCTCCGCACTTCCATAGTTCGGCGAAGGGTCAGGCATAATCCTTCTCCTGTGCCGTACCGCCGCTATTCAGGTTAGCGTCGGATATTAAGCAATCTCAGTTGCGTCGGCGGGCACGATACTTCCAACTTACTGCCATCAGAGCCATCATGCCCGAGTACGATCTTTCGCCGAAGATTCGTCGGCGGTAACGGTGATAGGCGTTGCGTAAGCGCCAAGCCGGACGGAAGCCTGACGGCGCAGCAAGCGCTACCTGTCGGGCTTCCTCGCGCTCTTTGTCTGTCATCGGCGCAATCAGGGCGGTCACTGTCCGTCGCAGGAGGATCGCCACATTCCGTGGCGTTACCAGATTGACCTGTGGCATTCGGTCGCCATACTCCGCGAAGGCGGTCTCAAAAGCGAGATTGGTCTGTTCCTGATCTTTCCCAGAGAAAACGAACTGCTGGAGGGACATGTTGTCGCCATGAATACGGTAGTACGCCTGATCGGAATCCAGAATGCCGACATCGGCGTGCGCCGCGAATCGCATCCACATTTCAAAATCGGCAGTGTGCGGTAATGTGTTGCGGTATCCGCCTAACTGATGCTGAAGACTGGTTCGCGTAATCACTTCCGGACTGCTTATAAAGTTCTTGCCCCTTGCGATAAAGTCATGCAACCAGGCTTTCCCTTCCGCCAGATGCCCGGAATGGCCGTCCCCCACTCGATAGGGCGGCAAATGATCCGAAGACTCGAATCGGATCGCACGACCATATACCATGCCGGCGGACGGGTGCGAATCCATAAAGGAAACGGCGCGTTGCAGAGCGTCGGGGGTCAACAGATCATCGGCGGAGATCAGGAGCGTATAATCGCCTGACGACCATTCCAACCCCTCATTGTAGGTGGCGATATGACCTTTGTTTTCAGCATGGCGGCGCCATTCCACACGCGAGTCGCGGCTCGCCCAGTCCGAAGCGACTTCAGGAGTATTGTCGGGCGATGCGTCGTCCAGAATCAATACCTTCAAATCAACGTCCTGCGACAGGATACTTTCCAGACATGCGGAAAGATAGTGTGCATATCTATAACAGGGAATAATGATATCAACACGGCTCATTCGTATAGATTTCTTGCAGGATTGCCTGCAACGATAGAGTGCGCGGGAACATCCTTCACCACCACAGCGCCCATACCTATCAGGGATCCCTCGCCAATCTCTAACCCTTGCCGAATGACCGCTCCCGCCCCGATATAAACGTTCCGATGCACGACGACGCCTCCGCTGATAATGACGCCGGGTGCGACAATGGTTCCCCATCCGATCCGTGTCTCATGGCCAATCGTGGCATTGGCTGCGATTTTGACATGATCCTCCAGATGCACCAGTCCCGCTATCGACGATCCGAACTGGATATAGACTCCCTTACCGATTTTCGCACTTCGGGAAACCGCCGCGCCAGAATGAATCAATGTCGCCCACTGATGCGCTCCAATGCCAGTGGCATTCACCAGCGCAGGTAGACTCCTGTAAGATTTATCGCTTCCAATTGCCATGATAAATTGGCGATCTTCGATAGCATTCGCCAAACTCAGAGCGCCTCGAACCAACAATCCCTGCCAGAGACTGCCTTCGGGTAGACGATCATCCAGTAAACCATCTACTTGCCAGCGTTCGCTATCCGTCACTGCACGATCATTGATCGAATCGATAATATCCAAAATATCCAGAGCGTTTCCCGATGCGCCGAGAATCATAAGGTTATTCATGCATCAACCTGCCGCCTGACGCAATGCCGTTAATACTATCTCCGTCTCTATGGAAGTCATTTCCGAAAACAGCGGGAGCAGAATAACGGAATCTCGCGCCTGTTCCGAGTTCGGAAGGGGATTGCAAACCAACCCACGGTATGCCGGCTCCTGATGGGCATTCATAATGCCTCGCCGGGAACTGATTCCCTGATCCAGTAACCGTTGCATCAAGGCATCCCGCGTCATCGGAAAATCCGGTAGCACACGTACAGCGTAACTTTGATAGTTGGATCGGGCGTATTCGGGACGGTATGGCGATGCCAACCCGGGTATCTCCTCCAGCGCCCGAGTATACGTCCCCGCAATATCCAGACGATGCGACAGCAGTTCCGGGAGACGGCGTAATTGTACGCGACCGATAGCCGCCTGAATATCCGTCATTCGGTAATTGTAGCCAATAACTGGATACTCCTCGAAAGTCACAGTCCGCGCTGAATGGCGGGTGACATCAGAGATACTCATACCGTGCTGTCGCAAAAGGCGGAAGCGACTATCCCACTCCGGATTGCGCGTGGTCAACATTCCCCCGTCCCCGGTTGTCAGTATCTTGCGCGGATGAAACGAAAAACAGGCAATATCCCCATGGGGCTTACCGATTCGTTCCCATGCGTTGTCCCAAAGAATTTGCGAACCGATGGCGCAAGCGGCATCCTCGATCAGCGGAATCGCATACCGATTCGCAATCGGCGAGATTTCCGACAGATTACAGGGCATTCCCATCTGATGCACGACCAGAATCGCTTTCGTCCGTGGGGTGATCGCCTGTTCCAACTGGCAGGGATCGATATTGTAGGTCAGAGGATCGATATCCACCAGAACTGGCGTCGCCCCGCAGTACGTGACCACATTGACAGTAGCGATATAGGAATGGCTGACAGTGACGACTTCATCGCCTGGGCTGACTCCGACCGTCAGCAGAGCGAGATGCAATGCTGTGGTGCAACTGGAAACCGCGCAGGCATGAGGCGAACTTACAAATGCGGCGAATTCCGTCTCGAACGCCGCCGTTTGCGGTCCCTGCGTCACCCAACCAGAAAGGATTGCCTGCCGTGCGGCGTCCGCTTCCTCCTCGCCCAGCGAGGGACGCATGATCGGAATAGGTTGCTGAAGTGCGTTCACGATGGCGTTGCCTTCTGTGACAGGGAATCCAGAACATGTCGACGCCACATCTGCAGTTCGCGCAATCCCTCTTCCAATCCGACAGTCGCCGTAAATCCGAGGTCTCTGGCGGCGCGAGTAGTATCGGCGAGCCTGCGCGGAACGGCATTCACCCGGCGCGGCGGATGGAAAGTCGGTTGCAAATGATGCGCTCCGGTGACATTTTGCATCGCTTTCCACAATTGGAGCAGGGAGGTCTCGGCGCCGCTGGCGACATTGTAAACATTGTCCGTTTGCGGCGATTTCATTGCCAGTAGATTCGCACGAGCGATTTCCGGCGCATAGATGAAATCCATGCTGGCGGAACCATCTCCATGAATCTGGGGCGACTCTCCCCGTTCGATACACTCCAACCAGCGGACGAACACTTCGGTGTAGACGCCCGTCACATCCATGCGCGGTCCGTAGACATTGAAGTAGCGTAGACCGACACTCGGCAAATCGTACATCTCATTGAAACTGCGGGCGATACCTTCATTCATGATTTTTGCCGCGCCATACAGTGTCCGGTTGTTATAAGGAGGGCAGCTTTCATCTGTGGGAAAAGTATCCGCCGCGCCGTAGATAGACGCGGAAGAGGCGTAGACGATCTTGCGAATGTTCGCTTCCTGCGCTGCCTCGAAAACATTGAAAGTCCCGTTTACCAGGACGTCCATACATTCCCGAGGCGCCTCCGCGCACCGGGTGATACGGATTGCCGCTTGATGAAAGACATAATCCGCGCCCCGGACAGCATCGCGAACCATGCGCCTATCGCAGATGTCTCCCTCCATCAGGCGCACTTTCCCGGACGCCATCGCCGAAGCCAGGTTTTCTCGCGTCCCGCGCACGAAATTATCGAGGATGCGAATCTCTCCTGCGCCTTCCGCGATCAGACCATCCACGATATGGGAACCGATCAAGCCTGCCCCGCCCGTCACTAAAACGGTTGATCCCTGTAAATCGAATTCCGCCATGATTCTCCCTATTCCTGAAATTCTCGTTGACGACCGGTCGACCCTCTACTTCCAGACGCCGCCGACCAGAGCGGTTCGGACAGCATCGATGACAATGCTTTGTTGATCTTCTGTCATTTCGGGAAACAGGGGCAAGGAGAGGCATTCGTTGGCGGCGCGTTCCGCAACCGGGAAATCTCCGCATCGATGATTCAGATGCTGATAGGCCGGTTGCAAATGAAGAGGGCGAGGGTAATGCAACGCCGAACTTACCTGCATCGATAGCAACATTTCTCGCAGTTGATCGCGCTTCGGATGCATTACAACAAACAGATGCCAGGCATGCTGTCCGTATTGCGCTTCTATCGGCAATTGGATCGGTAACCCTTCCAGTTCCTCCAGGTATCGTGCGGCAAGGCGACGGCGTTCTGCGACCCACTGCTCCGCATATTGCAACTTGACGCCCAGAATCGCTCCCTGTAGCGAGTCCATGCGGTAATTGAACCCGATTTCCTCATGACTGTAGCGGTTGTACTGGGCATGGTCTCGCAGAGCCATCAAGCGATCGGCGATACGATCATCGTTCGTAACAACCGCTCCCGCCTCTCCTCCGGCTCCCAGATTTTTGCCGGGGTAGAAACTGAATCCCGCCGTAGTCCCGAAAGTGGCGACCGAGCGACCCCGATAGGTAGCGCCATACGCCTGCGCCGCATCTTCGACGATCGGGATGCCATACTTTTGGCTCAGAAACTGTAACGGTTCCAGATTGCACGCCTGACCATACAGATGAACCGGTAGGAACGCCCGGGTTCGCGACGTGATGTGCTCCTCCACTCTGGTCATATCCATGGTAAAGGTGTCCGGGGCGACATCCACATACACCGGCGTCGCCCCGATGTAGCTGATCGCCCAACTGGTGGCGATAAATGTGAAGGGGACTGTAATTACCTCATCGCCGGCGCCAACGCCGGCGCCAAGTAGCGCCAGATGCAGAGCGGAGGTGCCCGAGTTAACGCCCACGCAACGCTTGACTCCCAGGGCGCTTGCGAATTTCGCTTCGAAAGAAGCCACTTTGGGGCCGGAAATAAACTGGAGGCTGTCAGCGACTTCTCGCAATTCATCCAGAATTTCGTCCCGCATCCGCTCATACTGAGAGCGCAGATCAAAAACAGGAACCATAACTACTCCTCTTCACCGAGCGCTTTCCGGGAACGCAACAATCGGGCGGGAACTCCCGCCACGATTACCCCCGGCGCAACATCCTTCGTCACGACCGCCCCCGCTCCTACCAGAGCGCCCTCGCCGATCGTCACCCCGGCGATAATAATCGCGCCGCTTCCTATGGAAGCCCCCTTACGTACCCGCGTCGGGATGACGGTCCAGTCTGCTTCCGTCAATAATCCGCCGTTTTCCGATGCCGCTCTCGGATCAAGATCGTTGGTAAACATGACGCCATGACCGACAAAGACTTCATCTTCGATGGTAACCCCTTCACACAGGAACGAGTGACTGCTGATCTTGCAGTGTGCGCCAATATGACAGTTCTTCTGTATCTCGACAAAAGCGCCGACTTTCGTCTCATCGCCAATAGTGCATCCGTAAAGATTTACGAACCCGAACAGGCGAACGTCATTCCCTAAAGTGACATCGGAAGCCACTCGATTATAAGATGGCATTTCCGAAATAGGAGTAGTCATATTTACCTTCAATGTATGAATAAGAGAAGTGAATGGTTTGGAAAGTAATTTTGTCTTGCTGAGAGATATACAAATAAGACTATATCGTACATATTAAAAAATATAACGAAACAAATTGATGTTATTGCGAGAATATTTTTATAAAGACAAATAAATTATATAAATATTTTTAATTCTGGTTATTTCAGGTATTTTGCTTTTATGTTGTGAAATTGGTTATAGGAAATTTATAAACATAAATTTGTATAAATATGCTGTCAGCCGTTGATGGAAGGATTCTATACATGCTTCCACGAAAAAGTATCGATATTTTTGAGAAGTCTTGCCGGAAACTCTCTCGAAGAAGGATGGGGAACGGATAGACGGGAAGCATCGATGATATGACGAAATTTGCGTTCTTTTTCTTGTTGCTTGTGTCAATCAGCGGGGCGATGAGCACATCTGCGCTTGCTATCCCGATTTCTCCGAGCGATAAGGAGGCTGTTTTGAAACCGCTACGCGGCGTTCGGCGCATTGTGTTTCTGGGGGATAGCATCACGTATGCGGGCGGGTATGTGGACGCCATCGACACTTACTTGTTTACTTATGCGCCCGATCAGGTCTTCGAACTCATCGATATCGGACTGCCCAGCGAGACGGTATCCGGTCTGACGGAGGCGAACCATGCGGGCGGCGCATTTCCCCGTCCTGATCTCGCGGAGCGTCTCGACCGGGCACTGGAAAAGACCAAGCCCGATCTGGTCGTCGCCTGCTATGGCATGAACGATGGCATCTATCAACCCTTCGATACCGAGCGCTTCCGCAAATATCAGGAGGGTATAAACCGACTGAGCGCAAAGGTAAAAAAGGCAGGGGCGCGTCTCTATCTCGTCACTCCTCCTCCCTTCGACGCCCTCCCGATACGCGCCTCCACTCGTCCGGCGGGGCAGGCAGATTATCCCTCCGGTCAACCCTTCGAGGGATACGATTCGGCGCTCGCTCAATACTCTGAGTGGCTGATATCGCAGCGGAAATCCGGCTGGAATGCCATCGATATCCATACCCCGATCAATGCCTATGTGGCGGAACGTCGTAAAACGCAACCGGATTTCACGCTGGCGGGCGACGGCGTCCATCTGGATGCTACGGGTCATCGACTGATCGCTCGTGAGATTCTTCGCGCCTGGGGGGCGCCGGAGGAGACGCTGCCGAGCGCAATCGCTCCCATGCAACCGCAGAACTCCGCGCTTCCTGTCCTGGCGTTGGTTCATCAGCGTCAACGTCTGCTCACCGATGCCTGGTTGACCGATATCGGGCATACGCGACCGGGCATGGCGACCGGCGAACCTCTGGCGGAAGCAAAGCGAAAGGCGCAGTTGCAGGAAAGCCAGATACGTGAAGCGGTGCGATTTCTGCCGCCGCGTTTCCCCGGCGTGACCGGTGATTACCATGGCTTCGAGCGATTCGATTTCGTCGTGGATGGTTGTAAAGCGACGGTGGTCGCTCCGCGTCAGACGATGCCGGGACGCCCCTGGATATGGCGGGCGGAGTTCTTTGACCACCGTCCCGAACTGGATCTCGCTCTGCTATCGCGCGGATTCCATCTGGCGTATATCGAAGTGGGAAATACGTTCGGGGCGCCGTCCGCTCTGAAGCATTGGGACGCCTTTTACAAAGAGTTGACCGGGCGCTTCGGTCTCTCGAAAAAGCCGACGCTGGAAGGACTATCTCGCGGCGGTCTGTATGTTTACAACTGGGCGTCCGCAAATCCCTCGAAAGTATCCGTCGTCTTCGGCGATAACCCCGTCTGCGATTTCAAAAGCTGGCCCGGCGGAAAAGGCAAGGGACCGGGCAGTCCGGACGATTGGAAAAAGCTGATTCAGGATTATGGATTCAAATCCGAAGCGGAAGCCCTCGCCTATCGTCGCAATCCGGTGGACAACCTGGCGCCGCTGGCGAAGGCGGGCGTCCCCCTGCTCCATCTCAGCGGCGATGCGGATGAAGTGGTTCCCTATGAGGAGAACACCGTGGTTCTGCGGGAACGCTATGAGAAACTGGGCGGAAAGATTCAGGTCATTGTCAAGCCCGGTTTCAAGCATCACCCGCACGGATTGGACGACCCCACGCCTCTGGTAGATTTCATTCTGGCGCACACCGCCACGCCCTGACGGGCTGTTCATGGAGAAAGCGGGGGGAAGGAAATTGTCTTCCTTCCCCCTTCATTGGTGTTTTCGTTTCTTAGCGTGCAAAAGACTGGACGGTAATCGCTCCGTACAGGCTTGATCCGTCGCCTTCGCGTTTGGTCATAACGCCTCTTCCGTCCTTATCTATCGAAAGGTCGAACCAGGAATAGCGGCCTTTCCGGTAGGCGAATGTTTCGCCGTCGTCGTCATAAAGCGCTCCGTGAGGCGTTTGATTTCCGTAGGAACGCAGAATAATCGGCGTTCCTTTGCGTAACGTTCCGGCGCGTAACTGAGGCGCAATCGTCGGTATCAATGCGCCATTGCGTACAAAGAGCGGGATCTTGTCCAGAGCGGGCGTCACTTCGATTGTTTCGCCGTCGCCGACCCGCTTGCCGGTTTCATAATCGAACCATTCGCCGTGGGGCAAGCGCACTTTCCGCGATTTCGTTCCGGCGAACATCGGAGCGACCAGGATATCATCGCCCAGCAGATATTGGTCTGTCTCATCGCCGCCATCTACCAGTGACATAGCGCGTATGACGGGCGTCCCCTGATAATGATATTGCGCGAAAGCGGTGTACAGGTAGGGCAGAATCTCAATACGGAACTGCATTGCCTTCTTGACGGGTTCCTCGTAACCGGGGAAACTCCAGGGCTTGGTGCCATCCGCCCAGGCGTTCAACTGTGCGATATGCGAAAGTACCGCCGTCTGCATCCGGCGCACCCACTCCTCGCCGTTAGATGCGGAACGCGCCTCCGCACACCACATGACCCCCGCTAATCCTGCGCTCGTAATCCCGGTGACATATTCCCGGTGATCGTAGGTGTCGCTATAGATGGCGAAGGGGAATCGACTCGCGCCGCCGTTGGAACCGCGCACCAGACCAAATGTCCGCTTACCGGAGTCCTCGAACAGCGTTTCCAGTTCGCGTTGCCAGAGGACGCCATAAATTTGTCGCATCTGATCGCCGGGAATACCGGAGGGGAAAGCGGCATGATCCGGCCAGAGCCAGACATCGACTCCGTCCACTTCATCGATCTTATAACCGCTGACGCCCAGATCAATTCCTACCGACTTATGGTGTTGTCGAACGATTTCGGCGGCTTTAGGAATGGTCAGATCTGGGACAGCCCCCAGCCAGACCGTGTGCGAGGCGAAAAACGGTTTGAGCGGCGTATAAAGCGGCGAACTTTCCGCCACATAGGGGTTTTCCCACAAATTGACGCGCAGGTTATCGTCCCCCAGTTTTTTCAGGAATCCTGCTGGATCCGGAAAACGCTTCTCGCTCCAGACGAAGGAACCGGGATAGGATCGGGATTGCCAACCGGGTTCCAGCCCGACCACATCCAGCGGGAAGCTGCGTCGGTCAAACTCCTCCGTCTCGCGGGTAACCTCTTCGGCGCTCGCTTCCAGCGGAACGCGATGCCAGAAGCCCAGCGCCCAACGGGGAGGTAATGCCCCCCCGCCGCAAAACAGATTGTAGCGCCGGAGCGCATCCATCGGGGTCGGGCCTGCGAAAAGGAACACTTCCATACCCGGCGCCTGCACGGACGCTTCCACCGCATCCGAAGCGGGTTGCGCTTCCCATGCCGGGTCGGTGTTGCGGTCGCGTGATTTCGGATTTCCGGGCGAGCCGAGACGGTTCCCGACTCCCGCATAAATGGAAATAGGTCGCGCCGTATTGAAAAAGACCGCGTATCCCTTACTGCTTATATACAGGGGCGTCGGCGCATGGAGGCGATCCTTCCCACCGCTGTAATGATCCATCCGAAGATGGTAGACCCCGCCGCGACGGTCGCTGCCGTGCATCTGCAGTCCAAGCCCGTACAGCTTTTCGTCCGGCAGAAGCGGAATCCGTGCGACCGCATGACCCGCCACATTTTCCCCGGAAGCGAGACTCAGGTCAATGGGCGGCGTTTCGACATCCCCCTGTTTTTTCAGAGCGTCCTTCGCCGGACGGGCGGCGGCGGCGGAAATCAGGTTCAGTTTGTCTTTACGACCGATGGTCGCCCGCCAGACTCCGGGCGCCACCCTGTCCCATTGGAGCGTTTTCGGGGGAGAAAGCGGGGCGGAAAGCGTAGAAATAGCCATAAATGCGGTCACAATGCCGAAAAGTGTCATCGACAGTCCCTTTGTTGGTTACGCGAATAAATTCGTGGGGCGAAGCAGGGAATCCTGTCTTCCCTGCTTCGATTACCTTGTCTTTATTGCAAGTGGTCAGGTTGTCTTTATCGAACCGGGGCGGAAATGAAGCCGTAGTAGCGTCCCATCCAGTACGCCATCAGCCAGTCGTTGGGACGGTCTTCGCGTTCGCCGTTGTTGCCGATGACCATCTTGTACGGTTCCTGATCGAACATGCACAATCCCATTTCACTGCGCGGCGGCAGGCGTTTGAGGCGCAGTTCGTCGATACCGGGCGTCAGGTCACGTTCCACGTCTTCGCGCCACCGGTTGTCCACCGTCCATTCGATATGGTCGAGAGGCCAATCGCGTAGCTGGGCGATAGATTTGTCCAGCGGTACGGCGTCGCCGGAAAATTTGTTGTAGGCAAAGTCATAAAACGGGATGTGATCGTTCTTTACCGCCGGATGCCAGCGACGCATACTCATCTGCATGACGTTTTTGAGCGTCGGGTTCAGCGCATAAGTGACGGCGTTCGGGTAGACGATTGTCAATAACTCATCCTCGATATGGGTGCGTTCCGAGGGAGTGACAAACGATATTTTCATCGCCAGTTTGTCGTAGCCGTATTTTTCCATCAGGAGTTTTGTCGCCTCCTGATAGCGTGGTTTCCCCGTCATGTGGTACGCAACACTGAGGTGGGTGAGAATTTCGACGGCGTTCCCTGCCGCTTCTTCGTTCCATGTCGGGTCATCGATCAGACTGCCGGGATTCCAGTGACCCCAGCGGGTCGCTACCCCGTCGATATCCTGTAGGACGAAGCCATGATCGACAATCCCGCCGATAATGCGGTCTACCTGTGCGGCGACCCTCTTCTTTTCTTCCGCATCGGCGGCGAGGTCATAGTAAAGCGCGTAACCGAACATATGCCCGTCGACTTCGTCGGAACTGGCATCCCGCTTCCACAGCCACTTACCATCAGGAGAGGGAACCCAGCGCTTTTCGATGATTTTTTCACGAGGATCGGTACGGTGCGACTCCGCGATTTCCTGCGGGGTGAATGTCTGGTCTACCTCATGGCGCGGCGCGGTCCCGACAGGAAGGACGGAACGGGCGATAAAGTGGGCGGTTCCCGTCGCTTGTTGCAGGATTTCCATGGCATGGAACGCCGCCTTTGCGTTTTCGCGGGCGTCCGCCGCACCGGTGACCGTATAGCGCAGAGACTCCACCGCAAGGTACATTCCGGTATGCTCGCCGTCGTTGTCGTCATCCTCGATGAAACTTCGGGAAAGATCGCCGGGCTTGACCAGAACGGCAGGGCCGACAAGACCCGGCGGACGAATGTGACGCGCCCGAAGCATCTTGAGATAGTAATCCGCCTTATCCGCAAGGGTCATTTTCCGACGTCGAATCGCATCGACGCCTCCAGCGGTCGCTACCCATGCCGTTCCGTCTGCGCTGATGGCGATATCCCGCGCTTCATCGTGGGAGAGCCAGCGCTTGCTGTGGCGTAGCGTCCAGGAATCGCCGTTGTAGCGCACAACGCCATTTTTGGTCGCCGCCCAGATTCTCCCGTCGGCGTCCCGCGTGACGCTCATCGCGCCCTGGAACGGCATTCCCTGTTTCGCGGAAAGGGAGCGAATGCGTTTATCGCCCCGGTAAAAGTCCAGTCCTCCTGTTGTTGCAATACAGGTCTCGCTGTCTGACAGCGCCAGTAAATCGGTCACGTTACTGCTCAGAAGTACATCGGGGCGACCGAAGCGGCGGGCGGGCGGCGAACCGAGCGCGAGATTTTGCAGATACAAACCGCTCGCCGTCCCGATCCAGAGGCGATTATCTGCTGTGGGTTGTACGGAGCGTATAGCGCGATGCCATGCGCCTTTGACTTCCCCCCATTTGCCGTTCTGTCGGAGAAAAATTCCGGTCGGGCCAGCGACAACCAGAACCTCGCCTTTGCCATCGCGCCGCCCGCCGATTGCACCCACTGGCTTCAGAGCAAGGTCTGTGGGCGTCACGCGTTCCGAAGTCGCACGGAACAGACCGTTCCATGCGCCCACCCACAGGGTTCCGTCTCCATCCCGGTAGAGCGAATTTGCCGGGCCGACGCTATTGCCGCCCTCCGGCGTTTTCCATTGGCCGTTTTCCAAAAAGCGAACGCCCGCGCCCGTAGCTGCCCATACGCGCCCCTGATTATCCAGAGTGAGAGCGCGAACGTCGTTTTCTTCCGTCGTCGCCAGCGGATACGCTGCGTGGCTTTCTTGAAAGAACGGCGTATCCGCAATCGGCATCGTAGTCTGAGCGACGGCGAAAGGAGAGAAATACAGTAGAGTCAGGACAAGACTATTCAAAAAAGTGTATCGAAAGAGCAAGAGAAATCCTCCGGAATGTTCCGTTAGCCCTTGAATTCATCAGAGCTGGCATAATCTCCTTATTCTGGATATCACGCCTGATCCGCCATAACTAACCGAGGAAAGAGTCTAACGCTGTTACTGCGATCAGGTGAGAATGCTTTTGATGACCTGTGACGGTTCGACGCCGGTCAGTTTGGCGTCCAGTCCCTGGAACTTGTAGGTGAAGGACTCATGCGCGACGCCCAACTGGTGGAGCATGGTCGCATGAAGATCGTGTACCGTTGTCACGTTCTCGATGGCGGCATAGCCCAGGTCGTCCGTTGCGCCGTGAACCATGCCGCCGCGAACGCCCGCTCCGGCAAGCCAGACGGACATCGCCTTATTATGGTGGTCGCGTCCGCTACCGCCCTGTGACATGGGAGTGCGCCCGAACTCGCCCGCCCAGACAATCAGGGTGTCTTCCAGCATTCCCCGCTGTTTCAAATCCGTGATCAGCGCCATACAGGCGCGGTCGATTTCCAGTGATTTGAGCCGGATTCCCTCTTTGATATCGCCGTGATGATCCCAGTCCTTGTGGTAAAGCTGGATGAAGCGGACGCCTTTTTCGGCGAGTCGACGCGCCAGCAGGCAGTTCGACGCAAACGAGCCGTCGCCGGGCTGACACCCGTACAGTTCCAGCGTTTCTTTCTTTTCGCGGGAGACATCCAGCAATGCCGGGACGCTCGCCTGCATCTGGAACGCCAGTTCGTACTGCGCGATACGGGTGGCGATTTCCGGGTCGTCCGCCACGGTATTGTATTCTTTATTGAGCGCGTTTATCGCCCTGATATCACTGCCCTGACGATCCCGCGTGACGCCCGGAGGGTTCGCCATATATAAGACCGGGTCGCCCTTACTACGCAACTGGACGCCCTGATACTTGCTGGGAAGGAAGCCGCTACTCCACTGTCGCGCCGCAATCGGCTGATTTTGCCCGCCCTGACCCAGCGAGGTCAGCACCACGAAGCCCGGTAAGTCTTTTGCCAGATTGCCAAGACCGTAGGTCACCCACGAACCCATGCTCGGTCTGCCCGCGATCTGCGAACCGGTGTTCATGAACATATGCGCGGGATCATGGTTGATAGCATCGGTGGTCATGGAGCGGATCAGGCAGATTTCATCCATGACGGAGCCGATATGCGGAAGCAGGGCGCTGATTTCGATCTGGTTCTTGCCGTATCGGGCGAAGGGGTGTTGCGGCCCGAAGCAGGTCAGTCGTTGCCCCTGCAGTTGCGCCAATTGTTGCCCTTTCGTCATGCTATCGGGCATGGGCTGACCGTTCATCGCCGCCAGTTTGGGCTTGGGGTCGAACGTCTCCAGATGCGACGGCCCGCCCGCCATACTGAGCCAGATGACCCGCTTCGCTTTCTGAGGCAAGGTGACGACTCCCTGCGCGTGCGCCTTACCTTCCAGAGACGCCAGCGCTAACGCTCCCAGACCGTGGACGGCGCGACCCAGTAGCGCCCGGCGGGTCATTTGCTGGGAGCGGAATTGTTTGAGTTCTGATTCTCTTGTCATAGTCTTAATGGTTATCGTAGGTATCAGGGACGGGTGATGGTCTCGTGAAGATTGAGTAGCGTTCGTGCGACGTGCATCCACGCGGCGAGTTCGGCTTTATCCACCATCGGCGGCAGGGGCGCATTTCCCGTCTTGAGAAGCGCTTCTGCGGATGCGGCATCGTTCTGATAGGCGGCGCGGCGCTCTTTGTAGACGTTTTGCAGGATCTGAAATTCCGCAGGGGTGGGGGTACGTTGAAGCGTCTGGCGCCACGCCCAGTTCAGGCGCTGTTCCGGCGTTCCTTTCGCTTCGGTCAGGATACGCGCCCCGAAGGAACGGGCTGCCTCCACATATGTCGGGTCGTTCAGAGTGACCAGCGCCTGTTGCGGAATATTGGAGCGGTTGCGTTCGGCGGTGCACTCTTCCCGACTCGGGGCGTCGAACGCGAGCATCGACGGGTGCAGAAAACTCCGCTGCCACCAGGCATAAAGACCACGGCGGTACTGGCTTTCGCCCTTATCCGCCATGTAGTCGCGCACCGGGAAGTTGAGATTTTCCCAGTACCGTTCCGGTTGATAAGGCTTGACGCTGGGACCGCCGATCTTCAAAGACAGCAGACCGGATACCGCCAGAGCATTGTCCCGCACTTCTTCCGCGTCCAGACGGAATCGGCTCTGTCGAGCGAACTCCCGGTTATAGGGGTCACGCGCCAGCAGAGATTTGCTGGCGGTGGATGCGAGCGAATTGCTCCGCAATTCGCTGACCTGTTTGTAGGTGGCGCTGTTTACCAGCATTCGCACCATATGTTTGGTATCCCAACCGCTATCCCGGAACTCGCAGGCAAGCCAGTCCAGCAACTCTGGATTTGTGGGCGGTTCTCCCTGTGCGCCGAGGTCTTCGAGGACTTTGCTCAGTCCGGTTCCGAAGAACTGCTTCCACAGACGGTTCACCACGGTTCGCGCCGTCAGCGGGTTTTCTTTGCTGACCAGCCAGTTGGCGAGATCAAGGCGCGTTCCGCCTTTTGCCGGGGGCAGGAACGCCGGAGTGGCGGGCTTGACCACTTCACCGCTCTCATCCATGAAATTTCCGCGAGGCAGGATACGAACCGTCCGGGGATTGTTATTTTTGACCGTCACCAGACACCGACCGATAGTCGCTTCATACTCGTTTCGCCCCTTTGTCGCTTCGGCGATCTCATTGCGCAGAGGAGCAAGGTCTGGCGCGATAGTCTTAAAGTAGGTGTGGAGTTTTTCTGTTTGCGCGGATGTACGCTTCTCCAGAGGGAGGGACACAATATCGGCGATCTCTCGGGGCGCCGCTGTCAACGGTCGCGGAACGGTAGGATTTCCGGTGACCGACAGGCGGAATTTACCCAGAGTATGGGAGTCGCCATGATTCTGCTTCAGCGTTACTTGAAGGATTTCGCTATCGGATAACGTTAATTTCTCGGTAAGTGTCAGCGCCAGCGATTGCGCCTGGCCTGCCTGCGGAAGTATCGCCCATCCGAAGCTGTCGCCTTTTGCATCACCGTCGATGACGGAAGTGGCGTTCCACAGTCGGTAGGGGTTTCCCTCTGCGTATTCTTTTTGCTCAAAGGAAGCTTGCGCGGCGCCAAACCGGATGAGGCGCGGTTGCGTCCCAGCCTTGAGGATCTGCGCCTCCACTTCCGTGAGAACGAAGTTGCCATTTCCGGCGCGACCCGGACCCTGAGAAGGCAGCGAGGTGTCGGGGAGGGCTTCCAACCGCAGTCCGGTCAGCGTGCCGGACATCTTTAGATCGATGGTATAAGCGGTTTTATCGGGAGACGCTCCCTGAGCGAGCACGGCGCTATCCGTTTGGACGTTCAGTTGAACGCCGTTGATCGCGGTGGCTCTGATCGGTTTTAACGCCGTCCACAGCGCCTGTGACGCTATTTCCTCGCGGACGCTTTTTTCCCATTCGCTCTGCGCCGACGCTACTTCGGGATGGGGCGCATCGAATTTCCGCTGTAGTTCGGACACATGAGCGTCCCGGCGGGCGAGTTCGCTTTTCTGGGCAGTATCGGGCGTGAGCATCCCCGGTTCGCGTGCCCCTATAATGTCCTCTCTGATATCGGCGAAGTAGGCTCCCAGCGTATAGAAGTCGCGGGTGCGAATCGGGTCGAACTTGTGGTCATGGCATTGAGCGCACCCGGTGGTCTGCCCCAGCCAGACCGTCCCGACCGCACGTACCCGGTCGGTCAGGTAACGCGCCTCGTAGTCTTTGGGCTGTCCGCCGCCTTCTTCGGTGGTCAGCAAAAGCCGATTGAATGCCGACCCAATGCGCGTTTCTTGATTGGCATCGGGAAGCAAGTCTCCGGCGAGTTGCTCCCGCGTGAAGCGGTCAAAGCGTTTATTCGAATTGAAGGAGGCGATAACCCAGTCCCGGTACGGCCAGATGTTGCGCGGCGTGTCGCTGTGATAGCCGATAGTGTCGGCGAATCGGACGACATCGAGCCAACCTTGCGCCATCCGTTCGCCATAGTGCGGGCTTGCCAGCAGACGCTCGACCAGGTTTTCATATGCCTTCGGCGATTTGTCCTGCTCGAAGGCGGTCACTTCGGCGGGAGTCGGGGGAAGTCCGATCAGGTCAAAGGAAAGGCGTCGGATTAGCGTCCGCCGATCTGCCTGGGGCGAGGGCTTGAGACCGATTTCCGTCAGTCGTTTCTGTACCAGAAAGTCTATCGGGTTCTTGCCAGCGGGAATCGCGGCTTTCACCGGCGCTTCATACGACCAGTGTTTCTGATAGATAGCCCCTTCGTCGATCCAGCGCAGCAGGAGGCGCTTCTGTATCGGCGTCAGCGTTTTATGGAAATCGGCGGGCGGCATCTGACGGGCGTCGCCCGCGGGAGCCATGATCCGGCGCGTCAGTTCGCTCATGAGAACGTCGCCCGGAATAATAGCGCTATTGGGCTGATCAAGCCTCAGATTTGCCTGCCGCTTGTTTTTGTCCGGGCCATGACAGGCGAAGCAGTTATTGGAGAGGATGGGGCGGATATCGCGGTTGAAGACAATCTTTGTCGGTATCGTTTCCGCTGGCATTGTGTGGGCAGGCATCGGCGGCGCAGGCTTCATTGGTCCGGCGAGGCTGATTCCGGCGAAGACAGCGGTGGGCAACCCGCAACAAACAATTTTGAGGACGTTCATAGTTCTTTCCGTACTCTTATCCATCGCCTCCTCTTTCCCCTGCAAAGTCCGGTACGCTTTTCCGTAAATCAGGCAAGACCCGGTAGAGGCAGGTGACGTTTTCCGCACAGCATCTCTGGCTTTAGTAAAGTATAATCTTCACGGCAAAGGGATTTATGTCGCCAGTGGCGAACGGGGGTAATTATGCATCGTATCGCATCGCTTCTGGGACTGATGGCGCTCCCTATTGCGCTGGCGCTGGCGACTCCGCCGTCTGCGACGGAGCAGGCGACATCGGAGTTTTTTGAAAACTCCGTTCGACCTATTCTTGTCACCCGGTGCGTCTCGTGCCATGGAGCGACTCAGCAAATGGGCAATTTGCGACTGGATAGAGGCATCACTCCGGCGCAGGCGCAAAAGCTGGTACGAGCGATTGGTTATGAAGCAAGCGTCAAGATGCCGCCATCAGGGCGACTCTCGGAGAGCGACCGGGCGGCGCTGACACGCTGGGCGAACTCCGGGGCGTCCTTCCCGAAAACTTCGACCAGCGCTGGTCGCGGAGGATCGCAATCGTGGCCGTTTACGCCATTACGTCCGCCGCTTGCGCCGCCCGTGGATCAGGCGCGAACGGATATCGATGCCTTCCTTCTGGCGAAACTTCACACACTGGGACTGACATTCGCTCCCCCGGCGGACAGGCGAACGCTGATTCGGCGTGTCTCTTTTGATCTGACCGGGCTACCGCCGACCCCGGAAAAAGTCGAATCTTTCGTCGCTGACAGACGTCCCGACGCTTACGAACGGGTGGTCGATGAACTTCTGGCATCGCCGGGATACGGCGAGCGTTGGGGCAGGCGATGGCTGGATGTAGCGCGGTACGCCGACTCCGCCGACGCCCGTGGACTCGGCGGCGAGGGCGATATCAGCGAGGCATGGCGGTATCGTGATTGGGTCATCGGGGCATTGAACGCCGATATCCCCTATACCGATTTTATCCGTCTCCAACTCGCAGGAGACCTTTACGACGACCCTGTGCCGACCGGTTTTCTGGCGATTGGAAACTGGGGAAACGGCGATGCCGACAAAGACAAGATTCTCACCGATATCGCCGATGATCAGGTGGACGTGACAAGTAAGGCGTTCCTCGGTCTGACCGTTGGGTGCGCTCGTTGTCATGACCACAAGTTCGACCCCATCTCGACCAGAGACTATTACTCACTGGCGGGAATCTTCTTTTCCAGCCATATCCTGCCCCGTCTGACCCCGAAAGGTCAGGGCGAAGTCATGTTGCGGATTCCGCTGGAAACGCCCGGCCAGAAAGCCGCGCAGGCGAAACTCGCGGAAATGAATCGGCGTCTTGCGACAGAACGGGACGCCGCACAGAAAGCGGTAGCGGAAAAATGGGCGCAGGAGGCGAAGGCGGGGCGTATTCTTGACCGGGCGAAATGGGACGAGTTTATCGGCGTCGGCGGACCGTCCACACTGAGGATTCCGTTTCAGCGATTGGGCGATGTGGCAGGGATTGAGGGCGTCAAAGGCGAAAAAGAGGCCCTCAGCGCCACCGTGAACACGACAGCGCAGGCGCAACGAATTTTGACATTCACGTTGCCGCCGCGTTCGGTCAATCTCCATCCCAGCCCAACTGCCGGAGTGGCGGCGATCTGGAAAGCGGAACATAGCGGAACCGTAGCGGTGGAAGCGTCCCTGATGGATGCCGACCCCGCCTGCGGCGATGGGTTCGCGTGGGAATTACGTCAGGGGGATGTCGTTCTGGAGAAGGGGAAAGTCGAAAATGGCGGAAAATCTCCTCTGCTGAAACGCTCAGTGACGGTTCGTGAGGGGGAAATTCTCCTGCTGTGCATCCTTCCCGGCGGCGAATACAGTTGTGATACCACCACTATCGCCTGGAAAGTGGGCGACCGGAATCTGACCGCCGATGCGCTGGCGAATCCGGGTAAAGGGGCGTTTGGGCCGTGGCGTTTCGCCGACCTTGGCGCGATCAAGCGGACGCCGGAGATGGAAGCGGTCATTTCCCTATGGAAATCTGGTGATCAGACAAAAGCCCTGAATCTTGCCGCAATGTTGCCTCCTGACCAGAAGGAAAAGGGCGGATTTTTGCCGGACAGTGAAGCGTTTCTGATGCCAGAAGCGAAAGCATCCCGCGACGCTCTGGAAAAGGAACGCGCCGCCTTGAAGGCGCAAATTCCGGCGACCCCGCAAATCGCCAACGGCATCGCGGAAGGGGGCGTTCCTGGAAGCCAGCATGAGGGCATCCATGATGTCCGGGTGCATCGGCGGGGACGCTACGATAATCTTGGCGACATTGTTCCCCGTGGCGCTCCGGTCGTTCTGGGCGGCGGACCCCTTCCCATCACTTCCGGTAGTGGACGGCGCGAACTGGGGCAATGGATCGCCAGTGAGAAGAACCCGATGACAGCACGGGTCATTGCCAACCGTATCTGGCAGGGGCATTTCGGACGTGGAATCGTGGCGACTCCGAGTAACTTCGGTCTGCTGGGCGAAAAACCGACCCACCCGGAACTGCTGGACTGGCTGGCGTCCCGACTGATCGCCGACGGATGGAGTTTGAAAAAGCTCCATCGGCGTATCGTCACCAGCGATGCCTACCGACAATCTTCCGTTCCGTCGAAGGCGGCGCTCGCTCGCGACCCGGACAATCGTCTGCTATCGCGTGCGCCGCGTCTCCGGTTAGAGTCCGAAGCCCTGCGCGACAGCCTGCTGTCAGTTACCGGGAAACTGGATCGGACATCGGGCGGAATGGCGTTCCGCGACCTTGCGATTCCGCGCCGAACTGTTTACGCGATGACAATCCGGTCTGATCGCACGGGCTTCGGGCCACTCTTCGATGCCGCCGATTCGACCAACAGTATCGAAAAACGGACTATTTCCACGGTTGCCCCGCAAGCCCTGTACCTGCTCAACAGCCCCTTTGCGCTGGAACAGGCGCAGGCGCTCGCGATCCGTCTCAGAGCGCATCCCGGTACGGACAATGATCGGATCGACTATATCTACCGGCTTCTTTACTCCCGGCCACCGACCGCACGGGAAATCACTCTGGGGAAATCTTTCCTGATGCAATCGGGTGGGGACGGTTGGGACGCCTACGCTCAGGTCTTGCTCTGCGCGAATGAATTCTTTTATGTGGACTGAAAATATGACACGACGCGAAATGTTGAAAAACTGGGGTACGGGATTTGGAATGCTCGGACTCGCTTCCTTGCTGTCAGAGGATGCCCTTGCGGCGTCTTCCCCTACGGCGACTCCGCTACCACGAGCGAAGCGCGTCATTTTTCTCTTTATGTCTGGCGGACCTTCGCATGTAGATACTTTCGACCCCAAGCCTCGCCTCGCGGCGGAGAATGGGAAGCCGTTACCCTTTGCCAAGCCGTCGCTGGAACGCACCAAAACCGGGAATCTGCTGGCATCTCCCTGGCAGTTCAAAAAATATGGTCAGAGCGGTATCGAGGTCAGCGAACTCTTTCCAAAGGTAGCGGAATGTATAGATGATATCTGTGTGATTCGCTCCATGGTCGCCGATAATATCAATCATAACGGCGCCTGCCTGCAAATGAATACCGGAGAGCAGGCGTTCTCGCGTCCGTCACTGGGTTCCTGGCTGCTCTATGGGCTGGGAACCATGAACCGGAATCTGCCGGGATATGTCGTTCTGTCTCCGGCGCAACCGGCTCAGGGCGCTCCGCTCTGGGGTAGCAGTTTTCTACCGTCAGCGTTCCAGGGCACTCTGGTTTCCGACCTGAAGAATCCTATCGCCAACCTGACGAACCCACGCTTTTCAGCGCAAAAGCAACGGGAACAGCTTGACCTTCTGGCGCAACTCAATGCCCTGCACAAAACAGAGCGCCTCGGCGATGCCCAGTTAGAAGGACGGATTCAGAGCTTCGAATTGGCGTTTCGGATGCAACGGGAAGCGCCGGACGCCTTCGATGTAGAACGCGAAAGCCCGGAGACAAAGAAACTCTACGGTCTGGATAATCCGCTGACGGAAACGTTCGGGCGTCAATGCCTGATGGCGCGGCGATTGGCGGAACGTGGCGTCCGAATGGTGCAGGTCTACCATACGCAAACGGCAAAGCGGGCGAGTTGTCAGCTCTGGGATCAGCATGGCGGTTTGCGGGCGGAACTGCCCAACAACTGCGCCGCCACGGATCAGCCGATTGCCGCATTACTGAAAGACTTGAAGGCGCGGGGGATGTTAAAAGACACCCTCGTAGTCTGGGGTGGGGAGTTCGGGCGGACGCCGACCGCCGAAAGCGCCGATGGTCGGGAGCATCACCCGTTCGGTTTTACTATGTGGATGGCGGGCGGAGGGATCAAGGGTGGACTCGCCTACGGAGCGACGGATGAATACGGTTGGCATGCCGTCGAAAATAAAGTCCATGTCCATGACCTCCATGCCACGATCCTGCACCTCATGGGAATCGACCATACCCGTCTTACTTACCTGTACGGGGGTAGAAACTACCGGCTCACCGATGTTTACGGCAAAGTTGTGACCGATATTCTGGCATAAGAGATGCCCGGCGAATCCTCCGCGCTCGAGGGCAACGGAGGATTCGCGAACATGGTTCTACTTATTGACTTTGAACGGTGTCGATGTTGCGCCGGTGATACGCATTTCTCTGGGATACTGCATATCCATTCCTTTGCGTAAGTCTTCTCGCTTTATAACGCCGGGAAGGACGGGGGTGCAACGATAGGAAAAGAAGGGATCTTTCATCCGCAAACGGAGGACGACTTTGCCGCTCTGATCGAGTTCGGTTACCATCGCGTTCTGACCCCATTCTGTCACCCAGTCGCCCTTTGGCAGTTTGCGGGCGCTACCGCAACACCACGCATCCGGCGCATCCTTGTCCGTGACCTGCTCCAGCCATTGGGCGGTATGCGCGTTCTCATCAATCCGGTAGCGTACCGCCCGTGGAGCACGTCCAAAAGTCGTGCCGTTATCATGGACTGTCAGGGTGCCGTCCGGCAGGATACGCGCATCATGTTGTCCTCCGAAGTTGCCGTTGGGGTCGCGCACAAAGCGCAGACTCTCCGGCCCCTGTGCGCCGCCCCGGTATGATCCGCCCAGTTTCCAGAGCCTTGCGCCCGTCGCCCGGTCAATGCGGATGACCGCATTGAGATGGCGTAAGGACATGACATAACCGGTACCATCCAACTCTACCGAGTTCATATGATAGGGGTCTGCCGGGGAGGAATACACCAGATAGTTTTGCCGCCAGTTCGGCTCTGTCTCAGAGATATCGATATGATCCATCGATGACCAGCGCCAGACAACCTCGCCTTTCGGCGTGACTTCCTCGATCACGTTATCCAGTACATTTGCGGTCGCGGAACCGCCGTAGGCGCTCAAATCTACCGGGCCGCGCACGACTCCCACGATATAGAGGTAGTTGCCGTTCGGAAGAAGCGTCAGTTCATGGTTGTCCATGAAACCGTCTTTGGGTTGGAGAGTCTGGGTAACCTTGCCATCAAGCGTTCGGATTTCCCCGACCGAGGGATTCTGCGCGAATGTCAACCACCCGATTTTCCCATCGGGAAGAAATTTGGCGTCGATCGGTACGGGAGATTTCTGATACCACCACAGGGGTACGCCGAAATTGTCCGCGACAATGACATAGTTGTGCAACTCTCCAAAATCCCGCCGAATGTTGGGAGCGAAAACATAGTATGCCGCCTGGGGGACGCCGGGGCGTTCGGTCAGATAGCCGGGGAAATTTGCCGGCAAACGGCGAACGTAATACGTACGTACGCCGGAGGGGAGACTCACCTTGAACGGTAAACTCTGCCCCTCTTTGAAGTTATCGACACGTTGCGTGAAGACGAATGACCGGAATAACTGACCGTCTACCGAGACTTTTGTATTCCTCGGCGCGCTCACCGAAAATTGCAGGGAGTCATCTGCGCTCGCCCCGACGACATAATCGGTGATATTGGGGTCGAAGGGAGGATTGAGAGCGGGAGTGGTCAAAATCTGGACGGACGCCGCTGTCTGGAGCGATTTTGCCGATTGTGGCAATGCAATGAGCGCAAAGACGACGCCGATGACAGCGAAAAGACTGATTCCTTTGAGGAACTGAAGCAGACGATAATGCCGGATGGATAGCGAAGAACTCCGCCGGTTGCCCTGAAACATCGTTTTATACCCCCTCGTCGGTGGTGATTGGCGAAAAAGATTGACTGGCGCCGCGCAACTATCGAAAGCGAAGTCTACGGGGAATCGTCGCCGAAGCGGCAGTGCGCGCCAGTACGCTGAAAGCATCGCAATCATGGATGCCCATGCGAAATTATAAGAGGGTTCCGCCCGTCTGTCAATCTGCTGTTTAACCTATTGTTCCGGCATCAGCCATTCCGCTCCCGGCGGTGCATTTTGCTCAAAGTCTTTTGAAATCCACCGTGCGGGAGAGAGAGGGGCGCCCGGATTGCGGTAGGCGTAAACGACGCACCATCGCATCGGGCTTTTGGGTTTTCGTGGCGTGACGGCGTGCGCGGCGTGCGTGTGCATCAACACAATG
>CAIVZM010000082.1 GCA_903910385.1 uncultured Armatimonadota bacterium
GCCCCATCATGCGCCAGCGCATGAGACCCCCATAAATGGGGGAACGAACTTTCGCCCCCTCATGCGCCAGCGCATGAGACCCCCCATCAATGGGGGAACTGTTGGATTACTGGTCATCTAATCACCCCCATTCATGGGGGCAGGGGGGGCGGACTTTTGACTGCCCCATCATGCGCCAGCGTCGGCTGTTTCTTTCCTGGCTGATACCACGCGCCGCGACCGCTTCCGTGCAGGGTCAGGTATCCGCTTTCGGTGAGGGAACGGAAATGGTCTTTGAGCGTGTTACGATTCGCCCCGGTCGCCTTTGCCATATCACCGATCCGTACCCTGCCCTGCTCACGCGCATACTCCAGTATCAGAACCGATAATTCCGGTAACGGGGAGAGAACCAGATGCTCTCGCTCGATTTTGGCGGTGAGACGGCGCATCTGCCGGGCAAGCGCTCGCAGGAAGAATAGGAGCCACGGTTGCCAGTTCGGATTCTCTTCACGGATCGTTCCCTGTGTCTGCCGCAGCGCAAGATAGTATCCTTCCTTGCTCCCTTCGATCACACTCTCCAGCGAACTGTAGGGGACATAGTTATAACCCGCTTGCAGGAGGAGTAACGTTGTCAGAATCCGGCTGAGTCTGCCGTTTCCATCCTGGAAAGGATGGATTTCCAGAAAGACCACGACAAATAGGGCGATTCGCACTAATGGGTGAAGTATCCTGTCTTCTTGTGACTGCCGAAACCATGCGACGATCTCCGTCATCCTTCGGGGCGTCTCGAAAGGCGATGCGGTCTCGAAGACAATACCGATCTGTTTTCCCGTTTCATCGAAAGCGGCGACGCTATTGGATGTCGTCTTGTAGTTTCCCCGATGCCAGGCATCGTTCTCACGGTACTGCAGTAGATCGCGGTGGAGTTGTTTGATGTAGTTCTCCGTAAGCGGGATGACATCCCAGGAGTCAAAGATCAGGTCCATCACGGCGGCGTAGCCTGCGACCTCCTGCTCATCACGGCTCTCGAAGGACTTGATTTCCAGCCGGGATAGTAGCCCTTCCACTTCCTGATCCGAGAGTCGGCTTCCCTCGATTCGGGTGGATGAACCGACGCTCTCGATAGTGGCGACGCGCCGCAATGCGGACAGACGATCCGGGGCAAGCATCCCCAGGGCGCGCCAGGCGCCCTTGAACTCATCAATCTCTGTGATGAGATTGAGGATTTCTGGAGTGATAATAATCGTGTGGGCGCTAATCATACCAGCATGGTTCGCTTACGTTTTGCGCTGACGTAGTTCGAGTGACACCCAATTATACACCCATTTCCACCCATTTCTAACGTTGCTATTCCGTGCCGCGTCGATCCGGGAACGGCTGGCGGAACGTTGCTCCCGCTTTAGACCGGAATCCGATTCGGGGTGAATTGCGGTATAACAACGCCATATCGTGGGGGGAATCGAGGGAATCAGGCGTGGACAATGCAAACTCGCAGACGGCGACACATCAAGTAGCGGAAAAAGCGGCGATGGTGACCGGCGCCGGGAGCGGAATCGGCAGAGCGACGACGATAGCGCTGTTGCGGGCGGGCTACCGGGTCGCCGTCGCCGGACGGCGGCGGGACGCTCTGGAAGAAACCGTCGCGCTGGCAGGGGAAGCCGGGAAACAGGCGCTGATCGTCCCCACCGATGTCTGCGACCCCGAAGCGATACGCGCCCTCTTCGCGCAAACCCATGCCGCCTTCGGTCGGCTCGATCTGCTGTTCAACAATGCCGGGATCGTCCGCAACGGACTTCTGGAAGAACTGACCCTCGAACAGTGGCAATCGGTAATCGCCACCAACCTGACGGCGGCGTTCCTCTGCACGCAGGAAGCGTTCAAGATCATGAAGGCGCAACAACCGCAGGGGGGACGCATCATCAACAACGGTTCGGTCTCCGCGCAGGTTCCGCGCCCC
This sequence comes from uncultured Armatimonadota bacterium, assembly GCA_903910385.1. Lineage (GTDB taxonomy): Bacteria > Armatimonadota > Armatimonadia > Armatimonadales > Armatimonadaceae > CAIVZM01. The sequence continues at coordinate 1,937 of CAIVZM010000082.1, forward strand.
AACTCGGCATCGTATACCGCCACCAAGCACGGAATCACCGGCCTGACCCGGTCGACGGCGCTGGACGGGCGCAAGTACAACATCGCCTGTGGTCAGATCGATATCGGCAATGCCCTCACCGACAACACCGCCGGAATGTCCCACGGCGCTCTACAGGCGGACGGTTCCATGCGCGAAGAGCCTGTCATGGATGTCGAGCATGTCGCGCAGTCGGTATTACACATAGCGAATCTCCCGCTGGACGCCAACATCCTGTTCATGACCGTCATGGCGACAAAAATGCCTCTCGTCGGTCGCGGTTGAGCCATCCCCCGGATACGTCGGGGAGTGTCCAGAACTCTATCGAGGCGGGGCGTTTTGTTCCATCAAAGTAAAGGGAGAGGCATGAATCGCTTCAAGTGAGTGATTGAATCAGCAATCGGATCACCATGCAAAATCGAAGCCCCGGCGGAAGAATCCGCCGGGGTCTCGTTCTTCCGTACCTCATCGCCGGAAGCCATCATTGTTGGTAATAGATTTACCGCTTTGTTGTTAACGACAAAGGGGAAGATTACGCCTTGCGACGTTTTCGGGCGACCAGACCAGCGATACTGCCCGCCGCCAGAACGCCGAACGCAATTGCGCCGGGTTCAGGAACGATAGTGCCAGAATCCATGATTTTGAAGTTCGGCCCGAAGTAGCCCACTCCCCCTCCGCTGGTGAACGGCGCCGACAGGGACGACCCGGCTTGATACGAGTTCGTGACGAAGCCGATGCGCGAATCGGTGAAGAAGTTGGTAGGTCCAGTAAAGGAGGTCGAGACCAGAGGGTCGTTGCCGGTCAGGAACAGCGCCCCTACCGCATACTGCATCCCAGCGGTGAGAGTGACCGGAGAGATGCCCACATAGCGGAACTGATTGGTCAGAGGAGAACCGGTTCCTGAGGAGACGACGCCGGATGCCAGCAAAGTCCCCCCACTATCCCACAGACCGACCGGGTAGCTATTTACCAACCCATCCTGTGAGCTATCGAAGACGCCGATATCCGTGACTGTGACAGCGGTATTCGCTGTGAAAATCGAACCGAGTGTGAAGGGAGGGTTACCGAGGGTGAGGCCAACAGTGTCATCGATGGAATAGGCAGGGGTCTGCGCCATCGCGGACGGTGAAAGTGCGGCAAGCGATAGCGTCGCCGCAATCGATCCGATCAAGAGACGATTCATAAGTATTACTCCTTGTTTTAGCGCTTTACACCGCGAGGCGTCGATGAAGCGCACAGTGATTATACCAAGAATATCCTAAATAAATCAACAATAAATTTAACTTAAACGCTTGTCTGCCAACGAAACGCCATTTCACAGCGGATTCAATGCCCTCTTGTTACAATAAAAGTTATGCAAAAAGTTATTTTCGACAAAAGGAAAAGGAGAAGGAAAAGCGAAAAAGAAAGGAAAAAGAAAGGAAAAAGAAGGGAACGCTTTTAAGGAAATTATCGGGGGGCGTACCGACGTAGTGAAAGGTAACGCACGAAGTCCGACGAGTTCCCGTTCCATTCGGACGAGTTCCGTTCCATTCGGACGAGGCTTGATCCGCACGGCGGTTTTACATGATGAGATTCTTCTTCCCAAAACGGTATTCCCGCACCCGCAGAGATGCTGATGCGTCCGGTCAGACATGGACACGGCTGCATCTCGTGCGGTTCCTGACCGCTTTGTTCTCTACGTTCTCTTTTGTCTCTTTGATCTCTTTGATCTCTTTTGTCTCTTTTGTCTCTATTGTCGCTTTCTCTGGGATGGGCGCTCCGGCGACGGCACAAACCAGCGCAAAGGCGCACAATCGGAATAACGTACAGGCGCGATTGATTTCTTTCGAGAAAAGAGCTGCCATCAATCGGATGACGGCGGAGATGACGGCGGAGATGATGCCGGCGGAGACGCCGGTGGAGACGCTGGCGCCGGAGATGCCAGCGGAAGTGAAGACGTTTCAGGATGACCGACTCTGCACGGTGTACTGGAACGGGTGGCCGCAACCGAACAACGGACGCGCAACCAGTTATGAAGTTCAATGGGGGGAAATCGATAAGCCCTACGGCGCGGTGATTCATACGGAAAACCCGGTGTATCAGGCGCAACCGCTGGAATTCAATGTGCCCTACCGGATGCGTCTCCGCGCCAAGGACGGGTTCGGGAAAACCTCGGAGTGGACGAATGAAATCCTGTTCTCTATGGACGACCGACGAGTCAAAGCGGCGAAAGCGCTCTGTCTGGCGACTCCCGGCGGCATCTACGATGATTTCAATCGCCCGCAGGGACCGCTGGATACCCCGCTCTGGAACTGCGCCGTCACCCGTTATATCGATGAAACGACGGCGATGTTCGCCCTGAACAACCAGTTCCATGCCCATATTCAGGCGCGGAGCAAGCCGGATACCATCGCGCAGGCGTATGCGCGTCTCCGCGCCTCGCTCGATCTGTCGGATGGCAAGGCGCGAACCGTCTTTATCGACTCCGACCTGAACCCCAACCCACGCGGCTCCTGGTATATCGATCTCATCCCTGAATCCGCGACGGCGCAAGATTTGACCAACCGGCAAGACCTCGAAACAACCGCATCCAGCGATGGCGGGGCGTTCCTGCGTATCCGTCAACGCGAACATTCACTGACGCTCCAGGCAGGAAACGCGCAGGGTGGTTCTGCGGTGACAAAGAACTTCGATCTCGCCTCCCGGGGTCTGTGGGCGGCGCCCAATGTCCGTATTCCGTGGAAGTTCTCGGTCAGCAAGAAGAAGATCGAAGCGCATTTTCTGAATCTGGACGGCAGGTGGATTCTCGCCGGGTCGATGCCCCTCGATCTGAAGGAGAATCGCTACCGGACGCTGATCTTTACCCAATATTACAATATCGCCAAGGACGGGTTCCCCTACGGCTGGCTCTGGCACTGGGACAACGTCGGCTTCGATGCCCCGGCGAACAGCAAACCGAACCCGCTGACCTACAGCTACACGACCCGATTGCACAACGGACGCGAATACGGCAAGACGTTCCAGATCAAAATCCCCGACGCCGTCGGCAACTGGAAGCACCGGCTGTACTACACCATTCAGAAGTCCACGATCAATGCCTCTAACTTTCGTCCCGGCGCCGCGAATACGGTCACGGTGAATGGCAGGAGTTTCCCGGTAACTGTACCCGATGACGAGCAACGCAGTGTCGCCCTCGATCTGCCGCCCCATCTGATCCGAACCGGTGCGGGGACAATCAACGACATTACGTTCGCTCTGGACACAATGTACGACCCGAAACAGACCGGGGCGCTGAATGTGCATATCGAAGCGGTGAGGAACGCCGGGTCGGGTGTTATTCCGCGTCGCTCCCCCCACTGCGCGATCTGGGGCTGTGATGGGAAGAAGGGATTGACGGCGTTCGTCATCGGCCCCGATGTGACCCTCGATGCTGTCGGCGAATTCCCCATGTGGCGCTACTTCCAGTCGCCGGATAAGCCGGTTCCCGCCAGCGGTTCGGTGGTCTGCAAGGTGAGTATGGGGCAACTCGCCTCACTGATCACCAACGGTAAGGCGGTTGCGGCGGCGAAACTCCAGTTCCTGATCGACGGCGTCGTGGTATCCGAGACGACATTCCCAACCGATAGCCGACCAATCGCCGGTTCGTACCGCTTCACGCTGGACACCACCAGACTCACGGACGGTATCCATACCCTCTACCCGCGTGCCGTCACAGGAACCGGCGCATACTCGTTCCCCCGCTACGGCATGACCACCCCACAACCGGGCATACCCAAAGTGATTCGCATCGATGTCCGGAACTGAGTCGTTTCTCGTCGGATACCGGGCGTGAGAAGCAGGTACGGAAGCCCCGTCCATCGCCCCATCCTGCGCCAGCGAATGAGACCCCCATCAATGGGGGGAACGACTTTCGCCCCCTGACCCCCATAAATGGGGGAATTTTTGGATTACTGGTAATCTAATCTCCCCCATTCATGGGGGCAGGGGGGGCATGACTCTTGACTGCTCCATCATGCGCCAGCGCATGAGACCCCCATCAATGGGGGAACGACTTTCGCCCCCTGACCCCCATAAATGGGGGAACTGTTGGATTACTGGTAATCTAATCTCCCCCATTCATGGGGGCAGGGGGGGCTGACTTTTGACTGCCCCATCATGCGCCAGCGCATGAGACCCCCATCAATGGGGGAACGACTTTCGCCCCCTGACCCCCATACATGGGGGAACTGTTGGATTACTGGTAATCTATTCTCCTCCATTTATGGGGGTTAGGGGGGCGGGAGTTCATCTTCAGCCGGCGGAAATCAAAAAGATTCCCCCACAAATGTGGGGGTGAACCTCAAACCGCAGAGGAATGCCACATCATGCCTCTGCGGAGACGCTCACTCCGCTTCTTTCCCGATTACTGTTTCCCCGTGTACTGTTTTCCCGAGTACAATGAGGTATGAATGAAAACGCGCCGACGGCGAAGTCCCGCTCGCCCCGTCAGTGGTTGAAGGAGCGCTTCGGATTCGAGGCATTCCGACCCGGTCAGGAAGCGGTGATTACGGCTTTGCTGGAGGGACATTCGGCGCTGGCGATCTTCCCTACCGGGAGCGGCAAGTCGCTGTGCTATCAGTTGCCGGCGCTGGCGTTTCCGGGAGTGACCATTGTCGTCTCGCCGCTGATCGCGCTGATGAAAGACCAGATCGACTTCCTGACCCGGCGCGGCATCCCGGCGGCGCGGCTGGATTCGTCCCTGACCCGCGAGGAAGCGCAGGCGGCGGAGCAGGGAGCGCAGGACGGCAGTTTGAAACTGCTGTATGTCTCCCCCGAACGCTTCAACAATGAACGGTTCCTCGGGATGCTCAAGCGCATCCGAATCTCGCTGTTCGCTATCGATGAGGCGCACTGTATCTCGGAGTGGGGGCATAACTTCCGTCCCGATTACCTGAAACTGGCGGAGACGGCGCGGGAGGTCGGAGTGGAACGCGTCCTGTGCCTGACCGCCACCGCGACCGCCAAAGTCGCCGCCGATATCTGCAAAGCGTTCGCCATTGCGCCGGAAAACGCCATTGTCACCGGCTTCTACCGCCCGAATCTACTGCTGGCGACCACCCCGGTGACCTCCGAGCGGCGAATTGAACTCTTGCTTTCCCGGTTGGCGAAGCGACCTCCCGGCACGACCATTGTCTATGTCACTCTGCAAAAGACCGCCGAACAAATCGCCAGACTGCTTTCCGAGAGAGGTTTTCCCGCCGAAGCCTACCATGCGGGGATGGACACCGAAGCCCGGACACGGATTCAGGAAGCATGGATGGCGTCCGATGCCGGGATCGTCGTCGCCACTATCGCCTTCGGCATGGGCATCGACAAGGCGAATGTCCGCTATGTCTACCATTACAACATTCCAAAATCGCTGGAATCCCATTCGCAAGAGATCGGCAGAGCGGGTCGGGACGGGCAAAACTCGACCGTCGAGATGCTGTGTTCCCCCGATGATATCCCCACACTGGAAAACTTCGCGTATGGCGACACCCCGATTCCCGCCGCCGTGAGAAATATGGTCGATGATCTGCTGTCGCGGGGCGAACATTTCGATATCTCCCTGTACGAACTCTCCCAGAAGCATGATCTGCGCCCGCTGGTTCTACGCACCGCCCTGACCTATCTGGAACTGATCGGCGTCCTCAAGCAGGGGACGCCGCGCTATGCGGGGTATGAATTCCGTCCCGTGGGCGAACACTCGGCGGCGTCCATCGCGGCGATTTTTCCCGGTAGCGCCGGGGAACTGGTGCAGGGATTGTTTCAGGTTGCGAAGATGGGGCGAATCTGGCGCAGCCTGAACCCGGATGACGCCGCCGAAACGTTGCAACAGGATCGCGGGCGCATCGTCCGTGCGCTGGAAGTGATGGAGCAACGGGGATGTATCGAACTGCGCGTCTCCGATGCCCGACAGGTCTACCACCGCCTGCGCCCGACCGAGGACGCCTCAACCTTGAGCGAAGAACTGATGGAGCGGTTCTCTCTGCGCGAGTCCGGGGAAATCGCCCGACTGCAACAGGTTCTCGACCTGGTGACTCTGGACGATTGCCAGGTGAACGCCCTGTGCGCCTACTTCGGCGAGGTGCGCGATATGCCGTGCGGTCATTGCACCTTCTGCAAGACCGGGCGACAACAAATCCTGCCACCCCTCTCCGCGACCGTCACCCCCCCGAATGCGGAAATTCAGACGCAAATCACCGAACTGCGCCGCCAGTACCCTGAAGCTCTCGGACATCCGCGCCAGATAGCCCGTCTGCTCTGCGGCCTATCGTCCCCCGCCCTCACCCGGAACAAACTGACCAAAAACCCGCTGTTCGGCGCCTACGAGGACGCCCCCTTCGCCACCGTTCTCGAATGGTTATAGCGCCATCTCAAACCGATTTTTTGTACTGCTCGCCGAGGACGGCTTCGCCTTCACCAGAGCGCTGAGAAGGGTGAACATGTTCTCCTGCATCTACTCTGCCGTAATAATGTGCAGAGTAGCCATTATATGATAATGTCTCATTGTCATATGTTGACATTTCCCCTGACGGAGACACTAACGGAATGCCGGGTAAAATTGGAACGATACACGACGTTACACAGAAGAAAAAAGAACTTCAGATTCATAGTCGAGAGCGGGTGCGTTCACTGGCGGAAGTATATACACGCCGTCAGGAGATTGACGCTATGTTGGATCTTATCGGCGATGTGGCGGACAATCCGGAGACGCGCTATCTCGAGCCAGCAGCGGGAAATGGAAATTTTCTGGTAGCAATCCTCGACAGGAAACTCAACAATTTAACCTCCAAAGCGCGGGCAAGGCACCGGCGTATTGAGGCAGTGAAGTCTGACTTTGAATATCACGCGGTGATGTCAGTCGCTTCGATCTATGGCGTGGATATTGACC
>CAIVZM010000083.1 GCA_903910385.1 uncultured Armatimonadota bacterium
CGTTTCTCAGATTCCATGTTATCTCCTCCCGCTTGTTTTTTTCTTGCCGTAAAACAAAATGTTACAGAATAAACTGGAGAGCGAGACCAAAACCCACAAAGGTATTTCGTCGCGGACGAGTATCGGTCTGCCATCCCAGATAAAAACCGGGGATAAAATGCGGCGACAGGCGAATATTCAATCCTGTTTCCGCACGCCACCGGTTCACTCCCCCGGCGCTTTCATTCACGAACGCTTCCAGACTGACGAATGGGGCGACCTCCTCACTACCGATACGCCCGATGCCATCCGCACGAAGACGATTCCGATAACGCCAGGCGGAAGAACCATCATTATAATCTCTAAATTCCAGACGGTTTCGATCCGTGACAACCCAGACACGGTTCAACCAGAATGCGGCGACAAAATCGCCGGAAATACGATTTTCCAGCGTCCGACGATCTCCCTCACTGGACAGTCCCATCAAATGGGAATAGCCGAAACGGCAGGAATACTGGCGGTTCTCCCGGTAATCCACCCAGATGCCCGTCGTTGCATTCGTCTTATCCCCATCTTCATTGCGTACCGACGATTCAACCAGCAATAATCGCGTTCTCGGATTCAACCGATACCAGATATCCGCTTTGGACCAGAATTCCCGTTTCGTTTGCGCCATCGCCGGCTTGCCCCACAGAAATAACACAACGAAAACCATCGAGCAGAAGCCGAAGAAAACTTTCCGCATCAAAGCGCCAAACCGTAAAAAAATCTGCGGTTTATCTCTTAAGTCCGTATCGCTTACTGGCTGAATCACGAAAGAGACCGTTGATATCCTGCACATGTTTTCGTTATATCGTTTTGATGCGAGATTTCATAGAGTGCGGAGCCACTGGAGATGAAGGTCACGGCGTTCATCGTCAGGACGGCAGCGCGTTAGCCTCCCGGAAGGATTCCCACCATGCGTATACCTGCGATAATCGCCTGAACTCCAAGCGCTACCTGAAGAATGCCAAGGACTGCGCCAAAAATACCAAGGGCGGTAGAAACATATGGAAACTTCAACAATCGCTCTGCAAACAACATCGCCACCACATTTAACAACAGGACTACAAGCAGAACTCCCAGAATACCGACCAATCCGTATTCAGCGCTGTCGCGCAGTGTCACCAATGTGATCAGAATCGCAACCCCGTAGGGGGTAATTATGGTGGGAAACGCCAGGGGCGCGAACGCCAGAGTGGAGACATCAGGCATCACCTTCTCCCCAGAAGGGCTTGAAACCGGCGCAGGGACTGCCTGTGCAGGACTGAATTGGTTCATAACTGCCTGTAGCGCCACAAGGTACAAAACAATACCTGCCGAAATGAGCAACGCGCCGGTGGAGACGCCCCAGCTCTTCATCATATTCGACCCTAGAAATACCGCCACAAGCGCTCCGATAGTCGCGTATATTGTTCCTTGTATTGCTAGCTTATGCTTGAAGTCGTCGGGGTATCCCATGGTCATCGTTACGAATGGCCCCAGTAATTTGAGCGGCCCAAGCGTGACAAAAAGGAATATAAAAACCTGATCCAGCCCAAAATGCAATTTTCCACTGGCGGCAGCGGTCTGCCCTGTTGTGTTCGCGGCTTCCTGCGCCCATGCGGTTCCCATCCCAATCACCAGAGCCATCATGGTTAGCGCTACAAGAGTACGGATGACCGCATCCCAACGAATGCGCTTCGTATCGCTTTCGACGTTTTGTTTTCGATCAGGATATGACGGCGTTAGCGTTTTTTCTTGCGGCATGACACCCGCCCCTTCCGAATCCATTAATTTATCCTTCCTGAATTGCCGGAAGAGAGTGGATACTCTCTTCCACCTTCAACATTTGACCGGAACCTCCGGGGATTCGACGGCAAATATCTATCGCTATAATATGAGGGTGTAAACCGCACGAATGCCCCAACGAGGAGAAGAGGGCGTGCGCACGGGAAACCACTTTGCCGATAAACCGTAACTGGCGGGGTTGCCGTTCAGCTTCGCTACCTGCGAAAAGCCCAGGATGATCGGCATGGTCGAGCGTTTGGATTTCCAGTCGTAGGTCTCTTCCAGCGCGGCGGACAAAGTGAACGAGTTTTTATTGGATACGGAGTAGAATGGGTTGAGGAATGTCGAGCTGACATCCGGGCGATTGCTGTCACCGGCGACGGACCAGATATGGTTGAACAGCATACCGACGGTCTTGCCGCCATTCTGTTGGAGTATCGCCGCCGTCGGCCCCAGTCCCCATTTTTTCCCGCCTAATTGACTGTTCGTCGCGGTTGGGATTAACTCCGCCAGACCGTACCCATAGGTAAGCCCGTTTTTCGCTTCCTTCGGGGAGATGAACTGGCTTGCAAGCGTATCGCCGAGTCCGAACTGCTGGCTTCCCTCCCCCGTGACATTGCTCTGGTAGATGACCGGCACAATCGTGCGGGTAACAATGTTGGTGGATTTATTCAGCGTGAACGGCGCTACCGGCTGCACATTGAGCGTCCATCGCGTTCCCTTATGGCTCCCGACCCCGAAATCAAAGTTATTCTGGAAAGGAAGACTGACCAGATCTGAGACCGGGTTCGCCAGTTTTTTCGCGAGTTCCTGCGCCGCGTCCCCCGCCGCAGACGCTACCGGTTCCTGATGTCGCTCGGAACCGTAATACGACGTGGATAGCATCGCGAACGCTGTTCCCAACCGTTGCATTTGCTGTTCCGGCGTCCGCGTTATCTGTCCAGCTACAGGCCCGGAGTCGCTTTGCGCCAGCGCTATATGCGGTGCGGCGATTGTCGCCGCCACCGAGAAAGCCACCGAAAGAACCACACCGAAGCCACCGCGACTTCTGCTGAATGTTGTGGGGCGAGAGAGAGAAAACAAAAAATTCAATTGACTGATACTTTCTGTAAGTGACTGATACTTTCTGTAAGAGATCACCCAACTCGTGCTGGGTGATCTCTTTTCTCGTCTAATTATCCGAGAGTAACGCCCGGCGTGATGCCCGCATAGGGCCGTTCACGTTCCAGATCCTGCTCCGGAACCATTCGCGTCGCGGGTTTGCCGCCCGCTGGCTGGAAGTATTGCTCACAGTAAGCGCGACCAACGACAGGACCTTCCGAGTTTCCGGCGCGCAGTTCCAGAGGCCCTTCCCAGAACGTATTGCCTGCGGGACCAATGAAGAGAGAGTCATATACCAGGGGGGCCATGTAATAGTCACCCCAGGGCGTTTCGACTATTCCTTCCATGTTCCACTGCTCCTCGCTTCCGGGAATCGTCCATGACTTCATCGGCGTGAAGGTCACGGAGGGGCCATAGCCGTAACTGATGTTCCCATCGGGATGGACATAACAGAAATGATCCTGTATGTGGTTGTGACGATTATCGGGCTGCAACGTCCAGTGACGGAAGGCAAGGTAACTGCCATCATCAAATCGGAGACTGAACCAGCGCCAGCGATTGTGCTCCTGATGCATGGCGCGGGTTCGCAGATTGCCCCACTGATGCTCAAACCAGAATGATCCGGTCACTTCGATTGTCTCGCCCTCGAAAGTGATAGTCCCTTCCAGCGGCATATTGGGCGCGATGTAATAGTAGGACAAGCCGAACATCGTCTGTGGATTATAGGTTCCGTTGACACTGAACCCCTCCTCTTCGATGCCCGTGGGGGTGCGCGGAATATAACCGGGTTTGCCCAGATGGACGCGGAAATCCATACCTATTTTGGAGGGATCGGTCGACCGCATATGATGATGCCACGTTTCGCTCCCTGCATAATAGATGGTGTCGGAAGTCCATCCCGCCGAATTGTCACCGATTCTCTCGCTGAAACTGTAATGAAAGTCCGCTGGCGTTGTCCCGTCAGCGGGATACTTCGCTGCAAAGTTCTTCCAACCGAACATTTCATACACGGTACGATTTTCGGCAAGAGGCGCGATGGACAATGTTTGTGCGGTCATGGCATAATTGCCGGTCTCGGCATTGTAGCCAATCGGCATTTGACCATAAAACAATGCGAACTCGCGTCCATTCTTGTCTTTGACAAAAGCGGTCCAGTAGTGCCACTCCGACCATTCGTTCGCCGCGTAAAAATGTCCGCCGTGCAACTTATGATCACGCGGCAACACATAGACCGGTTGCGGAGTGGTGACAATCAATTCACTGGACATCGCCAGATCATGGATAGAGCTTCGCACTCCGGGAGATCCGGGAAGCGGGTACTGGCTGACAGAGTACGTTCCGTCGTTCATTGGTATTTATTCTTTCTTCGGCATTGGTTAGCCGTGCTTGTCTGAGTGGGACGGGTTCAAAGGATCGACTCCGAGATTATTCGGTCCCGGAATCGATCCTTCGAAATCTTGCCGATCGTTCCTACCCCCAACACCCCGGTTACTCCTCCGGGAGCCAGTTCGATGCAAGTCATGCAGGAACGGTGACCCGGCGCTGTGGCTTGGGGAGGGTCACACTTTCGGGCTCCACGGGTCGCCCTGCTTATCCGGCAGGGAGCGTGAGATCGGCGGTCCCATCGACGGGTCCGAACCGTCTTCAAACGGCTCGGTCAGCATGATCATCTCGGTGAAACCGGTCGCGATGATCGGTCCCTCGGGAGAGCCCTGCCGCAACTGGATGACGCCCTCAATATAGGGACCCGCGAGTGCATACCCTTCCTGCTCGGGATGGGTCGGCTCATAGTAGAAGGTGCCCTGCGGTGTCTCGATCCGCCCGTACCACGGGTACGACTTGCCCGACTTGGGCGACGTCCACATCTTCGATGGAATAACCTTGATCGCGGGGCCGAAGCCGTACGAGCGTTGATGGGTGGCGCCGTCCATGAACACATAGCGATTCACGTGGTAATGCGGGTCCATGAAGTCCGGCGACTTGTAGTACTGCCGGAAGGTCATCATGTCGCCGTTGGTGAACCGGAACCACGCCCAGAAGTACCTGTACTGAAAGGTGTTCCGGAAGTTGCCCCATTGGTGTTCGAACCAACCGTCAGCCTCGAACTCGACCGTGCGGCCGCCGACCTCGACGTTCCCCTTGCAGGTCATCGTCGGCGCAGTGTAGTAATAAGTCAGCCCGAACATGGATTCGGGGTTCTGCCGGTCCTGCGGATCGACGCCGATGCTTTCGACCCCCCAGTACGCCATGGGCACGTAGCCGGGTGTCTTCAAGGTGGCGGTCATGTCCAGCTTGAACGGTTGGTTCCACTTGTCGTTCTTGGTGTTGTACCCGGCGAACCTCCAGGTCTCGGTCGGGTAGTCGTATTCCGTGGTGAAACCGTTCGTGCCGTCGTCGATCGCGTACTTGAACCAAAAGTCTTTCGCATCCGGGGCGGAGCCTTCAGTCTTCAACGGGCCCGTGATATAGCACAGCGACGTGTGGAACTCGCCGGTTTCGAGGTTGTGATAGGCGAACAGGACGTTGTGAAGGGGGCGGCCCTCGTCGACCATCCACCCCTGGGCGAGGGGCACCCAGAAGACGGAGAGACGCTCACCGGTCTTGACGTCGCGGCCAAGGGCGGTGATGTAGTGCCACTCGTTGTAGTCGTTGCTCTGGTACAAGGCGCCGCCGTGCCAGGCATGATCCCGAGGCAATTGGTAAATCGCCTGACCGCTTTGGGTCTCGATGCCGGGACCGCCAACGGGCGGTTGCTCCGCCGTTTTTACGTCGGATGATTTCGTCATTAATCTTTATTCTTTCTAATGGCATTGGTTCGCCATGCTTGTGTGAGAGAGACGGTTTAATTGGAGATCTCCGAAGCGCTCTACCAGTGAATGTAGTTCTTGTAGTCTTCCTGCTCCGGCAGTTGCGTGAACCGACGACCGGTGATCGCAGGATCGTACGGAATGTCTTTGCCGACAGCGGAATCAAAGGGAGCCCACATATGTTCGTTGAACGACCACGCGACAACAGGCCCATCCGGACTGTCGGCGTGCAGACGCGCAGCGCCTTCCCACATACCGCCGTTGAGAAGTTGCGCTTCCGCAACCTCGGTGACCGGTTCGGTGTAGAAGACCCCGACAGGAGTCGTCATCTTTCCGTAAAGACCATATTCAACTCCCGTGACCGGTGACTTCCAGAACTTGTAGGGTTCATACGTGAACGCCGGCCCCATGAAGTATTGCATCCGACCATCCGGGTAAACAATATTGAAGCGGTTGGCGGAATCCCCGGGAACGTATTCTCCGGTATTCACATCCCGGTACGTTCGCCAGTTGAGAATGCGTCCATCTTCCATGCGCGCCCAGCCCCAGAAGTAACGGGCCTGCTCCATGCCCGGAATACGGATACGTCCCCACTGGTGCTCGTAGTAAATCTGCCCTTCCAGATCGAGGTCCATGCCGTCGCATTGAATTTTGACTTCCATCTGCATGCAGGGCGCGATGATGTACCAGGAGAGACCGGCGCCGGTGAAAGGGTTGGTGAGGTTATCGGTCACATCCGTTCCCAAACCTTCTTGCGTAAAGCCGGAAGGAACCGGGCTCTGGTAGCCGGGCTTGACGACTTTCGCATGTGCATCCATGAAGAACGGCTTGTTATCTCCGGGGAGTTTAGGATTGGGAACGGGGACGTTCGCCATCCATCGCCATTGCTCGCCTTCACTCTTGTAGGAAAAGACGCCTTCGTTGCCCTCTGCATTCTTTTCGAGAATATACTCGGCGAAGAAGTCTTTGGCGGCGACATCCGGCCCGGAGCCGTTGGCAACCAGATTGTTGGGCATCGGCATAACGCACTGGGAGAACGTCGCCCGTTTGATGTCCGTCAACGCGAAGAGAGCGACCCAGATAGGGCGTCCCAGTTTCGCGTCGAATCCATAAACAGACCAGCAAAAGAAGACAGAGTACGGGTCGCCCGTCTTCTTGTCATTGAAGAACCCGGTGAAGTAGTTCGTTTCCTGATACTCCGCCCCGGCATACCATTCTCCGCCATGCATTGCATGGTCACGAGGAACATTGATAATGGAACGTGAGTTCGGGATAAGACGGGCTTTCGGATAGAGTGTAGTTACCACACCGCACTCCAAAGAAAGCCCGCCCCATGTCCAGTTTACTGCATCTGTTCTGCAAAGTAGACGATTTCTGTC
>CAIVZM010000084.1 GCA_903910385.1 uncultured Armatimonadota bacterium
ATCCATTAAGGGAGGAACCGTTTCTATAGCCATGCCTATAGTTTACCCACAATAACAAAATAACTGAATAGCCCTGCCACAGGAATTCATTGAGAGGAATACCACGACCCGGCGTCGAACGGGCAAGGTGTGAGCGTAATTGAAAAGGTCGGCATTGGCGATACGGCTCCGGACTTCGAGCTAATAAACCCGGCGAACGGAGATCGGATACGTCTGAGCGATAAGCGCGGTAAAAACGTCCTGCTCGTTTTCTTGCGCGGGACATGGTGTCCTTTTTGCAAGGAGCAACTGAACACCCTTCGGGAGGCGCAAGATCGTTTGATCGCCGCTGGTATCAATACTATCGCTATATCCTGCCAGACTCGGGCTTCCGTAACCCGCTATCTGACACAAAATCCTTTGCCTTTTGCCCTGCTGGCGGATGAAAAACGAGAGGTCGCGAGAGCGTTCGGTGTCCACTACTGGTTATCAATGGAGGGCGTCAATCTGGCGAATCCAGCGATCTTTATCGTTGATACACAGGGAAAAGTATCGTTTCGGTATGTAGGTAAAAATATGTCCGATTTACCGGTATCCACTATTCTGGAAAAATTTATCTTCTTTTTGCAGGAGAATAAATAAACTAAAAGGAACAAACCCTTAAATAGTTCCTTCGTATCAGTACGGACATTTCACCGAAAACCGGAGAAAAATTCGGAAGTTGAAAGGCGTGTCACGTCATTATGGATCAGGCGACGAGCGAAATCAATCCCATGCTCGACCCCAGAGGCGCTGGAGCGAATCTCCTGCGTCAGGGTAAGTTCGGCGAGGCCGCTACGGTTTTAAGAGAAGCGACTGCCATTGACCCGGGCGATGAAGAAGCCTTCTCGCTGCTCGGCGCGGCTCTGGCTTCCAAAGGCGATTCAGATCAGGCAGTGGAAGCCTTCAAACGCGCCGCTGAACTTGGCGCGGGTAATCCCCGAAACCACTTTAACCTTGGGCTTGCCTATCAGGCATCTAAACGACTTCCGGAAGCCCGTTTGGCGTTTGAGAAGGCGCTTACACTGAATCCCGGTTACGACCAAGCTCGGGCGCGTTTAACAGAGCTTGCTCAGCAAATGGGCGCGACGGTCAACCGACCGACGCCTACAGCGTCCGCCGAAGGACACACCAATATCAAGGGTGGGGGAGATTCCTCCATGTTGCAGTCTGTCGGCAATCGATACACCCCTCCTGTAGCGGGCGCTGATGGGCATACCAATATTGCTGGTGGCGGAGATGCTACCAGTCTCGCTTCTATCGGTCAGAAAGCCGCTCCCCCTCCGGCACAGGAAGGGCATACCAACATCGGCGGAGGATCCGGTAATGCCGGAGCTATGCTTTCTGGAGTCGGGGTTGGCAGAGCCCCGGTTATCGAGACAGGACATACCAATATCGGCGGCGGAGCGACAGCCGCTTCCGCGCCCGCCCCGGCGGTTCCTGCGTCCGCTCCTCCCTCGGTTAGTCCGGTACTCAGATCCGCGCCGTCTTCGGCGCCTCCTTCCTCTTCCCCATCGAGCGTCACAGATTCTATCAACGCTCCCCGACCGCAATTGGGAATGAATTACGCATCCAACCAAGAGAATTCTTCTGGAATGCAAGGGGATGTTCCCTCAGAGGTCGCCTCAGGCTTCAACTGGGGCGCTTTTCTGATGACCTGGTTATGGCTCCTGAATATGCGAGTGACCACTCTCGGTCTGGGAGTATTATCAATCTATGTCGCTATAGGCTTAATCAGCTATTTCCTTACGAAGAGCGGCAGTGGGACGACCGCGAATCCCACAAGTATGATTTTCAACCTGATTTCCAATGGTTTGCAACTCGCCATTTCCATTTATCTGGGAATGAATGGGAATAAGCTTGCTTGGCAAAATCGTCGCTTTGAATCCGTAGATGATTTCCGGGCGTGTCAGCGAATCTGGGTATGGTGGGGAGTGGGCCTCATTGTCGCCGGTATTATCATTGTAGTACTGCTTGTCGTATTGCTGGGGGCGATTTTCGTCGGTCTCAGTAGTGGTAGTAAATGAATCTATGAATGAATGACAACCGCTCTGCCATTCCCTTAACATAGCCATCTGAGACCTCCCGATCCGTCACAGGAAATCGGGAGTTTTTTTGTTTCCCCATCTCGTTTTTGAACAATCCGATAGCTTTCCTGATTTTTGCGTATTTTCGACTCTCCAAGGGAACGATCAATTGTATGCATTTTTTAGCGAAGCTTTCGGGTACACTGGAGGCGATCTACTTCTGAGGAGCGAATAACAGGAGGATTTATGGAAATCGGTATTATCGGACTCGGGCGTATGGGCGAGAATATGGGCATTCGCCTTTTGCGCGGCGGACACACTGTATACGGTAGCGATTTGTCACCAGAATCACGACAGGCAGCCGAAGAACAGGGCTTGAAGACGGCGGACAGCGTTGAGAATCTGGCAGCATTGTTCAAAGAGAGCCCGCGCGTTTTCTGGACGATGGTTCCAGCAGGAAAAGTAACCGATTCCGTGGTTCATCAGATTCTGGCAGTCGCATCTCCGGGAGATATCATTGTTGATGGTGGTAACTCGAATTATAAGGACTCAGTACGACACGGCAAGGAATGCGAAGAAAAAGGCGTTCACTTTGTGGATAGCGGAACATCCGGCGGCGTGTGGGGGCTTGAATTTGGCTACTGCCTGATGGTAGGCGGTTCGGACGAGGGTTTCAAAACGGTGGAGCCGTTGCTTAAAACGCTCGCTCCTGAAGATGGATATGCACATGTCGGGCCGACAGGGGCAGGTCATTTCGTTAAGATGATCCACAATGGCATCGAGTATGGCCTGCTGGAAGCTTATGCGGAAGGTTTCGAACTGCTAGCGTCTGCGCCGGAATTCAATCTGAGTTTGCCACAGATAACCAAATTATGGAATCATGGCAGCGTCATCCGCTCCTGGATGCTCGAACTGGCTCAACGCGCTTATGATGCTGACCCGGAAATGGACGATATCCGTGGTGTGGTTCAGGATAACGGTACCGGACGATGGACGATAGAGGAAAGTCTGGAGCGCGGTGTCCCCGCGCCGGTGCTTTCGCTTGCTTTGCAAATGCGCTTCCGTTCTCGTCAAAATGACGCTTACGCAGCTCGCGTCGTCGCCTCACTGAGGAATCAATTCGGTGGACATGCCGTCGTGAAAGAAGAAAAATAACGCGCCGCGTTCGTGACGACGGCATCGTAGTTCGTGACGACGGCATCGTAGTTCGTGACGACGGCATCGTGAATGGCACAGAACATATCTGGATTTTATTTTATGGCTTCAACTAAAGCATGCGTTTTTATCCTGTTCGGCGCGACGGGCGATCTTGCAAGACGTAAATTATTGCCTGCGCTGTATCGGCTTCATACGGAAAAAATGTTACCAGAGCGGTTTGCAATCGTCGGATTTGCCCTTCCGGCTCCGCAACAACCGGATTACAACGAATTCGTTCAAGCTGCACTCAAGGAATTTGTCCCGGAAAGTCAGCAAAACGCGACGGGAGTGGAGTCCTTCCTCGAGTTGATTTCCTTTATTCCCGCTAACTTTACCGATGATGAAGGCTACCATCGACTTTCGGACGAACTGGCGCGACTGGAAAAGGAACGTAATACCAACGGCAACCGTGTGTTCTATATGGCGACTCCGCCTTCACTGGTGGGCGAAATACTGAATCACCTTAGCGCTTCAAGATTGACAACCCCCTCCGCAACCATGGAACCATGGACACGCATCATCGCGGAAAAGCCGTTTGGCGTGGATCGTGAGTCGGCGCACAAACTCACCGAGCAATTTCATAAGGTAGTCCACGAGGATCAGGTTTATCGAATCGACCACTATCTCGGCAAGGATGCGGTTCAGGACGTTTCGATTTTGCGCTTTGCTAACTCCCTCTTCGAACCTTTATGGAATCGCGGCTATGTGGAACAGGTACAAATTACGGTTGCCGAGACTCTCGGCGTCGAGCGACGCGGCGCCTACTTCGATGCAATGGGACAGACGCGAGATATGGTGCAGAGCCATGCACTTCAGGTGCTTGCGTTGCTGGCGATGGAACCGCCGAACTCATTCGCGGCGCGTGCGATACGGGATGAGAAGGTAAAAGTGCTGGAATCGATGCGCCCACTTTCCTCCTCCTTTGCGGTGCGTGGACAGTACGGTTCAGGCTTCGCGCCAGACGGGTCAACAGTTTCTGGTTATCGCGAAGAATATAATGTCCCCGCAGATAGCCACACCGAGACCTATATGGCGGCGCGACTTTTCATTGAGTCGTGGCGCTGGGCAGGGGTTCCTTTCTATATTCGTGCCGGCAAGCGCTTACCACGACAGGTCACCGAAGTAACCATACAGTTCAAAGGAGCGCCGCTGACGCTTTTTCGCAATTCAACCCGGAAGCCAGAACCCAATCGCCTGCGCCTGAGAATCCAACCGGATGCCGAAATCGCTTTAGCGGTCGAACTGAAACGCCCCGGCACAGTGTCGGATTTGCAACCGGTCGAACTCGATATGTTTTATCAGGAAGCGTTCCATGCTCCGTTGAAGGACGCCTACGAGCGCCTGATACTGGATGCACTGAATGGCGATGCAACCCTGTTCATGCGTGAGGACGAAATAGACGCCGCGTGGCGGGTGGTAGATCCGCTTCTCGCGTACTGGCGCTCCGAGCCAGCGGAATTCCCGAATTACTCCTCCGGAAGTTGGGGACCGCAGGAAGCTGATGAACTTCTGGCTCGTGACGGTAAAAAATGGCTGGTTTGATCGCGGAATTGCGTTAACGAGAGCTATATTCCTCCCCACACTGGGGCGTCGATAAGATATGTCGATAAGATATAAAGAACAAGAGTATCAACTGATAAGGAATACCCCGGTGAATAAACTGGCTCCGTGCGTCTTTGTCCTGTTTGGGGCGACAGGCGACTTAACGAAACGTAAACTGGCTCCTGCGCTCTATGCGCTCCATCGCGAAAACCTGCTTCCTGAAAAATTTGCGATTGTCGCTTATGCTCGTCGTGACAAGACGGATGAGACGTTCCGCACCGATATGAAAGCCGCAATTGAAGAATTCGCCCCAAAAATGCCCACCACAGGGAAAGTCTGGGAGAACTTCATTTCACGGTTCTATTATCAACGTGGGGAATTTGATCAGGCGGAAGGTTATACAGGACTTCGGGATCGACTGAATGAGCTAGATGTGGAGCAGGGAACGCCCTGCAACCGGCTGTTTTATCTGGCGATTCCACCGGAACAATACGAAGCGGTGATCACACATTTAGGCGACTCCGGTCTTTCCTACCCGACTAATGGGGAAGATACATGGGCGCGAGTGATTGTGGAAAAGCCCTTTGGCACGGATCTGGAAACGTCCCGTCAGCTCAACCGTACATTGCTGGAGCGATTTACAGAAAATCAGATATACCGCATCGACCACTATCTGGGGAAGGAAACTGTTCAAAATATTCTTGTCTTTCGATTTGCGAACGAACTTTTCGAACCGCTGTGGAACCATAAATACATCGATAGCGTGCAAATCACGGTCGCGGAACAGATCGGTCTGGAAGGGCGTGGGAATTTCTTTGACGAAACCGGGATGACCCGTGATGTCGTGCAAAACCATGCCCTTCAAATCCTTTCGCTGGTCGCAATGGAACCTCCTGTGTCGCTGGATGCAGATGCCGTCCGTGATGAAAAAGTGAAGGCATTACGCGCCATCAGACCGATCCTTCGAGAAGAAGTGGCGCATTCCACCGTTCGGGGGCAATATGCGGGATACCGTCAGGAAGAAGGCGTCAAGCAGGATTCAACAACGGAAACCTATGCGGCGATGAAGCTCTATGTCGACAACTGGCGATGGGGAGGCACACCCTTCTTTGTGCGCGCTGGTAAAGCGATGCCTCGCCGGGTAACGGAAGTAGCGGTTCAGTTTCGCGCAATCCCACAAGTGCTTTTCGCCAAAATGAAACGTGAAAATGTTTCGCCTAATGTTCTGGTGTTGCGCATTCAACCCGACGAAGGTATTTACCTTCTGATCGGAGCGAAAGAACCGGGACCGTCCATGAACCTGAAACCAGTCGACCTACATTTCACTTACAAGGACGCTTTCCCGAAAGCGCACATTGCGGACGCCTACGAACGCTTGATCCTTGATGCGATCCGTGGGGACGCGTCGCTCTTCGCACGTGGTGATGAAGTCGAGGCCGCCTGGGGCTTGCTGACTCCTATTCTTGAAGCGTGGAAGAGTCGTCCCGGTGAGATACAGCCCTATTTTACAGGGACTTGGGGCCCGGAACGCGCCGCCGCGTTGCTTGGGGACGGTCATCAGTGGCGAGAGCCATAATCGGGCTACTCGTCTTTGGATCAATCTGCCACTAATCACGGAGTCGAAGGCGCAGTTCCATCGGAAGGTAATTGTTGATCCTTCCTGGCATAGTCTTTGCCCATCCCAGAGCCAGTCCCTGATATCGCATCAATGTCCAACCGTGCCGGATGCCGTCCGGAGCGGAAAGTGCGTCCCGACGCAGATACCGCAAGGCTTCCTCGAAGGATAAATCGAGGGAGTCTGTATCGGCATGAACCAGTGTTGATAACGCCAGTTCATGAGCGGGGATAAAATCCTTTCCTTTGATTTCTCCAATCCGGATTCCAAATGACATTCGGGGAAGAGCGTTAGTAATGTTGTCTAATTCCCGTAACGGATTTGTAAAGATAGCCCCATCGCTCAAACGAACGACGACGTCTCCGGTAAACGATGGAGTGAGATAGGGATAGATCAATTCCTTTTCCCGGGAAGTGGCGGGGCGATAATCCGTTAAACCTTTTCTCGCTTGTGACTCGATTCGTGGAGCAGGCGTTTTCCGCCGAAGGACAGCAAGATAAAACCCTTCGCCTTCCACGCGATGCGGCCAGCATTGAACACCGTAAGTGGTAGCGATCATACCCCATTCCTCAGGCGTATCCGACTGCAAGTTTTCCCAGTCCCCAGAAAGGAGAAGGGGCGCTATCTGATCGTCATTTTCTTCCGGATTAAAGGTGCAGGTGCAATAAATCAGCAGTCCGTCTGTCGCGACCAGCGACGCGGCGATAGCCAGTATACCGCTCTGTCGATGGACGCAGATATCGGCATTCTCAGGCGACCATTCCTGTATCGCCACACGATCTTTGCGGAAAAGACCTTCCCCGCTGCACGGTGCATCCACCAGCACAAGATTGAACTCTCCAGCGAGGGAAACGAAATCTTTCGGATCGTGGTTGGTGCATTGAATACGTTCATCACCCCATCTGGCTATATTTTCTCGCAAGACGCTGTATCGCTTGCGGATGACTTCGTTGGCGATAATCAGTGAAGTAAAAGGGGCGTTCGCTGCCAGCAGAGTCGTCTTTCCCCCAGGAGCTGCGCATAAGTCCAGTATTTTATCGGAAGCCCCCCCCTTATAGTAACTTCGCAAAGCAAAGTCCACCAGCATTGAGGACGGTTCCTGAACATAATACGCTCCGGCGTGCCATAATGGATCAAGGGCGAAAACTGGCCTCTCAGACAGGATCATTCCCTCCGGACACCAGGCGATAGGGGAGGCATCCGGAAACAGTGAAGCTGGTTTCAAAGGGTTTCGCCGGACGCCGATCGGGGGGGCTACCGATAGCGCTTCCAGAAAGGACGGGTATTCATCGCCCAATTGGTGGCTAATACGCTCTGTAAAGGCTTGCGGTAGTTGATCGACGGGCATGGATTCAGTCTATCAGCGCTGGCGGATGTCTAAAAGTTTAGTCAATAGCATCGATGACAGTAGGAAACTGGAATCCAACCATTGATTTCACGAGTCGGTAATGTACCTTGTGAAAAAACTGGTTGCCTATCCATATCCTTTATTTTGTAGGGTTTATCTTGTAGGGTTCGGAATCCGGATCAGAGCGTCTTGATGCAACGGGCGTACGCTTCCTGACCCTCCAGCGAGGGATTCGCATGATTACACAATATGAACGGGAAAAACGCTACGATGAAATCGAATCGGAAGCAGAATCCACCCCGGCTAAAGAAGTGACACCTACGGGAAAGCCGGAAGCCGCTTTGAGTCGTGGATAAGTGAACGCCAGAAGCAGGGACAGATTTTCGATATCCTCACGGTTATAAGTGATCAGGAGGTTCAATGCATCCTCATCATTGTGGCGTCGATACTGGCTCCAGAGTCGAACGGCATCCATCCCATCCATTCCATCCACCTCCGGGCGGCGATGAATGCCTAACTGGGTTTCGACACGCTTCAATCCCCCTTTAAACCCCAGTTTTCGAAGCGAGGGGCAGAGGTCTACATGCAGATGATCCAGAGGCAGTTTCGGGAAACGTCGCCGTAAGAAGGGAAGATCGAATCCTGTCCCGAAGAAAGTGATCCACAGTCGCACTCGTTCCGCTTCCTGTGAAAAGTCTTCCAGGTTCCTGCCCTTGATAAAGAATCGACTCTCGTAGCCATCGTAAACGCCGATGAGCGTCACATCTTCCGGTTGGTAACCGCCATTTGTCTCTATATCCAGAAAACCGATCCGTTCCATAAAGTGGGGAACGGCACGCCAGTGTTCCCTCATGGGGAGGAGGCGGGCGAAATAACGATCATCATCGTTTGCCAGAGCTTCAGCGGCATGTTCGACAGCGGGGGCGAGTATTTCACGCTGTGCGGCGGTCAGGGGCAAATCAGAAGGCGCAGCTCTCAGGTAATCAGACCAGGAGAGGATTCCCGCTTGCCACAGACGCTGTTCTGTCGTCGCTCCTATAGTTGGGGCATGTATGAAGGTAGCATCCAGCATATTATTATCACTAAAGATTCGAGAACGGCTGTTTGTTCTCCTTTCCAGACTGTTTTTGCGGCGCAAGAACGAGCGCTGAACGGTTCGGCAGGTATATTTGTAAGCTTTGGGCACGACCGTACATCGGGATTGGTTGAATCGGAAATTGCGCGTCCGGAAGCGCCCGACCCCATCCACTAAAAAGACTGGCGTCCGTAGTCAGCGCCACTCGATAGTCGGTAAAGTCAGGGACAGGAATCCGCAAGGAAGGGTAAGCTTCCGAAGGATGAAAATTGAAAGCGAAAACCAGCGGGCCTCGCCGGAATACCAGTTGGCGCGTATCCTCATGAAGTGCGAGTTGCTCAATCAGAGGATCATTCAAAAAATTGAAATCTGCATCCAGATGCATCATCGCCGCATCGAAGCGGTTTAAATCCTGATACCGGAGAAGAGGGGAGTCAACAAGTCCCCACTGGCGACGCGCATACTGGAACGAATCGCCATTTCCTTCGCGCGGAAAATCAACCCACTCCGGATGACCGAATTCGTTCCCGATGAAGTTCAGCCATCCTTCACCGGCGAGCGCAAAGGTGAGCAGGCGGATCAATTTATGAAGTGCGATTCCCCGATCTATGATGAGATCAGAGCTACTTATCGCCATATGCTCGTACATATTTGAGCCCATCAGGCGGAATGCTAATGTCTGGTCGCCCACCAGAGACTGGTCATGGCTTTCGGCGTACCCGATGTGTTTTTCATTCCGTCTTCGATTCAGTAACGTTTGGTACATATCGCCAAGACGCCATTGCTCTTCCGGCGTTTCCTTGACCAGTTTGATCCAGTAATCTGGGGCGCCCATAGCCAACCGGTAGTCGAATCCGATCCCGCCTTCAGAAGTGGGTCGCGCCAGCCCGGGCATTCCCGAAACATCCTCCGCAATACAGACGGAATGCGGATGCACGGCGTGCGCGACATCATTGGCGAGCTTCAGGTAAGCGATTGCGTCCTCATCCACATTCGCGCCAAAATAATCTTCATAACCAGCAAACTCCCTTTCCAGACCGTGATCCAGATAAAGCATACTGGTTACGCCATCGAAACGGAAGCCATCGAAATGATATTCTTCCAGCCAGAAGCGCACGTTACTGGCGAGGAAGCGACGCACTTCATACCGGGAATAATCGAAGACCATCGAATCCCACGCGGGATGTTCTCCTCTCATCCCGGCATGGAAATACTGATGATCGGTGCCATCAAACCGGTTCAACCCTTCAAGGGTATTCTTGACGGCGTGACTGTGCACCAAATCCAAAAATGTCAACAATCCATGCCCGTGCGCGGCGTCTATCAGTCGCTTCAGGTCTTCCGGAGTTCCAAATCGGGAAGAAACCGCAAAAAAATTGCTGACGTGATATCCAAATGAGGCATAGTAGGGATGTTCCTGAATTGCCATCAGTTGAATGGCATCGTATCCCAGCGCCGCAATTCGGGGGAGGATGTTTTCACGGAACTCATCAAACGTTCCAATCGACCATTTCTCTTGCGCCATACCGACATGCGCTTCATAAATCCGCAGACCGCCCTGAATCGTCGGTCGTGGATTTTCAAATCGATAAGAAACCGGAGGAGACCAGTATTGTCCGATGAACTGTTTACTGTCTTGATCGTAAATAACGCGCCGTATATAAGCGGGAATACGGTCACTGCTTCCGTCTGAGGTGACTACATGAATCTTTACCAGCGAGCCATGAGTCAGCTGGTTTTCTGTATCGTCATCCGGCAAGAACACGCTCCAGACGCCAAACTCATCTCGATGCAGAGGATGACGAGAACGATCCCACTGGTTGAAATCGCCGATAAGATAGAGTCCGGTCGCACCCGGCGCCCACTCACGAAACCAGATTCCTGACTGATTGTCCTGCCTGTCCCGGTTAAAGCCGAAATATCGGTGTCCCAGCGATATTTGCCCTTTCAAACCGCCCGTCGTTTCGTACAACCTGCAATCTGCATCATAACGCTCTTTTCGTTGCAGTATCTCCTCCCAGTAAGGAAGAAGAAATGGGTCATCGCGCACAAATTGCGGGAGGAATGGATTGCTCTCGTTCATTTTTCCGATTCCATAACCATTCGCTGGAAGATTTCTTGATAGGCGAGTTCACAGATTTCCCAAGTTACCCAGATACACAACCATGAGATAGTAGTTACTCATGAGGTAGTAGTTACTATAACGATTTTCTCCGAAGGAATTCATAGGAGGAACGCAGACAGTCGAACGGGTTTCTGCGACAAACATCCTGTTCGACGCAGTACCATTCGACTCCCGCTTCCCGACCAGAGGCAAGAATATCTTCCCAGGGAAGATTTCCCTCGCCAATCGCTCCGATCTCAGGCTTTCCTTCCACGACTTCCTTGTCTTTGAGATGAATTACCGGAACACGACCAGAGCAACGACGCAATAATGTCGAAGGATCGACGCCGCCATGCCATGCCCAGTACACATCGAGTTCCAGAAAGTAGTCTGCGCCGCCGTCATCGATCAGGATATCGAATAATGTATGAGCATTCCCCGCTTGATAGCGCTCGAATTCGTGTGCATGGTTATGATGACCGAAACGGATTCCTGCTGCATTCAATTTTTTGATAATCGGGGCAGCGTCTCGCACAAATCGGCGATACCCCTCTGCGCTATCCCTTCCATAATCGACGGGGATACCGCCGATAGCAGTATAGTCGCAACCCAGAATACGATGGAATTCGATCTCGCTCTCGGTCTGGTTCACCAGTGCGTCCCAGCTTCGGTGTGTCGCGATACAGTTCAGTCCGTTATCATCGAGCATCTTTTTCGCGGTAACAGCGTCTACCTTCGGGCTCTCGCCGTTCATTGCGCCGACGGCGGAGAGTTGCACAGCGGTATAACCGATTGCGGAAATCTTCCGTAGCGTTTCCGAAAGGTCAGCGACGGAGTGCGTGAAGTCACGCACGGTGTACATCTGGACGGCGATTTTATCCGTCATAGAAAAATTCCCCCTCATTTTCTTCTTTGAAAAAAATGTATCATTCACCGGAACGGTGCATAATCGTCTCGCGGATTTCTTCCGCAATAGCATCCGCTGCTACCACCGGGTCAGAGGCGTTGGTAATGGCGCGTCCCACTACCAGATAATTGGCGCCATCCAGAATCGCTTGCCCCGGCGTGGCGATGCGTTTCTGGTCGTTGGCGGCGACCCCCTTCGGGCGAATCCCCGGGATCACAGTCAGAAAGTTCGGTCGACAGATGGCACGTATGGCGGATAACTCTTGCGGCGACGCGACAACGCCATTCAGACCGCTCCTGTCCGCCATCTGCGCATAATGCGTCACCTGCTCAACCACCGCGCCGGGAGTACGTAAATCGTTGTTTAAAATCGCCTGATCGATACTGGTAAGGACAGTGACGCCGATTAACAAGGGTGGCTTATCGACGGTGTGCGCCGCTTCTTGCGCCGCATCCAGCATGGCATTACCACCACTGATATGGATATTAACCATCCAGACGCCCCGACGCGCCGACGCTCGCACCGCGCCAGCGACGGTGTTAGGAATATCATGGAATTTGGCATCATAAAACACATTGCCATACTCGGAGATACGGGACAGAATGTCCATCCCCACGCTATTGACCAGTTCCAGTCCAACTTTGAATCCGCCAACTTTTCCGCCCAGCATTTTTACCAGACGCATCGCATCGTCAGCATTATCAACATCCAGAGCGACGAGAATCGGGTCATAAAACTTCATAGAACTTTTTCACAACCTTATTTGACAAAAACCAGCGTTGTCGGATTTGTGTAAAGCATATCATGAGGAAGAGAGGGATATTGCGCCGGCAGATCGAGCGCCCCATGCTGTTTATAAAAACCAGTCAGAGAGATGCCTGCGAAATGCAAGGGTTTGAGAAACTCCAACCGTCTGGGATAGCGCGATTTTAATTCGCTGATATAGAGCGTAAATTCTGATGTACGCCTCGACTGCAAATGTCCGTATTCAAATTCTGACAAACCTATCGCGTCTGCGTTTTCCGTCTTCAACTGGGAAACGTTCCATTCGCCATCTGCTGGAATCAATCTCAAATTTTGCAACGACATCGCCGCTTCCTTCGCCCGGACAGGTATCGGGATCGCCAGAAAGGGTTGAAGGTTAGGGGAATAATGCCACGGACCGGTAGCGAAGCCAACGGATGATATTTTCCCTTCCTTCTGTTCCTTTCGAATCGCCTTTGCAGCTGTGTCTCGGGTATCTTCTTCCATCATCACATTATTAAAAGCGAGGCTGATGAACAGAGCATAAAGACCACACAACCCTATCGCCGCACTCATCACACGATACCAACGGCGGTTTTCTGGTAAAGGAATCAAAGCTCCTACCCATAAAAGTAAAGCTGGCAAGAGTGGTAACAGGTAACGGGCAAACTTGATTTCCGCTAATCCTATAACGATGAAATACGGAATCATGAAAGCGGCGAGAACATAATCCGCCGAGTTCCTCCGGTAGACAGCCATTAGTAAACTGCTGAGAATCGCTAACGCCGTCAAACTGCCGACCGCCCAAGGTAATGTAAAAAACGGGTGGTAAATGAACCCGGAAACAGTTCCCACGAAGAGATCGCCGCTACCGGTTCGGGCATGGTTCGCTTCAAACAGGAAATCACGCAAAAATGCCGGAAAATTCAACAGGACGCCAGGGCATCCAAGAAAAAATCCCAGAGCCGCCATTCCTATCAGCGCCATCGAGGACTTCAAAGTCCGGTTTCTTTCAGCAACCCCCCACGCCGTTAAGCCAGAAAAGAGAATCAGTCCTGCATTATATTTCGTCGCCGCAGAAAACCCCGCGAATAATCCGCATAGAAGTAAAGATCGGGCGTCTGTCACCGGATTTCTCAGATATCGTGCAGCAAAGTAGAGCGTTCCTGCGACAAAAAAGGTAGCGGGAACGTCCACCGTTGCAAAATGCCCGTGTTGCACCGCAAGAGGGGAGACGGCATAAAGAATGGCTGCCGCAAGTCCTGCCGTTTCACTATAAAGCAGTCTTCCGGCGCCGTAAAGGAATAGGCAGGTTCCCGCTCCCAGAGATGCAGTTACCAACCGCGCTGTCAGTAGGTCACCGGCAGAGGGCGCTCCTGTAAAGACATTGCCCGAGATCAATCCCATAGAATCGCCCAGATGAATGAAAAATCCGTTTATCAGGAGCGACAACGATCCATAATTGTAAAACCCCGGATCGAGTAGTAGTAAAAGTGGGTTCGTCCGCAGGGATGCTGACACGACCACGGTTTCGTCGGGATGCCAGGAAAAAGCGCGTCCTGCGTCCGGCAATCCCCAGGCTATACCGGATAATCGTAACGCCAGAGCAAATGCAAAGAGGACAATGGGGACAAGAAGTATCCGACCGGACGAGAGTTTATTCATATTTTCGCAAGACTATTATACCGAAGTGATGCATCGAAATCGCCGGTTACGATATAATCCTCAAGCGATGCAAATCGGGAATATCTCCATCTGGCCCAATATCGTTCTCGCTCCTATGGCGGGAATTACGTCCCATCCGTTTCGCGTTCTTTGCAAACGGCATGGGCGGGTTGGTCTCGTCATTACGGAACTCATCTCTTCACAGGCGATCCATTACAAAAATTCTAAGACATACGGAATGTTTGACTGGACGGACGAAGAACGACCCGTTTTTTGCCAGTTGTTTGGAGCCGACCCCGCAGTTATGGCGGAAGCGGCGCGTGTAGTTGTCGGACACGGCGCCAACGGCGTAGATATCAATATGGGATGCTGGGTTCCCAAAGTCGCGAAGACCGGAGCCGGCGCTGCGCTCCTAAAGGATTTATGTCAGGCGGAGGCGGTGGTGGAAGCTGTCGTCAAGGCGGTTCCCGACGTTCCTGTCACGGTGAAAGTTCGCTCAGGATGGGACTCGGCAGATGAGACCGCGCCGCGATTTGCCCGCGCCGCCGCCGAAATTGGCGCCAGAGCGGTCACGGTACATGCGAGATTCGCTTCGCAGGGTTTCACCGGAACTGCAGACTGGAGCGTTATCGCTCGAGTCCGTGAAGCGGTCGACGGACGCATACCTGTCATTGGTAATGGAGATGTCGAAACGCCGCAGGATGCCCGTCGCATGCTTGCTGAAACGGGATGTGACGGCGTCATGATCGGTCGCGCCGCCATGGGCAATCCCTGGCTTCTGAGCCAGATTGGTCTGTTTCTGGAAACCGGCGTACTTTCACCAGAGCCCACGATTTTCGAGCGTCTGCAAGTTGCACGAGACCACGCACGGCTACAATGTGAGGTGCAGGGAGAAGCCATCGCCTGCCGGGAGTTGCGCGGCCTTCTCGGGCACTATTTCAAGAACTTTCACGGGGCGTCATATATCCGTAGCGCACTCACGGGCGTCAAAACGCTGGCGGATATCGAGAAAATTCTGGATGAAGGCGCCGAATACGCCATGAAGCGACCACAAGAAGAAAGCGATCCGGAAGAAACGATCTTACGAGATACACACACCTCTCCCGTCAACGCCTGATCACAACGGCTTTAACTGCCCCTCTGTTACTGTAGTATATTTTGACGAGCGAATTCGCAGTCAACGGGAACGCGATGAGGATGGACGCCGTTAGGATAGGCGGAAACGACGGTTTAACGACGTATGCAGAACCCTCTGTCCGCCTGGACATATTTTAGAAGAAACCCCGGACGTGTAATGCCGATGGGCTTCGTCATAGTGCTTTCGGTCTTTTTGATCGCCACGATCTCGACACTCGCCAACTCCATTGACCGGACGATCTTCACGATTTACGGTTACACCAATCACTTCACCTATGTCATCCCTCAACGGGTGACTCAGACAGTACCGAATGACCAACTGGCGATCATCAGGGGTGATGCCCGCGTGGATCGCATCATGGAAGCGTCTATCTTTTTCACTAATATCAAGACAGTCATTGGTTCTTTACCTTTTGTGGTTCTCGGCCTTGCACAAGAGAATGAAGACTATCTTCTGAAAAGGGTAGGGACAACCCTCAAAGAGGGGAGAATGCCTGCGGAAGGGATGCCGGAAGCGGCGCTATCCGAACCACTAGCTCGAAACAAGCATATCAAGCTCGGGGATTTGGTGGCTGGCCCGACCGATGAGGGCGGAATCTCCGGAGCGCCGGTTCCTGTCAAATGCGTCGGCATACTTACTGGTCCCGTCTGGATTGCGGTCACCTCGAAGTCTTTCTGTGACAATGTATTTCTTGCGGCTCCACGTTGCACCATATACACCACGAAAAATCCCGATGACTTGATGACTGTGAATCAGTTGTTTTCTCCTGCGAAACATCGTCAGGATGGCAAACTTTCTCCGGCGAAGGTTCAGGTGCTTTCTCGGCAAAATCTGATCGCGCAGGTTCGCGACAGCCTATCGACAATGTTCCTTATCATGGCGGTGGTCAACTTTACCGTCATCTTCGTGATTGCCCTCATGAGCGGCATGCTGGCGAACATCTATTTCACGCAACGCCTCGCGGAGTTCGCCGTCCTTGCGGCTATCGGCTATCAACGCTGGCAACTGATTGCAAGGATTGTCGGAGAGACTCTGTTGCTGACCCTGATAGGGTGGGTGGCGGGCGCCCTTGCCACCTTCGCATTTCTTTCCGCCTTTAAGGAGTCGCTGTTCGAACCACGTGGCCTGTTCATCAATCCACTGGATCTTTTTGCGTATCAGTACACGCTGCCCATTCCGCTGGCGATCACGATATTCGCCGTAGCCACTATCGCGTATCGTTTGCTCCTGTTCGATCCAGTCAGCATCATAGAAAGAAGATAGTCGCCGTGCGAATGCAATCAACAGCAGGAAATATGAATCGTCCGGGGAGAGAACTTGCCTGCGAGAGCGTTTCTCTGGCATATACCGATGGTGCGAGAACCACCTACGCTTTGCGCGATGTTACTCTCGCTCTGCCCCCAGGTAACTTTTACGGGATCATGGGACCTTCTGGTTCGGGTAAATCGTCGCTATTGTATATTCTTTCCGGGCTTAAGATGCCAACACAGGGACAGGCGCGTTTCGGCGATTTTATCTACAATCAACGTCGATCCTCCGATGTGGCGGGAGTTCGCCGCGAACGGTTCGGGTTTGTCTTCCAGCAACCTTTTTTGTTGTCGTATCTGACAGCGTTAGAAAATATTGTCGTCGCCGCGCCGAAGGCAGATCGCGCAGCCTATGAAAAGGGGAGGGAGCTTCTGAATGGGTTTGGGATGGAAGGGCTGGAAAATAAGTTGCCGTCCCAGCTTTCTGGCGGCGAAAAGCAACGCGTTTCCGTCGTCCGCGCCATGATCAATGATCCGGACATCCTCTTTGCGGACGAACCGACCGCCGCGCTGGATCATACGAATGGTCGCTTAGTGGTCGACACGCTCGCGGCATGGCGGGTGAGGGGGAGTGTGGTTGTGGTGACGCATGACCCGGAAATGCTGACCGGCGCCGATGAAATCATCAATCTTAGGGATGGACGCCTGGAAAAATAATTCCCAATTTCCGCTTTTCAGGTGTACAATAATTGCAGTCCCGGTCAGGACTTAGGAAGGCCCCAGAAATGGTCGTCCAGAAGGTTTCCGACATATCACGTCGTGTCGGGCCATTCGCTGTCACCAATACGTCTCACGAACTTATTTTGCAGTTGGAGAACCGTGGGGAACTCAACTGGATCGTCTGTTTGTCTCTGGTCTTCACGATGGGAACCGTGCTGGCGCTGGGCATGCTCAGCATCTTGCAACCGGTTCAGGACTCCCGTTCGCGCTTTACCTCCGATGACCCGATGCATCTTTTCGCACCGAGCGAAAATCACATGGCATTTCTCTGGATCGTAGCCACCGGTCTGATGCTGATTTTTGTTCCCTATATTGTGAATCGCGCTTACAAAGCATCGATCCGTTTTCGCTTCAACAAAACGGAAAACGCCTTTTTCAAAGACCGACGCCGGATTACGCGATTAGACAAGATCGAGCATGTACTTCTTCACGAGACAAAAGACCCGGACTCCCGTTACATTTACCGAATGTACATTGTGTATGGGGACGGGAACCAACTCTTCCTGCACAATGGGTATAACGAACGTGAAATCATGAACCTCGCGAATACCGTCTCCGTGTTCGTCCATTGTCCGGTAAAATGGCGATAAGCGTAAAACCAACGTCAGCCTTCCAAGAGACATAACAGGGATTATCGGACGTTGCTGTTTCACCGAAAGGGAACCCGGGTTCCCTTATCTCATCTGAAAATCTTCGGGGATTAGTTCGACGTGTAACGAATCGTCAACTTGCCGAGGCGGCTTGCGTCTGATGATTGGCGCTGTTCAATTCTCCCAGCCGTCGCTCGATGCTACAAATCTGATCATGACAACGATCGATTAACTGTTGCACGGACTCCGCCTGCGCCGATATGTTTGATCGTCGCCAGAATATATAGGCTACTGTCGCCGCTGATACCGCCGCCGCGACGACTCCCACCACGAGATAAGTCGTCTTCGACGACGATTTCGGGTTCTCGCTTTCCTTCATGACTTTCAGTATAGCCTGACCTAAGACGTGAGGCAAATTCCGCCTGAGAGCGCGAGCGGAATAAATCGATCACATGCGAAGTAAATCCCTTGCCTCTGGGTCAAATCAATGTATCAGACTGAGACTTCACAGAGGCAGACGCCCTATAAGAAGCAACAGATTTTGACTTTGTTTTGTCTGAGCGATACAGTATCGGGGCGAAAATGCCAGCGCCGTTTTTTTTATGAAACACTATATTTCATGTCACTCGTAATCGTTCTGAGACCTTGATCCATAGAAACGATGATCCCCAGTATCGAACGATATATGATTACGCGCCGGATTGAAAATTCTGGCGCTCTGAAGATCTCACAAAACGGCGTTCTTGCAGGAGCGATCGTAATCTCTTCAGCGTTGCATTTTCTGATAGCGTCTCTGCTTCCCCGCATTCATGATGCCAACGCCAGGTTCGGGTTGGTTGCCCTGCGCTCGCCGGGTAATGTGTCCGTTACCCTCAAATCTCCTGCACGTCCTACAACTAAACAACCTACAAAGGGTGTCAAGCCCTCTTCTCCAATACCCCATTCGCATACAGTCAAGTCAGACAAAAACACCCTAAAGAAGCTCGATTCTCCCCTTAAGGTTGCAACAAAAATTCGGGAACCTATAATTACGACATCCGTTGTATCGCCCCATGCTTCGTTTCCCTCGGTGACGTCATCGAAACGAAACGAAAAAGCTGCTACCACTTCAAAAATTGCAACATCGGTTACCAAACTGACCGCTAAGCCCGTCATGCCCGCTGGACAAAACAAAGACAAAGACGATTTTGATTCAGACACCGGTCTACTGGCTCAACCCCGCCTTTCAAATGGCCCCCTGGCAACACCCTCACCCGCTCCCCCACCGCTGGAAGCATTACGTGGACAACGTCCGGAAGGTGAATCACGTGAGACCGCCTTAGTAGACGCCAGGGAATCAGAACCAAACGTTTCGAAGACGGAACAGGCAAATTTCGCAACTACAGCGCAAACGAAGACGAATCCAAACAAGGATGATTTGCGAGAAGCGGTCAACATGGCGACAGAGCGAAGTTTGCTGACATCCCGAGGCGGGAAAACGCCCGATTCGGGAACCCTTCCCCCGACAGATACGGCTATTTCCAGCGCCTTTATCCCCCATGGCTTACCGTTTCGCCCCATAGCGAAATCCGATGATACGACTCCCTCGAAAACGCCCCCGCTCCGTATCGTTTATCTTGTAGATATTTCGGGAAGCATGGCGGAAGAGGGAAAAATGGAGAGAGTCCGATTCGCGCTATCAGACGCTCTATCAGAGCTGCAGCCGCAAGACTCGTTCCAGATCATCGCCTTTTCAGATACTGCAGCTCAATTGACAGGGCCGCAGTTGCTGGAAGCGACTGCGGAAAATCTGCAAATAGGACGTGAATCGATTAGTAAGCTTCAACCAAATGGAGCGACAAACTTGTCCACTGCTCTGGAACTCGCCCTGAAACTGTCGGAGTTAACGCACATTGTTATTCTCTCAGATGGTTCCCCCTCAGAAGGAATTACCGGGCTAAACGAGTTACGCAACTTTTTGCGCCTGCACAATATTTCTCACGCCCGACTTATCGCCCTCGCGATTGGCGTCGATATGGCGCCGACCAGTCCGGAGCTGCTGAAGACTCTGGCAGAAGAAAGTGGGGGGGCGTTTCGAAACATCTCTATATTCCCTGCCCCACCCTCGCGCCAGTAACAAAACTTCCAGATATGCCGTAGAATAATAGCTGAAAGTGGAAGGATAACTAAACTCTATCCTCTCAATACGAAAGGGAATTTTATATGAAAATAATGATCGCTCTGGCTGCTGTTCTAGTCGTCGGAGGAAGCGCTTTCGCTCAAACTACCGCTCCTGCTACCAAACCAGTTGCGAAACCCGCTGCGACAAAGTCGGCTGCGAAGCCCGCCGACAAAAAGGTTGCGAGCAAGATGGAAAAGATCGTCGATGTTTGCCCTATAAACGGCGAAAAAGTTGCTGACCTGAAGACGGCGGATAAGTCGGTTTATAACGGCGTTACCTACTATTTCTGCTGTGCAGGATGCAAACCGAAATTCGATAAGGATCCCGCCAAGTTCGCCAAGGCATCCGCATCCAATGTAAAGGAAGTTCCGGCGAACCCAACTCCCAAGAAGTCCTGATCTCCTGATTTCTGGCTGAAGAAATCGTTCAGGTGTGACGAACGCATGATCCCGCTTATGTCAGAATGACGCAATTGAGTGTCGCCTGATGAATGCGATGATACGGGCGGTTCCTCAAGGAGCCGCCCGTCTTTAGGTTGAAAAGTAAGTATTGAATTCACGCTTTTGTGCGATATACTGCACGGCGGCGATAAGGCGGACGTCGCAGAGTTCCTAAATGGGAACTTCCTGCCTTTCGCATGCGGTCATACGAGGAGAGCAATGGCGACCCTGACCTACTTGTTTCAGACGTGACACGTCTCTACGGGCAGCAGGTATGCCTTTGCGCCTCAATCATAAATACCAAATATCGTCAGAAAGGCGCGGGCCAGTAGAGAATCCCGCGACGGAGCCACCGGAACTATGCCGGCAGCCATTGACATCAAAAATCTTTATAAGCAGTATCCCGTTCCCCTCAAACGAGAAGCGGTCAACGCGGTGGATAATCTCACCATCAAGATTGAAGAGGGAGAAATCTTCGGATTCCTCGGCGCTAATGGAGCGGGTAAAACCACCACAATCAAGATTCTTCTGGGACTAATCTATCCTACTCAGGGCGAAGCTTCCGTGCTTGGAAAACCTGCTGGGGATATCGAGACCAAGCATAAAATTGCGTATCTCCCGGAATCTCCCTACTTTTATGAACATATGACAGCTGCGGAGGTAGTCACCTTCTACGCGCAATTGTTCGGTCTCAAGCGGGAAGACGCCAAAAAGCGCGCGGAAGAGTTGGTTGATTTTGTGGGGTTGGGAAGTAAATCCGACCGCAACAAACGTATCTCCGAGTTTTCTAAAGGAATGCGCCAGCGAGTTGGAATTGCACAGTCGCTGATCAATAACCCTACCCTCCTCTTTTACGATGAGCCAACATCCGGTCTGGATGCTATCGCACGTCGCGATATCCGCGATTTGATGCTTCAACTCAAGGAGCAGGGCAAGACGATGTTTCTGTCTTCGCACCAGTTGGAAGACGTTGAAAAGGTTTGCCACCGAGTTTCCGTTATCCACAAGGGTAAGTTACGCACTATTGGCTTAGTCGATGAACTCCTTGCCGGAGAACGTGTAGATATTACCGTATCAGGAGCGACGCCTAGCTTCAATGAGCGACTCAAAACGCTTGCCCCGGAAGCTAATGTTCTTGGCGGAGCGGGAACCTTCAATGTGAAGGACGACGCCGGACTTGTCGCCCAGATCATTGACACTGCCCGAGCGGAAAATACACGTATTATCTCCATCATCCCCAAGCGTCGCACTCTGGAAGACCTGTTCGTCAATATCGTCGGCGGTCGCCTTACCGACGAAGGTTCCATTGAAGGCGCTCCCGATGTTAACCGCGTTTCCGCGAATAAGTACAAGGAGTTAAACTAATTTTATGAACGCTATCCTTACCATTGCGGGAAACACGATTAGCGAAGCGCTTCGCCGTAAGGTTTTGAACGCCTTCCTTCTGGGCGGCGTCGCCGTTCTGGCATTGACTTTCATGTTCGGACAGTTTACCGCCCGTCAGGAACTGACTCTGATCCGGGGTATGGGTCTGGGTATCATCACCCTTGCCGGGATTTTTATCACGGTCATTCTGTCGATCAACCTGATTCCAACGGAAATCGAACGTCGCACCATTTATACGATTCTCGCCAAGCCTGTTAACCGATGGGAATTCTTGATTGGTAAGTGGCTGGGGGCAATCGCCACGATCGGCGTCAACATCGTCCTGATGGGAGTCGTACTGATCATCGCCGTCGCCCTCAAGCAAATCGGAGCTGAAAACCCTTCCAACCCGTTGGAGCTTCTGAAGGGCATCTTGATGATTTTCCTTCAGATGGTGCTACTCTGCTCCGTCGCGGTCTTTTTCTCCGTTTTCCTGACTCCTCTGGTGAATTTCTTCCTGACGTTATCGCTGTTCATCATCGGCAACATGTCCTCCTTTACTCAGGATCTTGCCAAGACCGGAAGCAATATTCTCGTCAAGGGATTCTTTACCGTGGTTCACTACCTGGTTCCGAACTTTGGTAACTTCCAGTTTACCAACCCTCTCGTGAATCCGGCTGTTGAAGTAAAGTCAGAACTGTTATTCTTGACCCAGAACTGCATTTATGGTCTGGTTTATTCCGCTGTGTTGCTGATTCTCGCTGTTCTTATCTTTGATCGGCGCGAGGTCTGAGGCGACTGCGCTTACCGAAAGGCTAAATGATATGAGTCTCAGTGGTTCAAAAACGAACCTGCTGCGCGGTTTGCTTGTACCGTTGATATTACTGGTCGTTTTCTTGCAGGCGCAGATCGACCCGTTACGGCGCCAACCCGCCATCGAGCCGCCACAGGCCAACAAGGTCATTGGCGGATTGAAGGGTGCGACGCTACCGTTCGAGTATATGCTCGGAGCCGTCTCCGGTTTCCGGCAGGTAATCGCGGGTCTACTATGGGTTCGATCTGACTCGTTTTTCCATTCAGGAAACTATGATGCGATCCTGCCGATGATCCGTTTGATCACCTGGCTCGATCCGAACTGGTTAGACCCATATGCGACCGGCGCGTGGCATATTACTTACAACTTTACAGATACCGATCAACGATCTGACCGCCGGTACCTGCCCGCAGGCGTCGCCCTACTGAATGAAGGCATACAAAGTAACCCTGACATCTTTGACATGTACAAAGAAAAGGGATGGCTTTACTATGACAAGATAAAGGACTATAACGAGTCCGCCAAGGCGCTCGAAGCGGGTATGCAACATAAGCCTGATATTAATCAGGTTGGTCACCTGTTGGCGAACGCTTATATTCGTGCGGGTAAAGTGGATGAAGCGGAAAAGCAATTTGCAGATAATATCCGCCTCCACAAAGCGAATCTCGCAGACCCTAAAGCGAACGACGATACCAAGATGCGTTCTGGTTCAGGACTCAAGAATCAGGAAGGGCAGTTAGACAAACTCGCTTTCCGTAAAAAGTGGCGTGCTGTCAATGTTAACCCTCCCATTGATGCGGACTTGAAGTTCCAGGTCAGAAGGATCAAACCGAAGGTCATTGAAATCACGGGTTCCTGGAATATGATCGGATCCAAGGGATTCGACAAGGATAAGGGAATCATCGTCGAAGGGCCGGTAGACGGAGCGCGTCTTGACATTCGTCTGCAGGACGAAGGGTATCAAATGCCTCAGGTTGCCGACTTTAACTTCGAACTCGATCCCTCCGTAATGATCATGCAGGATTCCGTTTCCGTTCGCGGTGGCAAAAAAGTTCTCAAGGGCGGATTATACGCTCAGACAAAGGGTCGCGCGACCTTTAACGACCTTGCCGCCGATAAAGTTGGAGTCTACGGATTCAACGAACAGGACTCAGCGGGTCTTGGCGTTCCGCTGGATCAGGCGTTAGCTGGAAAAGCGCAGATTAGTCCCTTCGGGATGAACCAACTTGCCACAGTGGCTTATCCCCTACCTTACAACTCGACGGCGGTTTTCCCTCCGGAAGCCGAAGTTCCGGCGCTGTTCAATCGCCTTAAGAACGATCCGGGCAAAATCGCCGAGTTAACAAAGAAGGGGTTCTGCATTGCGGTCAAGGATTCGCAGGTCGAAGGAACGTTCAAGAAAGAGATCGACATGTCGAAGGACCCCAAAATGTACGGGTTTGCCAAAGACAAGTACGAACTGATTCTCTCCTTTAATCCTCGATACACGTCCGATTTCGTGAAAGACCGATTGGGGTGGAACGGCGAAGGATTGAGCGATAAGCGCTATCTGGACACGACTACAATTCCGGGAGCACGTATCCTGCGGGTCAAGATCCCAATCACGAAAGATGACTTGCTGGGCAACGGCGAAAAAGTGATCATGGACTCGAAATAAGCGCAATACTCCGGAGCAAGTGGAAATGCTCAGACTGATTGTGGTATAATTTTTATACGGCAGCGGGTCGGTTTCGAACCAGGTCAGAGTCGGAAGGCAGCAGCCTTAAGGAATACGACCCGTGTGTCGTGGTCTCATCCACTTGGTATCAGGGCGGGGGGTATCCCCCGCCCCTTTTTGTTTTATACCTGCCTCTTTTGAGCATGGACGCTCGGAAGAAGACTATAGAAGACTAAAGACGCTTTTTCACTACATCGGTCGGGGATTCCTGAGCAATGAGCGACGCTAATTGTCCCTGAACATTTCTTTCTCTGTCCCTATAAACCATCAGAGTCTGCACATTCCGGTGTCGGGAAAAATCCAACACCTCTTCAAGACCGATACCTGCCTTCTGAGCCGCTTTGCAAGCTTCAGTTATCGCAGTATGCCGGAGGCCGTGGGGACGGGTCTTTATTCCAATTGACTCTCCTGTGGCGCGAACGATGCGGTAGACACTGGCAGGTGTCAATCGTCCCCCGGCATCTCCTTTACCAGAACGGTCGAACGATAGGAAAAGAGGGCCTTGATCGCCTCCACGGATCTTTATCCAGGCGGAAAGAGCGTCTCGGGTAGGTTGCGGAAGGGAAAGTTTCTCCCGATTGCCTCGTCCTTTTCCTCGCACCCACAACTCACCGGAAACGATGTCCACATCTTCAAGGTTCAGTGAGGTCAATTCCCCGCGTCTCAACCCCAGATCGTAAAGCAACCGTAATATTGCCCGATCACGACGTAAGGGTACAGAATCGCCTTCCACTGACGCTATCATCTTCTGAACATTTTCGCGCCCCGGCCCACGCGTATCCCGGTAGCTTTCATGAGAGACGCCCGGTATTTCCAGCGTAAAGTCTGCGATACCGATCATTCGCGCCAGCTTTATCAGAGAGCGCAAGGCAGCTAAACGCCTATTGATCGTTGCAGGTTGCAATCCCCTATTCATCAAATCCGTGCGATAGGAAAGCGTCAATGCATTCGCCCCGCCTCTCCCTGCGCTCAACAGTTGATTTATTGCGATCTCCATCGAAGTGACGTTGAGAAATCGGCGAAAATCTTCCAAATCCTGACGGTAGGCGCGGAGGGTCGTTTCTCGACGTCCCGTCAGAAACAGAGTTAAAAGTTGTGATTCTGCGCTTTTCAACGGAATGTCAGTGAACTTTTCCAAAGGCTCAAGGGGCGGCGTTGACCCGGTTCGCGATGTTCGAAATACGACTCCCATGATGCGCTCCTCTTACAGGATCGATTCGATCGCGTCCTGAACCGCTGGCGCCAATTGCTTCTTACGCGATACGACATCGCCCAGGTCCCATTCCGTTTCGCTCAGTCGCCCGAAGGGCAGGGCGTTCAGAATCGAACGCTCGCCAAGCGCCAGCAAGTGGCTCTGTCCGGTGACAATATCGGTGATCATCAATGCAATCAACCCCAGCGATTCCTGTTTGAGACGATCATTCATCGCTTCGAGGATGTCGTCACGCTGTGCTGGCACTTCCTGCATTCCGGTAACTTCCACTTGAGCGATACTGACTTTCCAATCGCCCATTTCGTATTCTTTGCGGTCGCCATCCAGAATATCATCCGTGGTTCTTGCCGAGAGACCGGGCGCGGAACGTAACAATTCTTCCCCATACAGGAGAACGTCGATACGGCAGACACCGCCTAACCAGTCAGCAGCATCAAAATCGCGTTCATGTGTTGTCGGAGAGCGAAACACCAGCGTATCCGCAAGAATGCCTGACAGTAACATTCCAGCAATTCCCCTTGGGGGTGTCAGACGGCGAGAACGGCAATGCTCCGCGATCAGAGTGGAAGTGCTTCCGACGGGATCGACGACAAAAGGGATGGGAGCGGCGGTGGGAGGGTTACCTAACCGGTGGTGATCCAACACGCCGATAATTTCCGCCTCATCCGCGCCGGATACCGCCTGCGTCAATTCATTATGGTCGACCAGGATCAGCTTGGCGCGGGGCGGTTGCAACAGGCGTCTTTGTACTGCGACGCCATCATAGAAGCCACGATCATCTACGATCAGGAACTCGCTTTCCTCCGTGCGAAGGATCGTCCCCCGATGATCACTGATTTTCGCCCGCGATTGAAACGTCTGCACGGTCTCAACGATTTCTCCTACCAGAGGCGCGGCGCATGCTTCGCTCATCATCCGGGCATAGGCGCGGGCGACCCCCAACGCAGTGACAGCGCCGATGACTTTACCATCCGCCTCTGTCACCGGAACGATATCTTCTCCTGACGCCAAACGATCCAGCGCGGCGGTCAGGGGAGCGGAAGTGGTCACAGGCGGGCGACGCTCTGCTACATGGTGGAAAGTCGGCGCAACGTCCGTCAATAAGCGCGGCGGAGCTTGATTGAATCTCTCCAGCGCATAACGGGTCTGATCCGACGGATGCCCGCATCGGGTCGGTTGAGCCTCAGGTCGCCCCGTCTGTTGAAGAAACCAGGCATACCCAAGCGCAGCGGCAATCGAATCAGTATCAGGGCGTTGGTGCCCTATCACATATGAAGTGTCTTTGTCCCAGATGTCGAAGCGTTCAGCGAAATAAGGCATCTTTATTCCCGCATTATACCCTGATACCGTCCCGTTCACTCAGGAGCGTAACTATTTTCTTGTATAATGCAATTATGGCGACCACCCACCCTCGCATTTTGCAAATCCTCCTGATCCTTTTCGGACTGACCTCCATACCGTTCACCGGACATACCGCCCCGGTTGGTGAGATTCCTCTCAAAACCCTGGGAAGGACAGCTGTTT
Organism: uncultured Armatimonadota bacterium; assembly: GCA_903910385.1. GTDB lineage: Bacteria > Armatimonadota > Armatimonadia > Armatimonadales > Armatimonadaceae > CAIVZM01. The sequence goes on from CAIVZM010000084.1 coordinate 27,232, forward strand.
CGTGGTCTCCGTCACAGGGATTGAAAATACGTTTGGATGGCGTCCCTCTCGTCAGAGAATCGACGCTCTACCTGGTGAAAAAGGACTGGAGCGGAGTATATCTGAACCAGAGAGATGCCGATTGGCGGATTAATGATTGGGTATCGGACAATTCAGGTGGATGGGTAGCGACGGCAGCAACCGAAAATGAGAACGGCGCATTCGCATATGAATTCAAACTGTTGAAAACCACTAAAGGTGAATCCTTTCAGGTGGATCTGCGCTATCGTTTAAAAACCGCTTTCCGTGAAGGCGTCATCGAATACGCAGCAGGTTACCTCAGCGGTAATGTTCTTCGCGGCGCCGTATTGACATCGACCCAATTGACAGGAACGGGCGAAAAGATGATTTCCTTTGCGCCTCAACCGGGTGGTTCGCAAGAAAAGAATCGGTTGCTTCCCCCTTTTCAGAATGTATATCTGAAGACGCGTCTCGGAGAAATTCATATCAACTATTCCGGAGACGCACCTCTACCAGTATTGTTCGACGCCCGTAACGACACTCAGGAATGGGTGACAAAGTTTCCCGTATTCTGGATGGGGATAGGGTCACCCGCTCCGTTGATCACCTCAAGGGATGGCGAACGTCGTGCGTCATTTTCATTTACGTTTGAACGCCCTGAGAAGAGTCCTCGAATCGCTTCTGATATCGTCTTGTACAGCAACAATCTGCTGATCCGAAATGATGCCTATACGCCGACGCCCGCTGAACCGCTAATTATCCCTCGCCCGAAAGAGATGGATATTTTACGCGCTCAGCCCCCATTCCGTCTCACCGACCGGGTCTACATCTCCCCGACAGATTCCAGCATCGGTACACGGCGGGCAATTGGAATCCTGCAACGCGCGATTCAAGAAAGATATGGGTTCACGCCTGACGTAAAAATCGGGAAATCGCCTGACGCTGGCATGATAACCATAGGAGTTCAAACGAAACGATCCGGTACGCCTGTGACATCCGTTCCCGATAAGCCGGAGGGGTACGCCGTCTCGGTCACTACGAAGAACATTCGTTTGATTGGCAAAGATGAGGCGGGAATTCTCTGGGCGGTGCAATCGCTTATACAACTGCTGACGGCGGATACGACCAGCCCTTTGATCCCTGCTCTATCGATTCGGGATTGGCCCTCTCTACCCCTTCGCGGAGTTCATCTCTTTCATGGAGTCAACGCTCTACGTTTCCATGAAAAACTGCTGGATCGTATTTTTTCCCGTTTCAAACTGAATACGCTTTTTATTGAAGCGGAACACCTCAAATGGGACACGGTAGGTTCGGCGGCTCCCAAATGGGGTGGTACCAAAGAAGACATACGGAAGGAAATTCTCTACGCCCGGGAACGTGGTGTGACGGTGTATCCTCTGGTTCAGGGATTTGGACATATGGAGACGCTCTTTGGCGCAACCGGAAATCGATCCTTTGCAGAAGACCCCGAAAATCCCTGGGCTGTCAATTTTACCGACCCCACAGCTGTCGCCTATCTCACCAAACTGCTTACCGAAGCTGATGATCTCTTCGGAGCTCCGGCGTTTCATGTCGGCATGGATGAGGTGGACTTAAGGGGACGATTCCCCTACCGTTCCCTGCCGAAAACGAAGCCCGAGCTTGTCGCTCTCGCCGCCCGCCACTGGCGCGATGTATTCGCAAAACGCGGAAAACCCGTTTATCTCTGGGCGGATATGCTGATGGCGGCTTCCGAGGTATCTCCGGCATGGGGGACTCTGAAAGTCCCGGCGGAAGCGCAAAAGACCCGTGAATTGATGCCCAAAGATGTGACTCTGATCGACTGGCAATATGGCGTTCAGGAGAAATTCCCCTCGTTGCGATTTTTGCAAAATGCAGGCTTCAAAGATGTCCTCGCAGCGACCTGGTTTCAACCGGAAAATATAAGGAATTTGAGTCGCGCGGCTAAGGAAGCTGGCGCAAAGGGAATCTTGCAAACTACCTGGTGTGGTTATGAGTCGAAGGAGGAAGTCCTGAATGGCCCCGAACGACGACAATTCACCGCCATGATACTTGCCGCAGATTATTTCTGGAATGGCGGTGAAGGACCGAGCTCAGAGAACCTCCCCTATGACTCCAGCCTTGTTTTCGCCCGTGCGTATCAAGATGCACGTCCGGAAAACGCCAGAAGCGCGAAGGGATATGCTCTGGCATTCAAAACCAACCCGAACGAGTCTCCGACGAAACTCGCCCAGTCGGATACATCCAACATGCGCCCCCCGCTACCAAAGAAGATACGACTATCCGACGGATTGCTGTACGAAATGATGCTATCGCCTCTGATGCTTGCCGGGAAACTCAACCCGCCGGGCGAATACCCGCTTGCCTTAAATTGTCATCTGTCCAACGCTAAGGTAACAGATATCCACTTACTACTTTCGGCGACGCACCGGGCCGACATTGGAACGAAAATCGGCTCGTTAATCATCAATTTCACTGATGGTTCTATGAAGGATATTGCGCTCCTGTATGGCAAAAATATCGCTGCAGGGGATGATCTCGCCAGCGCCCCGGATGCTCCCATTCTCTGGCGTACTCGCTTGAACGACGGACAACCCTTTCTCTTACGTGGATTCGCTCCCATCGCTGACCCACAAAAAACGATCGATTCCCTTCGCATCACTTCTTCTCAAAGTGAATCCGCCGTGTCCATTTACGCTATTACGTGCCTGCAGAAGAGAAATAAGTCTTTTTGAATTCAGGATAACCCAACATCGGATATAATCTGTACAACACAATTTTCTTATCCAGAAATCAATCAAGAAATATTTCAGTATTAACAAGTATGTCCGAATACGACCACCGCAAAAAACTGGAAGATCAGTTCCTTACAAGACGTGAGTTGCTGACAAAGATGGGTAACGGCTTCGCCCTGATGGGTCTTGGCGCTTTGATGGGCAATGAGGCAGCGTTTGCCGCGCCTCCCGCAGGCGCAAACACGGCGAAGGCAGGATCGGCATCCCTTAATCCGCTCGCACCGAAAAAGTCTCCATTCCCCGCAAAAGCAAAACGCGTCATTTTTATCTTCTGTAATGGCGGGCCGTCACAGGTAGATACGTTCGATCCTAAACCGGCGCTGGCGAAATATGTGGGCAAAACGCTTCCCATGGAATATCTTTCCACTGAGCGAAAGACGGGTTCCGCCCTGCCCTCCGCGTATAAGTTCCAACCATATGGCAAGTCTGGGATAGAAGTCAGTGAGATATTTCCTAATGTCGCCAAGCATGTCGATGACATGTGTATCATACGCTCCATGCATGCGGATGTCCCCAATCATGAGCCGTCACTGTTGCTGATGAACTGCGGTGAGTCCCGACTGGTGCGACCGTCGTTTGGCTCCTGGGTAACTTACGGGCTTGGTTCGGAAAACCAGAATTTGCCCGGTTTCGTCGCCCTCTGCCCCAACGGCTACCCGATTCAGGAAACACAGAACTGGCAATCGGGATTTCTACCGGGTGTCCTGGCGGGAACCTATATCGACCCGGCGCAGACCGATATCGAAAAAATCGTAGAAAATATCCGTAACCATACAGTCAGCCATCCAGAACAACGCGCGCAACTGGATCTAGTACAGGCGCTGAACAGAAAGCATCTTGAGAAGCGTGAAGGAGACCGCGCCCTCGAAGCAAGAATCCAGTCTTTCGAACTGGCGTACCGTATGCAGACGGAAGCGACCGATGCCTTTAACACCGAGGCGGAATCTTTAGCGACCCGCGAAATGTATGGTCCCGGAGTCTTTGCACGACAGTGCCTTATCGCACGGCGATTGGCGGAACGTGGCGTCCGATTTATACAGCTCTATCATGGCGCCGGTCAGCCCTGGGATCACCATGATGATCTGGAACAAGGACACCGTAATCTGGCAAGAGAATCCGATCAGCCAATCGGAGCATTGCTCACAGATTTGAAACAACGCGGCATGCTTGATTCAACGCTTGTTATCTGGGGTGGAGAGTTCGGGCGCACTCCGGTAGTCGAATTACCTACTCCGGGCGCTAATGCCGGTAAGATGAACGGTAGAGACCATAATCATTATGGCTTCACCTACTGGCTCGCGGGAGGGGGCATCAAAGGTGGTACGGTTCATGGCGCGACCGACGAATTCGGCTTCCGGGCTCAGGAAAAGCCGGTTCATGTGCATGACTTCCATGCCACAGTATTACGATTACTCGGCTTTGACCATAAGGCATTTACGTACCGGTACGCTGGTCGTGATTTCCGCCTGACCGACGTTTACGGCAATGTAATTCAGGATATCATCGCCTGATCCAAAATATCATTGGGAAACTTCCGGTTCTGAAATCGCCTTGAGCCTCTCAAGGCGATTTTTAATTTTCGCTTCTACTCCGTTTTCAGTAGGTTCATAGTAAGGTTTCCCCGAAGACGGCAGGTTGTCCGGCAGGTAGCGTTGTTCAACGTAACTACCCGGAAAATCATGGGGATACAGATAACCCGATCCATGCCCTAATGCTTTCGCTCCCTTATAATGACTGTCTCGTAACGGCTTTGGAACGCCGGAAAAGGTGGCGTTCTTAACATCCTCACGAGCGCGACCCAGCGCAACGGTACAGGCGTTCGATTTAGGCGCGACTGCCAGATAGATTGCCGCCTGCGAGAGATTCAGAGCGCATTCAGGCATTCCGATGACTTCCGTCGCCTGAAAAGCTGCCATCGCCAGCGGTAGCGCCGAAGGATCGGCATTGCCCACATCTTCAGATGCCAGAATTACCAGTCGTCTCGCGAGAAATCTTGGGTCTTCGCCTGCTTCCAGCATTCGGGTGAGATAGTAAATCGCCGCATCGGGATCGGAACCACGAATACTCTTGATCATGGCGGAGACGATGTCGTAATGTGCGTCGCCCGCCCGATCATACCCAATCGCCTTGCGTCCGACGGCTTCTTCGGCTGTCGCCAGATTGATGATTTCTGTAGTCGGGAGCGTTTCTTCTAAGGAATCTTTCGAGGAGTGTCGGGAGGTCAGATCAGAAGCCAGTTCTAACGCTGTCAGCGCCGCTCGGGCGTCGCCTGATGCGGAAGCGGCAAGATAAAGTCGTGCATCATCGTCCAGCGTGATTCCCTTACCGCCCAGTCCACGCTCACTGTCCTTCATCGCACGGTCTAGAAGGTTAGAGATATCCTCATCCGTGAGTGGCTGGAAGGGGTAGACACGAGCACGGGACAGTAGAGGGGCATTCACCGAAAAATAGGGGTTTTCCGTCGTCGCACCGATGAGGATGATAGTGCCATCTTCCACATGAGGTAGGAAAGCGTCCTGTTGGGATTTGTTGAACCGATGAATCTCATCTACAAAGAGAAGGGTATGGGAGTTTCTCGCCTGACGGCGCTCGCGGGCGGCATCGATGAGCTTGCGGACATCCGCTACGCCTCCCGTTACCGCCGAAAAGCTGACGAAAAACGCTTTTGTCGTTCGTGCAATGACCGCTGCCACTGTCGATTTTCCACAGCCGGGCGGTCCCCAGAAAATTGCGGATCGGAGATTGTCCTGTTCAATCGCCTGGCGCAATGGTTTACCCGATCCTAACAGATGTGACTGACCGGTAATTTCGTCCAAAGACTGAGGACGCATTTTCGCCGCCAACGGCGCGGTCTCATCGATCCGGTTCGCCACACTCGCTGAAGTCGTTTCGTCGATGTTTTCAAAAAGGCTCACAGGAGATTTTATCAGGCAGTTCTGAAACTCCCCCTCTTCACTGATTATAATCTTCGTTTAGAAAAGGACTGACTCCCTCTTTTTCCGAATGTACGGTATGAGATTCACTCGTGAAATCCACCGTCATGATGTAATAATATTTCAGGCATATACCTTTTGCCCTTGCTCCAACGTCGTAAACCTTGAGCGTTCCACGGCGATGCGCCTGTTTACGAAATTTCCGGTTTGTCAGAGTGTCGCCATTCTGTTAGAATAGCTATTATAAGGTAAGGACAGCGGCTGTGAAACTTCTGATTCGATTTATCAAGGAATTGCGGCCATATGCTCGAACGATGGCGTTCGTTGGCTTTCTTGCGGTTATCAATGCCGTTCTTTCTCTGTTGATGCCCAGGATTATCGGCGATTTGTTCAATCGTCTGGACTTGAATAATCCTGACTTTGGCAAAGTCAATCTGCCTCAAACGTTCGGTTTTATTCTTGGCATTGCGGTTCTCTCCGGCGGCGTCGGGTATTTACTCACCGTTACCGTAACCCGTCTCGGTCAGTTGTTCATGTACAACACGCGCCGAAAACTGTATGCCCATCTTCAATCACTATCGCAAGGCTACTTTGAAAAAGCGCAGACCGGAAAACTGGTTGCAACCATAGTCAATGATGTCGGTCAGGTGAACCAGCTGGTGACCGGGGGCTTTGTCCAGATTCTCGCCGATGTGGTCACGCTCATTGGCGTCTTGATCAATCTCTTCGTCTTTAAGGATTGGCGATTAGCGCTACTCGCCCTCTCTGTCTACCCGATTTATATCGCCAATTATCTCCTGACACGAAAACGACTCACGGACAATGCGACGAAAATCTCTGAGTTACGCGGCGTCATTTATTCTGATCTGCAGGAGAAATTAGCGGGCGTTCAGGTGGTAAAGTCCTACGCGCAGGAGCGATCTGAGGTACGGTCTTATACCGGATTGAATCGCGAGAATTTAGATTTGAACGTGGCTCAGAGCACCCTCGGAACCGCGCTGTGGGTACGAGCGGAGTTTATCAGCGCTATCGGGACTGCGATTATTCTTTGCGTAGGCGGTAAGGCGGTGATCGACGGCGTTTTCCGCCAGGGTGATCTGGTAGAGTTTCTCCTTCTGGTCACTAATTATCTCTATGCGCCGACGGTTCGTATGATCCAATTGTATGATCAGATCGCACGAACCCAGACCGGTCTAAACCGAATCTTCAATCTTCTCGATACTGAACCTGTCGTTGTCAATGATCCGACTGCGCCGCCGATTCCACCGATACAGGGACGCATTCGCTACGATGATGTGTGGTTCGCCTATGAACCGGAGCAATTTGTCCTGAAGGGAGTGAATCTGACAGTCGAACCCGGTCAGATGATCGCCTTTGTCGGCGGTTCTGGTTCCGGCAAGACGACGATGATAAACCTGCTGTCTCGTCATTACGATGTGACGAAAGGTAGTGTCACTATTGACGGTCATGATGTCCGCTTGATCAATTTGGAATCGTTGCGTAAACAGATCGGCGTCGTCTTGCAGGAAAGCTCTCTCTTTCACACGACATTGAAAGAGAACCTGCGATATGGCAAACTGGATGCCACCGACGAAGAGATTTATGATGCAACCCGCGCCGCCAATATACACCATGTGATTGAAGGATTTCCTAACGGTTACGAAACCAAAATCGGCGAAGAAGGCGTCAAACTTTCGGTTGGTGAGAAACAGCGGATCGCAATCGCTCGTGCATTACTGGCGAATCCTCGTATTCTTGTGCTGGATGAGGCGACTTCGTCTCTGGATAGTGAGACGGAGTCGCTGATTCAGGATGCGCTGGACACTCTGATGAAAGGTCGCACGTCTTTTGTCATCGCCCATCGCCTTAGCACTATTGTCAAGGCGGATCAAATTGTCGTAATGGAAAAAGGCGAGATCAAGGAAGTGGGGTGTCACAGCGAGTTACTGATCCATGGAGGAATTTACGCTCGCCTCTATGCGGAGCAATTCCGTGCGGAATTATCTCCCGCCTGATCTATTACCCACGAAATCCGTTACAGGATTTGCGAACTCCCGGGTAAAAAATCGGGTATATTGTCTTAATCCTGTCAGTTTGACGTCCCGGAGAGGAAAACCTCATGATGAACAGTCAGACCAAAATTATCGTCGCCTGCACCCTCGCACTGATTAGTGTCGATATCGGGGTGCGAGGCGGATGGCTATCGCGCCATTCCCAGAATCTGTCCTGCACCGATTGCGCTGGTAGCGGTAGTATTACCGTTCGTGAATTACGCCTCGTCGATTCCGAAGGCAATCTGAAGGCGCATATGTATACGGATCAGAGCGGCGACCCCGGTCTTGTCCTTTATGATCAAACCGGCGCTCAACGCGCTCAACTAGATACCTTTAACCAGGTGCCCAGTCTGATCTTGAATGCACCCGATGAACGACGCAGTGTTTACTTCGGAATGGATTCCAATGGTCAGAGCGTCATGACCATGTATGGAGAAAATGGAACGCCGGTCGCCTCAATGGACGCTAGCGGTTCTCAGCCGGTGTTTTGGACTAATCCCAATTCGCTTCCGTAGCGAATCGCGGTTATATGATATTCAATCAAAGGCAAAAAATCCCCCTGTGCATGAGACGCACCGGGGGATTTTTTATCCGCTTTCTCTAGTTTTGGTAGATCAAGAAACGCGTTTCCCGGTCTTGTCATCCATGTTGTCGCCGGTGACGACATCGGCTACCTTCTCGGTGACCCCACGGGTATCGGCAGAGCCATCCACGACTCTTCCACCGGTCTGAACGCCGGGGACGCCATTGCCGACCGTAGTAGCGTTGTCATAGACAGACCGTTTACGCGTGTCCCATCCGTAGGAATTATCAACAGGCTTTCCCGTCTTGTCATCCAGATTATCGCCCGTCACCGCATCAGAGGTCTTTTCGAGGATGCCACGGGTATCGGGCGTTCCATCCGTATGGTGACCGCCGGTCTGAATTCCGGGCATTCCATTGCCAAGCGGATTATTCGCACCGACGACCAACGGATCGATATAGTTTCCTGCGACATCGACATATCTGCCGGAGTTCGGATCGATGAATCGACCGGTAGCCGGATCAATATAGCGTTCTGAGGTTTCGTCGTAACGGTACCCCTTGCGGTATCTCGGATGCGCCATCTCCTCCGCCGTAGCGCTGTAGATATCGCTGCTGCCATCAGTCGCAATTTCGGTTCCGACACCGCTGATATTGTCATCATTATCGACAGCATCTACCACCGCAACCGCCGCGCCACTGACTCCACCACCTACAAGAGCTCCGATAACAGCTCCGATGGGGCCGCCCGCAAGCGCTCCGACTATAGCGCCGCCAACGCCGCCGAGGATAGCGCCCTTGGTAGCATCGCCCGTCGGGCTATCGTCGATTCCGTGCTGAATATGATCATCCGCAACAATCTCATCACGCTCATTGTGCGTTACATTCGCCGTGCGCACTGTATTCGGGTTGTTCGTGTAATCTGCCATGTGTGTGTTCCTCCACCCTCTCTTCGCCGCAATTCGACGAAGTCATCGGGCTTTCGCCCTGTTGCTTGATCCTAGCAGGATCAGTCAGGCGAGGTTCCCGGTGTTTTACAGGGTCTTCACTCATAACCAGTGAGGCTCAAGGTATGGCAGGAAGTAGCCGAGGGAGTCAAGCAAGAATACGAAGCATGAGATTTTCGGCGCGATCACGACAACCGAGCGAATCGAATCGCTCTAATATCTTCGGAATGTACCTCTCGGTAACATAGGATTGCACCCCGTTGTCCATCGCCGATATTTTGAATTGTGGATGGGCGGGATCTAGTTTGTGACCAGCTTCCTGATAATACGCCTGCGCTGCCTGCGCGCGAACAAGCAGTGATTCCGAAGACCAGTTCACTTTCACCACACCCGCTTCAACTGCAGCGTGAAGCGCTTCAGGAGCAAGACCCGAGGAGCCATGCAAAGCGATCCCGATTTCACGCCCGGTAATTTCGCGCGCCCGTTCACGATGATTCGCAATATGCTCACTGGAAAATGCTGGGAAGCCCTGCTCGGAAAATCCATGTCGCGTACCCACGCCGGGAGCCCAGAGCCAGATATTACCCGGATATTTTTTCTCAACGCCCCCCAGGAGGCGATCAGCGACGTCCAGCGGTGTGAGGCCGTCATCTACGCCAGCCTCCATTTCCAATGTCACTTCCACGCCCGACGTGTTCGCGGCATTGCACAGATCGCACAGAAGTTGAATATTTTGCGCCTCGGTCAATTCCGATGAGTCAACGGAAATGGAGGATGCAAAAAGCGGTATTTTGTTGCCACTCGCCTCGAAAGGTATTCCCTGAATCGCTGCTGTTAGTAATTCCCGCGTTCCCGGCCCTTTGATATGGTCAGTATGAAAGAGGACAGGCAGTTTCTGGAATTGAGGAGCATTCGCCAGAGCCGATATCTGCGCCAGATACCGCGCCATCCCGGTCAGTGCGTCCCCCGCCCCAAAACTCCGCCCTGTCAATTGCCAGAGACTCGCCTCGATGATGATTGGTGCACTGGCTTCCTGCGCTGCATAGAGGCAGTCGGTGATAGCCGCAGGACTATCCGCATTGATCGCCAGAATAGCATATTTTTTTTCCAGTGCGTCCTGAAACGCTATCCGGGCTTGTTGAGGCGTGAGTAACATTAAAATTGTATCTTCGTATGCTTGATCTTCAGATATTCAAAGATCGCCCGGCGTCCCAGTTCCACACCGAATCCGCTGTCCCCCCAGCCTTCATAAGGCCCGTAGTTGGTGTTGACGGAACCATGATTGACACAGATTGTCCCGGCGTTCAAGGCTTCGCTGGTTGTCATAATCGTCGACTGATCCCTTGCGAAGAGATACGACACCAGTCCGTAGGGAGTAGCATTCGCCTGATCGATGGCGTCGTCCAACTCGTCGAAGCGGACGAAAGGGACGACCGGCCCGAATGTTTCTTCGCGCATGGTAAGCATGTCGGGGGTAGCGTTCGTTAAAATGGTCGGGAGGTAGAAAAATCCCTTTTGGTAACGTTCGCCTTCGGGCGCCTTACCGCCGTAGACCAGATGCGCGCCTTTTTCCAGTGCGTCCGTGACATGCGTCTTGACTTTTTGCAGACCCTGCAACGTTGTCATGGGACCAAGGTCTACAGTGGGGTCAGAAACACCATCCCCTATCGTCATTTTTTCGGCAAGACTTTTTACCCTCTCGACCAGTTCATCATGGATGCTTTGGTGAGCGTACACACGAGCGATAGCGCTACAGGATTGCCCCATGTTACGAAAACCTTTGTAAGCGATGATCTTTGCGGCGTTATTCAAATCCGCATCTGCACAAACTATGGCAGGACAATGCCCTCCGAGTTCAAGCGATACTCGGCGTAAATCGGGAGCGCACGCGGCGAGAATCGCTTTTCCGGTTTCTGTTGATCCTGTCATAGCGATTTTGTTTATTCCCGGATGCTGCACCAGCAAGTGTCCCATTTCCGCCCCAGCGCCTGTAGCGCTATGCGTGATGCAATTAATCACTCCAGGCGGAATGCCTCCTTCGGCGAGGGCGTGGCAAAAGGTAAGCGGAGAAAGCGGCGTCACCGGGGTCGGCTTCACCACAACCGTACATCCGGAAGCCAGTGCGGGGCCGAGTTTCCACGAGAGCAGAGAGACGGGGTAATTCCATGGCGTTATCAATCCACAAACGCCTACCGGTTGGTAGGTTACGTGGGAGCGAATATTCACTGCCTCGGTCGGGTTGACATAGCCCTCGATCCGAGGACCTTCAGCCGCGTAATATTCAATCGTGTCGCAGGCGCCAATGACTTCGCTTCGCGCCTGATTCAGTGGTTTTCCCTGTTCTTGCGCCATCAACATACCGATCACGTCCGCCTTTGACCGCACAAAGGAGGTCGCCTGACGTATTATCTTTTCTCGGTCATAGGTGGATCGGCGTGACCAGGACGAAAACGCATCAGATGCCGCATGAACCGTATCATTCAATTCCATCTTCGTTCCTGCTGGCACGCATCCTATAATGTCGACTCCACCACTCGCCGGTGAGCATACGGAATGTACTTCGTCTCCCTGAGCCGTACGTGACTCCCCTCCGATGAGCATCTGTAATGTTTGCATATTGGTATTCTTCTACGTCCATCTTCCGTTGGATATCGTGAACTGCCGTGTCATTCCTCGCGATTAAAACGCGATGCAGACTTTCAAGGACTCCCCGGTTTCCATCAGGTGGAATCCGTCTTGAATCCGATCTAACGGAAGTCGATGCGTGACAATTTTGCTCGCGGGAAATCGTCCGCTGTGTAAAAGCGCGTAGGCTGCCTGAAAATCGCTCTTCTTTTCGGAATAAGAACCGCTGATTGATAATTCTTTGTAATGAATGTGATTGACATTCAGGGGAGTGACAGGCGATGACTTGGGCAAGCCAGCAAAGAAGTTGACCCGTCCCGCTTTGGCGGCGATTTCCAGAGCGTCATTTTGCGCTGTCGCCGCACTCACTGCAACAATGACGACATCCGGGCCATTGCCGTTCGTCAGTTGCGCAATTCGTTCCCGGTGCGCCCCATCCGAGGTAGACAAGATCGCGCCATCCAGATTGAAGTCTTGCGCCATTTTCAGACGTTCTTCATTGGTATCGATAACAAACACTTTCTGCGCTCCCTGAGCACGCGATAAAAGCGCGTGCATGATTCCAATGGGTCCTGCCCCTATGATAGTGACCGTATCTTTTAATCCTATACCGAGGCGTGAATGTGCATTCATTACGCATCCCAGAGGTTCCGCCAGACTCATCTGATCTGAGGATATATTCGATGTTACCTTGAACAGATTGCCCTGAGCGACCGCATTAGCCGGGATTCGCACAAAAGGCGCGAATGCTCCGTCATGATGGTAACTCATGGTGGTGCGTTTTCCAGAGAGATTTTCCCGCCCCATTTCAGTATAACGGTCAGTCCCGGCAAGAATCACGATGTACATGACTACCCGGTCACCGATTTGTATCGGCGTTCCATCGGCATATCTTCCATCCGTCGCCCGACTTTCTACAACATGACCGCAGAATTCGTGACCCAGTATGCGGGGCGGGTTTATCTTCAGATCGCCGTGACGATAGGTTCGTAAATCGGTTCCACAGATAGAACAAGCGTCAACCGCTAACAATACTTCGCCCTCGTTCAACATAGGGTCTGCGACTTCTTGAACGATTACTCGCTCTTTTCCTTCATATACTGCGGCTTTCATGCGGACTCACCGCTTCCTAGAAGACGCCTCTGACGCAGAGTCGCTTTACCTAATACTTCAGGAGTGTACATTTCGTTGTACTTCATGGGGGGATAATTTGACTGCATATATCCCATTCCATATGCGACCTGCATGATGTATCGACGGCGCGTCGGGTGCGTATTTTTCCAGGCTCCGTGCCAAAGATCGCTTCTGAAGAAGACAACATCTCCTGCCTTGACCATGGCAGCCTGAGTCTCGATGCCATTCCAACTGGTTTCGTCCTGCGGCGCCCTTCCTGCCCTATGACTACCGGGAACGATTGTTGTTGGACCGAGTTCAGGAATCATGTGATCCAGATAGTAATGCGCGGTCGCCATAAAGATCGGCATAACAAAGTCGGTAGAGCACTGGACGGGTTCCGGAACATGGACAGGCAAAAAATCCACATGTAGTCCCATTGCCCTACCTGCACCGGTCACCCAGGAGGAACCGAATGTCACCTTAACCGATCCGGTATCCGGCCCGCTGAGAATGGCATCCGCCACTTCGTAGATACCCGGTCGGTCGATATAATCCAGATAATCTGGGTTTCGGTGAAATTCGCTACCAATTTGCTTGTTGTAGCACCATTTAGGAACTACATAATCCTCGTCATTTGCGCTTCCCATCGCATCGATGCGCTCGCGCATCAGTGCGACTTCATTCGTATTCAGAACTCCGGGAAAGATGACATAGCCATCAACATACATCGCCCGGATTGCTTCCGTTATATCCGGCGTTCTGTCGGGATAAGGGAGAGAATTTAATTCTCCTTTGTGCATGGTGTCACCAGTCGCCCGCCGGGTCAGATGACCATTCCAAAATGTTTCATTCATTGTGCAGAATCTCGAGATTGTTCCTAATTAAGAGGTAGCGATGACGTGAGAATTAACTCATCCAGCTTCGCGGTCCTGAATCCGCCCATTTTACGGTTGTCTTCTTCGCCTTTGTCCAGAAAAAGACGCCTTCTTTACCTGTAATATCCCCCGCTCCGAATCGAGACTCATTCCATCCGCCAAAACCGAAAGGATCACGAGGCACAGGCACGCCAATATTGACCCCGATCATTCCTGCATTGGCATGATGCTCGAAATACCGCGCCGCCGCGCCATTGGAAGTGTAGATGCTTGCGGCGTTCCCGTAAGGCGAGGCGTTTTCTATCGCCAGGGCTTCGTCCATCGTGTTGACGTGCAATACCGTAATGACCGGTCCGAAGATTTCGTCGCAGGCGGTTTCTGAACCAGGTTGGACGCCGTCGATAATCGTTGGCCCTACATAGTTACCTTTTTCTTTTCCAACGACCGAGACGCCGCGACCATCCAGTAGCAGTCGGGCGCCCGAGCGCACGGCGCGGTCGATATAGCCGCTGATACGTTCCTGCGCCCGACGGCTGATGATCGCTCCCATCGTTTCCCCTGGCGTCGCTTTAGCCATCTCTTCTTTGAGGGCGTCCAGAAGTGTATTGCAATTACCTACAGTGATCAGGACGCTCGCCGCCATGCATCGCTGTCCGGCGCATCCAGTCACCGAAGCAGCGATATTTCTGGCTGCGCTTGCGATATCCGCATCCGGAAGCGCGACCACATGATTCTTTGCGCCACCCAGGGTAAGCATGCGCTTGCCGTGAGACGTCCCTCGCTGATAAACCGCACGCGCCACGGACGTCGAACCCACAAACGCCGCCGCTTGAATATCAGGATGGTCTAATATAGCTTCTACTGTCTCACGGTTTCCCTGAACGACATTAAAAACGCCTTCCGGCAGTCCTGCCTCCGTCAGCAATTCCGCCATCAAAAGAGGCGTAATTGGCGTCTGTTCCGATGGCTTCAGGATAAACGTATTCCCAGCCGCTATCGCCAGCGGAAACATCCACAACGGAACCATTGCCGGAAAGTTGAACGGAGTGATACCAGCGACGACCCCCAGTGGAAAACGCCGCACCGTACAATCTACCCCCCGGCTAACTTCCAGAATCTCTCCGCTCAGGATCATAGGCGATGCTGTCGCGTACTCCACTACTTCTAATCCGCGTTGGATTCCTGCGGTCGCTTCTGCGACAGTCTTGCCGTTTTCCCGATGTACGGATTCCGCAAGACGCAATATTTCTCGCTCGACAATAGCCTTGAAGCGGTAAAAGACTTGCACTCGATCTTTAACGGGCGTTTGCGACCAAGCTGAAAACGCGGTTTTCGCTTTGTCAATGGCAAAATCTACGGTATCAGTTGTGGCGTAATGGATAGTTCCAAGAGTAGCTCCGTCAACTGGCGATGTCAGTTCCGTTCCCGCTTCGTCCGAATCGACCCGGCTTCCGCCAATATAGTGTGAAATATAGTGTGACTTAGTGGTCATGGCATAAAATTTCTTAAGAAGCGGGCGCTTTGCCTGAGGGCTTGTTTTCTTCCTTCAAGACTGCCTTCATAGGCGCGGTCTTCTACTTCGATAACTACCGGGCCGTCGTAACCGACATCACCCAGAACGGAAAAGAACTTTCCCCATTCGATTTCGCCGAGTCCCGGCAACTTGGGGAGGTGATATTCCAGAGGAGTCGCAAGAATCCCGACATCATCCAACCGATGGCGATCAACCCGAACATCCTTGGCGTGGATATGATGTAAACGTCCGGCAAATTCTCGCATCGGCTTCAGATAATCCATTTGTTGCCATACCAGATGTGAAGGGTCATAATTCAGTCCGAAATTCGGCGACGGAATTTCCGCGAACATTCGACGCCAGATGGCGGGAGATATCGCGAGGTTTTTTCCTGACGGCCATTCATCCTTACTGAAATACATCGGACAGTTTTCGATACCGATGAAAACATTGTTCGCCTCTGCAAAGCTTACAATGTCAGGCCACACCTGTTTGAAACGCGGCCAATTTTCCTCAATCGACTTTTTCGGATCACGCCCGATAAACGTATTGACTCTACCAATCCCTAACTTGCCGGATACCTCTATTACTTTTTTCAGATGTGCAATGTTTTTTTCTGCCGCCTCCTGATCCGCATCCAAAGGATTGGGGTAATATCCCAGAGCGGAAATGCCGACGCCATATTTGTCCAGAAGGGTTCTGGTCGCAGCTTCCGATGCCTCATCGAATTCCGTTACATCCAGATGCGTCACCCCGGCATACCGGCGTTCCGCGATTCCAGTCGGCCAGCACATCAATTCAACGCAATCTAAGTTCGATTCTTTTGCAAAAGACAGCGCTTCTTCCAGTGTGAAGTCCGCCAGTATTGCGCTTACAAAGCCCAGTGTCATCTTTGAATCCGTTCTTTCGCTGACAGACAGCGAAGGCGTTCAATAGGAAACTTAAATAGATACCCATCCGCCCGTCTGGTAACTTTTTACCATCGCTTCGCAGAGCAGTATGTCGCGATGACCATCCACAAAGGTAGGGTATGTCGGCGGCACAGTAAAATCGTTCGCAGCGATATATTCGTAAAACGAACGGAAGCACATCTTGAAGGAATCTGGATACCCTTCCGAATGCCCCCCGGGATAATCCGTTGAACCGAGGGCGAATTCCGATAGCAGGGAGGGATCGCGAAGTAATAACTCATTGGGACCATCGCGCCGCCCGATCCAGAGGCGCTCACACTCCTCGCTATTCCAGTTCAAAGTTTTGTTTTGTCCGGCGATTTCGAAACCGACCCGATACTTCCTGCCGGGTGAAACCTGCGACACCCAGACGACCCCTCGGGAGCCTCCGGCGAATCGAATCAGGACACAACCGTAATCGTCTGTCGTGATCGGAATGTCTTCCGTCTCGGTCAGCTTCTCATCGCTCGATTTGCCTGAAAATGTCTCCACTTCGCCCAGGGGGCGTTTACGGACAGGATGAACCGTAGTGAAATCCGCGCAAAGCGATTCCACTTCGAGACCGGTAATAAAATGAACCAGGTCAAGCCAGTGTGAGCCGATATCCGCCAGCGCTCGCAATTCCCCCTGCTCCGCCGTGAGGGTTCGCCAGTTGTAGTCAGTATCGTATAGAAGCCAGTCCTGAGCGACGCTTCCGGTTACATGAAACAAACGCCCGACCTTTCCCGTTCGTACATGCTCACGGGCTTCGCGACAGAGGGCATAATAGCGGTTGTTATAGTTCACCCCGGTCGCGAGATGCGGGTTCGCTGTCGCTAGCGCTACTAGCTGAGCGGATTCATGCGCGTCCATAGCAAGCGGTTTTTCGTTCATGACATGTTTCCCCGCATTCAATGCGGCGCTCGCCTGTGGCAAATGCCAGCGGTTAGGCGTATTTACATGAACCGCATGAACCCTTTGGTCATTACAAAGTTGCTCCAGTGTCTCGTAAGCCACTGGCAGAGACAGACGATTCGCCGCGACCCTTGATTTTTCCGGAGTAGAACCTAAAATGCCAATGAGATTGACCCCGACACGTCGAAGAGCCTCCGTATGTACAGCGCTCATAAAGCCGGCGCCGATTAAAGCGACGCCAATGTCTTGAATCTTCATCATTCCGCTTTCAACGCTATCGATTGCATAAACGTTATCGGTTGCATACAAGGATTCGTCTCAATCGTTCCTGGTCAATACTCCGATTGCCGTGCGACGATGCGCCATTGGTCCCAGTTCTATATGGATTTCATAGGCGTCGCCACGGTATATCGTCCGTTCAAACCATAGCGGTTCGCTATCTTCCATCTTGCCTACGGCAGTAACCTGCAAGGCGGCAGCATTCGTTTTAGCGCCGAGTAATCGGGCGTCTTCCACGCTCAGGTTGACTGCATGCAAGATTTCGTCGGCGCCGCCCAGTGTCAAGTGGAGCGTCTCTGTGAGCAAATGGTACAGCGAACCCTCCACATCTTGTCTGGTCAGCCCCGGACAAAAATGCGATGGCAGAAAGCGTCGCTCCAGAATGACCGGCGTATCATCGGCGAGGCGTAATCGCTCCATATAGAAGGCGGTCATGCCATCCTCCAATTTCATTGCCGCCCGAGCTGCCGGTTCGATATCTCCCGCTTCCAGTTCTTCAAAATCAATTATTCGTGTGGTCGGAGTGCGCCCCGCCGCCCGCGCCTTTTCGGTAAAACTGACGAGTGAACGCAGATCATAATCCAGTGGTTCGCCCCTTAAAAAAGTCCCGATACCCTTACGGAATTCCAGTACGCCTTCCGAAACAAGATTAGACAACGCTTTATTCGCTGTAGAGCGACTGATGCTGAAACGTTCCGAAATCTGCCTTTCCGTCAGAAATTGTGTTCCAGGCGCGAATTCGCCCCGCCGGATCATGTCACGCAATCGGGCGTTCACCTGAAAATAAATGGGATCTCGCGTTAACGGAGACATCGTCATATATGAAATCGGGTTCTCTATTTGCAAACTGGTGGCTTAGCCACAATATAAGCCAATCATAATCTCTCGTCAAGTATCTGATCGTTTTTCATTTAAGAAGTGACGGAAGGAAACAGGCAAAGTTTTTTGTTCTGAGTCAACTTCAAACGGGATAGGAAAAGACGACGGGGAAGCTCACGCGCCCCGAGCGCCTCCATGTGAGGCGTGAGTTGCTGGATATCGATGAAATCCAATCCTCTCTCGGACAGATGATCGATAAGATACAGTAGCGCCAGTTTGGAAGCGTTCGAAGCGCGGGTAAACATGCTTTCGCCAGCAAATACACCACCGCTATCAACGCCATATAAACCCCCAACCAGATTTCCTTCCCTATCCCATGCCTCAACGCTATGAGCGACGCCACGGTGGTGCAGCTGGATATAGGCAGATCGAATATCTGGGGTAATCCATGTGCCTTCTTGATTCGGACGCGATGCTGTTCGGCAGGCGGTGATCACTTCAGGAAATGACCTGTCGATCGTGAACCGTAACAATGACTTTCGTCGCGCTTTTTCCAACGATTCTGGAATATGTAAACGGTCAAACTCCAAAATAGCTCGCTGTAATGGGGAGAACCAGAGTAAGGGATACCCCTCATGCGGCCAGGGGAAACACCCGGATCTATAGGCGGCCTCGATAGTATCCGGAAATAGATTGTCCCCTACCGCGACAATATCACCGCGAACTCGGGTCGGGTCTGGAAATATCTTAACCGGGGTATTCAGTGGTAAAAATAACGGTTGCATGATCCTGTATGATAAATAATACCCGCATGAATACAATTCCCCCTCTGTCACCAACGCCTTCCACTACCCGAACATTTCTGACCTTTCGGTTGCCCGTCCTTGCATGGATGCTCTTCATATTCAGTATGTCAACGGGTTCCGGCTCCGCTGAGGTAACAAATCCTTATATTTTCGACCTGTTACATAGTGTGTTTCCGAGCCTAGCAGCACGATTAGGCGACGACGCGATCCTACAAATCTGTTTTGGTGTAAGAAAAGCGGCTCATATTACAGAGTATGCTATCCTTGGAATTCTTCTCTATCGCGCTTTTATTCAGAATAAGACAGGGTTTTCGATTCGAATCGCCACTTTAACGCTATTGACCGGAATGCTATATGCGGTGACGGATGAAATCCACCAATCCTTTGTACCGGGTCGCTGGGCGACTCCTGTCGATGTTTGTATAGATACAGCAGGCGTACTTCTGGGAGTCTGCATCGCCGCACGACTATTCCGATCCCGGTGAAATTCGCTGAACTCTAACAGGCACTCTATAGATGCTAATCGGAGCGAATGTCATCAAACGTGGAGCGCCGTACAATAGAGATATGGCCTCCGTACCACTCGAAAAACTTTCTCCGATGCTTCGGCAATACGTTCTACTCAAGCAGGAAAGACCAGACGTAATTCTACTAATGCGCGTCGGGGATTTCTACGAGGCGTATGGCGAAGATGCAGAAACGATTGCCACTCAACTGCATATTACGCTCACCGGACGCGATATTCAGGGGATGGCAGAGAAATTTCCCATGGCGGGGGTGCCTCATCATGCCCTTGACCGTTATTTGGCACGGTTGGTGCGTCAGGGGTTCAAAGTCGCCATTTGCGATCAGGTGGAAGACCCCAAACTCGCCAAAGGTCTGGTGAAACGAAGGGTCACTCGGGTGGTGACTCCGGGTACGCTCGTGGAAGATTCGCTTCTGGACGCTCGATCCAACAACTATCTGGTCGCAGCGCTTCTGGGGCAACCCGTTTGCGGCATTGGAATCGTTGATGTGTCCACCGGTGAATTTCTGATTACGGAGATTCCTTCGTCCGCAGGGGACACGGGCATTGAAAAAATCCTCGACGAAATACAACGAATCGCTCCCTCAGAATGTCTGGTTCCGGAAGAAATGGACGACCTTGCCGATGCGATCGCTGAGCGTTGCCCTGCCACCCTCACCCGGATGTCGCGTCAAGATATTCCCCGTTCCGCACGAAACGCACTGCTGGAGCACTTCAATGTCTCCACGTTGCGCGGATTCGGTTGCGATGATTATTCCGCCGGTCTGGAGGCCGCCGCCGTCCTTCTCACGTATGTCAAAGCGACTCACATGGGGGCGGTAAGCCATATTCGGACGCTTGCCACCTACTCCATAGAGGATGCGATGACGCTGGACGCGCCGACGCGCCGGAACCTGGAACTGACTCAGGGAGTGGCGGATGGCGCACGCGGAAAATCGCTTCTGGCGACACTGGACTCCACTCAGACGACGATGGGCGGACGCTTGCTCAAGAAATGGTTAGACGCCCCTCTGCTCTCGGTGGAAAGGATCAACCGCCGCCTGGATGCCGTCGAGGCGTTTCATGCCGATCCTATCGTTCGCGGCGATGTCAGGGACGCCCTTCGCGGCGTCTCCGATATGGAACGTCTGATCGCGCGCATTTCCACCGGAACGGCGAACGGACGTGACTTGCTGGCATTACGACTCTCGCTGGAAAAGATTCCCGATCTGGCGACCTGCGCCGGAGTGATCGATCAGGAAGCCGTGCAGGCGCTGTGCGATGAACTGGACCCGCTACCGGAGATTAATAGCCTGTTGATTCGGGCGATTGTCGATGAACCTCCTCTTTCCCTGCGCGAAGGCGGAATCATACGCGACGGTTTCGACCCTGATCTGGATGAACTACGCGGTCTGTCCCGTGGCGGAAAATCCTGGATCGCGGAACTGGAAACACAGGAGCGGGAACGGACAGGTATCAAAAGCCTGAAAGTCGGTTATAACGCGGTCTTCGGTTACTATATCGAAGTCACGAAGCCTAATTTACCGGCGATTGCAAAATCTGCGCCTGATTATATACGGAAGCAGACCACAGCGCAGGGCGAACGCTTCATTACTCCAGAACTCAAGGAAATGGAAGCGCGTGTGCTGGGCGCGGAAGAGAAGATCGTTGCGCGGGAATACGACCTCTTCTGCCATATTCGAGACACAATCGCCACGCATTCCGGGGATGTATTACAGGTTGCACAGGCGGTCGCTCGACTGGATGTAGTTTCCGCGCTTGCGGAAACAGCGTCCGCACAACGGTATAGTCGCCCCATCGTGGACGAAAGCGCCGTTATTGAGATTAAAGCCGGACGGCATCCGGTAGTCGAGCGTCTGGCGGAAGGGGTTGTTTTCATTCCCAATGATACGTTCCTAGATGATGCATCGAACCAGTTGCATATCATCACTGGACCGAATTCGTCCGGTAAATCGACGGTCTTACGGCAGGTGGCTCTGATTACCCTTCTGGCGCAGGTCGGGTCGTTCGTCCCGGCGGATTATGCACGGATCGGCATTGTTGATCGTATCTTTACCCGTGTGGGAGCGCACGACGATCTGGCGGCGGGTCAATCCACGTTTATGGTCGAAATGACCGAAACGGCGAACATCCTCAATAACGCTACTGACCGCAGTCTGGTGATTCTCGATGAGATCGGACGAGGCACCAGTACCTTCGATGGCGTCAGTATCGCCTGGGCGGTGGCGGAATATCTGACAGCGCAGGGATGTAAAACGCTGTTTGCAACGCATTACCATTTGCTGAACGAACTGGAAAAGTCCAATCCGAACATACGCAATTTCCGAATCGCCGTCAAAGAAACGGGCGACCGCATTGTCTGGCTTCGTAAAATCATTGCGGGTGGTACAGACAAAAGTTACGGGGTTCAGGTCGCCCGGATGGCGGGCTTACCGCCGGAAGTGATCAAGCGGGCGGGAGAAGTTCTGAACGAACTGGAATCCCGCGACCGTTCCCGGCGCAGTTCCGAACGGGGGGGCGTCGCCGGCATGGTGACTCCCCGCTCAGAGCGGTTACAGATGACCCTTTTCGAGTCGGAAGCTCATCCCGTTGTGGAGGAAATCAAGCGCCTCGATCTTTCGACGCTGTCTCCTATTGAGGCATTGAACCTGCTCTACCAATTTCAGAAGGAAACAAAAGAGAAATAAACTTGACGCTACCCGATTCTCTGTTTATACTTCTTTAATCGGACATACAGCAAACGATTTCGTGGAGATGCAGGCGACATGGCAGAAAAGGTTGATACGGCGGCGAAGGCGTCCGTGATTTTCGTTACAAGAATGTGAAGCGCAAGAATATCCCTCCAGCAGGTTTGGCTGCCAAGGGAAAGATTGCTAAAGAAAATACCCTCAAGTTTTCCTATAATCCCCATTTACCGCCCCGATTACTGTTTGACCAGACCGGACGTGCGGATCGACTAAAGGAACTACTCGATCTTTTGGGAACGAGGACGTTATCAGACGGAGAGATTACCGAACTCAAGGCGCTGGCGCAAAGCGATCCGTATCTGGAGTGGAGCGGCAAGCGCGAGGAACCGGCGTGCGTGGTCGATCCGGTGGCGTTGCATATCCATGAACGCATCTCCGCACAGGCGATTTTGAAGACGGCGGCGCGGGAGGACGTTCCTCGTGATCTGTTCGCTGACCCGGAGCAGGAGTTATCAGATGCCCTTCGATTTTATCAGAGCGATGTGGCATGGTCGAACCGTTTGATTCTGGGCGATTCCCTGGCAGTGATGGCGTCTCTGGCACGGCGCGAGGGTATGACAGGCAAAGTTCAGTGTGTTTACATGGATCCCCCCTATGGCATCAAATACGGTTCCAACTTCCAGAGTGAGGTGGGCAAACGGGATGTTAAGGATGGCAAGGCGGAAGACCTGACACGTGAACCGGAGATGATCAAGGCGTACCGTGACACCTGGCATCTGGGAGTTCACTCATACCTTACTTACCTGCGTCAGCGCCTTTACTTAGTAAAGGAGTTGCTGTCTGATAGTGGTAGTATATTCGTCCAGATAAGCGACGAAAATCTACACCGCGTTCGCGTCCTTATGGACGAAGTTTTCGATCAAGAGAATTTTTGTGCCGTTCTTGTCGTTCAAAAGACAGGAGGTTTAGTGCAAAGCCTTGTTCCACGAACGTGTGATTTTATCCTCTGGTATTCAAAGAAAAGAGAGAGCATGAAATCACACAGTTTATATCTTCGTAAATCGGATGGTACTGATACACAATATCGTTATATCGAGTTACCGTCTGGTGAGAGGCGAACGCAAACTAAAGAGGAACTTCAAGATAACGCTTTCTATGTCGAAGGTTCTAAAGCATTCCAACCAACATCAACAGAATCAGCGAATCCTATTTTCGATTTTCTTCTGCAAGGAGGTGTGCGTCAGCAAAGGTGGAAAACAAACTTGGCGGGTCTAAATCGATTGGCAGCAACCGAACGGATTGGGGTCTTTGGTAACACTGTTCGTTATGTACGATTTTTAGAGGATTTTCCGGTTGCGCCACTGACGGATATATGGGCGGACACTGGAGGTGCTACGGATATCATGTATGTCGTTCAAACAGCGACAAAACTTGTCGAACGTTGCATTTTAATGACGACTGACCCCGGCGATTTGGTGCTTGACCCAACGTGCGGAAGTGGTACGACGGCTTATGTGGCAGAGCAATGGGGCAGACGCTGGATTACCTGTGATACCTCTCGCGTTGCCCTTGCCATCGCCCGCCAACGATTGCTTACCGCCCGCTTCGATTATTACCGACTGCGCCCCACCTCTGCGGAAGACGCTTCACGTAACCCGGATGGTGCATGGTTGCAAGATCCAACCGGGGATATTCCGGGGCCGGTCACCTTCAATTGCAAATCCGTTCCGCATATCACTTTGAAATCTATCGCTCAGAATCCAGCGTTAGACCCGGTTTTTGAGAAATGGGAACCGATTCTACAACAGAAGCTAGATTCTCTGAACCAGATTTTGCATTCGAATGATTTACTTTCGTCCACTTTACGAAAACGGTTACTTGATGCGGCGAAAGCGATGCTGACTTCCAAACAGCAAAAGAGTATAGGAAATGATTTACGTAAGCTGAAAGCGGCATTATCAGATGCGGACTGGCGACGGTATGTTCTACCGCCGGACAATCGCCCCGACCGTCCGTACACCACAGTAGACAATGATTTTACCGGGTGGTACGCTTGGGAAGTCCCCTTCGAGGCGGCGACGGAATGGCCGGAGTCATTGAGGGACGCCCTCAATGACTATCGCTCCGTCTGGAGGGAAAAGCGCGATGCCGTGAACGCAACTATTGCGAATAGCGCCGAACAGGAAGAACTGGTCGATCAGCCACACATTGTTCGAAACGTCTCCCGCGTTACTGGCCCATTCACTGTCGAGGGCGTGATCCCTGCGGAAGACAGCATCGATTTGAACGCTGATTCCTCTCCGGTGGATGAATTCGAAACGGATGTGGAAACATTCGATACGGAATCATCGGTTCCATCGTTGACCGATGCAGGCTCTGATCCTGACACGGCAACGACGAACGCAGAGGCGTATGTCGAAAAGATGTTGAGGTTGCTTCGCGCCGACGGAGTGCGCTTCCCGAATAATAAAATTGTGAAGTTCGATTCTCTGGAACGTTCGGATGTGGAGGGGCTTCATGCGGAGGGCGAATGGACGATTGACGGTTCATCTCGCCGCGTTGCGGTGGTTTTGGGACCTCAATACGGGCCGCTGGTGGATGGCATCGTGCAAGATGGAATGTTTTCCGCTGCGTCGGTAGGTTGTCCTGATCTGGTTTTTGCGGCGTTCAGTTTCGATGCGGCGGCACAGGCAAGTATACAAAGTAATCCGAACAAACGCCTGACCCTTCATATGGCGCAAATCCGACCAGACGTGAACATGGGCGACTTGCTGAAGACGACTACCGCTTCGCAACTGTTTACGGTGAGTGGGACGCCGCGTATAGCGCTTCGTGATGTCGCTGATGGCGAATGCGTGGTTGAGATGCAGGGTGTCGATATTTATGATCCGATAACGAACTCCGTCCGTAGCGCCGGGGCGGACAAGGTCGCCGCCTGGTTTATCGATGGCGATTACGACGGGCGGACATTTTGTATTACTCAAGCTTTTTTCCCGGACAAAAAAGCGTGGGATAAACTCGCCAAGGCTTTGACGGGCAAGATAGATGCGGATATCTTCGCGGCGTTTTCCGGTACGGTTTCCCTGCCATTCCGTCCCGGCAGACAAATAGCTGTGAAAGTAATCGATCCTCGTGGGAATGAAGTTATGTGGGTTCGGCGGTCTAACATAAAATAGATATATGAACGCACCATGAAAAAACCAGCGTCAATAAAATCGATGAGTATGACCGTAGAAGAGTCAAAAGCCCGAAATGACAAATGGATATCCGAAGGCGGATGGCTGCAAAAAGAAGAACTTCCTGAATTCTTGACGGTAGCTGAAAAAGACTTGCTTTTGCGTCAATTATGGCGTGACTATCAAATACGAAAGAAACGAGATCAAACGTTTGAGCAGGCAGGTTTCTGGCAACGCCTCAGACTGCTGCTGAATCTGCAAAAACAGGAGTCTTCGAAATGAATATTCGACTGATTACAATTTTAAATTATGAGTAGTGAAATCGAACCGACACAACCCGTTGACCAACCTGTATTGAACTCGCCTTACCATGAGCCTACTGCATACTGGGAGTACAAGGGTCCCTCTGCTACTAAACAGCCGGGGCGTCGCCCAAGCGCTTACTGGTATAAGGTGGACAATATTGATCGAAGAGGCCAAACAGCGCTGGAACTGGAAGAGGATCGTCGTCCATTGGTCTTAGTCAATCGGTTGCGCAGGGACGTGAAGCGCTGGCGAGAGTCCGGATGGAAAGGAGCGACAGGGGTAACGAAAGCGTTATTGCGGCACTGGACGCGACCGGATCGCCCACGCCGATTTTTCTTCTGCCAGATAGAGGCGGTCGAGACGATCATTTTTCTGAATGAGATTCGTGGCGTTGGACCAGATGGAAAACGAGGGACTCCCCTTTTTCGACCAGAATTCACTGACGCCGATTTCAACGAACTGCACGATGTTCCTTCTGGCGGCGGTTCTACTCCTCTGACCCGGATGTGCACGAAACTGGCTACCGGGAGCGGCAAGACGGTGGTTATGGGAATGCTCATCACCTGGGCGTTCTGTAATCGAGGGAGAAATTCCAGCGATACACGTTTTCCCGCCGCCGCACTGATCTGTTGTCCGAACCTGACGATTCTGGAACGTTTGAAGGTACTCAGAACAGATACAAAGGGCGAAAACTACTATATTGAATTTGACATGGTTCCCCCTCAGTATACAGATTTGCTACGCACCGGCAAAGTCATGGTCACGAACTGGCACGCTTTCAAACCGGAATCTCCTCATGTGGAGGGTGGTAGGTCCTATGGCGTTGTCAACAAAGGCGCAGAGGATGATTCTGCATTTACGTGGAATCGTCTGAAAGAGTTAACGGAGAGCGGCCCGATTATGGTGTTGAACGATGAGGCGCACCATGCGTATCGTCCCGCACCGATGACCGAGGATCAAATCAAGAAGCTAAAACTTTCTCCAACTGATATTGAGGAACGGGAGGAAGCGACAGTCTGGGTACAGGGGCTTGATCGAATTCACCGCTCAATTGGAATTCAATGTTGTATCGACCTTTCCGCAACGCCGTTCTATATTCCGGGAAGCGGTTACCCGGAGGGCGAACCGTTCCCCTGGATTGTCAGCGATTTCGGTTTGATGGATGCTATCGAAAGCGGCATCACCAAAATTCCGCGTCTTCCCGTCTCCGATACGACAGGAAAGCCAGACCCTAAATATTTCCGACTTTGGCGCAATATAACAGACAAATTGGCTGCTGACCAGCGCTTGAGCAATAAACGCCCTAAGCCTGAAGTGGTTTGGGACAGAGCGGAAGGCGCTCTGCAGACATTAGCGGGCGAGTACAAAGCGCAATTCGAGAGCATTCGGGACGCCAGCGACCTTGCTGACAAAACTATGCCCTGCATGATTCTGGTTTGCGATAATACGGATATAGCGCAACTCTTTTTCGAGCGTATTTCCGGACAAACCGAGACGGAGGATATCCCTGATGCTGATGATATTACTGAAGATGGCGATTCCGACGATATCATTCCGACAAAAGGTAAAAAACTTAAAAAGCGCACTGTCTATAGCGACGGCAAAGTCTTTCCCGAACTTTTCTCCAATCGTGAGGGAGTTCTTCGCACATTACGCATCGATAGCAAAGTTCTGGACAAAGATGACAATTTACGAGAAATCGTCAATACGGTCGGGAAACGTGGGAAACCGGGGCAGGATGTTCGATGCGTCGTTTCCGTCGCGATGCTTACCGAGGGATGGGATGCTAACAATGTAACTCATATTCTGGGACTCCGCGCTTTTGGCAGTCAATTGTTGTGCGAACAGGTAGTTGGTCGTGGGTTACGCCGCATGAATTATCACCCCGATCCGATCAGTGGATTGTTGCCTGAGGAGTATGTCGATGTGTATGGCATTCCTTTTTCCGTCATTCCCTACAAGGGCAAGAAATCGAATACTCCGCCGCCGCCGCCCGTCATTCGCGTTCGCGCTTTGCCTGAACGGGCGCAATACGAGATTCAGTTTCCTAATGTCGAAGGGTATGTGTATGCGCTGAATAAGCCATTGATCCGCGCCAATGTGGCGGATATGGAACCGGTCAGCATTGAGCCAACGCGAGAACCAACTGCTGTTTTCTTGCGGATCGCTACTGGCTATACCGAGGGAACGGTATCGGGCAAGGGATTCGGCGATTTTATCGAACAGAATCGTGACGCTTATTATGCCGCGAATCACCTGCAACAGATTGAATTTGAAATTGCCCGCCAAGTGGTCGCTGCTCTGGTAGGCGAAGGCGCAATGGCTCCTATCGGTGGCGCTCCCAAAATGCGCGGTTACGCTCGTCACCAATTATTTCCTCAAGTGTTGCGCATTGTCCATCGCTTTGTAGATACGAAAATCCATTGGAACGGATGCGATTATCGGGAGTTGGGTCTGGACGCTTATGTTAGGCTGATCGTTCAACGGATGCTTGCCGCCATCGAACCTAACGCAGCGCAAGGAGAAGCTCCATTGCTTCCTCTTTTGAATCGCTTCAAGCCTACAGGAACGACCGCTGATGTAGATTTTACCACTACTCGCCCCGTTCATAGTACGGTGCGCTCCCATGTTGAGGCGGTGGTGTTGGATTCCTCCTGGGAGCAGACTGCAAGTTTCTATCTGGAACAGCAGCACAACCTTGTAGAGTTTTATGTTCGTAATGACCGCCCTTTCCTGTTAATACCCTATACCGATCATGAGGGTATATCGCGTATGTATGAACCTGATTACATCGTTCGTCTGAGGGATGGTACAAACCTACTGCTTGAAGTTAAAGGTATGCCCAACAATGAAAGCGCCACAAAACACCAAGGGGCGAAACGATGGCTTTCTGCGGTGAACCACTGGGGCAAGCTCGGAAAATGGGATTTCCTCGAATCGCATAAATCAGAGGAACTACCGGAAAAACTTAAGGGACTATTGAACAAAAAATCCTGATATAGATTCGTGTGAAATGGCTGCGATTTCCCTTTCCCGCTTCCACATTGGTGATGGAGTTCGTAATTATATATTGGGAAGCGTGATCCATGGTATCAAAAGCGAAACAGGCGGAGCGGAAGGCGGAGGGATTGTGCATTCAGTGCGGGAAAGCGCGGGACGGCATTCGACCGACTTCGGTATTTTGCGGAGTCTGCGCTCAAAAAAAACGCGATAATAGCGCCCGGCATCATGCCCGGAAAATCGCCTCTCCCGAAGAATACACTCCGGAGGCGAAACAGGCGCGTCTGGATGCCCGATTATCGCCGGAGGAAAAACGACGCTGGCGGGCGGAAAATGGACGTTGCACCCGCTGCGGAACGCCCCTATTCGGCGGGGACAAAACCGAAGGTTTTCGATTCTGTGCGACCTGCAGACTCCATCAGCGGCTTTATGGTCACGCGTATGAATTGAGACAGAAAGTAGCCGCACGGGCGAGAGGCGAATACGCCCCGGATGAACCGCCCCGCGGGCCGCAATCGCGACTGGGGCCATCACGTCTGCTTGGGTTCCGTATGGACATGGCGGTAGTCCGCGCCATCAAACGACTCCGTACCCGGGATCGGGAAAAACGAATGAAGCGTGATCCCTCTGCTCGAATCGGCTATCAAACGAGCAGAGTGATACGGGAAGCAATCCAGCGTTTTGAGAAAGCGTCCGCCTGCCCGATTCGTAAACCGGGCTATCGCTCTCTGACGGAGTTCAAGTTTCATTTTCGGTGCGATGAACGCACTACACGTATTATCGAGCGTCACGCTCAGGCACGAGGGGGAAACGCCTCTGCAACGATTTGCGATTTGCTTATTGCGGCGGCGCAGGCGACTGAAATTCGCTGGGCGACGGGTGGCGCACGGATTACGGACTGAATACCATCAAGCATTTCCCCTTTCGTTCATCCCGGAAATGTCGCTGGCGTTCAATCACGTCCTCGACGAGGGTGGATTTCCGAGCGAAGGCGCAAGTTGATGTAGGAGAGTTCCTCAGCAATATCGCAACCACGGCTTTCGCCCGGTTGCAGGGGAATGTCCTCAGGCAGGCTATGCCCCCGCTCCGCATCCACTCGTTCCGCTAATTCCTGCGCTCGCTCCAACGCTTCCAGCAATGCTCGCGCATTCGGCGTATCCAGAGCGTTCCACTCGGTAAGAGAGAACGAATCTTCTTCGGATCGTCCTTTCGGTTCAGGAAGACCAATTTTTCGAGCTACAATTCCCAGAGACCTGATCGTTGGTAACAGGCCCTCCTGAGCTTCGATCAACAAATGGTCTCCCGGCGAACCGCAACCCATTTGCGGCATGACGTACTTCAGACGCGCCAGGGAGATTCGGTCACGAATGTCTATCAGACGGTCTCGCCAGTGCAACAACTGCGCCGGGGTGAGGTCTTCTGGAATCGACGACCCGGCACAATCCGAATCGTCGATTCCTTTTGAAATGAACTGATCTCCGGTGGGCGTCTTTTCCGGGTCCGATGAATGCGTGTTAATGGTCATTTGTTCCTTTTCAATCCATCAATATCGATATTTCTGACTTCGTGACTATTTGCACTCTCGCCAAACCGGAAAGGTTTTGTGTCTTGTTAACAGGAACGCCTTGCAAAGAAATACGATAAATCTTGCGCGAAACATGAAGCCTTACAGCTAATGGATGTTCTAATCGAATGGTTGGCTACCATTTTCAATTCCTCTCCTGGCTGAGAATAGCCGATTACGACAAATCAGGAAAGCTTCTTTATGGAAACCAGTTTATTTCGCGTGGGTCGTACCTGCATTTCGTTTATAGCCGGCGCCGTTGCCCTAATTCTGGCGGGATGCGGAGGTTCCAATGGCGGCGGAACCAGCAAGAAAGCCCGTACGCCAACAGATGTGACTCGCGCTCGTGTTCAAAATATGCACTCAATGGTGGTAAACGGATTATCACAGTCCGGTTATCAAAACTCTGGTATTGCTCCCCACTTTAATGGCATCTTCAATTCGCGTTTTGGGAGTAATACGCCAATCCCTCCGAAGGGAAGTGAATCTGGTGTCGGAAATGGTTCCCCGACGACTTCGGCTGCTTCGCATCCCCGGTTGAACTCTTTCTTCCGAGATGTAGCGATGACGCCCCGAAAGTCACGAGCGACGAATATCGCCCGTATCTCTCGACAGGCTGCCCGCGATGGAATGACGCTTCCACCAGATTCTCCCCTGCCCGATGACAATATACCTGCACCCAAATTCTATTTCGATTACTATTTAGGTCTCTGGGTAGCGATCGATGATTTGTCTGGCAAGAGTGTTTACCTCTTGTTTGAGGACGAAGCGAAAACGAAACCTGCCGGTAAAATCGAAACAACCTATGCGGTGGATTCTAATACGTTCCCTCAGATCTATGAATCTACGTACGAATTCAATGCAGGAACTCTGGCAGGGTCGCACGGTTTCTCGAAAAGCGTCACGAATACAGATTATTCCGGAAGCATGACGTATGAGAATCACTACAACGATAGCTTTAGTGATAAGGGAGCCAGTTCCTGGACCGGTGCGGGCGATTACACATGGCATTCACGAACAGAACTCACGGGGGGTGTTTGGTTTGAGAATTCCGGTTCTTTTCGCGCCAACGGTAGCGGTGGGACGCGCACTTCTGGATCAGATGGCTATACGGCGATCTATATCTATAATGCCGATGGTTCCGGTCGTGGCGCTATCTCTGGATCAGACCCCGGACTACCGGTCACCATCATCTGGGATGCCTTTGGCAATACCACCATCGTTTATGCAGACGGTACGACCGAACGCCTGAGCGGTTGGGGGGTTGGCGAAGGGGGAGAGACTCCTTCAGAACCGGTTCCTGTCTCTACCGACAAATAACGACGACTCTATCTGATTCCTGACTGGCATACCATTAGCAAGTTCACAGCCAGTCAGGAATTGCGGGTGAGGGAGATTTATGATAAACTTCCGACTGTTGCCGACGTGGCTCAGTGGTAGAGCAGCTGTTTCGTAAACAGCAGGTCACCGGTTCGAATCCGGTCGTCGGCTTTTGCTTACAGAGTGTTACTTCCTCTAATCTGGTCGCTTTTGGATTTTCTCGTTTCACCTCATCACTCTACTACGCTTCGGGAACTTTTGGCGATTTCCTTGCGCTTGGTTATTCGACGCTATTTCCTCAGAAATATCTTGTTGTGATAGAATACCATCAACTCTGAAACAGTCTCGTTGAATCCTTTCCCGGGAAATTCTCAGGGTCAAAGTGTTGGTATCCGGTAATCGCTTTATGGCACCCTTCCGTCGTTTGCGGAATAATCGACAACTTGCCCTGCTAATCGCCACGTTTTTCGCGGCGATTTCCTTATTGGCGACGCTTCCGCATGATCATGATAGAGATTCCAAAGCATGTCCTGAGAGTTTGACTGCCGCCCAGAGCATTCTGTCCGTTACCCCCAACTGCTTTCTTTGCGATTACCACAACCTCACTTTCATCACACCGACCGCTCCGGCGACGCTCGATCAATTCATCGGCGCCTATAACGCTGTCGCGCCTGCCGAGTCGGATTCTCCTTTTTGTCTTCTTTCCGTTCCTCATCGCAGTTTACGCGCCCCACCCTTTCGCTCCTGACTTTTCCGCCAGTGACCAACCACAAGACGAGCAGAGCGCTCCATCTTGAGCATCTGGCTGGCATTCTTCTTTTTATCTTGTGATCCGTCCACGACGGAACATGACCGATTCATTTCGTATCAGGAGCGTTATTTTGATCGACTCACCGTATCCGCATCTCGGCAGACGAACGATCGCCATGTGGACAATTGTGATTGGGGCATTTATCACCAGCGGTTTACCTGCAGCAAGCGCTCAGGAACCACCCCCGCCGCCTCCCCCTCCCATGGAAAGCGACACAGCGACGCAGGATATCACTCCTGCACCCACCACACCCCCGGGTAATGCAACGTCCCCAACCGGAAACGCGACCGCCGGAGGAAGCGGAAATGCGGGCGGCGGTCGTTATCTTCTTTTGCCGGATATTTCCTTCAACGGCATTTTCAGAGGGCATCTCTCCACAGACAAGCGCGATCAGGCCCGTGATCGTCTCCGACTCGATCAGGCGGAAGTCGGTATACAGAGTTATGTCTATCCGCAAATCAAGCTGGACAGTTTTATCGTTTTCGATGGCGATGGCGGCGTGTCGGTCGAAGAAGCCTATCTTACCTTCCAGAATTTGAACATCGCTCGCCTGCCACTTTCTGCGACTCTGGGACGGCGCAAAGTTCCGTTTGGTCGAACCAATCAGTTGCATCCCCATTCGTGGCATTACGCCGTTCAACCGTATGTTCTGAATAATCTGGTATCCCCGGAGAGCCTTACTGGAGATGGCGCCTATCTTTCTTATCTTTTGCCGACGGGCAAAGTCTTCGCGCAACTGGATGCGGGACTGTACACACAGAGCGTTAAGAGCGACAGTATAACACGACCGGGTGGATCATCAGACGAGATTGTCACGACATCCGGAAATGGACTCGAAGATAAATTCGGGACGGCGCGACTGGTAGTGGCGAATGAAATTCTCGGAGGTAGCGCCGAACTCGGGGGATCGATAGCCGCTGGAAGGGGTCTGTCTTACGATAATGGAGGGGACAGACCGCTCGTCCGGCCGCAAATCACCATCACCGGGCTCGATTTTACTTACCGTAAAGAATCTGCGGGAGCAAAGCGTCTGTTGTTGCGTGGTGAGTATCTCTGGCACAATCAGCGGGACGGCGATTTCCGGAAGACAGCGACAGGGTACTACCTGTTCGCCGAACAGCGTGTCGATCCACTGACATCCGTGGGTCTGCGATACGATTCCAGCGCATTCCCGTTTGCCGACGGTAGAGAATCGGGCATCTCGCTGATCGGAACGAAAGCTCTCACTGAAGCGACGTTTTTCCGCCTCCAGTATATTCACGGCGACCGACCGGGCAAGAAAAACTTTGACGAACTCCATTTCCAATTCGTCTTCGGAGCCGGGCCGCATACGCACAATCTGGAATAGCTTCTTTTTCTCCAGAACGAGACAGGGACGGTTGCCCCCTGCTATAAGGATTTTGATATGAAAAACTTGGTTCTAACGGCCTTTTGCGCCGTGTTTATATTCTCGTCGAGCGGCGCGAACGCCACTGTTCAGGTCGTCACCACCACTCCGGAACTGGCGGCTATCGCCCGCGAAGTCGGCGGAAATCTTGTGCAGGTGACCTCACTGGCGAAGCCAGATCAGGACTATCACAAAGTCGAGGCGAAGCCAACAGATGTTGTGAAGGTCAAGAATGCAGATCTCTTCGTTCGCATTGGTCTGGATATGGATCAATGGGCGGATGCCGTCAATAACGCCGCACGTAATCCGAAAGCGCAGCCGGGCGGCGTGGGTTATGTAGATGCAGGTCGATTGATTCGAAAGAAGGAAGTGCCCTCCACGAATATCTCCGGCGCTTCAGGAGATATCCATGTCTTTGGGAACCCGCACTACTGGCTCGATCCGGGCAACGCCAAAGTTATCGCGTACCAGATTGATCTCGGCTTGCGCGGAATCGACCCTAAAAACGCGGCAACCTATGATGCCAATTATGCACGTTTCAGCGCTCAGATCGATCAGCGACTCAAGGCATGGAAGCAGGAACTCGCGCCGTTTCAGGGCAAAGCGGTGGTCGCTTATCACGACGAGTGGGTGTACTTCCTGAGTCAGTTTGGCTTAAAAGCCTTCGGTTATCTTGAGCCGAAGCCGGGCATTCCCCCTTCCGGCAGTCATATCAACAACCTGATCGCTTCCATGAAGTCCGCAGGCGTCAAAGGCATCGTCGTTCCTTCTATTTATCCCACCCGATTCGCTGATCTGGTGGCGAAAGAGATGGGGGGCAGTGTGGCTGTAGTCCCCTATTCCATTGGGTCGCTGGGGACAACAGATTATTTTAACTACATGGACGCCATCGTGAACGGATTCAAGAAAGCGATGCAATAAATGCCGGAAACGATCACGCGCCCTCAAGTTCCCGCTTCCCATAACCGTCAGCAAACCGCTAACAACGATGGGATCGGCGATCCGTTGCTGACGTTCAAGAATGTGACGCTGGGTTATGGAAGTCGGCTCATCCTGCAAAATCTGAATTTTTCTTTGCGTTCCGGGGACTATATCGGTATCGTCGGTCCCAATGGCGCGGGAAAGACTACCCTTTTGCAGGCGATACTCGGGGCGCTACCCGCGCAATCGGGTGAAATCGTGCGTCATCGAGAAAAGCTGACCTTCGGATATGTCCCGCAAGCGCAGACGATGGATGACCAGTTTCCCCTGTCCGCTCTAGATATCGTCCTGATGGGGCGTTTTCGGAATATGGGGTTGTTGCGTCGCCCGACAGCAACCGATCGCGCTCTTGCTCTGTCCGCTCTGGAGCAGGTCGGCGTCCCCGAACTCGCGCATCGCCTCTTCCGCGAGTTCTCCGGTGGGCAGAAGCAACGGACGTTGATGGCGCGTGCTTTAGTATCAGACCCGGATGTGCTGGTGCTCGATGAACCGACCAATGACATGGATATCGCCGCCGAACACGCGACTATGGAATTAATCGACCGTTTACATCATGAAAGAGGTCTTCTAGTATTGATGGTCTCTCATATGCTGAATGTCGTAGTGAACCATGTGAATCAGGTTGCCATCGTGGGTGGCGGGCAATTTACGATGGGCCTAGTCCATGAGGTGATCGAGCCTCAGACACTCAAGCGACTCTATGATTTACCGCTTGAAGTTCTCGAAGTTGGGGGAAAGCGGGTAGTGCTGTGAAACGCTACGCGAATCATGCGCCGACGGTAATCGGCATGGTATTGACGACCGTCGCTTTGGCGATCTCCTTATTTCTGAATCCGGGTAGGGCATTGGCGCAACCTGCTGCGCCTCCGCCGCCTCCGCCGTTGGAAGGCATGGATCCCGCTACTGCTCCGCCATCGTCCCGTGATATTCAGTCTCCCGCTCCGGGGGACGATCATCACACCGCTCCCGCTCCACCCCCGCCGACCGAAGGGTTAGATCCATCGCTGGCGCCGAAAAGTTCTCGGGAAACGACTTCCAATGCTTCACCATCCCCAGTTTCCCCGGCTAGCAAGGGGGCAAAATCGCTGTCGACCCCGGGTTCCGCAGATGAAGTCGAAGTCATGCAGAATAACGATACCAGTACAGGCAAGTCGCCCTGGGATGTATTCAAACTTGATTTCATGCGACGCGCCTTGCTGGCAGGTTTGCTGGTCAGCGGATTTTGCGCCTTTCTGGGCGTTTATGTGGTGCTCCGCCGAATCGTTTTTGTCGGAGTGGCGCTGGCGGAAATGTCCTCGGCGGGAGTCGCCTTATCCTTACTAACCGGAATCGCGCCGATGCTGGGTTCTGTTTTAACCATGCTGGCAGGGGTTGCACTCTTCTCGGTGCGATGGGGCGGTAGAAGAATCCGGCAGGATGCTTTCATTGGTATCGGATATGTCGTCGCCTCCGCTTCCGCCGTGTTGATGATAGCCAAAAGCGCCAGCGGCGAGGGAAGCCTCCTGGATTTGCTATTTGGCAACATACTGACCGTTACCACAAGCGATGTCGCCGTTACTGCACTCGCGTTAGGTCTGGTACTGGTCTTTCACTTTGCCTTTTACAAGGAAATCCTTTTTGTCGCATTCGATCCCGATACCGCGGCGGCATCAGGCTATAACTCGCGATTATGGGATATGTTGTTGTACCTTAGTATCGGACTGACGATCGCCTTCGCCATTCATACCGTCGGGGTTTTAATGACGTTCGCTTCGCTGATCATTCCTCCTGTGACAGCGCTCCTGTTGACAAAGAGAATGGGTACGGCTTTCGCTGTCTCCATCATTGCCGGGATGATACCAACGCCCTTAGGCTTATATCTCTCCTTCGTGGCGGATCTTCCCGCAGCGGCGACGGTGGTTGTTCTGAGTTTTGGCTTACTTTTGATCGCCGGTATCATCTCACGTTTCCGCACCTGACCACTGGGAGTCCAGAAGTGCACTCCCTTTCCTCTTCACTGCGTGGCGTGGAACTGTTCAAAATTCAGCGCATTGCGATATAATCGGGCGGGCGATAGCGCCCGAAAGGAGTTATGACGCCCTCATGAACCACCCCGTTCGCTACCCTGCTTACTTCAGCCCGACAACGACATTGGAACCGCCCACCATGACCCGTGAGTCCGGCGACCCTGTGCAGGAGGAAAATCTCGCGCCCTTTCCCGATTTGTTTGAACGTGGAGAACGAGAACCGTTCCGGTACTGCCTCAATACCAGCACCCTGCGCGGTCATAATCTGTCGTTACCAGAACTCGTTGATATCGCCGCTGGAGCAGGGTATGAAGCGATTGAGCCCTGGGTAGATGAGATTGAAAAGTTCGCATCGACCGGCGGCGATCTGCATGATCTCAATGCGCGTATCCGCGATCTGGGTATGACGGTGGAAGGCGGAATCGGTTTCTTTGAATGGATTGTGGACGATGAAGCGCAACGTAAGGAAGGTATGCAGAAAGCGCGTCATGCAATGGGGTTGCTCGCCCGAATTGGCAGCAAACGAGTGGCGGCTCCGCCGTGGGGCGCTCATGACGCCAGTTCGCCCAAAATAGACCTCTTCGCCGCCGCCGAGCGGTACCGGTCTCTGATGAGCGTCGCGGAAGAAATCGGCGTTACTCCCTTGATAGAAGTGTGGGGATTCTCCAAAAATCTTAACCATTTGGGAGAAGCGGCATTAATCGCTACCGAGTGTGACCATCCTGATGCCATCATTCTTGCTGATATCTACCACCTGTACAAGGGTGGTTCCCCGCTTACCGGTTTACGTTTCCTCAATGGCGATCTCCTGCCCATGTTCCATGTCAATGATTACCCGGCGATTCGCCCGAACGAAATAACGGATGCCGACCGCGTGTTTCCTGGTGATGGCATAGCGCCGTTGACACGCCTGTTCCGAATCCTGCGCGATATCGGATTCACCGGCGCGCTCTCACTGGAGCTATTCAATGCGGATTATTACAAACAGGATCCACTGAGCGTTGCGAGAACAGGACTGGAAAAATTGAAAGCTTGCGTCCATAAAAGCCTGTAAAGATATCAAAAAGGAAGCTCCTTCCTTGCCGGTAAGGCGAGGAAGGAGCTTCTTTTTATGAAGCTTGACTCAACGCAGGCTTGCCGATTGCTTCGTATTATCCATGCGGGTGAAACTCAGGAAGGCAAAGCACATTTCATCTGTCGTCTGTTCGCCGTATGTGACAGAACGTGGAGGGTTCGAAGGCTGGTTAGCGTTACTTGCAGTGTTATTGTAAAGCGCCCGCAGATTCAAACGAGTCCCACGTGGCAGGATCATCGGCTCACGGTAACGATACGCCATCTGCCAGTTAAATTCCCAGTTTTTGACCCATATGAGGGATTTTTCCGTACCGTCCGGGAATACCGCCCACACTTTCATTTCTTTGCCCAACATGTGCATGTGAGGCATGATCGCCCATAACTGAGCGTCATAGGGTAAGACCATGGAAGCCTTGACGACCTGATTGTCCTCGTTTGGTTTGAGGTTGAAGAGTACATTGCCGATAGGCGCGGTCTTCACTACCCCGGTTACCGGCGATTTGGCATAATAAAGCGCTACTTTACTCTGGTCAGTTTCCGGTTTACCTGACTTATGGTAATGCACCTGCAACACTAATTTTGCGCCACGAGGAATCTTGACAGCCACTCCGTCCGGTAACCGTCGTGGGTTCATGCCTGGAGCCCAGCCGCTTCCCCAGTCATCATCCTCAATTCCAGAACCGCCACCTGAAACTGACCATCCCGGTTGAGATTCCTTACCTTCGCGTTTTGCGACGGTCTTCCCAGACACATCGATATAGGCGATGATATGGTGGACGATAGCGCGATTACCCGGTTGAAAATCGAAAGCGGAGATGTAACGGTCTTCATTGAAGTCAACGGGCAACGCGAAATTCCGGTAGATGTCTTTGCCTTCCGCTTCAATACTGAAAGGTTTGGTCGGTTGCAATACAAGGTCCGGCGTTCCTAATTGCCAATCCCCTGCCTTTGCCATCATCGGAGGTTTCGGTGTCTGTTTCAGATCGCCGGCGGGCGTCCCATTATCCGCCCAGACGGCGATTTTGTTGAGTTCATCATCAGTGAGCCAGCGGGAGTCATGAAATTCGCCATGACCCGGCGTCGCTTTCCACGGTGGCATCAAACGACGCGCCGTGTATTCCTTGATTGCGCTCGCCCACTGCCGCGCATGTTCGTAGTTTTCCAATGGAAAGGGAGCGACATCGCCGGAACGGTGACAGGAAAGGCAGTTTTTCTGGAGAATCGGCGCGATATCTTTTGCGTAAGTGACTTTTGCGTTCACGGCGCTTGTCGTCGCGACAATTGGCGTGTCGCGGAAGATTGCGCATCCGAAGGCGCGTGTCCGGGGACGTTTCACCTCGCGACTGGAAAGAATATCATCCAGAGCGTTTTTCAGGTCTTGACGGGTCACCTTTGTCGCATCCTGATTATCGTCTATGGCGCCCAGATAGGCGATTTTCCCGGTTGAGTCCAAGACGATCGCCTGCGGGGTGGTAGTTGCATTCAACCGATCCGCAAGCGCATGATTTTCATCCCGCACCAGCGGCAGTGTCAGGTTTCGCGCCTTCGCCCAATTCTGAAACGATTGCTTCGAGTCCGATTGATTGGAGTTGACAAGGAAAAAAGCGATGCCTCGGGAAACGTATTCCTTTGCGATGGCAGAATATCGCGCCCCGTAACGCCCGGCAATCGGACATTGGGTGGAAGTGAACAAGAAGGTTGTCGCCTTTACGGACGAAAGGTTTTCCGATCCGTAATTCTTGCCGTTAAGATCGCTCCACTGCAACGAGGAAAGTTCATTTCCGTCCCGGTTTGTAATGACGGCGCTCTCGATAGCCCACGTACGCGATGCGATTATCGGCGCTACAGCCAATATCGAAATCGCAAGAACGCCGACTATCATTCTCCGCGATAAACCTGATAAATACGCCATACCGAAACATTCTCCCCAGAAATAGCGATTTGATCGCCGGATTTCCTCTGCCCGATTTACAGCATTTCAGTCGCTCTGGAATGCTACCTTATCCTGAGACAGCATGGCGCAGGTAAACGACACAATTTTTTTTGGGAATCCACTAAAAATACGGAGGCGCAACCAATCACACGTTGGGATGGCTGAGGTTACTCCCCTGCGAATGAATAACTTTTGCGCGATCAAGAGCGGTATCGATACTGTCGCATATATTCTCTGACCCGATATGTCGCGCAAATTCCGCTTTATGCATCAAACTGGCGGGTTGTTCCCTTGCGCCGCACAACAAGAGAGTGCGGTTCGCCTTATGCAAACTGAAGGCAAAATCTTCGAGAGCCTGAATACCCGTCCCGTCGATTGCGGTCATATTCCTCAGACGCAGGATTACGACCGGTGGCAATTCCGAAATACGCTGAACGATTTCATCAAGTTTATCGGTGGCGCCGAAGAGAAAAGGACCGTGAATCCGGAAGATGGCGACATTATCTGGTATATCCTTGTCCTGAAGAATGTGCACTCGCGCTGCTTCGATATATTCTTCGGTCACTTCGGTGACTGTCGTGGTCATCGTCACCTTACGTATATAAAGGAGCGCCGCCAGAATCATGCCCACCATAACCGCGACTGTCAAATCTGCAAAGACCGTCAACCCGAAGGTGGTTGCCCATACAGCGCGATCCGTCCAAGGCAACTTCAGTAATTGGGGGATTTCGCCCCACTCTCCCATATTGTAGGCGACGACGAAAAGAATCGCCGCCAGAACCGCAAGTGGGATGAATCGTGCAAGTGGCGCCGCAAACAGTAGAATTGCCAGCAAAACAAGCGCGTGTATCATCCCTGCAACTGGCGTCTGCGCTCCGGAACGGATGTTGGTCGCCGTCCTTGCAATCGCTCCCGTCGCGGGCAAACCGCCAAACAATGGAGAAACGATATTGGCGATGCCCTGAGCGATCAGTTCGACATTAGGATTATGCCTGTCTCCACTCATTCGATCCGCTACCGTTGCCGACAACAACGATTCGATGGAACCTAACATCGCGACGGTGACGGCGGAGGGCAGCAAAACCGATATCAGATGCCAGTCAAGTACGGGAGGTATGAAGTGTGGAAGTCCCGATGGTATACCGCCATAACGTGACCCCACCGTCTCTACTGGCAATGAGAAAAGATAAGTCAGAAGCGTCGCGCCAAACAGTGCGGCGAGCGAACCCGGCAACCGGGGTGCAAAACGGATTATGGCGATTATTGAAAGCAACGCGACGGTTGAAAGCAGTGTTGTCGCTATGGAGAAAGTATTTGCGTGCGCGAGTAGCGTCGACATCCTGCCAGGAAAATCACCCGGGACATGCGCGATATTGAGTCCGAAAAAATCCTTAATTTGCGTGCTCGCGATTAGCATCGCAATGCCATTGGTGAATCCGACGATGACTGGACGTGGGATAAACTTTACCGCCGATCCGAGCCCGGTTATGCCCAGTAGTGCGATAATCACTCCTGCCATCAGTGTACAGAGCAGGAGACCGTTCATGCCATACTTCGCGACAATTCCTGAGATCACGACGACAAAGGCGCCAGTCGGACCGCCTACCTGACAACGGGAACCGCCGATTGCAGATATCAGGAAGCCGGCGAGGATGCCACAATAGAGACCCGATTGCGGGAGGACGCCGGACGATATGGCGAACGCCATCGTCAGTGGCAAGGCGACGAGACCAACGGTAATACCAGCGATCAGGTCTGCAATGAACTTCGTCAGCGAATAATCCTGCAAACATTGGATCGACTTTGGAAGCATAGTCTTTTCAAACATCATTGCTCCTCCTCAAAGAGGGTCAGGTATCTACCTTGATCGAACGCAACGTTCTGACAGTAGCGGCGACCG
Source organism: uncultured Armatimonadota bacterium (assembly GCA_903910385.1). GTDB lineage: Bacteria > Armatimonadota > Armatimonadia > Armatimonadales > Armatimonadaceae > CAIVZM01. The sequence continues at coordinate 69,031 of CAIVZM010000084.1, forward strand.
CTTCACCATCGATCTCCTGATAATCGCCATAATCGACATCGGGTGAACTCGCTGTCCCCGACTCCGAGGCGGAGACAGTACGTAAGGGAGCAAGATGTATCTGATTGCAACCGGTTC